>DAHXOT010000024.1 GCA_027364735.1 Hydrotalea sp. | reverse complement strand
GGTAAAGTGCCTTTCGCCATTCTTTCATATAAACGATGTACGCCGGTGGTTGTTTCTTCAGATAATCCTTTAATACCTGCAATTAACTCAGGATATTTATCCAATACCATATTGGTTAAATCGCCACCATCATCCAATATCATGTTTAATGGGCGTTCTGCACTTCCAAAAAATAAGGTTTGTTCTATGCACCAATCAGCTTCTTCTAAAGTTTCTCCTTTCCATGCAAATACCGGAATACCGGCAGCGGCAATTGCTGCAGCAGCGTGATCTTGTGTAGAAAAGATATTACATGAACTCCATTTCACTTCTGCACCTAAAGCAGTTAAAGTTTCAATTAATACTGCAGTTTGGATAGTCATGTGCAAACAGCCGGCAATACGAGCACCTTTTAAAGGTTGAGATGGACCATATTCGGCACGAATAGCCATTAATCCGGGCATTTCAGCTTCAGCTAAACGAATTTCTTTGCGTCCCCATTCGGCTAAACTAATATCAGCCACTTTATAAGCAAGATTAAAATCAATTGATTTGGTAATTGTATGCATGATTTATTATTTATGGGCAAAAGTAAGTTAATAGAATAAAGGTGTAAATAAAATGATAAATTTAGAATAGATTTGTATAATATCAATTTTGTTTAGAACAAATATAATATTTAGAATGTCAAAAACTATAAAAACAGAACAAACAACTAATACTGATTTTTCAATTGATTCGGTAGACCATTTAATTTTAAAACTGTTGCAACAAAATGCAAAAATTACAGTAAAAGAAATAGCTAATAAAGTACATTTAAGTACAACACCTGTACATGAGCGTATTAAACGAATGGAAAGTGTAGGAATTATTAAACAATATGCGGCATTGGTTGATCATACTAAGGTTAAAAAAGGATTGATGGTAATTTGTTATGTATCATTAAAGCAGCATGATAAAACTGCAGGAGCAAAATTTATTAAGCACATGAATGAGTTAAATGAAGTTATTGAGTGTTATAATATTTCGGGCGAATTTGATTTTATGCTAAAAGTAGTTTCAGAAAATATGGATGCTTATTATAATTTTCATGTAAATAAACTTAGTCAATCAGAAAATATTGGGCATGTACAAAGTGTATTTGTAATGGGCATTGTTAAACAAACACATGTTATGGTATACTAATAATTCAGCTTATATATTTTTTTCCATTACATAATCGTTCATAAAATAATTTTGACCAATATTAATATCATCTTCTTTAATAATTTCAAATCCCATTCTTTTATAAAACTCAATTGCTGCATTATGACGGTTAACATTCAATTGTAATTTTATTGCACCAAAATTTTTCACCATTTTACATACTTCTTCTAATAAAATTTTTCCTGCTCCTGTTTTTTGAGTAGAAGGGAGTACATAGAGTTTTTGAAGCTTGTATATTTGATTATCAATTAAATTAAAAGAAGCAAATCCAATACAAGTATCATTCTTGATAGCCAATAAAAAAATATGTTCGTGAAGTAACTGATTTATTAACGATTCTTTGCTATAAAACATTTCCAGCATGTAATCTAATTGTTCTTTTGCAAGTATAGCACTATAAGCTACAGGCCAAGTGCTAAACGCAATTTGTTGAATGGTGGAAACATCTTCAATGGTGGCAAATCGAATGGTAATGGGGGACATTTATTTTTTGTGTTTTGTAAAATATTTTTTAGTTAACCAATCGCTTAGCCATGCACTACCTGCCCCTACAATTGCACCAGCAATTACATCGGTAGGATAATGTTCACCAAGATATAATCGAGAATATGCAACACTGGTTGCCCAACCGTAAGCAGGCAAAGCTATATACCATTTTTTATTATTAATAAATAATGAAGTAGCTGTTGCAAATGCTAAGGAAGTATGTGCAGATGGAAAAGATTTTCCGGCTTCATAAGAATTAGGATAAATAAGATTGGGATAAGTTTCATAAGGCCTTGCTCTGTTAATTGCAATCTTTAATCCTTCTGTAATAGCAGCTGTAACAAAAATGCTACCCATTAATTTATATGCCTTTAATTCTAATTTTTTGTTATTAGTTATTAGTGCAACTGAAACCATTCCAAAGGGAATTGCTACTGTTAATGGCTCGGCGGTTGCTGATATAGTTTTTAAAGAAGAATTAGTAGGATATTTTGTATTTATTTGATGTAATATATTAATATCCCAATTTTGGCTAAATAGATTGATTGTAAAAAGTAGACTAAAGAAGGAAAATAATATTTTTTTCATGTATAGTATTTATAATGCAGATAAACTTTCTTCAATGGCTTTTATTCTGGCTTCCGCATCCGATTTCTTTTTTTGTTCGATAGCAATAATTTCGAGTTTTGCATTTTGAATAAATCGTTCGTTGCTTAATTTTTTCATTACTGATTCTAAGAATCCTTTTTGATAAGCTAAATCTTTTAATAATTCTTCTTTCAATGAAGCAGTATCAATTTCCTTTTCAGATTCAATAAAGAATTTATCCTTTTCAACAGCAACAACAATTGAATTGGCAACAATATCAGTTGTAAAAAGAATAGAAGCTGCATTGATTTGTTTATGTAAGATATTTTCAATTCCTTGATATGCTTCTTTTTCTTCTGTTTGAATATGCAGTTTAATTGAATCCTTTGGTTTGATTTGATTTTTAACTCTTGCATCACGAATGGCAGAAATAACTTGTTGCAATAACTTGCCTTGAGTAAGAATAGCTGAATTGTGATTTCTAATTTTTGATTTCACGGTTACACATAAATCAACATCTTGTTTTCTTAAGTGATGATAGATCTCTTCTGTAATAAAAGGCATGAAAGGATGTAACAATTGCATCAATTCTTCAAAATATCCAATGGTTTTATCATAAACAACCATATTAATTGGTTGCTCAAATCCGGGTTTAATCCATTCCAAGTACCAACTACAGAAATCATCCCAAATCAAAGAATAAATTACTTTTAATGCTTCACTCAAACGGAATTGTTGCAATAATCCTTCTACTTCATTTTTAACTTCGTTCAATCTGTTTTCGAACCAATCAGTTGCAAAGTTTTCTGTTGCTTGTTTTCCAGCAACTAAATTCTGTTGTCTTCCTTCCCACATCTTAATCAACTTCAAAGCATTCCATAATTTATTGTTGAAATTTCTTCCCTGTTCTAAGGAAGATTCATCAAACATTAAATCATTTCCTGCAGGAGAAGAGAACATGATACCAAAACGAACAGCATCTGCTCCGTACTTGTCAATCAACGCTAATAAATCAGGTGAGTTGCCTAATTGTTTACTCATTTTTCTACCTTGTTTATCTCTTACCATTCCTGTGAAATAAACGTCTTTAAAAGGTAGCTGATTTTTAAATTCATAACCTGCCATAATCATTCTGGCAACCCAAAAGAAAATAATATCTTGTGCGGTTACTAATGTTGTAGTAGGATAGTAGTATTCAATTTCTTTATTATCCGGATTACTAATGCCTTTGAAAACTTCAATAGGCCATAGCCATGAAGAGAACCAAGTGTCTAGCACATCTTCATCTTGTTTCAGTGAACTGTCAACCGTTAATTGTCTACCGTATTTAGTTGCAAAAGTTTTAATGGCATCTTCCTTAGTTGCAGCTACCACATAATTTCCAGCTTCATCATGCCAAGCCGGAATTCTTTGTCCCCACCACAATTGTCGAGAAATGCACCAATCCTTAATATTATTCAACCAATGGCTATAAGTATTTTTTGTTTTTTCGGGATGAAATCTAATTTCATCATTCATTACAGCAGAAAGCGTTTCAGGATTTCTATTAAGAAATTCTTTCATGTTCATAAACCACTGTAAACTCAATCTGCTTTCAATTACAGCACCTGTTCTTTCACTTGTACCGATTGTGCCTTTATAATCTTCAATCTTTTCAACCAGATTTAATTTGGCAATATCATCAACAATTATTTTTCTCAATTCAAATCTATCAACACCATTATAAGAAAGAACTAATTCAGATGGGTTTTCTTCCATCAGATCAATAGCAGTAAATCTTCCCTCAGCATCTAATGTATTCAATGCTTTCAGATTATGTTTTTTGCCGAGTTCATTATCGTTCTTGTCGTGTGCCGGTGTAATTTTTAAAGCACCGGTTCCAAATGTTGCATCAACATACTCATCTGCAATGATGGGTATTTTTCTATTGATGATTGGAACAATTACTTCTTCACCAATCCATGACGCATAACGTGTATCGGTAGGATTTACGCAAATAGCAACATCACCCAAAATTGTTTCCGGTCTTGTTGTGGCAACTGTAATATGTTTGGTGCCATCTTCAACCAAAGCATATTTTATATAGTATAATTTCGAATCAATCTCTTTAAAAATAACTTCTTCATCACTTAAAGCAGTTTTACCAACCGGATCCCAATTTACCATTCTAAGTCCACGATAAATAATGCCTTTATTATATAGGTCAATAAATATTTTTATAACACTTTGGTAATACTCATCATCCATAGTGAATGATGTTCTGCTCCAATCTAAGCTACAGCCTAATTTTTTTAGTTGTTGTAAAATAATACCGCCATATTTTTCTTTCCATTCCCATGCATATTTTAAAAACTCTTCTCTGGTTAAGGAAGATTTTGAAATACCTCTTTCACGCAACATTGCAACCACCTTGGCTTCTGTAGCAATAGAGGCATGGTCTGTTCCGGGAACCCAACAAGCATTTTTGCCTTGCATCCTGGCACGGCGAATTAAAATATCTTGAATGGTATTATTTAAACAATGCCCCATGTGTAACACGCCAGTTACATTGGGCGGAGGAATAACAATAGTATATGCTTCTCTATTATCAGGAGTACTGTTAAAATACTTTTTTTGAAGCCAATACTCGTACCACTTATGCTCAATTTCCAATGGTAAATAATTCTTACTTAGTTCCATACTTTTCGGCCAATTATGGTTACAAAAGTAAGGAAATAGTAATGGTTACTTTACAGTAAAATTTAGCACCTACACAATTACAATTGTATAAGCGTGTAACGAAGGATGCTATTGGCTATAGCTCTTAAATCTTGCCTGTCCAAGATAAATAAGACACAACTACTATAATGCTTAATAGAGCCAATACAATAAGCGTGTCTCTTAATCCTTCATTAAAATGTGGTTGAGTTTTTTGCATAAAAAGAAATTTAACAGTTAACAATACGGGAGTTTCTAAGGATGTTGGAAGCAAGTCGGGGTGTACATCCAGTATCGAAATTTTGTGGGTGTTCTCCGGCTGTTAATTTCTTAGTACAAAATTATAATACAATTTTAACAATTTAGCATTTTTTTATAAAATTATTTAAGCCTTAAATTACACCCATGTTTGCAGTAGTAGATATAGAAACAACCGGAGGGGCAGCAACTTCTAATGGCATTACCGAAATTGCTATCATATTACACAATGGTATAAACATAGAAGGTAAATATGCTACTTTAATTAATCCTCAAAAGCCTATTCAAAAATATGTTCAAACATTAACCGGCATTACAGACGAAATGGTGGCAGATGCTCCTTTATTTTCGAGTGTTGCCGGCATTATTTATAATTTATTGCACAATAAAGTTTTTGTTGCTCATAATGTAAGCTTCGATTATTCTTTTGTGAAATTTCAATTAGAACAATCCGGCTTTATACTTAATACGCCTAAATTCTGTACGCTTAAGCATTCTCGAAAAACTTTTCCTGGATTAGCAAAATATGGGTTAGAATCGTTGGCACAACACTTTCAAATTGAAAATAAAAGCAGGCATAGAGCCATGGGTGATGCAATGACTACCGTATCGCTTTTACAACTATTAATTGCTCATGAAAAAAATGGTGAGCTGAAAAAGATAATTAAAAAGGGAGTTAATAATTTATTTAAAAGCGAGATGCCCAAAAAGTAAATTGCTATTTTCTTTTTTTACCATTTGTCAATTTTATACTGAAAAAGTATTGATTACTTTTATAGCAAAGCTTGCAATTTATGAGTTCTCGTAGAAAATTTATACAACAATCCTCGCTTTCATTAGCCGGAACTTTATTAGCATCTTCATTGCCTTATACTTCATTTGCTTCTTTGCTTAAAAAAGTAGCTCCTTCAGATCAATTAAATGTTGGTGTAATTGGTGTAAATGGAATGGGGTGGACTGATACCAATGCCATATTACAACAACAAGGTATAAACCTTGCTGCCATTTGCGATATAGATGAAAATGTAATTACAAGAAGATTAAAAGAACTTTCGGATAAAAATTTTAATACTTCCAAAATAAAAATATATAAAGATTATAGGCAATTATTGGCCAACCATGATATTGATATTGTTATTATAGGCACTCCCGATCATTGGCATGCGTTACAAATGATTGATGCTTGTAGTGCCGGTAAACATGTTTATGTTGAAAAACCTTGTGGCAATAGTATTGGAGAATGTAATGCTATGATTGCAGCACAAGAGAAATATGAGTCAATTGTACAAGTTGGGCAATGGCAAAGAAGTCAGCAACATTTTAGAAATGCGATTAATTTTATTGATACAGGTATGCTTGGAAATATACGAACTGTGAAAGTATGGTGCTATCAGGGTTGGATGAAACCAAAACCAATTGTTCCAGATTCGCCTGTACCAAAAGGAGTAGATTATGAAAAATGGTTAGGCCCTGCACCTAAACGAAATTTTAATTCAAGCCGATTTCATTTCGATTTTCGCTGGTTTTGGGATTATGCAGGTGGTTTAATGACTGATTGGGGAGTTCATTTATTAGATTATGCTTTATTGGGCATGAAAGCAAACTATCCTACAACCATTGCAGCATTAGGAGGAAAATTTGCGTATCCTAATTTTGCAGAAGAAACACCCGATACATTAACAGCATTGTACGAGTTTGATCATTTTAATTTGATGTGGGATCATGCAATGGGTATTGATAATGGTTTTTATGGAAGAGACCATGGCATAGCTTTTATTGGTAATAATGCTACTTTAATTTTAAATCGTGCAGGTTGGGAAGTAATTGAAGAGAAACAGAGTGTTCAAAAAGTTGCCAAACCTTTCGAAAAAGTAATGGATGATGGAGTTTATATGCACATGAAAAACTTTGTAGATGTAATTCGTTCTAATAAAAAAGATAAACTACATTGCTCTATAAAAGATGCTTCGTTAGTAGCAACAGTTGCACAAATGGGAAATATTAGTTATAGAAGTAGTCAACGAATTACTTGGGATAAAGCAATAAATCAGTTCACTGATATAACTATTAATCAACAATACTTCACAAAAAAATATTACAATGGTTATCAATTACCTAAATTTTAAATTTTATATATGAAAAAAAATATCTTAGTCTGTTTTTGTTTTTCTTTTGCAATGGTATCTTCTGCTCAAAAAATGAGTGCTGTAGATTCTGCTGCTAAAACAGAAGTATATTCACCTGTTCCAAAAGTTGTAACTCCCGGAGAAAGTTTTTCAACTCCACCATCCGATGCAATTATTTTGTTTGATGGCAAAAACTTAAATGAATGGGTTTTAACAAATGATATTAGAAAACCTGCCAATTGGTTTGTTGCAGACGGAATTGTTACAGTTAATAAGAAATCGGGCAATATTCAAACAAAAAAACTATTCACCAATTATCAATTACACTTAGAATATCGCATACCGGAAAATATTACTGGTGAAGGTCAAGCAAGAGGGAATAGCGGATTGTTTTTGGCATCAACCGGAGGTGGCGATGCAGGATATGAATTGCAGATATTAGATAACTACCATAATGCAACGTATGTAAATGGTCAGGTTGGAAGTGTGTATAAACAATTTATCCCTTTGGCAAATGCCTGTAGAAAACCCGGTGAATGGCAAAGTTTTGATGTAATATGGACTGCACCACAATTTAATGAAGATGGTTCTTTAAAATCTGCAGCAAAAGTTACCGCCTTTCATAACGGAGTTTTAGTGCAAAATAATGTAGCGTTAAAAGGAGAAACCAAGTGGATTGGCTTGCCATCGTATCATAAACATGGGGCTGCTCCTATTAAATTACAAGCACATGGAGATAAGAGTGAGCCATTGAGTTTTAGAAATATTTGGGTAAGAGAATTATGAGGTATTTAAAATTTATCAGAGAGATGAATACAAGCATTTCTCTGATAAATAAAATAATTGATAATTTTTTGAACTAAAAAATAGTACCTAATTGTGTAATTATGAGAGAAAATTAATATTCAACAAATTCAATTCCCAGTTTTTTTAATTCAAGTAATACCGGTTGGTAAATACCGGCAATAATTGGAATATGCAATCCGGTTTCAGTAATTTGTCCTTCTAAAATTAATTTAGCAGCAATGCCTAAAGGTAAACCTACCGTTTTAGCCATTGCCGTTTGTAAAGCATCTTCGCCTTTTACTTTCAGTAAGCTATTTATTTTTTTCTTTTCATTGTTTAATTCATACTCGATTTCATGAAGCATTACAATCATATCTTTATCTGTTGGTTGTAATGCCCATTTTTTTTCAACAATAAATTGTAAAATATCTGCTGCGCTACAAAGGCCTTGGTTAATTAAAGTTGTATCGTCATCTATTCCTAAAAACATTAATTGGCTCATAATTATATTTGCTTCGTTCATTTCCGAAGCCATTGTTTCGGCAGCTTTATCTTTAGCTTCTTCAATATTTACATTATTTAAGTTACCTTTTTCATCAACTAACAGTATTTCTTTATCAACCGATTCAGATTCTGTATTCGATTTTTCTGATAAATTCATTAATTCAATTAATTTTTCAGCCATATTTTTGGCTATACTTAAACGATTCATAAGCATCTCGTTTAACCAATCACTAAATCCATGCTTTTGAAAATGTTGCTGAAAGAAATGAGCTATACTCATTCCGTTTGTTTCATATATTTTTTCTTCATCGGTTAATTGAAGATCAACAATATTTTTCCAGCCAAAGCTAAATTCGGGATGCCTCAATGTAGTTCGGATAAAGGTTTCAATATTTTCTAATCCATATAACTGCATATATTGTAACGAATCTCTATTCGGATAAAATGCATAAGATTCGGAAGCAGAAAGGTTAATGTTATTTTTTGAATTAAAAAGTTGTGTGTAGGGAACTGTTTTTATAATATTATTTTCTTTAAAAGTGGCGCCGGCTTTGCCAGCCATAATAACATTTCTGGGATTCCAACTTATTTTATAATGCCATGGATTATTATCACTTTCCGGAGCAATTAATCCGCCACAATGCGATTTAAAAGAAGTTATTTTTCCGCCTTTTACTTTAATAGCATTAATTATTTGCATGGCACTCATGTGATCTATGCCCGGATCTAATCCCATTTCGCATAAGAATAATAATCCTTTTTCTTTCAGTTGATGTTCTTCTTTTTTAAGATTTTCATCTATGTACGAGGCAGTTAATAAATGCTTATTAAATTTAATGCAATCTATTGCAACCAAATAATGTAATGCCGGAGGCATCATAGATATAACAATATCGGCTTGTTGTATTAACTCATTCCTTTCCGATTCATTTTGAATAGTAAGCTGAATGGCTTTTGCAAAAGGATGATTACCCACTTTGGCAGATGCTACATTAATATCGTTATCGGCAACAGTAAGTTGCCATTGTTTTTCTGTAATTACTTGCTTTAAATAATTAATCAACACAGTGGCAGATTTACCTGCTCCTATTAAAAGAATTTGTTTCATTTTTCAAATATAATTCCGAATATACTTTGCATTTCAAATTGATTAAGAGAATATTTAAAATAGATGCAGTAAATAACCCAAATATATAACCGCACAATTTCTGTTAAAATGTGGATAACCCCCTTTAAAAATAAGCATTTTTCTAAGGTTATTCGCTTGGTAAAATTTATCTTCGCAACCCATAAAAAAATCAAAAGAAAAAGGTAAAATCAGTAATGGAAGAGAACAATAATTTAGTGCCTGAACAAACAACCGATAACGATAGAATTATTCCCGTTAATATTGAGGAACAAATGAAAACTGCCTACATTGATTATTCAATGTCGGTTATTGTTGGTCGTGCATTACCCGATGCCCGCGATGGATTTAAGCCAGTGCATCGTAGAGTGTTATATGCCATGAATGAGCTGGGTAATACCTATTCTAAACCCTATAAAAAATCGGCTCGTATTGTAGGAGAGGTAATGGGTAAATATCATCCACATGGCGATAGTGCCATTTATGATACATTAGTTCGCATGGCTCAAGATTGGACTATGCGTAATACTTTAGTAGATGGACAAGGTAATTTTGGAAATCAGGATGGCGATCCTCCAGCAGCTATGCGATATACCGAAGTAAGATTGCATCGTTTTGCCGAAGCAATGCTTGAGGATATTGAAAAAGATACGGTAGATTTTCAACTAAATTTCGATGATAGCTTACAAGAACCTACGGTTCTTCCTACAAGAATTCCGCAGTTATTAGTAAATGGCTCATCTGGTATTGCAGTAGGGATGGCTACTAATATGATGCCGCATAATTTACAAGAAGTAGTGGATGGCTGTATAGCTTACATTGAAAATAAAGATATTACCATTGACGAATTGATGAAACATGTAAAAGCTCCCGACTTTCCAACAGGTGGTATTATTTACGGAATGGAAGGTGTAAAGCAAGCTATGCTAACCGGCAGAGGAAGGGTAGTAGTTCGAGGAAAATGCCATATTGATACCAAACAAAGCGGAAGAGAACAAATTGTAATTACCGAAGTTCCGTATCAAGTAAACAGAGATTCTTTAGCAGATAGAATTGGACAATTAGTTAATGAGAAGGTTGTAGAAGGAATTGCACATGTTAATAACGAAAGTAATAAACGCGAAGGAACAAGAATTGTAGTTGATTTAAAACGTGATGCAGTAGCCCAAGTAGTAATTAATCAATTATATAAATTTACCGAATTACAAACCAGCTACGGAATAAATAATGTAGCCTTAAGTAAAGGCCGACCAAAAATTCTGAATTTAAAAGAACTTATCTCCGAATTTGTAGAGTTTAGAATGGAAGTCGTAATTCGTAGAGCTAAATATGATCTTAGAAAAGCACAAGAAAGAGCTCATATTTTAAATGGATATTTAATTGCACTCGATCATTTAGATGAAGTAATTCGTTTAATTCGTAATTCTGATAATCCGGAAATAGCCAAATCTAATCTTATTAATGCAGGATGGGGATTAGACGAGATTCAGGCTAAAGCAATTTTAGAATTAAGATTGCAAAGATTAACAGGCATGGAGCGTGAAAAAATTAAGGAGGAATATGATGAGCTGATGAAAACAATTGAAGGATTACAAGAATTATTAGCGAATGAACCCTTACGATTTGAATTAATTAAAACCGAACTGCTTGAAGTAAAAAATAAATTCGGAAATGAAAGAAAATCGGAAATTCAATACTTAGCCGATGAAATGCGAATAGAAGATTTAATTGAAAAAGAAGATGTTGTAATTACCATCTCGCACTTAGGATATATTAAAAGAACATCGGCATCAGAATATAGGCAACAACGCCGAGGTGGAAGAGGAGCTATTGGCAGTAAAACAAGAGAAGAAGATTATGTAGAACAGCTTTTTGTAGCATCAACTCATCATACACTATTATTTTTTACAGAAAAAGGAAGATGCTATTGGCTAAAAGTATACGAAATTCCGGAAGGAGAGAAGCAAGGAAAAGGTAGAGCCATTCAAAATCTCATTCAAATTCCTTCCGATGACAAAGTAAGAACCATTATTGATATTAAAAATTTAGAAGATAAAGAATTTGTTTCTTCTCACTACATAGTTTTATGTACCAAAAAAGGAATTATTAAAAAAACATTATTAGAAGATTTTTCTCGCCCTCGTGCCAACGGTGTTATAGCTATTACTATTGTAGAAGGAGATCAGCTATTAGAAGCTAAAATGACTGATGGTAGCAGCGAAATTATGATGGCTGTAAAAAGTGGTAGAGCAATTAGGTTTATAGAAGAAAAAGTACGTCCAACGGGTAGAGGTGCAATTGGTGTAACAGGAATTGAAGTTGATAATACAACCGATGAAGTAGTAGGAATGATTTGTATTAAAAATGAAGACACTTCAAGAACTGTTTTAGTAGTTAGTGAAAATGGGTTTGGTAAAAAAACATCTTTGCTTGATGCAGATGGAGAAGATGTATACAGAATAACTAATAGAGGTGGGAAAGGTGTAAAAACTATTAATGTTACCGAAAAAACAGGAAAATTAGTAGGCATATTAGATGTAAGTGAAACAGAAGATTTGATAATTACTTGTAAATCGGGTATAACTTTGCGTACACCGGTAAATACTATTAAAACAGCTGGAAGAGCTACACAGGGTGTAATTTTAATACGTTTAGATGCCGATGATGCTATTGCAGCAATTTCTAAAATTGAAGAAAAAGAAGTTTTACAAGATGAACCTGAAATAGCTACTACTATAAACGAAAACGATAGTAGCAGTAATAATGAAAGTGGTACCGAAAATAATATAACCAACCTCAACTGATAACAATAATTAAAAAACCATTTATGAAAAAGTTTTTATTGCTTGCAATGGTAGTATGCTGTTATTTCAATTCTATCAAAGCACAGGATGCAAAAGAGTACAAAAAAGTTCAAACTGCATTTTTAATTCAAAAATTTGATGATGCAAAAACCGAAATTGATAAATTATCGAGTGATCCAAAATTACAAGATAAACCTTTGACCTATTTATGGAAAGCAAAAGTGTATGCAACTTTATATAAAAATGAGGCAACACGTGCAAAGTATCCTCAAACCGATAAAATTGCTATTGAATCTTTTGATAAATGTATGGATATCTATGCTCAACTTAAACAAGATACCAGTGAATTAAGAACAGTGGCATTCGATTTATATTCTACCTCTTTTAACCAAGGAATAAGCTCTTTTAATGGTAAAAAATGGGATTCTGCTTTAATTCATTTCGAAAATGCTACCAAATATAGCGATGTAATATTTTCTAGAAAATGGAGTAGTTCAATCCAGCCTTTTGATACAACTTCTGTTTTATATTCTGGCTATTCAGCACAAAACGCAAAAAAGGTTGATATTGCTACTAAATATTATTGTCGTTTAATTGATAATAAAGTAATCACGTTTAGTGGCGAGCCATTACTTGACTCTTATAGATTTGTGTTAATAGATTTTAGTGACCATAAAGATTCTGCCTCTTTTTATAAATATTATCCTATTTGTCAATCTGCATTTCCAAAAGAAAATTGGGAAGATTATGAGTTAGATTATATTAATAAAAATTACAGCATTCTTGAAAAAGTGGCTTTATACGATAAAGAGCATGCAGAAGGAAAACTTAACGAAACCAAGTATTTATTATTTGGAGATATGTTTGTAAATCCTACAAAAGAAGAAAAAGCCACATTAGATAGTGCAAAGCATGCCGAACTACAAGTAAAAGCAAAAGATTGCTTTAAAAATGCATTTGCAAAAAATAATCAAAATGCCATTGCTGCATTTAACGTAGGTATTATTTATTACAATGAATTTAATACTATTGATGATAATTTTCATGCAAATATTAAAGCCATCCAAAATATTAATACTACCAAGCCAGTTGAAAAAGATCCGAAAAAAAGAGCTGCCATAGATGCCAAATATAAATTGCTTATTGAACCTTATAAAAAAGCAAATGAAGAATTAGATAAACCACTTACCGAATCTATTGATGGTTCAATTGAATGGATTGAAAAAGCTTTTTCACTTTTAAAAGAAAAGAAAGCTGCAGGAAGTTTAGCACCGACAGAAAAAAATATTTATAATAAATCTGTTGATTTTTTAGCCAACTTATATGCGTATAAAAGAGATAGAGTTAGAGGTAAAGATTCTAAAGCTTTTGATGCCTATGACGAAAAATATAAATTATACGATAGTTTGCATTCAAACGATTAACTTAAACGAAGCATAATTAGAAATAGACCAGAGGCTACTCCACAAGGGTAGCTTTTCTTTTTAGAATAAAAATAAAATGAATAATTCATACTTAACATAATATTAATTATACGATAATTGAAATAATGAATTTATAGTCGAATTAGCAGATAAACTTACGTTTAAGGCTTAGCTTTATTTTCTTTAAACTTTGGAGCATACCAAAATAATATTGCGCCAAGTATTATTAAACTAAAAGATATTAACTCAGCTTGTGTAGGATGCATTCCAAAAATTGAATACTTAGTGTTAACCCGAATTTTTTCAATTAAAAACCTTTCTATTCCGTTTACAATTAAATAAACAGCAAATAATCTACCGGCAATTTTAATTTTATTTCTAATCATCCATAATGTAGCAAATAAAATTCCGGACATTATAATTTCATAAAATGGTGTAGGAAAAACAGCAATTGGTAAAACATGGCAATAATTATCGGAACAACCAATAATTGCAACACCTTCATTAATTACATTATGCGGATAGTTGTACCCAAATAGCCATTTAGGCAATCCCCAAAAAGGTGTAATATGTGCCGATTGTACGCTTGTAAATGTTGCAAATTGCTCAGCATAAAAAGCTTTATTTACTTCAAGAAGAGAATGAAAATCTTCTGGTTTTGCCAATATTAAATGTCCTTGTGTATTGCTAATTATTGCACTATTTAGTATACCCCAATCACCATCTCCAGCCATTTGGCAACCAATTCTTCCAACAGCATAAGCTATCATTAAAGCAGGTGCAGCAGCATCGCATAAATGAATAAAAGGAATTTTATGTTTCTTTGAATAATAAAATAAGGCTAATGAAGCACATATTAAGCCTCCATAAAAAGTTAATCCACTGAACGAGATTAAACTGCCAATAGGGTCTTTTATAAAACTATCCCAATGTTCCAGATTATCAAACACTTTGGCACCCGCAAAGCCAAATAATGCTGCATAAACAACCATATCACCTACTCGATCATGAGGCCATATTCTAATTATTCTATTTTCAGGTTTGGCGAGTTTTTCTTTATTTTTTTCCCACCATTTTAATGCCAAGAATGCTAACCCTATTAGTATTCCAAATCCTATATTACCACGAGATGATAATATGAAACTTTGAGGATCAGCTAATGCATCGGGAGTAGTAGCTGCACCAATTATTTTAAATCCTAATAAGAAACCTAAAAAAAAGTTAATCAGCAATTCGGTAATTGTTGCCGGAGCTCCTATTAATATTGATTGTTCGGTATATGAAAATAAACCAAGTGTTTGTTTTCTTTTTAATTCAAGTGTTAAAATCCATGCAGCTACTATAAATGCAATAGCTACAAAAAATCCAAATGTGTTGAAAATTCGTAACCAATTCCATTCAACACCAAAAAAATCTTTTACTAAATAATATAAATTGGGGTACATACCTGTATATAATTTATTTAATGGGCTTGCAATGATAGTATTTTTTGTGCTTAAAAAGTGTATTACAAAAATAAGTCCTGCTAAAAATAGCAGGACTTATACTTACTAACACATCCAAAACAAATATCACTAACAGTATTTATTAAATTCAGCTATTAAATGTTGTGCTATTACATTAGCCGGTCTACCTTCTATTTGATGACGTTCAACCATACTTGCTAACTCACCATCTTTAAATAAAGCAATACAAGGTGATGAAGGTGGATAAGGTAATAAATATTCTCGTACTTTTTGAACAGCTTCAATGTCAAATCCTGCAAAACTGGTAACTAATTTGGTTGGTGTTTTTGATGCATTATTGATTGCCATTATTACACCTGGGCGGCAGGTTCCGGCTGCACAGCCACAAACAGAATTAATTACTACCAGCACAGTACCTTTACCTGTTAAAGTTGTATTTACTTCATCGGCGGTTAACATTTCTTCGAAACCAATTTCGGTTAACTCCGATTTCATTGGGGCTACAATTTCTATTGGATACATATTTATTCTCTCTTTTTATATCGATTATAGTGCAAAATTACTTTAAAATTTAGTTTAAAAATCAGTCATATTTTCTTTCGTTTCCTTTTTTCTTTTATCGAAAATGCCATTATGGCATTATTTTATATTTAAAAGTGCCGTAATGGCTTATTTGTGTATTTGGAATATATTTTGGTTAATTCAAACAAAAAAATAGTTTAACCATTTAAATCTAAATTATTATGACAATTATTAAACACAATCAAAATGTAATCAATGAGTTATTATCAAATTATTTAAATGATTTTGCGCCATTTTGGGGGAAAGATTTTGAAACAAATTGGAGCAATGTTCCGGTTAATATTTATGAGGATACCGATGCGTATCAGGTAGAATTAAATGCTCCTGGGCGGAATAAGGAAGATTTTAAAGTTAATATTGACAATAATTTATTAACCATTAGCTACGAGAAAAAAGAAACTTCGGAAGAAAAAAAATTAAAGCATATTAGGAAAGAATTTCAATTTCTATCATTTAAGCGAAGTTTTACTTTAGATGAAAAAGTAAATTCGGATAAAATTCTTGCCAAATATGAAAATGGTATTTTGAAAATAGTTATTCCGAAAAAAGAAGCGATAAAAATTTCTCCCAAACAAGTAGTTATTGAATAAGGTATAAATACAATTAATTTTATTAAAGAAAGAGGGAATGAAAAACTCATTCCCTCTATATCACCATTTTCTATACCTAATTTTAATTAATTTTCATTATTGTATTTCTGCCAATAACACCGCCATTTTCGTTCAAAATTTGTATGGAATACGTGCCTTTAGTTAAGTTTTTTACATTAACCGATGTGCCATAATTGGCGCAATTTGCAATAACATTTTCAGGTTGCAATAAAACTATTCTACCATAAATATCTACTATTCTAATTTGTAATTTTGTAGTATTAGGAGTTGCAAAATTTAATTGCAAATTACTTTGTACTGGATTTGGAAAAGTGTTAATGGTAATATTACTGGTGCCACCATTGTTATCAGATGTACTATTAATTGAAGTGGAAGCTATAAAACTATTACCAGATGAAATACCTGTTGCAACTGATAAAAATCTTGTAGCTGTATCACTGCAAGCATGCTCCCATGAAGTAGCAATTAATTGAACGGTATTTGTTGCGGTAGAATTTAAATAAGTATGTGTGGTATTATCACCTCCTCCATATGTTCCATCGCCAAAAATCCATTCATAATGTATGGTTCCCTCTTTTATAGAAGATGTTCCGGTAAATTTAATATCAGTAGTATTTGCGGTACTATGTGCCAATTCAGTATAAAATCCTGCTAATGGTGAGGCATATACCGAAATATTTTTTGTAATAGAATCAATACATCCTGAAGGGTTTTCAAAAGCCACTAATTTCACAGCAAAATCTCCAGTAGTACTATAACTTTTTGAAGGATAAACTTCAGAGCTTATAGTTCCCTCTCCTAATGACCATTGATACGTTACAGTATTTCCTTGCGATGCTGTAGATTCATTTGTAAAATTAAAATGATTTCCTTTAAAACATTGAAGCGAAACCGGATCGGCTACAAAATCGGCTTTAAACGAACCTACCGTTACTGTTTTAACTGCAGTAGTTGTACAATTTCCATTGCCTTCTGTAGTTGCAGTTAATGTAATATTGTATTTTCCTCCATTGACATATACTTTAGTGGGATTTGTTTCGCTGCTAAAGGTGCCATCTCCAAAATCCCAAGTATAATTAGTAGTTACGGCATTTGCAGGAGTAGAATTATTGGTTAAGATGAAATTGCCACTGGTTTTACATTGTGCCGAAGTATTAATTGAAAAGTTGGCTGTTGCAGAAGGATATATTGTTACCGGATGCTTAATTGTATCGGTACAAACAGAATTGGCAGTTGAAGCAATTAAAGTAATTGAATAGGTGCCGACAGATGAATATGATTTAGTAGGATTAGATGCTGTACTCGTTGTACCATCTCCAAAATTCCATTCATATTGCAATCCACTTGTTGAAGCGGAAGATTCATTCGTCATTTCAAACTTATTATTACTAAAGCATTGTAATGAAACCGGATCGGCCACAAAAGCAGCATTAACACCTACCACATTAATGGTTTGATTGGCAGTTGCAGCACAATCACCAGCTTTATTTTTAACGGTTAGCGTAACTTGATAATTACCTAAATTATTATATGTTTTAGTAGGATTAAGTTCGGAACTAGTTGTGCCATCTCCAAAATCCCATGAATAAGCCAATTGTCCACCAATAACAGATGATTGATTAGTAAAAATAAATCGGTTATTATTTTTACATTGATTGGTTGTATTTACTGTAAAGGCTGCGGTTGGTAAATTGCAATCTGTAGCATAGTTTACAATTTTTGAAATACTATCCTTACAACCAAAATCGCTGGTAACAATTAATTTAACCTCCTAATTACCAGATGTTTGGTAGGTTTCGGTTGGATTAATTAATGTAGAAGTATTTCCATTACCTAAATTCCAAAAATAATTCATGCTGCCGCTTTGAATTGTTGAAGAACTAATGAATGTAAAACTTTTACCATTTAATGTTCCGCTTAAAATATTGAAATCAACATGCGGAGTTGGCATTACATTAATAAATTTTTCTGCAAAAGCATAATCATTACCACTTCTTACATCTAAATGAATTTTAAAATTTCCTGCTGTAGAATACGTATGCGTAGGATTAGCTTCAGTAGAAGTTGTACCATCTCCAAAATCCCAAGAATACGAAACCGAAGAACCTGTAGTAGAATTATTGACAAACGAAAAATTATTACCTTGCAAACATTCACTTTCAGCATTTACTGAAAATGCAGCATTAATATTAATAAATTCACTCGGATTAATATTATTGTTTATCAATGGCTGTGTATATGCCGAATTAATAAAGATGATACACAACAACAACAAAAGTAATTTAGTTAAGGGGTAAAATTTTTTCATACGCTTTTGATTCTTACATTATTGCAATAAATAATTTCCATTATAAAAAAATAACCCGTTGTTATTGTTATTTTTTGTAACAATAAGTAACGAGTTGCTATGTATAAAAATTTGGTACGGATTGCCAAGAGCAAGTAGCAAATAAACGGTTTTCACATTTAGCATACATAATTGCCATACATGTTGTATAGCATTATTGTATTGAATATTGAATGATAGCTCTGGCATAGGAATTTGAACCTTCAATTTTTAAATAGAATATTGAATATCAATCACATGATATTAGATTTCCTTTCGAAATTATACTACATACATGTGGTAATAAAAGCTACAAAACAATTTCAACTGTATTTTAATCAATACAATTAAAACTTAAGCATTCTTTAAGCTTACAATAAAAAATTTAGGTGATTTTAACGAAGGTAGCCGAGTATTTTTAACATACTTTGAGCAGATTGTTCTTTGGCATACAGCCAGTCAATTAGTTTACCATTTTTATCATATTCAATAATAACATGCTTGGGAGATGGAATTAAACAATGTTTTATTCCTCCATAACCGCTTATTTGATCTTGATAAGCGCCGGTATGAAAAAATCCAACATAAAGAGGTTCTTTATTAGCAGGATCTTGCGTATTAGCAATATTTTGTAGTTTAGGTAGAAATACTTCATTAATATGTTCTTCACTATCATAATAATCATGACTGTCGCAAGTAATACCACCTAAAACCACCCGTTGATATTCGTTTTCCCACTTATTAATGGGTAGCATTAGAAATTTTTCTCCTATACCCCATGTGTCGGGTAATGTGGTAATAAACGATGAATCTATCATATACCAACATTCCCTATCATTCTGAATTTTTTGACCAATTACACTGTAAATATGTGCCATACTTTCACCAACTGTATAACTTCCAAATTCGGTATAAATATGTGGCATGGGAACTTTGGCCTTCTTGCAAGCTTTTTTTATATTACTTACAATTTCATTAATCATAAACTGATAATCGTATTCAAAACCAAGAGAGTGTTTTATAGGAAATCCGCCACCAATATTTATTGAATCTAATTCGGGACAGATTTTCTTAAGTTGGCAATACAGATTAATAATTTTATTCAATTCACTCCAATAATAAATATCATCTTTAATTCCTTTATTTAGGAAAATATGGAGCATTTTTAATTGAAATTTTTCTTCATATCCTTCTATCTCATCAACATAAAATTCCAAAATATCTTTAGCTCTAATTCCTAATCTTGAAGTATAGAAAGGAAAATTAGGTTCTTCTTCTGCTGCTACTCTAATTCCTAATTTGAAGGGTTGTTTTACCGATTTTTTATACGCTTTTAATTCATCTTTATTATCTAAAACAGGAATTACATTTTTAAAACCGGAGTTAATAAGTTTAGCAATACGAGAAGTGTAAGAACGTTGTTTAAAGCCATTACAAATAATAGATGTTTCTTTAGTAATTTTTCTTCTCTTATATAATTGATTAATTATTTCAATATCGTATGCAAAAGAAGTTTCTAAATGTATTTCATATTTCAATGCCTCTTCTACAACAAAACTAAAGTGAGAGCTTTTAGTACAATAACAATAATAATAATCGCCTTCGTAATTATGCCTTTTCATAGCATTGGCAAACATTTTCTTGGCTTTATTAATTTGCATGCCAATTTTGGGTAAATAACTAACCTTTAATGGTGTGCCATATTTTGCAATTAGCAACTTTAAATCTAATTCGTTAAATTCCAGGTAGCCATTTTCGTTTACATCGAATCCTTCTTGTGGAAAGTGAAATGTTTGATTCACCAGCGAGGTGTAGGTATTATTCATTTCAGAACCATATTTATTTTGATGAGTGAATATTTGTTATTAACAAAAATGTGGTTCATTCATTTTTATTATTCAGCAAAAATAATAGTTTAAGTAAAATATAAATAAAAAAAAAGTTGAGAAGTGTTTTTCTCAACTTTTTTATAAATTTAAAATCAGTTTATTTAACTGATATAACTAAAGCTTTAAAACTTTCCGGATTATTCATAGCTAAATCGGCTAATACTTTTCTGTTTAATTCAATACCTTTTGCATTTAGCTTATTTATAAATTGGCTGTATGTTAAACCTTCTTCTCTAACAGCGGCATTAATACGAGCAATCCATAATTGGCGGTATTCTCTTTTCTTTAACTTACGACCAACATAGCTATATGTCAATCCTTTTTCTACAATGTTTTTGGCAACGGTATAAACGTTTTTACGTTTTCCATAATACCCTTTTGCTTGATCAAGAATTCTTTTTCTTCTGGCTCTTGATGCAACTGCATTTACTGAACGTGGCATATCTTACTAATTTTTTAAATGATTAATTTTTTTAACGTTTGATTAATTAATTATTTTAATCTTAATAAACGCATAACAAAATCTTTATTGGCTGCACCAACAACGCCATCTTTTCTCATGGCACGTTTGCGTTTTTTAGATTTTTTAGTTAAGATGTGACGTTTAAATGCTTTTTGAAACGTAATTTCTCCGGTACCTGTTACTTTAAAACGTTTTTTTGCACTGGAGTTAGTTTTAACTTTTGGCATAATAATCTTATTAAGATTACACCCTGCTGGCGATCTCGAACAGACGAGATTCTTATTGAGCCTTGTGGGAAATGGGGTGCAAAAGTATGAGTTTTGTATAAAAAAACAATGATAAACTAATTCTAATTTTTATTCTTCTATGCTTTCTTGTTTTTGATTCATTAAATAAGCTTTAATAAATCCTTCAATTTCACCATCCATTACAGGACCAATATTTCCTACTTCATAATCAGTTCTATGGTCTTTAATTAATTTATAGGGATGAAAAACATAACTTCTTATTTGGCTTCCCCACTCTATTTTTTTCTTGCTGCTGTTGGTTGCATTTTTTGCTTCTTCTCGTTTTTTTAATTCTTCTTCATACAATTTACTTTTTAGCATTTTTAATGCCATTTCTCTATTTTCTCCCTGTGTTCTGGCTTGTTGGCATTCTACAATTATTCCGGAAGGAATATGTTTTAATCGAACGGCAGTTTCTACTTTGTTTACATTTTGTCCTCCTTTACCGCCACTTCTATAAAATTCCCATTCAATATCGGCAACATTTACACTCACTTCAATACTATCATCAATTAAAGGATATACAAATACACTGGCAAAACTCGTGTGGCGGCGGGCATTACTGTCAAAAGGCGAAATTCGAACTAACCTATGTACGCCACTTTCGGCTTTTAAAAACCCGTAAGCAAATGCAGCATCAAACTGAAGTGTAGCTGTTTTAATACCTGCACCATCACCTTCCTGAAAATCTAATTCGCTAACTTTCCAGCCTTGTTTATCGCCGTACATGCGATACATACGCAATAACATTTCTGCCCAATCTTGACTTTCCGTTCCTCCTGCACCAGGATTAATTTGCATTATGGCAGGCAACTCATCTTCTGGCTTATTAAGTGTGCTTTTAAATTCGGCATCTTCAACAGCAATAATAGCGGCATCAAATGCCATTTTTGTTTCTTCTTCTGTGGCATCGCCTAATTTCCAAAATTCAAATAGTACAGCAAAATCTTCTACATTAGTTTCTACTTTAGTATAAAGTTTTAGCCAATATTCGTTTATTTTAATTTCTTTCATAATACCAGTGGCTCTTTTGTTATCATCCCAAAAGCCTACTGAAAGAGAAAGTTGTCGATCATTTTCTATTTTCTGAATTCGATCATCCACTTCAAAGAAACCTCCTTAGAACACTAACGCGGTTCCGTAAAACTTTAATTTGTTCTTGTGTCATAGCTTGCAAATGTAATTATACATGATAAAATATAAATTAAATTCCATCCATTTCGATATTTATTATTGTACAAATACGAAAGTTTGAAAATAATCGTTTTAGTAGTTGCTGATCTTAAAATATGTCTAAAAAGAGTGTTATCAATAAATATGATGCAAATAAAAGTATCTTTACGTTTCCCGAAACACTATTAATTGAGAGAACCTTTAATATGAAAAGAAATATTTTCTTTTTATGTGTTTTATCTGCTTTGTATAGCGTTTCCTGTACAAGAGTAGTAGATTATTCTTCATCAACAAGCAGTTCAAGTTCATCATCAGGTTCTTCAAGTGGCAGTTCTTCGGGAAGTGGTACACCGCCTGTGTCTGGTGGTCCATCAGGGCCTTCTGCTACACCTTTACCACCAGGAAGTAGTAGTGGGGGTAGTAATGGTACAACTGCCACCATATCTCATGTAGGATTTGCAGTTTCAACCACATCGCCTTGTGCACCAAGTCAAGAAGTTTTTACATTTAAAGATACAACGGTTGGTATACCAACTGGGTCTACTTACCAATGGTATTTTGGTGATGGTAATTCGGTTATAGGAATTAATGATAGTATTGTTAGTAATCAATATAATTATGGTGGAACTTATACTGTAACAATGAAGATTATAAAAAACAATCAAATTTTGGCCACTTATTCTAAAGGGATTACTGCATTTGGTCAAGATGTTTCACCTACGGCTAATTTTTATGGATCTCAGAGCAGTGGCAACAATTATAGCTTCAATAGTACATCCTCATTAAATCATGGATCCATTAAGCAATACAATTGGGATTTTGGTGATGGATCAACCGCTACGGGAAATAGTTTTGTAAAACATACTTTTCCATCTACTCCTTACGATAAATATTACACAGTTAGCTTAACGGTTACTTCTTCAGCTGGTTGTACAAATACTTATTCTTCACAATTTTTTATTCCGGCCATTTATACGTTAACAGGTAATTTCATTGCAACAAGTACTAATCCTTGTGCTCCTAGTAAAGAAGTATTTACGTTTACACAAAATTTAGTTGGAGTATTGCCTCCTAATCCGGAGTTTGATTGGGATTTTGGAGATGGTACTACGGGTATTGGCAATCCGGTTCAACATGAATATACTTATGGCAATAATAATAATGTAACGTTATATGTTAAGTACAATTCTACTACCATTTATCAGGTTACAAAAGGAGTTGTTGCTTTAGGACAAAATGTAACCCCTACTGCAATTTTTCAACCACAGGTAACCAATTCTACAGGAAATGCTTATTCCTTCAATAGCCAATCCACTGTTCCGCATGGAAGTATTGTATCGTACAATTGGTCGTTTGGCGATGGATTTACAGCTAATAATGCATTTGTTACGCATACTTATTCGCAAACTTCGGTAACGCAGAACTTTACAGTATCACTTACTGTTACAGGAAGTTCGGGCTGTAATAATACCACTTCGCAAATAATTTCAATTCCGCCTAAATAATATTATTGAAGTTTAATTTCTTGAACAGCATCAACTAATCCGTTTGAAGTAGCTTGAATAGAAACGGTACCGGTTGCATTTCCGCTTTGAACAAGTAATTGAGCTTTGCCATTAAATAAAGAACGCTGATACTTTCCTAATTCGCATTTATCGGATTCATGGCTACTTGGATTACCATTGCCAACTCCTATAATTGTAGCATTAGGAGATATTGTGAAATGAATTAAGTTCATAGCATCGGGAACTTCTCTTCCTTTCTTGTCTTTTACCGATACATTAATAACTGAAACATCTTTTCCATCGGCATGAATAGTTGTTCTGTCGGGCGTTAAAATAATTTGATAGGCTGCATCGGTAGTTTCAACAGAATCTTTTAATATTTTTCCATTTTTCCATGCAATCGCTTTTAAAATTCCCGGTTGATATTTTACTTTCCAAACTAAATGACTATTTCGAGGCATTACTTTTTTTCCCAGGCTATTTCCATTTAAAAATAATTCAACTTCATCGGCATTAGTATTACACCACACAGTAATATGTTGCCCCTCTTTCCCTTTCCAATTCCAATGAGGATAGAGATGCAATACATCTTTATTTGTCCACCAACTTTGATAGTAGTAGTATATATTTTTTGGAAATCCGCATACATCCATAATACCAAAATGCGAATTAATACAAGGCCATGTATATGGCGTTGGTTCTCCCCTATAATCAAATCCTGTCCAAACAAATCCTCCAATAAACCATTTTCTTTCTGCGGCTAATTTCCACCAACGCTCTGCCGTTGAAGCCCATGGAGGAAAAGTTGTATCATAATCGGGTACATATCCATTTGCCGTGTCTTTAACATAGATGCCACGTGTACAAACGGTGCTTCCCATTTCGGTACCAATTATTGGCTGGTTAAAATTATTTTTTTTATACGGATCAATTCCTTGTAGATTATAATTGAATCCACGAACAGGAATTACTTCATTAATTCCTTTATTAAAATTGCCCATATCTGCGGCATAAGTAGCAGTACGACTTGGATCTAATTCTTTTTGTTTTGCCAATAATGTTATGGCTATTCGTTTTGCAACATCGGTATATTGTAAGCTATGCTCTTCATTTGCCAACGACCACATAAATACAGAGGGATGATTTCTATCGCGTTCTATTAATCTTTCAAACTGACTCATTATTTCTTTACTACTGCCCAATAATCTATTTTCGTCTAAAACCAACATTCCTAATTCATCGCAGGCATTCAATAGTTCGGGTGTTGGCGGATTATGGCTTGTTCTATATGCGTTTACCCCCATTTCTTTCAATAATTTAATTCTATAATATTGTAATGCATCGGGTAAAGCACTTCCTACACCTGCGTGATCTTGGTGATTACAAGTTCCATAAATTTTAATAGGCTTACCATTTAAGAATAATCCTTTTTGAGCATCAACAGTAATAGTGCGTATTCCAAATGAAGTTACTACGCTATCAATCACTTTTTGGTTATTGATAACTAATGAAACCACTTTATATAAATATGGATCATCAATAGACCATAGATGTGGAGATGAAATAGATATATTTTGATGAATTGTAGCCAATTCATTTACTGCTAAATGGATGGGGTGTTTGGTAGCTGATTGTACAATATTTCCTTTTGCATTAATAATATACGATTGAATTGTTGCCGTTGAGGGAATATATTTTTCGTTTTGCAATTTTGTTGAAAGTGAAATATTTGCTGTATTATCTTTTTGTTTTGTTTGAACAAATACACCATTAGCAGCTATGTGCAATGGATTCATTTTTTTTAGCCATACATGCCTGTAAATACCTGCCCCTTCATAAAACCAACCTTCATATTGAGAAGCATCTACTCTTATGGCTATTACATTTTTTTCTCTAAAATGAATATAATCGGTAATATCCAATTCAAACCCTATGTATCCACTTTCGTTAGAGCCTAAATAATGCCCGTTAATAAATACTTTACAATTACGATATACACCATCAAATTGCAAATAAAATTTATTGCCCGAATCTGCAGGAGCCATAGTAAATGTTTTTCTATACCATCCAATACTGTTTTGAGGATAATTAGCGCCAATGGCTTTATATCCATGTGCATCTTGATCGAAATTTTTAGATTTGTCGAAAGGTAATTCAACCACCCAATCATGTGGTAATTGTATTTTTTGCCAATCAGCATCATTGAACTTAGGATTAAATGCAGTATTTCCTGCCTCTCCGGCTTTTGAAAAGATATTTGTTAATCCGTAATTAAAATCTTTTGTAAAATCTATAGCATTTCCTAAATGAAATTTCCAATCGTTATCAAATAAAAAATTTTCTCTACCATTTTGGGCCTTTACAGAAAATGCAATAAGCAATAAGCAAGCAATTAACCAATTTTTCATATAGCAATCATTTAATAATAGCAAGTTAAAAAAGCTACAAACCTCATAAGCCGGATTCTGTTTTTACACTATCATTTATCTGCGATGCTAATTACTTAACACCTGTTGCTGCCTACCCTGAGCCTTGAACGAGCAGCTCTTAAAACGGCTCTATACGTGGCATTGCAGCACTCAAGGTTTACCCGTATCGTAAATTACTTTGCAATACTGTGAGCTCTTACCTCACATTTTCACCTTTGTCATACCTAAGTATGAAGTTATTTTCTGTGGCACTTTCTTCTCGTTTATCACGAGACCGGTTATTCGCCGGTGAGTTGCTCTATGCTGTCCAGACTTTCCTAATTATAATTACTTATAACTCGATAGTTCGGGTTTGTAGCCCTTGCAAAGATAACTCTGAATGAAGTGAAATTGTTATTTATGATTAACCGTTTTTTCCGGTTAACATTGGAACAAAGGAAAACGCATCAAAAGATTCTTCTTGTAGTGTATCATTGGGTAATTTAGTAATTCGCAACATACGCTGTATTTCGCCTTCATTAACAGGTATTACCATTACGCCTCCAATTTTTAATTGAGCAATTAATTTAGGAGGAATAAAAGGTGCAGCGGCTGTAATAATAATTTTATCAAATGGAGCAAATGATGGCAAACCTTCATAACCATCTCCATAAAAAAATTTAATGTTAGGATATTTATTACGAAAGATAAATTGTTTGTGTGCATCGTACAATTTTTTTTGTCGCTCAATTGTATAAACCCATGCACCTATTTCTGCTAAAACACTTGCCTGATACACACTGCCGGTACCTATTTCTAATACCTTTTCATTTTTTTTTACATTCAGTAGTTGTGTTTGATAGGCAACAGTATATGGTTGAGATATGGTTTGCCCTTCTCCTATTGGGAAAGCTCTATCTTCATAAGCAATTTTATCAAATGCAGAATCTAAAAAAAAATGTCTCGGAATTGTATTAATTGCTTCTAAAATAGTTTCATCGGTAATACCTTTTTCTTTTAGCAATGAAACTAATTGCTTTCTTAAACCTTTATGCTGATAAGTATCCTCAAATTTTCTCATGGTAGTACAAAATTAATCTAAGCAATTGCATTTAAGTATGTTGGGGAAAAAGAAGTTACTGCTTATAATTAATTCAGATGATTGAGTGTTAATTATATAATCTTATTGTATTTTGCAACAAATGAAATACTATATTATTTCGGGAGAAGCAAGTGGCGATTTACATGGAAGTAATCTTGTTAAACAATTAAGATTATTAGATGCAGATGCCAACATACGTTGCTGGGGTGGCGATTTAATGAAAGCTGCCGGATGTACTTTAGTAAAGCATTACAAAGATTTAGCTTTTATGGGTTTTGTAGAAGTATTGCTTAATTTAAAAACCATTATTCATAATATTCAATTTTGCAAAAACGATATTGCACTTTTTAAACCCGATGTATTGGTATTAATAGATTATCCCGGTTTTAATTTACGCATTGCTCAATGGGCAAAACAAAAAAACTATAAAGTTGTATATTATATTGCTCCGCAAGTGTGGGCTTGGAAGGAAAACAGGGTTAAAAAAATGAGAAAATGTATTGATAAAATGCTTTGTATTCTTCCTTTTGAGAAAGATTATTTTAAAAACAAATGGAATTGGGATGTAGAGTATGTGGGGCATCCATTGGTGGAAGTAATTTCAGATTTTATAGCTACAACATCCAATACTTCATTCAATAAAACAAGCATTGCATTATTACCCGGAAGTCGTAAGCAAGAAATTTTAAAGAAATTACCGGTAATGTTAGAAGTAAGCAAAGCATTTCCAAATTATCAGTTTATTGTTGCAAAAGCACCTGGGCAGGATGATAGTTTTTACGAACCATTTTTATCATCCTATAGCAATGTTAGTTCTGTAAGAAATAATACCTATCAGTTATTGTTGCAAAGTAAAGCTGCACTGGTTACCAGTGGTACTGCAACATTAGAAACTGCCTTGTTTGGTGTACCTGAAGTAGTTTGCTATAAAGGCAGCAGTATTAGTTATTCAATTGCCAAACATTTAGTAAAAGTAAAATACATTTCATTAGTGAATTTAATTATGGATAAAATGGTGGTGAAAGAATTAATTCAGCAAGAAATGAATACCAAAAATTTAATTATTGAGCTAACTGAGCTATTAAATAATGAACATCGCCAACAAGAAATGACAAGTGATTATGATAGTTTAAAGAACATTCTATCGCAAGGCGGAAACGCATCGGAAAAAGCGGCAAAAAGTATTTTTACTTTTACTTTTTCAACAAAGGAATAATAATCAATTTTAATAAAATTATTATTAGTGCTATTAAAAACATCAGCAAAGAAATTCTGTTCATTCCATGCATATATTTTGTCCAACTTGTTCTATTTGGGTTGTTATCTTTTTTGAGATAGAGATATATTAGTAATTGATTGATGATACTTTTCATATTGCAATAGTATTGTTTTCTACATTACCATTCTGCTCTTGCAGATGGACTTACATCTAACTCTGTAAACTGATTAGCCAAATATTTATAATAGGCTGTAATAGCTATCATAGCTGCATTATCGGTGCAATATTCAAATTTCGGAATAAATGTTTTCCAACCATGTTTAATTCCCATTTCGGTTAATGCATTGCGTAAGCCGCTATTTGCACTAACACCTCCTGCAATACAAACCTCATTTACACCTGTTTGCTGTACAGCTTTACGCAATTTTTTTAAAAGAATTTGAATAATAGTATATTGAATAGAGGCACAAAGATTGTTTAAATTATTTGCTATAAATTTTTCATCCTGCTTTTGCAAAAAATAAAGTACCGATGTTTTTAGTCCGCTAAAAGAAAAATTTAATTCCGGAATTTGAGGTTCAGCAAATTTAAATGCAAGCGGATTACCCAATTGTGCATACTTATCTATTAATGGTCCTCCCGGATACGGAAGTCCTAAAAGTTTAGCGGTTTTATCAAATGCTTCTCCTGCAGCATCATCAATTGTTTCGCCAATTACTTGTAAATCTAAAGCCGATTTAGCTAAAACAATTTGAGTATGCCCACCACTTACTGTTAAACATAAAAAAGGAAAGTTGGGTTTATTATCTCCAATTAAATTAGCTAAAACATGAGCTTGCATGTGGTGAACTGCAATTAATGGTTTATCTAATGCAAGTGCCAATGATTTTGCAAATTGAGTTCCAACTAATAAACTGCCAATTAAACCCGGTGCTTGCGTAAATGCAATAGCAGAAATATCGGATAAATTACAATGAGCATTTGATAATGCAATATCAACTACGGGAACAATATTTTGCAAATGTGCTCTGCTTGCTAATTCGGGCACTACTCCACCATACTGTTCGTGTACGGATTGATTGGCAATGTAGTTTGAAAGTATTTTACCATCTACACAAACCGATGCAGAAGTTTCATCGCAAGAAGATTCAATTGCTAAAATAGTTATAGATTTCAATTTAAATTAATTAATGTTAATGCTGCAAATGTACTATATCAATTAATAAAGCTAACGGTGCAGTAAATTACTTTGTTCTTATGGCTACTACCGGGTCCATTTTAGCTGCCTGCGATGCAGGTATAATGCCTGCTAATATGCCTATAAAAATGCAAATACCCAAAGCCAAACTAATAATACGAGGAGCAATTAAAATACTAAATGGAAGAAAACTACTGAGTATAACACTTAACAGCCAAACTAAAAAAAGACCAATCATTCCGCCAATAATGCAAAGAAAAGCACTCTCTAATAAGAATTCGGTAAGAATTGTTTTTTTGCGTGCACCAATTGCTTTCTTTAATCCTATCTGACTGGTTCGTTCTCGTACGGTTACAAACATAATATTGGCTACGCCAAATGCACCAACCACTAAACTTAAGCCTGCAATTGCCCATCCTGCAATATTTAAAGTAGAAAATAGCGGGTCGAAAAGTTTGCTTAAATAGTTTACTTCATTCAATGCAAAATTATCTTCATCATTTGGACTCAATCTGCGAATTTGTCGCATATAACCACGAATTTCATCCGATAATGCTTTAGTAGTAACACCTTCATTTGGTTCAATCATAATAAAGTTTCTGCCTACTTTATCTTCTTCAAACATACTACTGAAAAAAGTATTAGAAGTAATAATGGATTGATCATACTGAAAACCTACATCTATAACACTGGTGCCTTGTTTTTCAATTAAGCCAACAATTAATAATTTATGCCCATTTACCGAAATAGCTTTACCAACTGCATATTGAGCCGAGCCAAAAATATCTTCTGCATTTTTATATCCAATAATGCAAACAGGAGTTCCTCTTATAAAATCGGCTTCTGTTAAATATCTTCCGCTAATAATTTTAAGTCCTTGTATTTGAGCAAAATCTTCACTTACTCCAAATAAAAAAGTATTTTGTAAAGTGGTTCCTTCATAATCGGCATTCACTGCATTTCCTAAAAAAAGTGCTACATGTTTTGCTTGCTTTAAATTCTCTTTCAAGAATTGCATTTCTTTATATCGCATATTTGGCCGCTTCACATATTTCCACCATGGAAAATCGGGGCCCATTTGTGTAAAATCAAATTTATCTACCCAAACCGTATTAGCGCCAATAGAATTTAGTTCTTTATTAATTTCTTTATTTAAACTATCAATAGTGGCTAATACACCAATAATGCAAAAAATACCAATAGTTATTCCAAATAAGGAAAGAAAGGTACGCAGTTTATTTACCTTTAATTCCTGTATGGCCATTTTAAAACTATTCCATAATATGCTTACCAATTTTAGCATATTTCAAAAATAAGTTTAATTAAGTTTATTTATCATTTTTTTAGTACAATTTATCATTCAAATATTTTTGCCAATATTAGTTCGATACCTATACATTCAACTTATATTGCGGCTAAACTAACATTATGCAGCATAGATTAATTACGCAAAATGATTTTGAAGCATTATACAATTTATATATGGATGAATCGGCTAATGCTTATTTAACTTACGACCCAATGCCTACCGAAGAATTTAATGTAGTATTCAATGAATTATTAGCAACAGCAACTGTTTATGCGGTAGAATGGAATAATGAAGTTGTTGCTACTTATCGGTTAGTTAACAATAAATATCGCCAATCGCATATTATTTATATTGGAAGTTTTGCAGTAAAAAGCAATATGAAGGGAAAAGGCATTGGAACAAATATTTTACGCCACATTAAGCAAAGAGCTTTAGCAATTGGGAAAAAGCGTATTGAATTAACCGTTGCTATAAATAACAACGTAGCCGTTCAACTGTATCAAAAAAATGGTTTTGAAATTGAAGGAATACTTAAAAAAAACTACTCGTTAAGCAGCACCGGTGAATATTATGATGAATATTTAATGAGTTTAATTTTATAAAAGTATTTTATTCAATAATTTGTTCAACGCGTACTAATTTTCCTTCTGTATTCACTCCTTCAAGAATAACTCTCATTCGTTTAACAATATCGCTATTATAAAATTGAATTCGAGCAGTTTTGTTTGTTCGGTTAGTGAGAATGTATGGATTCCAATAAATTGTTGTTCTAGTATCGGGTGTAAAATCTTTTACAGGAAGCGAATAGTCGGGTGAATAAAATTGTTTATAGGTACTATATCCTTCTAAAAATTTAAAACTCAATCCGGTTTCTTTCGACGAAGTATTTTTTGAACTTCCACCCTTTTTTGTATAAATAGCTACAGCACCTCCTGAACCTCCGCTAAGTGAGCCAAAAAATGGTGGGCGAAATACTTTTACATAAGCAATATCAGCCATTGCTAAAGAATTCACCAAATCGGCATTGGCCGGCATTTCATCTACAAATAAATCAGTAGCATCATTTCGCCAAGTTAATGCCCAATTATTACCGCCTCTATCTGTAATTTGTAAGCCGGGTACCATTCCTTGTAAATAATGCAATACATCTAAAGAACTAACAGCTCTAATATCATTTTCTACATCAAATCTGTATCCATCATTATCTCCTGCAAATAAGCCCGATGTATATTTTTCGTCTAATAGTTCTATGGGCGATTTCGTTTTGGTTCTTACAATTACTTCACTTAAAGTAGTTGTTTGCATTAGTTGTTGCAATTTCTTTTGTTCGGCCAATGATTTCTGCATATTTGCTACAAATGCACTATCATACAAATTCCATAATTCAGATGATGGTGTTTGTGCAATTAATTGGTATTGGGCAGAAATTAATCCATTTTGGAAGGAAGGTTCTGCATTGATAAATTGCTGTGTACCGATTAATTTATAATATACTTTCGCCGTATCGAAAAATAGAAAATTGTTTCTGAAAAAACTACCATCTTCATTCAGTGGAAGTATAAAAGATTTTTTACTATTATCTTTAAAATAAACAATAGACAATAACTGTTCATTATGCGCAAATTTGGTATTCATTCCACCAAAAAATTTCCCTGTAAACTGAAGTTGATGGGTTTCTGCAGGATATTTTATTTCCGGAAATTTAGCTGCTAAAATATTTTCCCAATTAATTCTTCTCCATCCATGGGTAAGCATTACCAAATCTAAATGATGTGCAACACTGTCGGTAGTATTTGAAAAATAATAATCGGGATGATAAATGTATCCTTTAATATCGTTGCTTATTAGTTGCGAGTAGATGGTATTTTTATCTGTAAGTATATCAGCATCGGTAATGGCTATAGAAAGATTAGCTGCCACAGTATCTGGTACATTTATTTCGAGTACATTTTTACTACGTTTACCCGTTCCTTTTACAACTGTGTTAACCTCTGCATAAAATTCGTGCAAATCGTTATTAATAAAAACAATTCGTTCTGCAATTGGTATCCATGAAGCAGAAAATACAGTAAGCTGCATAATGCCTGTAGGAAAATCTACAGTTGGTATTTCTGCAACCGCCAAATCTTTAACAGAAAAATTAATTCGTGCTTTATATACCATTTGCTGATTAATAGTAGCAATAACATATAAGGTTTTAAACATGCTATCTGCCTTAGCTGTTCTTTTTAAAGAAAAAATTGTTTTGCCGGCAACTGGTTGTACTTCTAACACAATTCCTTTAGCTTTTGCTTGAGGCAAATGACTGGTATATTTTTTTCCATATTGATCTATCCAATCTACTTTATATTGTTCCTTTGTTGCATCAACAGTAAAAGTGCCCATTCCATCGTGAACACTCATAAAAGAATCTATTATTGTTCCATTTTGTTTTTTTATTGCCCCACGTATTTTTACCGGTTTGCCTAAAGAATCGGTTGCTAAAAATGCTACCCTAGATGATAATCCTTCTACTAAATCACCTCCTTCCGGAAAAAAGTGAATTTGTGTTTTAGGTATTGCAGTTGGTAATTTTAATTTTTGTGGTTGAAAAACGAGTACATCTTTATTGAAAAAAAATGATGAATCAAAATTGAGCATCCAACTGGTATAGGCTCGAACGTGAACTATTTGACTCGTATATTTTTCCGGAATATCAAATTGTCCTTTTGCAGATGAATGATACACAGGTGCAATAAAATGTTTTAACAATTTTCCGGTAGCATCAAAAAAATCTATGTACACATTTTTGCTGAGGTTAGAAATATCTGTTCCAAGAAATAAGTAGGCTTTAAACCAAATGGTTTCTCCTTTATTATATACGTATTTATCGAAATGAACATATATTTTTTCTTGCTGAAAATTATCTGCATAAATATTTAATACCGAATCAATTTGTTGGGCACTAACACCTAAAACCATTAATAGAGATATACAACTTAAAGCTACTTTTTTTTTCATAATTGCTTATTTAAAAACCGTGTTACAAGGTATACAAACAATCTATTTTTAAACAAATTTTTTGTTTAAACTTTAATTAATAATAAGTTATTGTTTATGTTGTTGCATTACGTGCACACAATTTATTTTAGACCCCTTTGCCAACAAATTATACTTTATTATAAATAAGAAGATTGTTTAGTAATAAGTCGGGATGACTGGATTC
>DAHXOT010000019.1 GCA_027364735.1 Hydrotalea sp. | reverse complement strand
GCGTTGGGGAAGAGTTGCAGAAGGTGCCGGCGAAGACCCATATTTAGGAAGCCAAATAGCAAAAGCTATGGTAAAAGGCTATCAAAACAATAATAATTTTACTAATACCGCTTTAATGGCTTGTGTAAAACATTTTGCTTTATATGGAGCCGCTGAAGCCGGAAGAGATTATAATACAGTTGATATGAGCAGGCTTAAAATGTATAACGAATATCTTCCACCATATAAAGCAGCAGTTGATGCAGGTTCTGCAAGTGTTATGAGTTCTTTTAATGTTATTGACGGAATTCCTGCAAGCGGCAACAAATGGTTATTAACCGATTTATTACGCAATCAATGGGGATTTAAAGGATTTGTTGTATCGGATTATACTGCCGTAAATGAAATGGTTGCACATGGATTGGGAAACTTACAAGCTGTTTCGGCATTGGCTTTAAAAGCCGGAATGGATATGGATATGGTGGGCGAAGGATATTTAACTACACTAAAAAAATCATTGAAAGAAGGTACAATTTCTTTGCAAAATATAAATACCTCGTGCAGAAGAATTTTGGAAGCAAAATATAAATTAGGATTATTCGATAATCCATTTAAATATTTAAACGAAGCAAGTGCAAACAAAGAAATTTTAAGTGCCGATAAAAAATTAGTTGCAAAAGAATTGGCCGAACATTCATTTGTACTTTTAAAAAATAACCATCAATTACTTCCTTTAAAAAAATCCGGAACAATTGCGTTAATTGGACCATTAGCAAATAATAAAACAAATATGTTAGGAACTTGGAGTGTAAGTGGTAATTCAGCATTAGCTGTTCCTGTTCTGGAAGGAATAAAAACCAGCATAGGCAACAATGCAACTATTCTTTATGCAAAAGGAGCGAATATTACCGACGATTCATCACTCATAAAAAACACGAATGTATTTGGCCCTGAAATAGAGCCGGAAAATCGTTCATCGAAAGAGCTATTGAAAGAAGCCATTGATGTTGCAAATAAAGCCGATGTGGTGGTTGCTGTTGTAGGTGAAGCTGCCGATATGAGTGGAGAAAGTTCAAGTCGATCTGATATTAATCTTCCTAAAAGTCAGAAAATATTATTATCCGAATTAAGCAAAACAGGCAAACCAATTGTAGTGGTATTAATGACCGGAAGGCCACTAACCATTGTAAAAGAAACGGAAGAAGCAACTGCAATGTTATTAACTTGGCATGCCGGTCAAGAAGCAGGCAATGCCATAGCAGATGTTTTATTTGGCAAGTACAATCCATCGGGTAAATTAAGTATTTCATTTCCAAGAAGTGTTGGGCAAATTCCAATTTATTACAATCATCTTAATACCGGCCGACCATTAGCAACAAAGGGCTTTACCAAGTTCAAATCAAATTACATGGATGTTTCAAATGAACCTCTCTTTGCTTTTGGTTATGGATTAAGCTATACTAGTTTTTCTTACAGCAACATTAGTTTAAACAAATCAATTATAAAACCATCCGATAAATTAGAAATAAAAATTACAGTAACCAATACAGGTAATTATGATGGCGAAGAAGTAGTTCAATTATATACTCAACAATTAACGGCAAGCATTTCGAGACCTGTAAAAGAATTAAAAGGATTTGAAAAGATATTTTTAAAGAAAGGAGAAAGTAAAGAAGTACATTTTACAATTACTGCAAATGATTTAAAATTTTATAACAGCAATTTAAAATATACCTACGAGCCAAGTAAATTTAATGTATATATTGGTGGAAATTCTTCAACTGTACAACAACAAAGTTTTGAATTAGTAGCCAATTAATTTAAATAGATACACACTTATTTTTCATTTTTTATTTGCCGTATAATTTCTATAACTTTTTTAGTTGTTTCTGTTATTTCGTAATAATTTTTTTCTTCCATTAATTGTTTAGTAATAAGTTTACTACCCATTCCTACTAAACTAACTCCTGCTTTAAACCAAGCACTAATACTCTCTGCATGCAATTCAACACCGCCCGTTGGCATAAAATTAAGATTAGGATATATTTCTTTAATTGATGCTACAAATGAAGGTCCTAAAACATTTCCGGGAAATACTTTAATTAATGATGCTCCTAATATTTCTGCTTGTAAAATTTCGGTTGAAGTCATACAACCCGGTATCCAAAGCATATTATATTTATCGGCAACAAATGCAACGGACTCAATTAAAGCCGGACAAACAATAAAATCGGCACCGGCATCAATAAATAGCTGAGCCATATTAGCATTCTTAATTGTACCTGTTCCTAACTTTATTCCCTTTAATTCTGTATCACAAAGCTTTCGCATTTTCTTAAAATTTTCAAATGCGGCTTCTCCTCTATTCGTATATTCTACCACTCTAATGCCCGCAGCATATAATGCTCGTAAAACGTTTATACTAACTTCAACATCTTGATGAAAATAGAGTGGCATCATTCCTTGTTCAAAAAGCAATGCCAACAAATCATTTTTATTCATAGCGTTTTTTGTTAAAGAAAGAATATACAAAGCACAGCAATCTTCTTTTAAATAAAAAATAAAGTGTTTCTTTTTTATTAACCTCACTGTAATAAATATTGTTATTGTATTAGCTATATGTATATACCTTTAGTCATAATGCTATAACTATTTACAGATAACAAATTATGAAAAATAAAGTAGTTACACTCGGCGAAATAATGCTTCGGCTTTCAATACCTAATTTTAAACGATTTATTCAAGCCGATAGTTTTGATGTTACTTATGGAGGTGGAGAAGCCAATGTGGCTGTAACGCTTTGTAATTATGGATTGCAAGGAACTTTTGTTACAAAAATTCCTGATAATAGTATTGGCCAAGCAGCACTTAATCATTTACGAAAATACGGAGTAGATACACAATATATTGTAAGAGGCGGTAAAAGATTGGGCATTTATTTTTTAGAAACGGGAGCTTCATTACGTGCATCACAAATAATATACGACCGTGAAAACAGTGCCATTGCTGAAGCAAATATTGACGATTTTGATTTTGAAAAAATATTTGACAATACTGCATGGTTTCATACAAGCGGCATTACACCTGCATTAAGCGATAAAGCCAACAATTTAACAGAAGCTGCATTAAAAACAGCAAAGGCGAAAGGAATAACTACTAGCTTAGATTTTAATTACAGAAAAAGATTATGGACTAAAGAAAAAGCAACAGAAGTATTAACTAAACTCTGTAACTATGTTGATGTATGTATTGGTTTTGAAGAATTGGCTTTTACCATTGACAATACTATTCCGCCATTAACCGAACATACGATAGAAAAATACAAACCCATTTTTGTAGCAATGAAGCAAAGATTTGGATTTACTTATATTGCCTCAACCTTGAGAGAGAATAATAATGCATCGAAAAATAAACTAAGTGCTTTTGCATTTGATGGGGAGAATTTATTTCTTACTAAAAAATACGATATAACAATGATAGATAGAATTGGAAGTGGGGATGCTTTTAGCGGCGGATTTATTTATCAATTAATTATCGGAAAATCGCTTAAAGAAGCGGCAGAATTTGGCGTTGCAGCAGCAGCTTTAAAACATACCATTCCTGGAGATTTTAATCATAGTACCGTTAACGAAGTAGAATCTTTACTAAAAGGTGGAGATGATTTAGGCAGATTAGTACGATGATTAAGCATTTGCAAAATAAGTATCAGTTACAAAACAATAATCACTGCAATCTTTTTTGAAATTCGTCATTAATTTTTTTAAATAAATGATACGGCTTATAAGTTCTCCATTCATCTATTTGCATGAGCTCAATGTAATAATTTAGCTTTCGTTTTTTAAAGTCGTATTGTGTAGGCTCGGGCATATTTAAACAAACAATCCATCCATCTTCTTCACTTACTTCATCATACCACTCTTCATAATAATCTTTATCTCCACTATGAAAATTAAGTACATTTTCTGTTATCAAAATATATTTAGAAATTTGATGATCGGCCAATTTTTCAATTACTTCCCTTTTTAATTCCATAATATCATTTTCAATTGCATCATTCCATTCGCCAATCATTTCAATAATGGCAAAATGCAATTCATAATCTGCATAGATAATTTTAAGGTATAAAGTTTTACTTCCAAAATCATCCCATTGCGGATGAATATAATAGTTATATACTGTTTGAGAAAATTCGAACTCACTATATTGTTTGCCAAAGAAAGGAGAAAGTTTATCTTCCTCCGAAATGTAAATGTGCCGCCAATTATAAAATGGTTCAATAAAGTGCATATTAATTTATTTTACAGCATCAATAACTTTTTTTACCGAACCATATTGAAGCAATAAATTTTTTGCAGTTGTATACTCAGTTAATCCTAATTTATCCATTATCATTTTTACACCTCTATCCACTAACTTAATATTGGTTAATTGCATATTTACCATTTTATTGTCTTCAACTCTTCCCAATCGAATCATCACTGCAGTAGAAATCATATTTAATACTAATTTCTGTGCAGTACCACTTTTCATTCTTGTACTGCCGGTAACAAATTCCGGACCTACAACTACTTCTATTGGAAAATCGGCTATTGCACTAACCGGTGCATTAGGATTACAAGCTATACTGCCGGTAACAATACCTTGTTGTTTGCAATATTCTAAAGCACCAATTACATAAGGCGTAGTTCCGCTGGCTGCTAAGCCTACTACAATATCTTTATTGGTTATTGCATGTTTTTCCAAATCTTGCCATCCATCTTCTTTATTATCCTCTGCAAATTCTGCCGGACGCAAAATTGCTTTTTCTCCTCCGGCAATGATGCCAATTACTACGCCATAAGGTATTCCAAAAGTTGGTGGGCACTCACTTGCATCAACAATACCTAATCGGCCACTGGTGCCGGCTCCTATGTAAAATAATCTTCCGCCCAACGACATTTTGTCGACTATCGCTTGTATAAGCAATTCAATGGAAGGAATAGCCTTTTCAACAGCCAAAGGCACTGATTTATCTTCCCGATTGATGTTCGATAAAATTTCTTGTATCGTCATTTCTTCTAAATGCCGATAGTGAGAAGTTTGCTCGGTAACCTTAATAAACTTATTCATGCAATTCTGCTACTTATGATATTTTATTAATCCGGTAATAGGCTTTTTAAGCACATTCCCCAACTCCAATTCATAAGTGTTGCAAAGTTCTTGTAATACATCTTTAAAACCAAATGCAATACTTCCTATAAAGTGAATAGGCATTGTCCAACTTTCTTTGTATTTATATAAGTGATTGAAAAAAAAATCATTTAATCCATCCTCAATAATATTTTCAATCATATAGTGCCCTCTATTTTCGGCCAAGAATATGGCAAATGAAGCCAGATAACGGTTAGCTAAAGGTTTTTTGTACACATTTTCTAAAATTTCTACGGTATTAGTAGTAAACTTAGCATCGAAGCGAGCCATTAAATCTTCATCAAATGTTTTATAGAGATAATATTGAATTACTTTTCTTCCTAAGTAAGTTCCACTGCCTTCATCACCCAAAACATAACCCAATCCCGGACTATTTTTAATTATTTTTTTCCCATTATAATAACAAGAGTTTGAGCCGGTTCCTAAAATACAAGCAACTCCTTTTTTGTTACCACACAAAGCTCTTGCTGCTGCCAATAAATCTGTATTAACTTCAATTTTTGCTAACTTAAATAGTTTCTTTAAAGTTAATTTAATAGTTTTTGCATTAGCCATATTGCTCAATCCGGTTCCATAAAAATAAATTTCATCGGGTTGTATATTTTTAAGTTTGGGCAATAATTCAAGTTGCAACAAGTTGATAATTTGTTCTTCATTTAAGAAATATGGACTAATTCCTTGCGTAATAATAGTCTTAGTTTTTCCATCTAACAACAAACACCACTCGCATTTTGTAGCTCCGCTATCGGCAATTAATTTTATAGACATATTGGTTATTTTCGATGTTAAAATATTTGCAATTCCTATTCAAGATTAATACAGATATTCGCACTTTAGAGTATTAAGGTACAAAGAAGCAACAATTATGGGAAGTAAAAAATTACAAGTTTGGTTACCAATTATTTTTTCTTTGGTTTTGATAGTAGGAATGATATTGGGTTATCAAATTCGAGGAGATATAAAAAGTGATAGTTTTTTTAATCTATCCAATCCATCTTCATTACAAGAAGTATTACACCTGATACAAGATAAATATGTGGATGCTTTACCACAAGACAGTATTAATGAAGTAACTATTACTGATTTATTATCTCATCTCGATCCGCATTCAATATATATTCCAGCATCAGATTTTAGAGAAGTAAACGACGAATTAATGGGCAACTTTCAAGGCATTGGTGTGGAGTTTCAGCTTTTTAACGATACAGTAAATATTATACGAGTATTAAAAAATGGTCCTTCGGAAAAAGCAGGATTACAAATTGGCGATAAAATTATAACTGCCAACGATACAGTACAATTAGCCGGTAAAAAATTAAATGCAGAAAATATAAGAAAACAACTAAGAGGTGCTGCCGGTAGTACTGTAAAAATTACAATTGTAAGAGATAATATTAAAAAAGATGTTACAATTGTACGTGGTAGTATTCCTGTTTCATCCATTGATGCTGCTTATATAATAGCACCAAAAATAGGCTATTTGCGTATTAATAAATTTGCAGAAAGAACCTACGAAGAATTTATGCAAAGTATGGAAATGTTGCAGAAACAAGGTATGCAAAAATTAGTATTAGACTTAAGAGGAAATGGAGGCGGTTTATTAAATGAAGCTGTAGCTATTGCCGATGAATTTTTAGATGGAGATAAACTAATTGTATATACACAAGGCAATAAATCAGCAAGGGTTGATTATCGCTGCAAAAAAGAAGGAATATTTGAAAAAGGAAAACTAATTGTATTGGTTGATGAAACTTCTGCATCGGCCAGTGAAGTTTTAACAGGTGCATTACAAGATTGGGATAGAGCCACTATTATTGGCAGAAGAACATTTGGAAAAGGCTTAGTGCAACAACAGTTTCAGCTAAGTGATGGAAGTGCATTAAGATTAACTGTTGCCAGGTATTATACCCCATTAGGCAGAAGTATTCAAAAACCTTATAATAAGGGAAAAGAAAAATATGAGGAAGAATTATTGAACCGTTTTCACGATGGAGAAGTAATTAAAGGAGATACGGCAAAACCAATTGGCAAATCTTTTAAAACTGCATCGGGGCATATTGTTTATGGAGGCGGAGGTATTACCCCCGATATTTTTATTCCTTTCGATACAAGTAAAAACTCTATGCCTGTTATTAACTTATTCTACAAAAACACATTAAATAATTTTGTGTATCAACTTTATATACAAAATAAACAAGAATTTAAAGATGTTAATTCGGTAAAAACCATCGATTCACTATTCAATAAGAATGAAAATAATTGGCTGCTTTTACAAAAATTTGCAGCAAAAGATAGTATTACACTAACCAATATTTCTTTAAAAGAAAAAGAAGAAGTAATAGAACGAATGAAAGCAATTATGGCAAGGCAAATTTTAGGTCCGGAAGGTTATTTTGAAACATTGAATTACTACGACAAAGCCATTCAAAAATCGATAGAACTAATGAAATAAATAATATATTTTTACATAAAATTGTATTACAAGTACTGTAACTGTTGCATAGAAAAAAATGAAAAAGATATACATACTTAAAAAATATAAAATTATTAGAGGCCCATACACAATAGATCATTTAAAAAAGGTTGGCATAAAAGAATATGATATGATTTGGTATGAAGGCTTAAGCGATTGGACTCCTGTAACCAAGATTGACTCTTTTAAATCTGTACCATTAAAAGGAAGTTTATCCGGGCAAAACAAAAATGGAACAATTCTCAGAAAATTATTTAGCTTTTTACGATAGCCTATTAAAACTACTCTCCCATTTTTTATAATTACACATTCTTCTAACACTTCTCTTAATTCAGAATTTCTACAGAATTTATATGGTATTTTGTTCTGTAATTTGTATATATGAAGCTGTTAATTGTTGAAGACGAAGTTGCACTAAGGCAAAGCTTAATAGAATATCTATCTGCTTCGAATTATTTATGCGAGGCTGTAGGTAATTTTAACGAAGCCGTTGAAAAAATTGAATTATACGATTACGATTGTATCATATTAGATATAATGCTGCCGGGAGGTTCAGGACTTCAAATATTGCAATATTTAAAAGATAATAAAAAAGCAGATGGCGTAATTATTATATCGGCAAAAGACTCGTTAGAAGATAAAATTAAAGGACTGAATTTAGGTGCAGATGATTATCTCACAAAACCATTTCATCTTTCAGAATTAAGTGTTCGAATTGCAGCTATTATAAGAAGAAAACAATTTAATGGTCAATCTATTTTACAATTCGATTTCTTCACAGTTGATACCGCAAGTAAAACAGTAAAAATTGAAAATAATTTGTTAGAACTTACCCAAAAAGAATATCAGCTATTGCTATTTTTTATTGTAAACCGAAATAAAGTATTATCCAAAAATGCAATTGCCCAACATTTATGGGGCGATGATATGGACTATTCTGATAATTATGATTTTATTTATACGCACATAAAAAATATAAGAAAAAAAATTATAACTGCCGGTGGAGAAGATTGCATAAAATCTATGTACAGAGAGGGTTATAAAATGGTTTTATCATGAAATTATTTACAAAATACAATCGCATAAACATTGCTGCAACCATATTTACATTTTTGGTGGGCAGTATTGCATTTTACTTCGTTTTACATTATGTATTAATACGTCAATTAGATGAAACATTAAGAGCTGAAGAACAAGAAATAAACAGATACATTGAAACACACCATCAAATACCTGATATTCAAAATACAAAACATCAATGGACTACTATTGAAAAAACAAATACGCTAACAAAAAAAGAAGTATTTAAAAACATTACTCTTTTAAACACAAAAGAAAACGAAGAAGAAGCTATACGGCAAATTATATTTACTACAGCATTAAATGGAACATTATATAAAATAACAGTCAATAAATCGAAAGTTGAAACTGAAGATATTTTACAACTGATTATTTTAGTAACCATGTGCATGATTGCATTAATCCTTTTAATTAATTTATATGTAAACAGAAAAATTATTAATCGGCTTTGGCAACCATTTTATACAGCTATTGAACAAATAAAATCCTATCATATTAACGACAGGCAATCGCTTTCGTTACCCAATCAAAACATAGAGGAGTTTAACTTATTAAATGAAAGTTTAAATACAATGACAAAAAGCATTTATAACGATTATCAAGCACTAAAATCATTTACAGAAAATGCTTCTCACGAAATGCAAACTCCATTAGCAGTAATTAGATCTAAAACAGATATTTTATTGCAGCAAACCGATCTAACCGAAACTTCTATTAAACACATATTAGGCATTGAAGATGGAATTACAAAACTATCTCGGCTACACCAATCTTTATTACTACTAACAAAAATCGAAAATTTAAATTTTTCATTTACAGAGAAAATAAATATTAGCACCATTATTCAGCAAAAAATTGAGGAAAAAAGAGAAATTTTTCAATCAAAATTATTGTCAATTGAAGAGAATATAATACCGGTTGAAATTTTATTTCATCACCACTTTGCCGAAATTTTAGTCAATAACCTATTAACTAACACCATTAGATATAGCCCGGAAAATGGCAAAGTAGAAGTAGTGGTTACAAAAGAAAAATTAGTAGTAAAAAATACCGCAATAAACGGTCAATTAGATGCCAACAAAATTCTTACACGATTCTATAAAGCACAGCAAAACCAAGAAGGGATTGGATTAGGGCTTGCTATAGTAAATGAAATATGCAAAGTAGCAGGTTTTAGTTTACAATATTCATACGCAGATAATCAACACATCTTTACCATATTTTTTAATCAATAAATCGAATGCAGCATAAATTTTTTTATACACTTTTATCGGTTTTTATTATTTCAATTAGTGGGCTATCACAAAAAAAAAATATTGAATATTATATTACTGCAGGAATCAATAATAGTCCGTTATTAAAAGATTATAACAACCAAAAACTATCTAACTTAATAGATAGTATGAAAATTTTATCCGGTTATAAACCACAAATTATAGGAGTAAGTACAAATATTTTTGCACCATACTATAAAGGTTGGGGATATGATGCGACAGTAACTAATAGTGGTATTTACGAACAACTAGTTACATTTAATCAAAGATTAGTCAGTAAAAAGAACTTAGCGAATCAACATGAAGCAATTAAACTATTAAATGAATCACTCACTATTTCGGGTAAGATAACGGAACAGGATTTGCGTAAAACAATTACAGCTCAATATATTACTACTTATGGAGATTGGCTTCAAATAAAATTTAATAAAGAAATAAATACCTTACTACGGAAAGAAGCTTTAATATTAAAAAAACAAGCAGAGAAAGGAATATACAGGCAAACAGATTATTTAAGCTTTTTAGTTACTACACAACAACAAGAACTTTTTATTACACAAATAACCAACCAATATAAATACGATTTTGCCGCATTAAATTATTTATGTGCACTTAAAGATACCAATACAGTTGAATTGGAAGAGCCTTTACTACATATATCTGTAGCCCCTGATGCAGAAGGCACCATTTTTTATAAACAGCTTACTATAGATAGTTTAAAAATAAAAAATAATGCAGCTCGACTAGATTTTTCGTATAAACCAAAAGTTGGATTATATGCCGATGCAGGTTATTTAACCTCATTTGCATATCAAGCTTATAAAAATTTTGGTACAAGTTTCGGCATAAGTGTAACAGTACCCATTTATGACGGAAATCAGAGACAACTACTTCACCGAAAATTAAATATTGCAGAACAAACAAGAGAAGGATATAGAGATTATTTTAAAAATCAGTTCGATCAGCAAATTCAGCAATTATCTCAACAATTACATGCAGCACAAGAAATAATAAATCAGGCTTCAGAACAAATAAAATATACCGAAACATTAATTGAAGCCAATAAAAAATTATTAGAAACAGGTGAAGCCAGAATGCCAGATTATATTTTAGCAATTGGCAATTACCTTACCACAAAAAATATTATTACTCAAAATAATATCACTAAACTTCAAATTATAAATCAAATTAACTATTGGAACAGAAACTAAATACTATGAAAACCTTAATTAAACCATATTATTTTTTTGTATTGTTTACTATTTTAATATCGGCTTGTTCATCAAAAAATCAGTCAGTAACTATAACAGATGAGAAAAAATCTGAGGCATCGGGAATACCGGTTACAATTACTCATCCACAACATGGAAATATTACCGATGCAGTAGAACTTAATGCAGTTTCTTCTTTTCTGCTAAAAACATATGTAAAAGCCAATGCAATTGGCTATTTACAATTAGCCAATGTTGAATTAGGAAAATTTGTAACCAAAGGAGAAGAATTGTTTGTAATAAAAACCAAAGAATCGCAAAGTCTTGGTAATACGATTAATGCTATTGACTCTTCTTTACACTTTAATGGTATAATTCATATTAAATCGCCAGGAACAGGATATATTACACAATTAAATTATCGCTCCGGCGATTATGTGCAAGATGGAGAACAATTAGCCACTATTACAGATACAAGGAGCTTTGTTTTTTTATTAAATTTACCTTACGAACTAAAACCGTATTTGAACAATAACCGCTCTCTTCAACTAAAATTACCCGATGGAACCTATTTAAATGGAACTGTTGATGCTGCATTACCAACAGTTGATGCTGTTTCACAAACACAGAGTTATATAATTCATGTAAATACCAATAAACAAATTCCTGAAAATTTAATAGCAAAAGTTAGCTTGGTAAAACAAATAAAGATAAATACTACTTCATTACCTAAAGAAGCCGTTTTATCGAATGAAGTGCAATCAGAATTTTGGATAATGAAATTAATTGACAGCACTACTGCAATAAAAGTTGCTATAAGAAAAGGATTAGAAACCAATAGCTCGGTAGAAATTGTTTCTCCCACATTACAACCAAGTGATAAAATATTATTAACAGGCAATTACGGCTTACCCGATACTGCTAAAGTAACCATTATAAATAATTAGTACCCATGCGTAATTTTTTTACAACGTATAAAAATCCGGTTACAGTTTTAATAGTAATTATCATTATGGGAGGATTATTTGCATACAGCAAAATGCAAACTTCACTATTTCCTGAAATTACTTTTCCTAAAATTAAAATCATTGCCGATGCCGGTCAGCAACCGGTAAAAAAAATGATGATTACAGTAACACGTGAGTTAGAGAATGCAGTTAAAAAAGTACCCGATTTAAAGATGATTCGCAGCACTACCAGCAGAGGCAGTTGCGAAATATCTGCTTACATGGATTGGAATACAAATATTGATATTAGCGTACAAAGAATAGAATCGAAAATTAATGAGATTCGAAATATTTTACCTCCCAATATTAATATTACTGTAGAAAGAATGAATCCTTCTATTCTACCTATTATCGGCTATTCGTTAGAAAGTAAAAACCGCTCTCCTATTGATATGAAGTTATTGGCTTTGTATACTATAAAACCTTTTTTATCGCAAGTAGAGGGAGTTTCTGAAATACGGGTAATTGGTGGCAAAACAAAAGAATATTGGTTAGTACTAAACTTGCAAAAGATGAGCACCTTAGGTATTACGCCTAATATAATTGATACCGCTTTACTTCAAACAAATTTTGTAACATCGAATGGTTATTTATCGGATTATAGATTACTGTATTTAACCGTAACCGATGCATCGGTTACCTCAAAAGAACAATTACAAAATATTGTTATCAGTAATAACGGAAAACGAATTATACAACTAAAAGATATAGCCGATGTAAAAATTCAAGAAGCAAAAGAATATATTAAAATAAATGCTAACGGAAGAGAAGGAATTTTATTAGCAGTAATTAAACAACCCAACGCTAATTTAATTGAGCTGAGCGATAAGATGGATGCTAAAATAAATGATCTGAAGAAAATTATTCCAAAAGATGTTACAATTCATCCTTTTTACGAGCAGGCCGATTTTGTAAAAGATTCTGTAAAAAGTGTTACCGATAGTTTATGGATTGGATTAGGCTTAGCCATTATAGTTGCAATTATTTTTTTACGGTCGTTTAAAGCAAGTTCGGTTATTTTAATTACTATTCCGGTTACACTTTTTTCAACTTTAATTTGCTTATTGGCTATTGGGCAAACACTAAATATTATGACACTTGGTGCCATTGCTGCAGCTATTGGATTAATTATTGACGATGCAATTGTAGTAGTTGAACAAATTCATAGAACCCACGAAGAACACCCGGAAGAACCTACCAATACTTTAATAACCAAAGCAATTCGCTATTTATTACCTGCCATGATTGGTTCATCACTTAGTACAATTGTTATTTTTCTTCCTTTTGTATTAATGAGTGGTGTTGCGGGCGCTTATTTTAAAGTAATGACAAATACTATGATTATTACTTTGGTTTGCTCTTTCTTTATAACATGGATTATTTTACCGGTACTTTATTTATTATTTACTCGAAATGCAAGTGTAAATACACTGCATAAAAATAAAAAACTGGCATCCCATCAGGTTAAACCACAACGCTGGGTGGGCTTTTTTATTAAACGTCCTTACTTAAGTTTAGTGATTATTGTAGCATTGGCTTATTCTATTTACTATATCTATCCAAAATTAGAAACCGGATTTTTACCCGAAATGGATGAAGGAAGTATTGTATTAGATTATAGTTCTCCACCCGGAACTTCGTTGGAAGAAACTGATAGAATGCTTCGAGAAGTGGAGAAAATTTTAGTAAAAGTTCCGGAAGTAGCAGCATATAGCAGAAGAACAGGAACACAAATGGGTTTTTTTATTACAGAACCTAATAGAGGAGATTATTTAATTCAATTAAAAAAGAAAAGAGATAAATCAACCGAGGAAGTGATTAGTGATATTCGAAAACAAGTTGAAGCCACTCAGCCCGCACTTCGAATAGATTTTGGACAAGTTATTGGCGATATGTTGGGCGATTTAATGACATCGGTTCAGCCAATTGAAGTTAAAATTTTTGGAAACGATCAAAAACAATTACAAGCATTGTCTCAACAAGTAGCATCAGTTGTTTCAAAAGTTAATGGTACAGCCGATGTTTTTGATGGAATTGTAATTGCAGGTCCTTCTATTAATATGGAACCCAATAATGTCATACTAAATCAATTTGGTATAACACCTGCTAATTTGCAATTCCAGTTACAAACTTCATTGGAAGGAAATATTGTAGGATCGGTTTATGATAAAGAACAATTAAGTAATTTAAGATTAGTGTATCCCGGCAATAGAAATTTAAGTGTTAATGATGTACATAAAACAATGATATTTTTACCTAATGGCAAATTAAAACCTATTGACCAATTAGCTAACATTAAAATTAATAACGGCGATGCCGAAATTCAAAGAGAAGATTTACAATCAATGGGTGTAGTTTCTGCCAGATTAGAAGGAAGAGATTTAGGCAGTGTAATTAGAGATATTCAAAAAAGTATTTCTTCAAAAATTGTTTTGCCCGAAGGTTATACCATAGTTTATGGCGGAGCTTATGCCGAGCAACAACAATCTTTTAAAGAGTTATTAATTATTTTAATTACTGCCAGCTTATTGGTTTTTGGTGTGATATTATTTTTATTTAAACATTTTCGAGTGGCATTTACCATTTTATTAATTGCTGTATTAGGTATTAGCGGAAGTTATTTAGGATTATATATTACCAATACTCCATTAAATGTAGGAAGCTATACCGGATTAATTATGATTGTAGGAATTATTGGCGAAAATGCCATTTTTACATTTTTACAATTTAGAGAATCGTGGCGAATATCGAAAAATGTGGATGAAGCAATAATTTATTCCATTTCTACAAGACTTCGACCAAAATTAATGACGGCATTAGGAGCTATTATTGCTTTACTGCCTATTGCATTAGGTATTGGTACAGGAGCTCAATTGCATCAACCATTGGCTATTGCTGTTATTGGCGGATTTATTATTGCCATGCCTTTATTATTAATTGTATTGCCCAGCATGATTAGATTATTGTTCAAAAATAGAATGCCTAATTTATAAACTTCAGAATTGCTTCAAAATGATTGTTTACATTAGTCAAGTTTTTTTTAAAAAACACCTCTGTATTAGCAGGGGTATTTCTCTCTGCTGCATCAATTTTATTGGATATATAATTTAACAGAAGATAATATCAAACCTGTTTTATCAAAAAAATACTCCTTAAAATTTTTTAACTATGGATAAAAATTTTCAATTCACATTTTCTCATCTAATTAATTAATTTAAAATGAAAAAAAAACTAGTATTAATGGGTAGCTTATTTGCTACACTAATGGCTGTTAATAACGCAACAGCTCAAAGCGGATATAAACTAAGTAACACATTTCACATAAAAAGTACCGGATGGTGGGATTATATTGCTGTTAATGAAACTACTAATAAACTGTATGTATCTCATGGCACACAGGTTAATATTTTAGATAAAACAAATGGAGATTCATTAGGCATTATTCCCAATACCGAAGGTGTACATGGTATTGCTTTTATCAACTCACTCGGAAAAGGATATACCAGTAATGGAAGAAGCAATAATGTTACAGTTTTTGATTTGGCAACTAATAAAGTACTTACACAAATTGCAACAGGCGAAAATCCGGATGCTATTTTTTACGAACCTTATTCAAAAACAATCATTACTTGCAATGGCAGAAGTAAAAACCTTTCTGTAATTAATCCGCTCGATAATACGGTAATTGCTACTATTCCCGTAGAAGGAAAACCAGAAACAGCTGTTAGTGATGAAGCTGGAAAAGTTTTTGTAAACATTGAAGATAAAAATGAAATTGTAGTAATAGACATAACAAAACATCAAGTAATAGCACATTGGTCTTTAGAACCTGCCGATGGTCCAACCGGCTTAGCAATTGATATTACAACAAAAAGATTATTTGCCGGATGCGAAAAACAATTAGTTGTAATGAATGCCGATAATGGAAAAATTATCACTAAACTTCCAATTGGTGAAGGATGCGATGGAGTTGCTTTTGATAATACCAGTAAACTTATTTTTACCTCTAATGGCTCTGGCACTGTAACCGTTATCAAAGAAAATAATGCTACCGATTATAGTGTTTTAGATAATGTAATTACCAAAAGAGGGGCAAGAACAATTTGTGTTGATGAAAAAAGCCATAAGCTTTATTTGCCTACAGCTGAATTTGAACCAAGACCTGCCGGAGAAAAAGGAAGACCAAAAATGATTGACGGTACTTTCCAAGTATTAGTACTTACAAAATAATGCTTCAGTTATTACACATAAAAATGTCCTGAAATATTTCAGGACATTTTTATCAGCATACATATCTAAATCAATCTTCACTAGAATTTATCAGATAATCTGATTTCCAAACTTTGCTAACAATATTGCATATCAATTATTACTTAAATTCTCGATTAGTGATTTGTGATTTATAAAAGAGTAAACTTATCTGCTTCCTTTCAGAAAATCAACAATTTTATCTCTCTCTTTTTCAGTTATCAACGATCTTGTTTGCATGTGCATACCAATGGTTTCCCATTGTTCTGGTCCAAAACTTGAGGGAGCAGGTGTATTGTGGCAACGTTGACAGTTTTCTGCCCATAATTGAGCTCCAGATTTATCGGCTACTGCTTTAGTGGGGGCACAACTGTTAAAAGTTAAACTAACTATTAGTAAACAAGATACAGCAAGAAAAGCCGTTATCATATTTATTTTTTTCATTATTTTCATAACTATTTTTTTTAAAGTTGAATTGAAACTTGCAAAGAAAAGGTATTAGTTGTAGTTAATCCGGTGTAAGCATTAAGAGCTTGACTGGCAGTGCTAGTTCCTTGATAAGTATCATAAGTAGCTTTTACTACTGTTCTCCAGCTCAACCAATAATCTAATCCAAGCGTTACAGTATGTTGATCAGCCCCCCAAGTTGAATGACCTGGAGCATTATAACTGGTATATCTACCGGCAATTTCAAAATTTTTCAAGAAATTATCAACTCCGGTTGGACGTAATGAACATTGTATAAAACCTGCTGTAGAATGATTCCTAAATGTGTAAGTTTTAGTAGCATCAAAAGGATTTATATAATTAACATCACTTACACTCATGATATTATATTGGCCTTTAATATTTACCAATACACTATTTACTTGTTTCACATAGTTTAAATCTAATGCATACATATTACCGGTAGCACCATCGGTATTAGTACCAGGAGTTCCTACTTTACCAAACATGCCCGATACACCAAGTTCTAAAGAAGAATTAGAGAAAGGTAATAAACCTAACCTTGCAGTAACAGTTCTATTGTTATTATTATCTACAATATTACCGCCGGCAAGTGTACCATCTGCATTTAATTGCATACCATTTGTTAAAGCAACATCGTAATTCATTTTCATACTACCCAATGCTAATCCACCTTCTGCTTCAACACCATAATCGGTACTTGGCAATGCTGTAATTCCCATTGGATCTGTTCCTAATTTATCAATCCAACCTGCAGCTTCTCTTTTAGCATACGTACCAAAAGGCAATACAAAATAACCTGCTCTTAAAATTAAATTAGGTGCGGCAAAATAAGAGATATCTGCCCAGTTTACACCTAATCCATTGTTACTGAAAGAGGGTTCAAATTCCATTAAGAATTTTTTTCCATGACGCCACAAAAACATTGGGCTAAACTCGTAGTGGTTTGCATCGGCAAGGCTATTAGCTTTAGTAATTGTACTAACACCACCAATTGTGTTATTATTTGAACTGCTGGTATAGCCAAAAGTAGTTAACCCAACAACCATAAAATGGTCGTTACCGGGTCTATTACTATTTACGGCATTTTCTAAAGCATTAATTCTATCTAATACCGTTGAGTCGAAAGTAACTGTATTTTGAGCGGATAGTTTATTAAAATTTACTGCAACGAGTAAAATAAACCAATACACTTCAAAACAGAAATTGTGTATTTCATAATACTGTTTTTTAGTTTTGTGTAAGAAAGAAAAGAAAGAATTTATTAATTAGCGTTTAGCTAATGAGCGAATAAAGTTTACCAATTCCCATCTTTTAGCTTCGGGAATTGATTGTTTGAAAGAAGGCATAGAACCACGTCCTTCAGCTATTTTCCAGAACAAAGAACCATCAGATTCACTTTGTACCTTTGCTGAAGTATGATCTGCAGGTTTAGGGTTACATGCTGCTGCTGCTACACCATTGCCTTTTCCTGAAGGTCCATGGCATGGACTGCAATTGGTCATATAAATCGTTTTAGCATCGGCCAAAACCTGCTTATTACCCTTTATAGGGTTAACAATGGCGTTTGAGCTTGCAGGTGCTACCCATGGTTTTTGTTGGCTAAACACATGTGCACTTACAAACTGTAAACAAACAATCATCAATACAAATTTCAATTTGTATTTTGTTTCTCTTTTCATAATTAAATTTTTGTTAGTAAATAATTGATTTTAAAATAATGTTGTAACACAAAGTTATATGCAAGCAGGTGCTGATAAAAATGACAGTTATCAGTAAAAAAGATGACAATTATCATTTAACGTTACAACATCAATTAAAACAATGTAACATTCATCACATAACATCATACATAACACTAAATAATTTTACAAAATAACGTAAGCCATTTATGTAGTAAATTTTTCATAAAAAAAACTTTGCAGTAAAAACTACAAAGTTCAAAAAATGTCGGGTGGACTGGATTCGAACCAGCGACCCCTTGCACCCCATACAAGTGCGCTACCGGACTGCGCCACCACCCGTATTATATAAGTATTACAAAATGGGCTGCAAATATAGGTGCAAAAACAAATTTTCAGATTATATTGCACAAAATTTTATTTCAGTTCATGAAGATTCTTGTAAGAAATGCACTAATTGTAGATACGCATTCTACTCACAACGGCTCAATTAAAGATATTTTAATTCACGATAATACAATTGTTTCCATTGCATCTAACATTCCTCAAACAGCAGATACAATAATTGATATTAACGGAACCATTGTTTCTAATGGATGGGTAGATTGTTTTGCTCATTTTTGTGATCCCGGTTTCGAGTACAAAGAAACTTTAGAAACAGGTGCAAATGCAGCAATTGCCGGTGGCTATACACATGTTTTTAGTTTACCTAATACCAACCCATTGGTACAAACCAAATCGCAGGTAGAATATATTTTACAAAAATCAGCCAATTTTGGCACTACTATTCATCCTTTAGGTGCAGTTACGAAAAATGTGGAAGGGAAAGATTTAGCCGAAATGTACGATATGTATGCCAGCGGTGCTATTGCATTTAGCGATGGGTTACAACCCGTTCAAACATCTGGCTTATTATTAAAAGCATTACAATATATTAAAGTATTTGATGGCACCATTATTCAACTTCCAATTGACAAAAGTATTGGCACATACGGATTAATGAATGAAGGAATTATTTCTACCAAATTAGGTATCCAAGGCATTCCGGCTATAGCTGAAGAAATTATTATTAAAAGAGATATTGATTTAGCAAAATATACAGAAAGCAAATTGCATATTACGGGTGTTAGCACAGCTCAATCAATAAATTTGATACAAAAAGCCAAAGCCGAAGGAATAGTAATTAGTTGTAGTGTTACACCTTATCACTTATTTTTTTGCGATGAAGATTTACAAGATTATAATACCAATTTAAAAGTTAATCCACCTTTACGCTCTAAAACCGATATGATAGCCCTGCAAAATGCTGTTGCAAATGGAACAATAGATTGTATTGCATCGCACCATTTACCACAAAATTGGGATAAAAAAGTTTGCGAATTTGAATATGCAGGCAATGGAATGATTGGCTTACAAAGTTCATTTGCGGCAGTGAATCATGTTATGCCTCAATTAAGCAACGAAAAAATTGTTGCACTCTTCAGTAGCAATGCAAGAAGTATTTTTAATTTACCTGCCCAGTCTATTGAAGAAGGGAATATTGCCGAGTTAACTTTATTTCATAGAACTGAAAAAACTACCATTACAAAGCAATCTAATAAAAGCAAATCAGTTAATACACCTTTTCTCGATAAAGAGTTAATTGGAAAAGTTTTGGGAATTATTAATAAAGGAAATTTATATTTGAATCAATAAAACCAACCATTATGCAACCAAAAGTAACCAGCCCAGCCATTAAAGGAATTTTCATCAGCTTAATTCTGATAGTTTTATCCATGGTAATTTATTTTGCCGGACAAAGTCAAAATAAAGCCATTCAATGGATTCAATCGGCATTATTTGGCATAGGAATTATTTGGGCATGTATTTCCTTCTCTAAACAAATGAATGGCAATATCACCTTTGGAAATGCTTTTGCACATGGTTTTAAAACTTCTGCCGCAACCACAGCCATTCTTTTAGCTTACCTTTTTCTATTTTTAAAATTTATTGCCCCTTCATTTATCGATCAAACTCTAGAAATATCCAGGCAACAAATGGAGGCTCAAGGAAAATTAACACCCGATCAAATTGATCAAGCACTAACAATGACAAAAAAATTCTTTGTACCATTTGCTATTGGTGGCGGATTAATCATGTATGCACTTTTAGGAGCCCTATTTTCTTTAATTGGTGCAGCAATTGCCAAAAAAAATCCTAACGCTGAAATAGCTTAATTTTAATTACACCAATAAATGGACTTATCTATTATCATTCCACTTTTTAATGAAGAAGAATCGCTACCCGAATTGAGTGAATGGATTGAACGTGTAACAACCGAGCATCAATTTTCGTACGAAGTTATTTTTATTGATGATGGTAGTACCGATAATAGTTGGAATATAATACAAAATATTTCAGAAAAAAATAATCACTTCAAAGGCATTAAATTTCGTAGAAATTATGGAAAAAGTGCTGCATTAAACGAAGGCTTTAAAGCTGCATTGGGCAATGTAATAATTACAATGGATGCAGATTTGCAAGACTCACCCGATGAAATTCCGGAGTTAATGAGAATGATTGTGGAAGAAGATTATGATATTGTAAGCGGCTGGAAAAAGAAACGATACGATAATACCTTTACCAAAAATTTGCCATCGAAAATTTTTAATGCTGCTGCACGCTGGAGCAGTGGAATTCATTTACACGACTTTAATTGCGGACTAAAAGCCTACAGAAAAAAAGTGGTAAAAAGTATAGAAGTATTTGGCGAAATGCACCGCTATATTCCTGTAATTGCTAAAGGAGCAGGCTTTAAAAAAATAGGCGAAAAAGTGGTAGAACATCGTGCCCGAAAATATGGTGTAACTAAGTTTGGTTGGGAACGTTTTGTAAATGGTTTTTTAGATTTATTTACCATTCGCTTTATTAATCGTTTTGGTAAAAAACCAATGCATTTTTTTGGTTTATACGGCACATTGGCTTTTTTAGTTGGGTTAGCAATGATTATTTATTTTATAGTTGCCAAATTTCTCGATTCCGAATTTGCACTTACCAATCGCCCCACATTTTACATTGCATTAACTGTAATGATTATAGGATCTCAATTATTTTTAGCCGGATTTGTTGCCGAATTAGTTGTACGCAATGCCTCGGAAAGAAATATGTATTTGTTAGAAGATAAAATTGGTGTTTAGTAAGTTTACAGCATGAATAAAAAAGTAATCATCATTGGCCCGGCACATCCGCTGCGTGGCGGTTTGGCATCTTTTGATGAAAGATTAGCCCTACAATTTCAAGAACAAAAATATACTACCACTATTTACACTTTTTCATTACAATATCCCAATTTTTTATTTCCCGGAACAACACAATATTCATCCGATCCAGCTCCTTCAAATATTACAATAAAAGTTGTCATCAATTCCATAAATCCATTCAACTGGCTAAAAATTGGATATATACTAAAAAAAGAAAAGCCCGATATAGTAGTTGTTAGATATTGGCTTCCATTTATGGGACCATGCTTAGGAACAATAACAAGAATTATTAAACTTAATAAGTTTACAAAAATTATTTGTATTGCCGATAATATTATTCCGCATGAAAAAAGAATTGGTGATATTTATTTTACAAAATACTTTATTAAATCCATTGATGCTTTTGTTACAATGAGTTCAAAAGTAACAGATGATTTAAAAAAACTTACCACAAAAAAGGCAACACAAATTATACATCCATTATACGATAATTTTGGAGAACCCGTATTAAAACAAACAGCAAGAACTTACTTAAACTTACCACAAGAAGCCAATATCATTTTATTTTTTGGCTTTATTAGAAAGTATAAAGGATTAGATTTATTGTTAGAAGCAATGAGTATACTTAATCAACAATCCAACAACCTAAATATCAAATTATTAATTGCCGGTGAATTTTACGAAGATAGAAAAGTGTATGATGATTTAATTAGTACCTACAATTTAAATAACTGCTTACTATTAAGAACCAACTTTATTTCAGATAGTGAAGTAAAATATTATTTAAGTGCTGCCGACTTTGTAATTCAGCCCTATAAAAATGCAACACAAAGTGGCGTTACACCTCTCGCCTATCATTTCGAAAAACCAATGTTAGTAACCAATGTAGGTGGGTTACCTAATTTAGTACCTCATAAAAAAGTTGGCTTAGTTACAGAAGCCAATGCAAAGTCAATTGCCGAGAGTATTAAAGAATTATATCAATTAGGAGAAAATTATTTTTTACCGCATCTTCGCGAAGAGAAAAAGAAATATAGTTGGAAAACTTTAGTAGATACAATTGCAGAACTATAAATGTTAATTAATATAATATCAATTGTACAATTACAAAAGCAAGAAAATATAATTACTGGCAACAAAGTTGAGAAAATGATTTATAGAAGTAAAGCACCATTACGATTAGGATTAGCCGGTGGAGGAACCGATGTTAGTCCGTATAGTGATGAATATGGCGGTGCCATTTTAAATGCTACCATTTCATTATATGCACATGCCACCATTGAGCCAATGGAAGATAATGGAATTATTATTGAAGCACATGACAGGAAGGAAGAACAAAGGTTTACATGGAGCAATGAATTACCTATTAACGGACAATTAGATTTAGTAAAAGGTGTATATAACCGTATTCAAAAAGATTATGGCTTACCAATTTCTAATTTTAAAATATCAACATTTGTAGATGCCCCTGCAGGTAGTGGTTTAGGAACATCTTCAACCTTAGTTGTTGCTATTATTGGCGCATTTACCGAAATGCTGAAACTACCTTTAGGCGATTATGATATTGCTCATTATGCTTATGACATTGAAAGAAATGATTTACAATTAGCCGGTGGCAAACAAGATCAATATGCTGCTACATTTGGCGGGGTAAATTTTATGGAGTTTTATGGAAATGATAAAGTAATTGTAAATCCATTACGCATTAAACAAGAGTACCTGAATGAATTAGAAAATAATTTGGTATTATACTATACCAGTACCAGTAGAGAAAGTGCCCACATAATTAAAGAACAGCAAAAAAATGTAACACAAAAAAATGAAAAAAGTATTGAAGCAATGCATCATTTAAAAGATCAAGCCAGAATGATGAAAGAGGCCTTATTAAAAGGCAGGTTACAGGAGTTTGGAGAAATATTAGATTATGGCTTTCAGCAAAAAAGAAATATGGCACATAATATTTCTAATAGTTTAATTGAAGAAATATATAATGCAGCTAAAAATGCCGGTGCAACAGGCGGTAAAATAAGTGGTGCCGGCGGTGGCGGATTTATGACTTTCTATTGCCCCAAAAACACACGATACAAAGTAATTGACACTTTACAAAAATTTGGTGGCGAAATAAAAAAATATCAGTTTACTGAGAATGGATTGACTACTTGGACAACCTTATAAACTACTTATATATTGAATTATGAAAGAAAAAATAAAACAAATAATTACTGCATCCATTGCTGTAAAACAACAACTATTAAGTGATGAAATTATACAGCAAAGTTTAGCAGATGCTATTGCAGTTATTACCATAGCATTTAAAAATGGAAATAAAGTATTGTTCTGTGGCAATGGAGGCAGTGCAGCCGATGCACAACACTTAGCTGCTGAATTTAGCGGAAGATTTTATAAAGATAGAAAAGCCTTACCGGCCGAAGCTTTGCATTGCAACACTTCGTATTTAACAGCAGTTGCCAACGATTATAGTTACGATGTAATTTATTCAAGAATGGTAGAAGGCATAGGCACAAAAGGAGATGTTTTGATAGGATTAAGCACTTCCGGAAATTCGGGTAATATTATTAAAGCATTTGAAGTTGCCAAAAACATGGGAATAACAACAATAGGCTTTACCGGTGCTTCGGGTGGAAAAATGAAAGAACTTAGTGATTTTATTTTCAATGTACCATCAAAAGATACTCCAAGAATTCAAGAAAGCCATATTATGTTAGGCCATATTATTTGTGAATTGGTTGAAGAAAAAGTTTTTGAATAATGCAAATAAAGGAAGCAATTATTTTAGCAGGTGGCTTAGGAACAAGATTACGTTCTGCAGTGCCTGAGCTGCCCAAATGCATGGCTCCTATTAACGGAATTCCATTTATTGCTTATGTAATAAATTATTTACAAGAACAAGGTATTGAAAAGTTTATATTATCGCTTGGGTATAAAAGTGAAATAATTATTGATTTCATCAACCAAAAATATTCATCAACCAATTTTAAATATTCTATCGAAAATGAACCATTAGGAACGGGAGGTGCTATTTTATTAGCCTGCCAACAAACAACATCTGAAAATATTATTATTACCAATGGCGATACGTTATTTAAGGTTAAATTAAATCAACTTTCCCAAGTACATCATCAATTAAATGCAACTTGCACATTAAGCTTAAAACCTTTAGAAAATTTTGAAAGATATGGTGTTGTTGAATTAAATAAAAACAATACAATTATTTCATTTAAAGAAAAACAATTTTACAAAAAGGGATTAATTAACGGAGGAATATATGCCTTACGGGTTGACTCATTTGTACATAAAAAATTACCCGAAAAGTTTTCGTTTGAAAAAGATTATTTAGAGAAAGATTATTTGAATGGAACTATGTATGGCTCTATTCAAGATGAATATTTTATTGATATTGGCATTCCGGAAGATTATACAAAAGCTCAAAAAGAATTATAATGATACTATTTTACAAAACTCTAAAATTTTAAATGCCGCACTGTTAGTCCTTTATTGATTAATTGCTTTAAAGAGTCAATACCAATTTTAATATGCCTTTCAACAAATTGGTTGGTAACTTTCTTATCGCTTGCTTCTGTTTTTACGCCTTCGGGTACCATGGGCGAATCGCTAACCAATAACAATGCCCCCGTTGGTATATGATTATAAAAACCTACTGTAAAAATAGTAGCAGTTTCCATATCTATAGCATAAGCCCTTACACGTTGTAATTGCTTTTTAAATTCTTCATCGTGTTCCCAAACACGGCGATTGGTAGTGTAAACAGTGCCAGTCCAATAATTGGTTTTATAATCTCTAATAGTAGTTGAAATAGCTTTTTGCAAAGCAAATGCCGGCATTGCCGGAACTTCGGGAGGAAAATAATCGTTAGAGGTACCTTCTCCCCTAATTGCAGCTATTGGCAAAATTAAATCTCCTATTTTATTTCTCTTTTTTAACCCACCGCATTTCCCTAAAAACAAAACTGCTTTGGGTTCAATGGCCGAAAGCAAGTCCATTACAGTAGCAGCACCAGGACTTCCCATTCCAAAGTTAATAATGGTTATTCCATTAGCTGTAGCACATTGAAAAGGCCTATCTTTTCCAACCACAGGTACTTTATTCCATTTAGCAAACAAATCAACATAATTACCAAAGTTGGTAAGCAGAATATATTTACCAAAATTTTCTAACTTTTCGCCGGTATATCTTGGTAGCCAATTATTCACTATTTCTTCTTTAGTTTTCATAACCATTATTTTTAAATTCGGAATTGCCTATTGCACATAAACTTTTTACCCGAGTTATATTATTTGCCATCTTCGTTAATCAGTAAAAATAAACAAATTAATTTTAACCAATGCTATTCGTTCAATTTCCTCCACCCAATTTCAGAATAAAAGAAGAAAATAATAAAGAATTTATTTTTGATGAAATTAGAAAAATTTGGGTTCGATTAACGCCTGAAGAATGGGTACGCCAAAATTTTATTCAATATCTTATTCAAACAAAAAAATATCCTTCATCACTATTATCTATTGAGAAAGAGATTATGCTGGGTGATTTAAAAAAGCGTTACGATATTGTAGCGTATAAAAACAGTATTCCTTGGCTTATTGTAGAATGTAAAGAAATGAACGTTACTTTATCAGAACAAACCGTATCGCAAATATTAGTCTATCAGTTGGTGCTACAAGTTGCATATTTAATAATAACTAATGGCCATCAAACTTTTTGTTTTGATACAAATACCAATAAATTTATTTCATTTATTCCGGAATATGTTTAATGCTAATTGTATGAGCCTTTATTGCATACATTACCATTTATCTACTTCTTCATGAGCAGTGCTATTATTGGTTGTAGTTTCTGAAGTATTTGAAATAGGTTTTTGAACAGGAACTATAGGTTCGGGAGTATCTGGAATTGGAGTTACCGTATTTTCGTTAGTATCTGCAGATTCCAATTCATTATATTCATGATTAAAAGCATCAAAATCAAAATCGGGCATTAAATCGGTTTTTACATAATCAACTGCTTCGGTTAATGCCTTAATAAATTTATTAAAATCTTCTTTGTATAAAAAAATCTTGTGCCTGTCGTACCCATTATCATCAAAGCGTTTTCTGCTTTCGGTAATGGTTAAATAATAATCATTAGCACGTGTAGCTCTTACATCAAAAAAGTAAGTTCTTCTTTTTCCGGCTCTAATTCTTTTACTATAAACACTTTCCTGTTTCTTATCGTTATTCTCGTACGCCACAGTTAATAAATTTTAGTGAATAAATCCTTTTAAAAATTGAGTAGCAAATATAGTATTGTTTCGGAATTGCCAAAATTTTGCAAAAAGAAGTTTCTGAAATAGATTATTTTATTCAATTGAAAACGATTCAATTTCGCTGTTGTTTCCGGCTAATTGAATTTGGTATAAATCGGCATAATAACCTTTCATTTCCATTAATTTTTCGTGTGTTCCTTCTTCAATTATGGCACCATCTTCTAATACAATAATTTTATCGAATTGAAAAGATGAAAAAATTCTGTGTGTAATAATAATAGCAGTTTTATCGAATAAAACTCGGTATAAGTTGGCTACAATTTCTTGTTCAGTTTTTGCATCAACTGCACTTAAGCAATCGTCGAAAATTACAATCTCCGGATTTTTAATTAAGGCTCTGGCTATAGAAATTCTTTGCTTTTGGCCACCACTTAAGGTTACACCACGCTCTCCTATCATTGTTTCGAACTGATGAGAGAAGCCTGTAATTTCCTTTTTTACACTGGCAAATACAGCAGCTTGTTCTATTTGCTCGAATGAAAATTTGTCTTGAAGACCAAAACCAATATTATTCTATACGGTTTCGCTAAACAAAAATACATCTTGCGGAACGTAGCTAATATTTTCTCTTAATTGTTTGATAGAAATATCTTGAACATCTGAACCTCCAATTGTTATTTTGCCTGATGATGGTTTATAAAAATGTAATAATAGTTGGGCAAAAGTAGATTTTCCACTTCCTGTTCGGCCTAATATTAATACTTTTTCGCCTTTTTTAATGGTAAGATTAATATGCTGTAAAGCTTTAATGCCTGTATGCGGATACGTAAAACTAACATCGGAAAAAACAATATCTCCACTTATTTTGGTCAATACATTGTTATTATCTGTAATTGTGGGTTTGGTTTGCAAAAATTCGTTTAATCTTTTTTGCGAAGCAGCAGCTCGTTGAATCATACTCGCCGTCCAACCAATTGCACTAACCGGAAAAGTAAGCATGTTTACATAAATTACAAATTCGGTTATTGTGCCCGCTGTAACTTGGTATTGATGCGTAATAACATAATAACTGCCAATAGCAATAGCCAACAAATTACTTAAGCCAATTAATAATGCCATTGAAGGAAAATACAAAGCTTCTACAGAAGCCAACCCAATAGCATTTTTTTTATAGGCTTCACTATTTTTCTCGAAAAAAGAAAACATAGAGGCTTCTTGTACAAACGATTTAATTACTCTAATTCCCGAATAGGATTCTTGTGCAGTAGTAGTTAAATCAGATAACAACGATTGTATTTTTTCACTTTTTTTATTAATGATGGTATTTACATAATAAATGGTAATAGCTAAAATAGGTAAAGGAGAAAGCACATAAATGGTTAATCGCCAATTTTCTCGAAACATAAAAAATAAACTAAACCCAATTGTGGCTGCTAAATTAATTAAATACATAATGGCCGGCCCTGTAAACATTCTTACTCTACTTATATCTTCTGAGATTCTATTCATTAAATCGCCGGTACTATGCGTTTTATAAAATTGTGTATCTAATTTTTGGTAATGCGTAAATACTTCATTCTTTTGGTCAAATTCAATATGCCGGCTCATTACAATAATAGTTTGCCGCATTAAAAACATAAAAAAACCACCTACAATGGCTAATATAAAAAGTGTAACTCCACAAATAATAATATCTTCTTTTAAGCTAAAATTAGCCGACTCTATTGTGTGAATAAAAGCAACTACCAACTCGTCATAACTACTTTTTTTATTTTCTACTTTGGTAGCTTTTCCTACAACTTGATTAATAGAACGCTCAACCTTATCAACCACATATCCCGAAATTTGAGGTGTTAAAATTCTAAAATAGTTAGATAGAATGATAAAGAGTACACCAAGTATTAATCGTGTTTTATACTTCCAAAAATATTTATTTACCGATTTGAGATGCTGCATAATTAGTCAAAGATATATGAATGAGTATAATTTTTTGTTTACCTACTTACTAATAACCATTTATATAAACTTTAATTTCCTCTTTGCGTAAACTAAGTTCCTAATAGTATAAATAGCTAAATATCAGCCGTTGTTTCTTTGCAAAAAACCAAACTATGCCAATAAAAAACATAACATGTATTATTGCAATAAGCCTCTCAATTAGTGCATCTGCACAAATAAATTTATTCGATTCTACCATCAAAACAAGAATTTTAAAAGAAGTTAGCGTTACAGCCTTTAAAACAGTAAAAGGTACAGGACACATGCCAGATTTTAAAAATGGAATCATTTATGCCGGAAAAAAGAACGAAGTAATTATAGTAGATAGCCTTGACGCTAATAAAGCAATTAATAACACAAGACAAATTTTGGGAAGAATTCCCGGATTGAATATTGCGGAAACAGAAAGCTCAGGATTTACCGCGAATGGAATAGCTACAAGAGGTTTAAATCCAATTCAGAGTATAGAAATGAATACAAGGCAAAATGGCTATAATATTAGTGGTGATATTTTTGGCTATAACGAAGCATATTATATTCCGCCTATGGAAGCCGTACAAAGAATTGAAATGATAAGAGGTGCTGCATCTTTGCAGTTTGGCCCTCAATTTGGCGGATTAGTAAATTATGTTGTTGGAGAATTGCCCTCAACAAAACCTTTTGAGTTTACAACATCTCAAACCATTGGCAGCTTTGGTATGTTTAATACTTTTAATGCCATCAGCGGCACCTACAAAAACGTAAATTATTACGCATTTTTACAATACAGAAATATGGAGGGGTATCGACCTAACAGCCAACAATGGCAAGCATCCGGCTTTGGTAAAATACAATATTCTATTTCAAAAAAATTAAATGCAGGAATAGAATATTCCATATTAAGAAATAAAATTCAAATGCCGGGTGGTTTAACCGATAGTTTATTTTATGCCAATCCCACCTCATCTACCAGAGCCAGAAATTGGTTAACAACTCCATGGAATATTGTTACGGCATTTTTAAATTACAGCCCTTCTGAAAATACTTCTATTTCACTTAAAACAACGTACTTGTTTAGTAACCGCTCATTAGTTTGGAGAAATGAAGATGGAGGCCCATCTGCCTTAGACAATATAGACCCATTAACCAATAGCTATGTGCCAAGAGAAGTTGGAATAGGAAATATGAATAGTATTGCTAATGAACTACGAATTTCAAAAAATTATACGATAGGAAATAGGCAAGCTACCTTAGCTACTGGTATTAGAGTATCGCATGCATGGTTGATAAGAAAAGGTGGTGGACAAGGAACTACAGGTAGCGATTTTAATTTATCTATTACAGGTAATTGGGGATACAACTTACGCTTTACAACCACTAACGTTGCCCCATTTGCTGAAAATATATTTAGAATAGGAAAAAAATTAACTATTACGCCGGGATTGAGGTTGGAATATATTAATAGCACTGTTAATGGATATAAAAATTTCGATACCACCAAACAATCATCCAATAACGTACAAACTCGTATGATACCATTGTTTGGTTTAGGAATTGAGTTTAAAACATCACGTAACACTAATTTGTATGCAAATGTTAGTCAATCTTACCGCCCTATTGATTATAGCCAATTAGCTCCATTTGGCGTTGCTGCGATAATTGATCCTAATTTAAAAGATGCCTCCGGTTTAAATTCGGATATTGGCTATAGAGGAACCATAAAAAACTTTTTAAATTTTGATATTGGCTTATTTTATATGTTATACAATAACCGAATTGGCGAAAAAGTTGAAACAGATGCACAAACAGGTATTCCGTATGCCTATAGAACTAATATTGGCAACAGTGTACATAAGGGAATTGAAAGCTATATTGAATTTAATATTTTAAAATACTTAAACGAAAAATCGAATTATGGATTAAGCGTTTTCAATTCATTTTCTTATATCAATGCAAAATATACCAGTGGTCAATTTAAGGGGAATAGAGTGGAAGCTGCTGCAAGTAGTATTAATAGAATAGGAATTATTTTTAACACCAAAACTTTCTCATCTACACTACAAATAAATCAAATTGGTGATGCATTTGGCGATGCGAGCAATGCAGTAACAAGTAGCAATCCAATTGCAGGATATATTCCATCTTATACTGTTGCTGATTTTAGTACTACTTATCGTATTAAAAATTATGTATTAAAAGCAGGCATCAATAATATAACTAATGCAATGTATTTTACCAGAAGAACAGATGAATACCCGGGTCCTGGAATTATTCCTGCAATAGGCAGAAGCATTTATATAGGGCTTACAGCAAAGTTTTAATAAATAATTGCTATCACAAAAGAGTTATGATTGAATATAATTATGCAACTGTTCAATCATTTCTCTTTGCGAGTGAATAGTTTCCTGAATAACATCATTAATAGAGATAATTCCGGCCAATTTATCTTCCATATCAAAAACAGGCAAATACCTTATATTATTATCACTCATAATATGCATACAAGTTTCAATAAAAAAATCGGGTGTTATGCGTGGTAGGACGGTACTCATAATTTCGGTAACAATAGTTTCACTCGATGATTTTCCTAATAAAATAACTTTACGTGCATAATCTCTTTCTGTTAATAACCCAAAATATTCTCCATCTTTTTTTATTACTACAGAACCAATATTTTTTTCGGCCATTAACTTAAGTGCATCTAAAACAGTTGTGGAATCATTTACAGCAATAACCGCATTGCCTTTTCTTTGAAGAATATGAGCTACTTTTTTCATAAGTATATTTTTTCAGTGAAAGAAAATTACAATAAAATTCAAGAAATAATGAGAAAATTGTTTTTATTTTTTGGTTGATATAGTTCAAACTGTATTTTTGTGGCGGAGAGATGGCAGAGCGGTTTAATGCGGCGGTCTTGAAAACCGTTGACTGTTATAGGTCCGGGGGTTCGAATCCCTCTCTCTCCGCCAAATTTTGTAGAATAATACAATAAATAGTATTCAAGAAATTATCTCATCGAATTTTTTACTCCCACAAAATAGCTGTTACCGCTACTTACTATAGCTTTTAAATTAAAATAAGCGAAGTTGGTTCTCAGATAAGAATTGTTTATTTATATTTTTTTACTCGCTTTTTTTTATAAACTCTTTGCAAAAGCTTATAAAATACATACAATCCTCATAGTTACTCATTAGCCCCAGTGAAATTCGAATGGCTCCTCGCATTTTACCTAAAAAGTGAATCTTATCGAATTTATTATCAGATCGTGAAGAATAAAATACTTCTAATTCATCGGATGTAATACAATTGGTAATTTCATCAATTCCCGGATTACAAAAACAACCAATGCGTATAGAAATATTTTTTTGAGTAGCTTTTTGTTCAATTTCTTCTACTTCAATTTTTTTTTCTTCAGCATCGAAAAAATTCATAATTATGGTAGAACCTCTTTTATCGGAATTGGCGGGACCAAATACATGAATTAAATTTTTACCATTATCATGTTTTAAATTTTGTAATTCTTTCAACAAATAATCGGTTAAACAAAATAATCTTGTTTGAATGGCATCCATCCCCAATTTAGCAATCCAATCTAACCCAATTTTAACCGCAGGAATAGATAAATAATTTAAAGTACCTTCTTCAAATCTTTCTTGCTTTTCTACCAAAAAAAATTCGGGCATTGTAACCGATGCATACGAAACAGTACCTCCTGCAAACCATGGTTTATCTAATTTTTCGAAAGCCTTCTTTTGAATTAATAATGCCCCTACACCGGTAGGATATCCGAATATTTTATAAAACGAAATTGAAACATAATCCGGTTTAACTTCTTGTAAATTTAAACTATTGGTTGGTACAAATGCAGCTGCATCGAGCAACACATCCCATCCATTTTGATGGGCTATTTCAATCCATTTTAAATCATGTTTTACTCCGGAAACATTCGATTGTGCAGGATAGGCAAATAATTTATTATGCTTAAAATTAGAAGAAGTAAGTTTTTGCAATAATTTATTTTCATCAATTCTCAAATCATAGAGATAAACGGGACAATAATCGAAACTTGCCCCTTTGCGTTTGGCATATTCTCTAATACCATTTACAGAATTATGATTATCGAATAACAACAATAAATAACTTTTATGATCGAAGGGATATGATTCGCCTACTATTTTTAAAGCTTGGGTTGCATTAGCAGTAAAAACACAATAATAATCGTCATTGGCCTTAAAAAAATTCAGAACGGCTTTACGTGTTTGTTCAATGTATTCTGTTGAAAGCATTGAAGTTGGATTGGTAGAATGCGGATTCCCGAAAACATGATTTTGCAGAAATGAGAAATGCTGTTCTATTTGATATTTTGAATATAAATTACCACCTGTATAATCAAAATATATTTGCCCGGTCTCGTCTAATTGTGCATATTGTTCTTTTCGTATTTCATCGAAATTTGCCACAGCATACGCTGGGTATTGTTGCAAAAAAAGTTCTTTGTTCATATTATTAACTTAACAGTTTTTACATTAAAAATGATGTATAAAGATATTTTAAGTTGATATACTTAAATAAAATTTATACAATTGCCTTGTTAAAATAGAACTTTTAATTTTTAGTGAGCAATAAAAAAGGTTCTGCTATAAAACAGAACCTTTTTTGTTGATTAGTGTAAATGAAATTACGTTTTAATTTCAAAAAGTTTGCCAAAACTTATGATATAAGACAAAGAAGTATCAAAAAGTGTTGCATCGGTATAAAAAAATTAATCTTTTTTCGGTTCAACTTTTTCTACAGCTGTTAAGTCGGTTATATTTACATTAATGGGTAATTGCCCAATTTTAACTATGGCTCTTTTGCCTCTGATTTCTATTACTTCGCCTATTTGATAATTTTTTTTTAGCTTAACCAACCCACCTATTACAATATTTTGAGCTGTTTCTTTTTACGCTAAATCAACCTTTTTGGCCAGTTTATTAATTACTACCTTATCTTTTTGTTTAAACAATAATTGTTGTAAATGCTTAATTATTTCAGTTTTATTGTCACTTTTCTTCCAATCAATTATAATCTGTCTAAGCTTCCGTTCCATATCTTTCAAATACACCAGCTTTTCTTCGGTAATTTTATTTTGCTGCTTTAATAATTCAACTTGCTGCTTGTGCTTTTCACTTTCTATTACTATTTCCATTTCTTTTTTTAATCGTTCATTTTCTTTCAAAACTTTTTGAAGCACTCGCTTTTCTTTATCTAATTCTTGCAAATTTCTCTCGGTATTATTCAATAATTTATCCAGTTTAAAATGATCATCATCTACCAATTTTCTGGCGCGTTGAATTAAATGTTGAGGTAATCCAATTCTTTCAGCAATAGAAAATGTATAAGAACTACCCGGTTTTCCAACGGTTAATTTATAAAGAGGCTGTAAATTTTTTTCATCAAATGCCATTGCTCCATTTAATATTCCTGGTGTTTTATTAGCCATAATTTTTAGGTTCAAATAATGGGTTGTTACAACACCAAAAGAATGTTTTTTAGCCAATTCTTCCATTATTACTTCGGCAAATGCACCTCCAAGATTAGGATCGCTGCCGCTGCCCAATTCATCAATAAAGAATAATGTTTTTCCATTAGCCATTTCGATAAAATATTTCATGTGCAATAAATGAGACGAGTAAGTGCTTAAATCGTACTCAATGCTTTGTGTATCGCCAATATGAATAAAGAGTTGTTTAAATACGCCCATTTGAGAAGTAGGATGAACAGGAATTAATAACCCACTTTGTAACATCAATTGGTTTAATCCAATTGTTTTCATGGTAACCGTTTTTCCACCTGCATTCGGACCACTTATCAGTAATATTCTATTAGCATCGGTTAAAGAAAGCGATACCGGAATGGTATTTTTTTTTGCTGCTTTATTGTATATATACAATAATGGATGATAGGCTTCGATGAGATGGATATATGCTTTATCGGACACTTCGGGTAAATTGGCATTCATTTCAATAGCCAATTTAGCTTTAGCTGCAATAAAATCGTATTCGCCGGCAATGCTTAAATAATTTTTCAACAAATTGGAGTACAAACTAAGTTTAGCCGTTAATCCTTTTAGAATTCTTTGTACTTCTCTTCTTTCATCATTTTCTAATTCAAAAACTTCGTTATTCAGTTCAATTGTTTCTTCCGGCTCAATAAATGCAGTTTTACGTGTATCACTTTCTCCATGTAAAATACCTTTTATTTGACGTTTATGCTCCGAAAAAACAGCTACTACTCTTCTTCCACCGCTAAAACTTTCTTCAATATCGGCAGAGTAGCCTGCTTTAGAAAGTTTCTGCAGTACCTTTTCAAACGCTTTTCGCAATTCATTTCTTTTTCTAAATAAGCTTAATCTTATTTTTTGCAATTGTTCGCTGGCTGTATCTTTTACATTACCCACTTCATCTAATACAACGTCTATCATTTCAATAATTAACTTCTCAAAATGGGTATTGGCAATTACGGTAGTTAAAAAAGGATAAGCCAATCTTTTTTCATTATCGAACCACCTAAAAATATTTCCGATAGATTGCGTAAGTTTTCGAATTTGAATAAACTGATCTCCGGATAAAGTGGCACCTTGAATAGATAATAATTGTAATTCTTTCTGAATGTTTTGATAAAAATCATTTGGAAAATATTGCGATTGCAACAAAAGCAACTTAAACTCGTTTGACTGATTTAGTTCAAGTTGAATATATTCTTTCTTAGTATGAATACGTAAACTTTCTGCCTTTTGTTTGGCATATTCTGTTTTACTTAATTCTTTCAGCAAAAACTTTACTTTCTCAAATTCTAATTGAAAAGCAGCAGACTCCGGATACAACCGCATAAAAAATTTCTATGTTTTAATTGATAAAGATACTACAAGAAAAATGTTTGCATGAATACAGAAAACAAATAAATTAAGGTATTTAAGAATTTTTGCGATTAAGTACAACTATACAATAACCAATGAATAATAGTATAAGAATAATATATAATTCCCAAAGAAAATTTACAATATCCATAAGCGATTTCCATTGTTCATATACAGGAAGTGGAAACTCATCATAACGCCAATTTTTAGAAATCATCGGAAGGTTATAATAAGCAATAGGCAAGGCTATAATGATGATACAAGATACAATAACATGCAGATTTAGAACCGCTTGATTTCCTTTATTTAGCTTTCGCAGTAAATAGTGGAAAATAAAAGGTATAGAGGTAAGCAATCCTAATACAAATGATAATTCTACCGATGAAAGTATTAATTCGGTATTAAAAACTACCACTTCAATTTGCTGATTAGGCATTAAAGTTGATAACAAAAAAAGAAACAAAAAAGGGGCAATTAATAATAAATTTTCAATTTTGAAATTAGTTTCACCCATTTGCAGTTATATTAAAACAATATTTAAACAACAATTCCTTCCTATAATTCATTTACTCACATTCTTTATTTCGATTTAACTTTAACAACGTTTATTCTTTTTACAACAATGAATTTACAACCAAATTGGTTTACAATTGTTACTTTTAAAATTATATTATTACCATGCCTATTCATTTATTAAATTTTAAAAAAATAGTATTCCTGAATATCTATCTTACTACTGCTTTATTTTCATGTGCGCAAAAGAAAACTACTATGAACACAACAACCAACTTTTCGGCAATAAAAACCGACACAGCCACATTTGGAGAAGGCTGCTTTTGGTGTACAGAAGCATTTTTTCAAAGATTAAAAGGCGTATTAAAAGTTACCAGTGGTTATGGTGGCGGATTTGTTGAAAACCCAACTTACGAGCAGGTTTGCGACCATACAACCGGACATGTTGAATTGGCTGAGATAATTTATGACCCATCGGTAATTAGTTTTGATGAATTATTAGAAATATTTTGGAAAACACACGACCCAACTACTGCCAATAGGCAAGGAAATGATATAGGACCTCAATACAAAAGTGTTATTTACTATCATAACTTATTGCAAAAAGAAAAAGCCGAGCATTATAAAGCCGAATTGGCAAAAAGTGGTGCTTGGAACAATCCCATTATTACAACCATTGAACCATTTAAAAACTTTTATCCTGCCGAAAATTATCATCAAAATTACTATAACGATAATCCCAATCAGGGCTATTGCCGATTTGTGATACAACCTAAACTTGAAAAATTTGAAAAAGTATTTAAAGCAAAGCTAAAAAAGCAATAAAAATTTAATTATAAATTAGGATACTTTTTATATATGAATGGCATTGCGAAAACCGAATAGCTTATTTTTAATGCATGAATAAGAAATTAATATTTTTTGCTTCAATTATATTTTTGTTATCCGCAAACTCTTTTGCACAAACAAGTGAAAAGAAAAACACATTTACCCATGCCGATACTTTACGTGGAAGTTTAAATGAAAACAGAGATTGGTGGGATGTATTGCGTTATGACATTACGGTTACTCCTGATTATGACAATAAAACCATTCAAGGAATTGTTGCTATTACATTTTCCCCTTTAAAAGAAAAGAAAACAATTCAAATAGATTTACAATCACCATTGATAATTGATTCCGTTCTTCTTCTAAAAAGTAAACAATCATTCTCGAAAGTAGATAGTAACGTGTGGTTAATACAACTAAAAAATTTAAAGAAAAAAATAACAAAAGGGAAAGAACCCGTTTCAGTAATAATACCAGATGAAAAAATTACCATTTATTATCACGGCAAACCTCGTGAAGCAAAATTTCCGCCATGGGATGGTGGATGGATTTGGAAGAAAGATAAAAATGGTAACCCTTGGATGAGCGTTGCTTGCCAAGGGTTGGGGGCAAGTGTTTGGTATCCCTGCAAAGATTATCAGGGAGATGAACCTGACAGTGGTGCATCGTTAACCATCATTGTTCCCGATACATTGGTAGCAGTTGCCAATGGCAGATTAACTAACACACTTAAAATAGCAAATAGCTCATTAACTTCTTATACATGGCAAGTAAAAAATCCCATCAATAATTATTTAATTATTCCTTCTATTGGCAAATATGTAAACTTTGCCGATACCTTACACGGCGAGAAAGGAATATTAAACTTAAGTTATTGGGTACTGGATTATAATATAAATGAGGCTAAAGAACAATTTAAACAAGTAAAGCCAATGTTGCGTGCATTTGAATATTGGTTTGGGCCATATCCGTTTTATGAAGACAGCTACAAATTGGTGCAATCGCCACATTTAGGCATGGAACATCAAAGTGCTATTGCTTATGGCAATCAATTTAAAAATGGTTATTTAGGCAGAGATCTAAGTGGTACAGGCTGGGGATTAAAATGGGATTATATTATTGTTCACGAAAGTGGACACGAATGGTTTGCCAATAATATTACCACAAAAGATATTGCCGACATGTGGATACACGAAGGCTTTACCGATTATAGCGAAACTTTATTTGTAGAATATTATTACGGAAAAAAAGCCGCTAATGAATATAATTATGGTTTAAGAAAAAACATTCAGAACGATGCACCAATAATTGGCATGTACGGTGTAAATAAAGAAGGTAGCGGCGATATGTACTTTAAGGGAGCTAATTTATTACACACTATACGGCACTCAATTAATAATGATCCCTTATTCAGAAAAATATTAAGAGGCTTAAATAAAACTTTTTATCACCAAACAGTTACATCGGCACAAATAGAAAAATATATCAGTACAAAAGCAGGCTTTAATTATAACAACGTATTCAATCAATATTTACGAACAACGCAAATTCCGGTACTTGAATTTTCAGTTAATAAGAATAACCAATCAATTACTTATCAATGGACAAACTGCAATAAAAATTTTAATTTACCACTAAGAATTTATAACGATACTACATTGGTTACACTCTTTCCAGAAACAAAACAAAAAACATCTACACTTACAACCGAACAATTAAAATTAATAACCGGCAATTTAATTGAACAACTATATTATGTAAAAACAAAACAGATAGCTCAAACTAATTAATTTTGTTGGAATGAGCAGTATAAGAAAACAAACTATCATATCGAGCCTATTAGTATATATAGGATTTTTAATAGGTGCGTTAAATATGTATTTTTATACAAAAAATGGCTCATTTTCGCCCGATCAATTTGGCTTAACAAGAATATTTTTTGATTTTGGACAAATCATTTACATATTTTCCAGCTTTGGCGTTATTCCGGTTATTTATAAGTTTTATCCTTACTACAAAGATAATTTAGCAGAACATGAAATTGATTTAATGACATGGGCAGTTGTTGTAGCCTTAATAGGTTTCTCTTTGGCTTTGCTTGCCGGATGGTATTTTGAACCATTATTCATTAGAAAATATTCTGCCAAATCGAAGCTGATAGTAGATTATTATCACTTAATGTTTCCATTTGCATTGGGCATGCTATTATTCTCGCTATTTGAGGCATTTGCATGGGCAATAAAAAAAGCAATAGTTGCCAATTTTTTAAAAGAAACCGTTTTAAGAATTATTACTTCTCTATTTATTTTATTGTACTACTTCAAAATCATCAACTTTAATACATTCATTACTTTATTTTCCAGCTTATTTTTTAGCATTTTTATTATATTAATCATATTTCTGAAAAAAAACAATCAACTGCATGTATGTTTTAAAGTAAGTCGCGTTACTAAAAAATTCAGAAAAAAAATGATTCGAATGCAGTTCTTTCTATCCGGAGGAAATATTATTAATTCTATCTCACAAACTATTGATGGCTTTTTAATAGCAGGATTTCAAAACTTAGCAGCAGTTGGTGTTTTTACATTATCGCAATATGCCGCCAACTTAATTCAAGTACCACAAAGAAGCATTCAATCTATTTCTGTAGGATATTTATCGCAAGCTTGGAAAGATAAAAACTATAAAGAAATTAATCGCATTTATACAAGATCATGCATCAACCTATTATTATTGGGGTTGTTTATTTTTGGAAACGTTTGGCTTAATGCAAAACATGGCATGGAAGTATTGAATTTGCAAAAAGAATATGCAGCAGGATTAAGCGTAATTTTAATTGTAGGCTTTGCCAGAATTATTGATGCAGGAACGGGTGTAAATGGTTTTGTAATTGGAACATCTACCTTTTGGAAATTTGATTTTTTAAGTGGTGTAATATTGTTAAGTTTTAGGTTGCCACTTACTTGGATTTTAATTAAACATTATGGCATTATTGGTTCTGCAACTGCCGAATTAATAAGCTTATCAGTATATAATTTTATACGGTTTGAATTTATTAGACGAAAGTTTAACATGCAACCTTTTAATGCAAAAACATTGTATGCTATTTTGTTATGCATCGCTGCTTATGCGTTAAGCTACTTTTTATGGAATGGAATACAAGGATGGATTGGAATAATACTTAGAAGTTGTATTTTTTCTTTGATACTTATTGGCGGAACAATTGCCTTTAAAATTAGTCCGGATGCAACCCAACTTTTTAACAATGCAAAATTAAAATGGATAAATAAATAGAAAATTATTTTTGGGCAATTCTACCTGCACCTCTATATCGAGATTTCCAATAAGGATCTTCCAAATCACTAATAGTTACACCTCCGCTTGTTGAGGCATTTGCAAATTTGTTATTGGTAATATATACACCAACATGCGAAATGGAATGACCTCTTCTACCACCGGTATGAAAAAAAACCAAATCGCCTTCTTTTAAATTTGATTCATCAATTTTATCGCAACTATTATACTGTTCTTGTGCAGTACGCGGTAAACTAATATTATACACATCGTGCATTAATAACTGGCTAAATGCAGAACAATCAATACAATTTTTGGTACTGCCGCCTAAACAATATCTTGTACCCCACCACTCCTCCAGTTTCTGTAATAATAAAATATTCGATACAGTTTCTACAGTAGTATTTAGAATTAGTCCGTATTTTAATTGTAACCAATTTAGTTTTTCAATATTGCCACTTAATGAGCTGTAGGTAGTTCCATCAGTTGTATTACTTTGGTATTGATTGGTAGCAGTTTTATGCTTAGATATTACTACTGTACCGGGCATTAATTCTATTCCATTTAAAAATTCTACCTTTTTATTTTGATGTTTATGGGTTACCCGTTTTGCAGAAACATTGGTATTAGAAGAAGTAAGCCTTCGAAATGAAGAGCAACTTGCTAAAGAAGCAACCAATATAATTACTACAAAAAACTGCCTCATATACATCATAAAAGTTGCAAAGTAATCAGGTAATGGCTTACATTCCAAAACTCTGTATAAGTTTTTAACATAACTATCATCAGAAGTTAATTGTGGAAAATTGAGTACACCACTCACCGGCTATTAAGCGATATTTGACCCTAATTAATGTATTAAGCATTCCCTAATTATGCCACAATTTTCGCATTTGCACGTTCACACACAATATTCCTTATTAGATGGAGCAGCATCTATTGAAAGTTTATACAAAAAAGCAGCTAAAAATAATATGCCGGCATTGGCTATAACCGATCATGGAAATATGTTTGGTGCATTTGAATTTGTTAATCAGGCATGGAAAGACGCTAAAATTGTTGGAAAAGATTCTAATGGAAAAGATATTCTTGAACCAAGAGTAAAACCAATTGTTGGGTGCGAATTTTATGTAGTAAAAGATCGGCACGCAAAATCTTTTACTAAAGAAATAAAAGATGAAAGGTTTCATCAAGTATTATTGGCAAAAAATAAAATAGGATATCAAAACCTAATAAAACTTACTTCCTTAGGTTTTATAGAAGGCATGTACAGCAAATATCCTCGCATTGATAAAGAATTAATTGAAAAATACCATGAAGGCTTAATTGCCACAACTTGTTGCATTGGTGCTTATGTACCTCAAACTATTTTACAACACGGAGCATTACAAGCTGAGGAAGAATTTAAGTGGTGGTTGAATTTATTTGGTACTGATTATTTTATAGAACTACAACGACATAATATTAAAGAACAGGAAGAAGTTAATCAAACATTATTGCAATTTGCTAAAAAATATAATGTACCGGTAATTGCTACTAACGATAGCCATTATACCGAAAGATCCGATTACAATGCACATGATATTTTACTTTGTATCAATACCGGCGAAAAACAAGCTACACCAGGTTTTGATGATTTTGTAAATGATGAACTACACATTAAAAACAGAAGATTTAAATTTCCTAACGACCAATTTTATTTTAAAACATCCGAAGAGATGAATCAACTCTTCAACGATGTTCCTGAAGCAATTGATAATACTAATTTAATTGTTGATAAGGTTGAAATTTTAAATCTGAAAAAAGATATTTTACTTCCCGCCTTTCCAATACCAAAAGAATTTAAGCTACACGAAGATGCCAATTTAAATCAATTTGAATATCTTAAAGACCTTACATTCAAAGGTGCCATGCAGCGTTATGGAAATATAGACGCCGCAACGTTAGAGCGAATAGAGTTTGAATTATTTACCATTAAAACAATGGGATTTGCCGGTTATTTTTTAATAGTGTCTGATTTTATTAAAGCCGGAAGAGATTTAGGTGTTTTCGTGGGTCCTGGCCGTGGTTCAGCAGCGGGTTCTGTAGTGGCTTATTGTATTGGCATAACCAATATTGATCCAATTAAATACAATTTACTTTTTGAAAGATTTTTAAATCCAGATAGAAAATCAATGCCCGATATTGATACAGATTTTGATGATGAAGGGCGACAAAAAGTAATTGACTATGTAGTAGATAAATACGGTAAAAATCAGGTTGCGCAAATTATTACCTATGGCACTATGGCAGCCAAAATGAGCATTAAAGATGTTGCACGTGTATTAGATTTACCATTAGCAGAAAGCAATGCCCTAGCAAAATTGGTTCCCGATAAACCCGGAACAGATTTAGGCAGAGTACTTACAGCACCAATTACTTCGAAAGAAGCAAAAGATGGAGAAAAAAGTTTGGATGAAAAAGAAGCTTTTTCGCCAGATGATATTGAAAATATTAAACGATTACGTGAAATATATCAGGGCAATGATATTAGAGCTCAAGTACTAAAAGAAGCCGAAAGATTGGAAGGAAGTGTACGTAATACAGGTATTCATGCGGCAGGAATTATTATTGCACCAAAAGACTTAACAGAATTAATTCCGGTTGCAACTGCGAAAGATTCTGATTTATGGGTTACACAAATAGAAGGTAGTACTATTGAAGATGCAGGTGTAATTAAAATGGATTTTCTGGGTTTAAAAACTTTATCAATATTAAAAACTGCATTAGAACTAATTGAACTAAATCATCATACAAAAATTAACTTAGATACAATTGCATTGAATGATGAAAAAACATTTCACTTATACCAACGTGGCGAAACCAATGGAACTTTTCAGTTTGAAAGTATAGGAATGCAAAAATATTTACGCGAACTAAAACCCGATAAATTTGATGACCTAATAGCCATGAACGCATTGTACCGTCCAGGCCCTATTGCGTATATTCCTAAATTTATTGCACGCAAACATGGTAAAGAAAAAGTTGTTTATGACCTTCCTGAAATGGAAGAGTATTTGTCCGATACGTATGGCATTACTGTGTATCAAGAACAAGTAATGTTACTTTCCCAAAAACTGGCCGATTTTAGCAAAGGCGATGCAGATGTTTTACGTAAAGCCATGGGGAAAAAACAAAAATCGGTATTGGATAAAATGAAATCGCAATTTATTTCAGGTGCTTCTGCCAAAGGGCATCCTGCAGAAATACTCAATAAAATTTGGACTGATTGGGAAGCATTTGCACAATATGCATTTAATAAATCACACTCAACTTGTTATGCTTTAGTTGCGTATCAAACGGCTTATTTAAAAGCACATTACCCCAGTGAATATATGGCTGCTGTTTTAAATCATGCAGGAGCAATTGAAAAAATAACCTTCTTTATGGAAGAGTGTAAAAGAATGGGCATAACGGTTTTAGGACCAGACATCAACGAATCTTTACAAGGATTTGCTGTAAATAAAAAAGGTGAAATACGTTTTGGCTTAGGCGGATTAAAAGGTGTTGGAGAAAATGCTATTGAAGATATTATTACTGAACGAAACAAAAATGGTCAATATACCGATATATTCAATTTTATTAAACGAATTAATCAGCGTACCGTAAATAAAAAATCTTTAGAAAGTTTAGCCTATGGAGGCGCATTCGATTGCTTTCCCCTCCTACATAGAGCACAATATTTTTATTTACCGGATGGAGATAAAACAACCGGTATAGAAAAAATTATTAATTATGGCCAAGCTCAAAATCAAATTAAAACAGGTAATTCAAATACTTTATTTGGAGATTTACCCGAAGCTATTCAAGTACCAATTCCTAAAATACCCAACTGCCAACCATGGACGTTAACAGAGAAGTTAGAACATGAGAAAGATGTAACAGGTATGTTTATGAGTGGGCATCCTTTAGATCATTTTAAGTTTGAATTAAAATATTATGGTATCATGCCATTATCCGACTTTAATGAATTTAAAGAATCATCAACACTCGCAGCAGCAAATGCAGGAAAACCTTTTAGAGTTGCAGGTTTAGTAATTGATGTACAGCACAGAGTAACTAAAACGGGAAAGAATTTTGGCTCATTTGTTATTGAAGATTTTAGTGGCAAAACCGATTTTGTATTATGGAGTGAAGAATATATTCGTTTTCAGAATTATTTAGAAAAAGGGCAAAATATTGTAATTAACGGATTTTTCAGAAATAGGTTTAACCAACCAAATGTTTTTGAATTTAAAGTAAGTAACATTTCGTTATTAGAAACCTTAAAACAAACCTTAACTAAAAGCATTGAACTTAATTTAAACCCGATTTCAATTACTAAAGAATTTCTTCTTTTTATAGAAAAGAATGTAAAAAAATATCAAGGAAAAACACTTCTAAAATTTACCATAGTAGAACCGGTTGAGAACTTAAAAATAAGCTTATACAACTACGAAAAAGGATTTGAGATGAATGAAGAAATGGCCGAATTTTTATTAAACAATCCCGAAGTTGAAGTAACTATTGGATTAGCCAATTAATGTGTTTTCTTTTGTACATTTTTCACAATCAATTATTTATTAATTCGCTTAATAACAATTTCAACTTTTCTATTCATCCATGAAATTATAGTTCCATCTTTATTGGTAGGCACTTCTCTATCTTTATACGCAACTTTAGGTTGCGTAACATTTAAATTTCTGCTTTGCAAATAAGCAATAACAACATCTACTCTCTTTTTAGCAAGAATTAAATTTTTAGATATTTTTTCGGTAGAATCGCTATATCCTATAAAAGTAATTGAAGTAAACTTACTTGAATCTTTCAAAGTTTGAGATACCAATTTATCTAAAATTAAGAAAGCAGTAGTATTTAACTCATCGCTATTGTAATCAAATAATATAGTATATAATGTGCTATCATTATTCACATAACTAAAAGCAGTATCGGCATAAGATTGCACTACAGCAGGCTTTTTCTTAAACGCATATTTGTAAATATTTCTTTTAAATGGTTTAGAAAGATATATTTCAGCTCTTCTGCTCATCCATGTAACAATATGGCCTTCTCGCATAATAGGCATTTCTTTCCCAAAATATTGAACCTTTAATAACGAATCGGGCACACCTTTGGTTTTTAAATACGCAGCAATTACTTCTGCACGTTTTTTAGATAATTGAATATTAAATTCTTTACTTCCGGCATTATCGGTATAACCACTAATAATAACTGAAATGTTTTGATCTTGATAAGAAAGTAGTTTTTGTGCCAGTTCATTTAAAGCTGTAAAACCAGAGGACAATATTTGTGCACTATTATAATTAAAATAAAAAGTAAGGTATGGATTGATTTTATGCAAACTATCGTAATTATTTGCACCTTCTTTAGCAACTGCTTTATTCTGTAAAGCTTGTATTTTTAATAATGAATCTTCTCTATCCTCTTTTGCTTTTTTTGCAAAATATAATGAAGAATCTATTGCAACATCAAATGCCCATTCGCCTTTATTTATTTCGGATGCTAATCTATCAGTATTAATTGTATACGATGCAGTTGTGATATTTTTACCCTTGGCAATAAATTGATATGTATGATTAGGTTTTACTGTAAACGCATAATGCCCCGATGCACCCGTTCGCAAACTATCCATTCTTATAGCAGCTATTCCATCATCTACTAAATATTGCGAAACAATGATATTAGCCAACCCTTCTCTATTTTTGCTATCAACAATAATACCTTTAAGCGGATAAAAAATGGGGTGATACTCTAACTTATAAATATCATCATTGCCATTTCTATTCGACGAAAAATAGTTACCATCGGTAGTACTTTTAAAAATGCCAAAATCATTAAATACACTATTAATAGGATATCCTAGATTCTTAGGTACTCTTCCTATTCTTTGTTTTAAATTCACTTCATAAATATCCATTCCACCTAATCCATCGGGCATTGCATCAGAGCTGTAATACAAAGTATCATTAAATATAAATGGAAACATTTCATTACCCGGTGTATTAATAGGAGCTCCAACATTAAGAGGCAATTGCGACCAAGTATCTCCAAACCTATCAACATAATATATATCAGCTTTGCCCATTCCGCCTAATTTATCACTAACAAAATATAATTTATTACCGTCTTTTGTTATTGCAGGATGATAGCAATTATAATATTTACTATTAAAAGGTAATTTTCTTACATTTTCAAATTTGCCTTCTTCATTAATATCTGCCTCACATATTTCATACATAATTGCAGAGGTTTGTTGCGTGCGAGTAAAAAAAACTTTTTTTCCATCAGCACTAAAACATAAAGGACCATAATGATAATTAACAGAAAAATCTTTTAACGTTTTTCTGAAAAAATTTTTATGAAATTCTTTTAAATAATAATTGGCTTTTGAAAGTGGCGAGTATTGTTTTTTTATCAACTCAATGGTGGGCATTTTGTATACATTAGGTATGTACAAAACATGGGTATATCCTAACTTGCCATCCCAACGAATATCATGCCTTCCATGCCCAATAAAAGCTGCATTGGTACAAAAAAATAGTCCGCGATTAAATATAGTTGGAGCAAACTCATGTTCTGATGTATTTAAAAGCATTAAGCCTATTTGCCAATCGGCCGAATCTTTGTATAAAAGCATTTGAGCTTTTGTAGTATCTAACTTATTTTGAGTATAAGATGTACTACTTATACAAACTATAAGTAGTAAAAATAAAGCCTTTATAAAAGTTGCCCTATACTGCATTAAGTAGAAAATTTTTTCATAAATAGTATATTCTATAAAACTATGAAAATATTTCTTTATGAATTTCTTAATATTTAACGAGAAAACTAACAACCTACTAAAATGTGGATATAATATTAAGCAAAAATTAATCCATCCACAAAAGAGGATAACTAGTTGCGTAAAAGAAAATACAGTCAAGTATTTTTGTTTAAAATAATCTGTTTATGAAAGTTTTTTCTATACTGCCTATTAGTTTATCATTGATGGTTGGCTTTACCAGTTGCAATAATGCCACTTCAAAAAATGAAGGAAAAAAAGATTCAACGGCTATTCAACCTGCCAAACCACTACCCGGAAGTGTAATTAAATATGACAGTTCTAAAAGATACATATTTTTAACATGGGACGATTCCCCTCAACCACCGGGCACCATTAATTGCAAAGCCATTTTTCATAAAGAAGGAATTAAAGCAACATTTTTTTCTGTAGGCTTCAATCAGGTTGGTCCACTGAAAAAAAGGTTAATCGATTCTATTCGCAATGCTTACCCCGAATTTTTATTAGCCAATCATAGTTTTACGCATGGCTTTAATGATAAGTATGCAAAATTTTATTCGCTTACCGATAGTGCATATTCCGATTTTATGAAGAATGAAAAAGAATTACAAATTCCTGTAAAAATTATTCGCTTACCGGGCAATAATACATGGGCTTCTAATGGTAATATTCATGGACAAAAAGCTGAAAACCCTTTAATTAAGAGATTAGATTCTGCCGGTTATACAATTATAGGATGGGATATTGAATGGGGGCAAAACGGCAAAAAAAAAGAACCAAAAGAAAGTGTTGTTGAGATGATTAAAAGAGTGAATCAAAAATTTGATGATGGCAGCACCAATGAACAAAATATGATAGTTATTCTATCTCACGACAGGTTATTCGAGAAAAAACAATTCGCCGATTCTTTGGAAACATTTATTGCAGAATTAAAAAAAGATCCAAGAAATGTTTTCGAAACTATCGATCATTATCCTTCTCTTCAAAGAAAAAAATAATATTAGCAATTTAAAAGAAAGCCTCGCATTGCGAGGCTTTCTTTTATGCTTCAATCAATTCAGCTTCTTTTTTATATGCATCTGCCAGTTTCTTTTGCAAATCAAATGGAACGGGTGCATATTCATTAAACTTAATTTTAAATCTGGCTCTTCCTTGTGTTAAGGAACGAAGTGTAGAAGCATATCCATACATTTCGGCTAAAGGAACTTTTGCTTTAATTACCGTAAAATGGCCTTCGGTATCAAAACCTTCTACCATCGCACGACGAGTTTGTAAATCGCCCATAATATTCCCTGTTAATTCATCAGGGCATGATACAGTTAAATAGTATATTGGTTCCAGCAATAATGGATCTGCGTGCTGAAAAGCCTCTTTAAATGCCATTATTCCCGCTGTTTTAAAAGCCATATCATTACTATCTACAGGGTGCATTTTACCATCGTACACACTTACACGAATATCTCTTACATAAGAACCCGTTAAAGGACCTTCTACCATTTTTTCCATTACGCCTTTTAAAATAGAGGGTAAAAATCTTTGGTCAATAACCCCACCTACAATACAATTAAAGTACACTAATTTACCACCCCAATTTAATACATGCTCTTCCCTTCCTCTAATATTTAATCCAGATGGGTCGGGCATTCCATCGTACCATGGCTCAATTCGCAAGGTAACTTCACCAAATTGTCCCGCTCCGCCCGATTGTTTTTTGTGCCTATATGTTGCATCGGCAGATTTACGAATAGTTTCTCGATAAGGAATTCTTGGTTTATTAAACTGAACATCTAATTTATATAAATGCTCTAATTTCCATTTAATAACTGCCAAATGCATATCTCCTTGGCAATGCAGTAAAGTTTGTTTTAGCTCTGAAGAAACTTCTACTTGTAACGTAGTATCTTCTTCTTTTAATTGATGTAAAGCATTAGCCAATTTTTCTTCCTCCCCTTTTCTTGTATTTGAAATTGCTACACTCATCACCGGTGAGGGGAAAATAATAGGAACTAATTCTATTTGTTTACCCTTTTCATGTAATGTATTATTGGTATGCGTATTTTTAAGTTTTAAAGTTGCTCCAATATCGCCTGCTACCAGTTCGGTTACAGGTACCCGTTTATTTCCTTCTACTACAAATAGTTGATTAAGCTTTTCCGCCACATTGGTATTTTCATTTACCAATTCCATTCCGGCTTTTACGGTACCGGAATATACTTTAAAGAAACTTAAATCGCCAATATGAGGTTCTGAAACAGTTTTATAAACAAATATGCAAACGGGTGAAGTGGCATCGCAAGGAATAATTCTATCGTCAACAGTTTTTTGAGGAGCCATTTCGTTAGCCGGCGGACAAACATTATCAATAAATCCCATTAACCTACCAGCCCCCATATTACGTTTGGCAGACATGCAGAATACAGGAAAAATATCGTGCTGTATCATGGATAGATGCAATCCCTGTTTCATTTCATCCTCAGTTAATTCACCTTTATCAAAATATTTTTCCATGAGGGTTTCATCATTCGATGCAATAGCTTCTATTAATTCTTTATGTAAAGTTTCTGCTTTCTCTTTTTCCGAATCCGGAATGGGTAATTTTTCAGGTTTTCCACCTTCGATTGAATATTGATATAATACCATATTTAACACATCTACAATGGCATTGAAACCTAATCCTTGATTTAACGGATATTGTACAACGGCTACATTGGCACCAAAATGTGTTTTAGCTTCTCGAATTGTTTTATCAAAATCGGCTTGACCATTATCTAATTGATTTACTGCAAAAATCATTGGTGTTTTAAACTTGTCGGTATATTCCCAAATAATATCGGTACCCACTTCTACACCCATTGCAGCATTTAATAACATAATACCCGTATCGGCAACACGCAAAGCACTAATTACTTCGCCCGAAAAATCATCATAACCAGGTGTATCTAAAATATTTATTTTAAACCCTCGCCAGCGAGTATGTAATAATTTTGAATAGATAGAATTACCACGTTCCTGCTCTAATTCGGTATAATCGGCTACTGTATTTTTTTCTTCAATAGTACCACGGCGATTAATTAAACCGGCTTCAAACAACATACATTCGGCCAATGTTGTTTTGCCGCTACCCGAGTGTCCAAGCAACGCAATGTTTTTTACGTGTGCGGTATCAAATTCTGGCATAGCAAAAGTTTTAAATTATAAAAATGTAGATAGTATTATGGCACTTATTCCTAATTAGTGCTATAAACAACCAAGTTAAATTTACTTAAATAGTTTAAAAATGAGTATTATCATCTTTCATAAACTTTATTCTTCGTAGATAATTAATAATTTCACGGCAATTAGTTAGCTTATGCATCAACATTCTATTTCAGTTGCTACTTTATCTGATATTGATGAGATTGTAACTTTAGTAAATAGTGCTTACAGAGGAGAAACATCGAAAAAGGGATGGACTACCGAAGCCGATTTATTAGATGGTATTAGAACCGATAACGATAGTATTACTACCATTATGAATAATGCCAATAATACCATCCTAAAATATACAATTGATACTAATATAGTTGGCTGTGTTCTTTTAGAAAATCAACTTACCCAATTATATTTGGGAATGCTTACTGTAAACCCGGAATTACAAAATAAAGGAATAGGAAAAAAACTGTTAGCCACTGCTGAAATATTTGCGAAAGAACATCAATTAACCACAATTACCATGAGTGTTATTTCTATAAGAAAAGAATTAATACAATGGTATTGTAGTAAAGGGTATTGTTTAACAGGAAAAACAAAACCATTTCCTACTGATGAAAGATTTGGTATACCCAATCAAAAATTAGAATTTGTACTACTTGAAAAAGTAATAACTTAAACCACGATAATTCTATAGCACGTAATAATTACTAACCAATATTTTTAAAATAAGTGCAAAAAATCAGGCTTTATTTTTATTCAAAAACTATTGCAACAGTTAGTTTACTGCTAATTAGTTTAAGTGGTTTTGCACAAATAAAAAATTCGCCCGACAGCTTTTTTCTTTCATCGAAAAAGAAATGGATAAAAATGCTGATACAAAGCATATCGGTAAATACCCCGCCGCCTGTAGATTCTGTAACTATTGCACTTAAAAATATTTCTCCATTTATTGTGTACAGAGGTCTTCCTATTAGAAGAGTATTAGTTGAAAAAGTAGATTATGGCCAATCTATTAATGATACCAGTTCTATCAACAAAAATTTTTTTAACGACTTAGCTAAAAAATTGCATAAAAACACCAAAGAAGAAACCATTAGAAATAATTTATTTTTTAAGGAAAAAGAAGCTATTCAGCCGTATTTAATTGCCGATAATGAAACCTATTTAAGAACCATACCTTACTTACAAGATGCCAGAATTACCATACGCGATGTGTACGATGCTTTATCGAATACAGACTCTGCAGATGTAATTGTTTTATATAAAGATGTTTTTCCTATTGGTGGTAATATAGTTTCGGAAGATGGCAAAAACTTGTTTGTTGAAACTCAAGACGATAATATGTGGGGACGAGGCGACCGCTTACAAGTTCGCTCATTATTCGATTTAGAAAGATCGCCCAAAATGGGCTATGGAGCAGAATACTTAATGAGAAATATTAAAAGTAGTTTTATAAATGGTACTATTGGATATCAAAACTTAAACCCAACATTTAATACCGGATTAAGAGAAGAAAATACTATTTACAGCAAATTTGAAATGCCATTAGTAAGTCCGCATAGACTATGGACCGGTTCTGCAGAAGCCTCCATCCATTATACCAATAATACCTACTCAAGCGATTCACTATTTAACTCCGATTACAATTATCGATACAATTATTTAGATGGATGGATTGGCTATAATATTTCGGCAAAAGAAAAGTTCAATGAAACTTTTATTCGAAAGGAAAAAGAATTTTTAGGCATAAGAGTTATAAGAAAAAAATTTATTGAACGTCCATCTAAATTTGCCAACCAATACAATTATATGTATGCCGACCAAACAAGTATTTTAGGTACTTATACCATATTTAAACAAGAATATTATCATACATCGTACATATATGGTTTTGGTAGAAATGAAGATGTGCCGGAAGGTTATACTTTTTCGCTTATAAGTGGATGGACAGACAAACAAAGCTTGATACGCCCCTACGCAGGTATAGACATTGAAAAAAATTATTTTAGTACACAAAAAAATTATTTAAATATTACTTTAAAAGCCGGCTCCTATTTCTATAAAGGCAATTTTCAGGATATGAGTTTTTTGGCAAGTATTGAATCTTTTACCCGATTAAGAAAATTAGGTAATAGCAATTGGCTTTTACGCCACTTTATCAGTGGAAGTTTTACGCAACAAATTAATAACAATCTTAATCAGCCTTTACTGCTAAACAGTGCTTATGGACTTCAGGATTTTATTAATCAAGATACAACCGGTTCATCAAGGGCAACCATCAATTACCAATCTGTTTTTTACAATACATGGAAATTTTTTGGATTTAATTTTGCACCTTTTAGCTTCGGGAATATGACCTACTTAAAACCAATAGGAAAAAGTTTTTCGAAAGGAAGTATTTATACCGAATTAGGAGCAGGTGTTAGAAGTAGAAATGAAAACTTAATTTTTGGAACTATGGAACTTAAAGTATCGTACTACCCCGTAACTACGCCGGGAATGAGTACTTGGAATATTAGTTTCAACACCAACCTGCAATACAAATATATTAGCCAATTTATAAAACGCCCCGACTTTGTTACAGTAAACTAAATTATGAAAATAGTGATAGTATATTCTTACTACAACCCATATAAACTTCCACCTTTTTCAAATAATTTATCCACTCTTTTCTCAATAACAGGATCTTTTTCAACCGAAGGAGCATGATGAGGTTTTATTCTCGCATCAATAATTAAAGAGCTATTACAACCCCAATGTTTGTATGCAACAAACTCATCAATACCATACATATCATGCGAAGGATTACAACGCGTATAAGTTGCCCATAAATAATTTTTAAAGTTAGAAGATAGAAAATTGGCATCATCACAAATAACAAGCAATGGGCAATTGGCAAGCTCTGCATGATGGTTGATAAGTTGTTTATTTAATTCATCCATTTCGCTTTTGGCTTTGCTATAAGTAGAAAATTGATATGCCTGCAAAGCAACAACTCCCGGCATTATTAATTGAGGATTATGAAAATTATTTAATTCTTTTAATACTTGTGGTACTTCGGTACACAATGTTCTTTTTTTATTTCCATACGCTGCAAATACAACTTTACTGCCACTATTTAATGAAGTACCCGAATAATCTAACGTATCTATAGTAGTATTGGTATGAAAATGAATATCTCTTCGCCAATCAATTCTTTCTAAAATATGGTGCATAAATTCGGGTACGTTATGCACAGAAAGTGGTTTATTATCTTCGGCCGTAATAAATAAAAATTTAGCTAAACTTAATTGTCCCGTACCCAATATATGGTTAGCAATAGTTAACAACTCTGCCGGTTTATTGGTGGGTTGATAAGGAGTATATCTTTCATTTCCTATTGCCAATAAAAGTGGATGCACTCCTGCAGCATCAACAGCATGAACTTGTTTTACACCCGGAATTTCTGTTTGCAATGCATCGCTGGTTAAATCATGTATTAAAGCACCAAAACTGGTATCTTCTTGTGGAGGTCTTCCCACAACTGTAAATGGCCAAATTGCATTATTTTTTGCATATACTTTGTGAACACGCATTAATGGAAAAGAATGTTGCAAAGAATAATATCCTAAATGATCACCAAAGGGGCCTTCGGGTTTATTTTCATTCGGGTAAATTTCGCCTGTAATTACAAAATCGGCATCGGCACTTATACAATATCCATCTTCATAAAAATACCTAAACCGCCTATTACCTAAAATGCCTGCAAAAGTTAATTCGCTTACATTTTCGGGCAATGGCATTACAGCACTTAGTGTGTGTGCCGGAGGGCCTCCTACAAAACAACTTACTTTTAAAGGCAAATTTTTATTATTTGCTTTTGTTTGATGAATTCCAATTCCACGATGCAATTGATAATGCAATCCAATTTCCTTATTCAATACATAATCATTTCCATTTAATTGAATTCGATACATTCCTAAATTAGATTGCCCAATGCCCGGTTTATCTATATTTTCGGTGTACACTTGCGGCAAGGTTACAAAAGCACCACCATCCATTGGCCAATGCTGAATGAGCGGTAAATCTTTTATTTGAATTGGCTGCTGCACAATTGATTTATGCACAGCTACTTTTAATGGAAAAGATTGCAAAGCCAACCAACCTGCACGAATATTGGTAATAGGATGTTTGAATATTTCTGTAGGATTATTTTTTAGTTTAATTAGCTGTTGCACCAACTGAAAAGTATCTCTAAAAATAAATTTACTTCTCTCAACCGTTCCAAAAATATTCGATGCAGCTCTATATTTTGTTCCTTTCACATGCTCAAATAATAAGGCAGGGCCTCCTAACTCATGTACACGCAAATGAATAGCGGCCATTTCTAAATGCGGGTCAACTTCTTCTTTAATTCTAATTAACTGATTAGTTTTCTCTAAATCAAGTAAACAATCTTCCAATGTGCAATAAGCCATAATAGTATTCTAATTAACAACAAAATTGCAACTGATTGTTTGAATAAAAGAAAATATTCTCCCCAATTTTTTTTTACATTCATGCAATCAAACTTGCTATATGAAGAAATACATGCTACTAGTAGTAACTTGTTTTGCTACCCAAATGTTTGCACAACAACAAATAAAACTTGAAACTGCTAAATTTAAAACAGGAGATAATATAGAATGGAAAGAGTTGTTGACCGATGACAGCAAATGGGGCTCTATTAAAAGTTCTACAATGTGGGAGTTACAAGGATTTCCCGATTATAATGGTTATGCATGGTATCGATTTCATTTTTATCTTCCCACTTCAATAAAAGAAAAATCTTTTTGGAAAGATTCATTACGCATTTTCTTAAATAAAATTGATGACAATGATGAAACATATATTAATGGCACTTTAATTGGCAAAACCAATGGCTGGAATAAAGTAAGAGAATATCATGTAGCTACCAACAGTATCTTCTTAAAATGGGATGCCGAGAATGTGTTAGCTGTAAGAGTTTTTGATGGCGGCGGCGGCGGCGGTATGTATGGAGGTGTTGCTTTTATTAATATGATGGATATAATTGATGGCATTTCCATGAAACTGAATTTTACTGCCAATAATGGAAATATTGAACTGCACAATGCCTTACCCAAAAAAATAATGGGCGAATTATATGCATCGGTAATTAACCCCGAAAACAATAAAGTAACTGCTAATATTAATAAAGAAATTGAGCTAAATGCAAACGAAAAATTATCTCTCCCAATAATCAACAATATTAATAATAGGTTTATCATTACTGCAACATTTAAAGAACAACAAACCGGAAAAACATTAAACATTAGTGAAACAACTCCCTACATCTTAACTCCATTACCTTCCGCCTTTCCAAGAATTAATGGTGCAAAAGTATTGGGCGTTAGACCCGGTTCACCAATACTATATAAAATAGCAGCAACCGGAGAAAAACCTTTAGAATATAAAGTAAAAAACCTGCCTAAAGAACTTACAATTGATACTAATAGTGGAATTATTACAGGCACTTTGCCAAAAGAAGGTAACTATATTTTACAACTGATTGTAAAAAATAAAAAAGGAACAACCACAAACAATTTAACCATTAAAGTAGGCAATGTTCTAGCACTAACACCACCAATGGGTTGGAATAGTTGGAACTGCTGGGGATTAAGTGTAAGTGCCGAAAAAGTAAAATCAAGTGCACAAGCATTAATTGATAAAGGATTAATTGATCATGGCTGGACTTTTATGAATATTGATGATGGATGGGAAAAACCACAAAGAGATGCCAATGGCAAAATAATTCCTAACGAAAAATTTCCCAATATGAAAGACTTAGGAGATTGGCTACATGGCAAAGGTTTAAAATGGGGTATCTACTCATCTCCTGGCCCTTTAACCTGTGGTGGCTATTTAGGATCGTACCAACACGAAATAGCCGATGCTAACTCTTACGCCAATTGGGGAATTGATTATTTAAAATACGATTGGTGCAGTTACGAATCAATTGCAGGTAAAGATACATCGTTGGCCACTTATAAGAAACCTTACTCTATAATGCAAAATGCTTTAGCTAAACAAAATAGAGATATTATTTTTAGCTTATGCCAATATGGAATGAAGAATGTATGGGAATGGGGAGCATTGGTAAATGGCAATTGTTGGCGTACCACAGGCGATATAGAAGATACCTGGCAAAGCCTTAGCAGTATTGGATTTAGCCAAACCAAACAATATAAGTACGCACAACCCGGAAGATGGAATGACCCCGATATGTTAATTGTTGGAATGGTTGGCTGGGGTGAAAATTTACATCCAACAAGACTAACCCCAGATGAACAATATACACATATTAGTTTATGGAGTTTACTATCAGCTCCGCTTTTAATTGGATGTGATATTAGTAAGATGGACGATTTTACTTTAAATCTTTTATCTAACGACGAAGTGATAGCTATTGACCAAGATATATTAGGCAAACAAGCACATCAAGTAGTTAAAAATACAGCTTACCAAATTTGGATGAAAGAATTAGAGGATGGTAATTATGCCATGGGCATATTCAATTTATCGGAAAAATATCAAAACATAACAGTTCAATGGAGCGATATGGGTTTAAAACAACTTACAGCTAAAAAAGTAAGAGATGTATGGCGACAAAAAGATGTAGGAACTTTTAAAAATAACTTTAGCACAAAAGTAGCACCACATGGAGTAACCTTAATAAAAGTATTAAAATTAAATAAGTAGGTATTGCAAATGTCAAAAAATATTTTTACCTTGTTATACTCTTCTTCACCCAAAAAACAACATGTTATGTTCAATCACGTATTATCAAATATTCAATGGCTGCATGTAATTGTAGCTGCAATAGCCTATTTTGCTTTAGGAGCCGTATGGTACAGCCCTGCCTTATTTTCTAAACAATGGGTAAAATTGGTAAACATTGACATTTCAGATCCCAATGCCAAAAAAGGAATGGGATTATTATTTGCCAAAACTTTTATTTTAATAATTATTACATCTGCAGGTCTTGCTATTTTTCAACAAATTTTACCTGCAATAGATGCACTTGGTGGTCTTAAACTTGGTTTATTAATTGGCGTAACTTTAGTTTCTACTTCTATTAGCATAAACTACTTATATACCAAAAAGCCAATAGCTTTATTTCTTATAGATTGCGGCTATCATATACTTGGCATAGCCATAGCAAGCGCCATTATTGCAGGATGGCATTAATCTCTTCACAATAAATTATTCATAAAACTCTGAGTACAACACTCAGGGTTTTTTATTTTTGCAGTATGACAAAACTTAGCGTAAACATTAATAAAATTGCTACCCTTCGCAATGCCAGAGGAGGAAATAACCCCGATGTTACTAAAGCAGCAATTGATACACAAAATTTTGGTGCCGACGGAATAACCGTGCATCCACGACCAGATGAAAGACATATTAGGTATAATGATGTTAGAAATATAAAAAAAATAATTACTACCGAATTGAATATTGAAGGCAATTGCACTGAACAAAAGTTTATTGATTTGGTATTAGAAACTAATCCAACACAAGTAACTTTAGTACCAGATGCGTTAGAACAAATTACAAGTAATCATGGATGGAATACCGTAGAACATAAAGATTATTTAAAAACAATCATTCGCCTATTTCAAGATGCAGGTATTCGGGTTTCTATTTTTGTTGACCCTATTATTGAAATGGTTGAAGCTGCTGCATTAACAGGCACCAATAGAATTGAGTTATATACCGAAAAATATGCTACAATTTACGCACAAGGAAATAAGCAAAAAGCTATTGAACCTTATATTGCTGCCGCTGAAAAAGCAAAAGAGTTGGAATTGGGAATAAATGCGGGGCACGATTTGGATTTGCAAAATTTGCAATATTTTAAACAACATATTCCTTGGGTAGATGAAGTAAGTATTGGGCATGCACTAATTTGCGATGCAATTTATTTAGGATTAGAAAATACAATTCAACTGTATAAAAGGCAATTGCTTTAAAAATACCCAATAAACTGATTAGCCAAAATATTATTCTGTTTCCCAAGTTTTAATTTTTACAATTATCTTGCAAACAGAATTTTTTTTATGTCAACAATTCAAGTAGGAATTATCATGGGAAGTGATAGCGATCTTCCTGTAATGCAAGCAGCAGCAGCTATTTTACAACAATTTAATATTGCTTTTGAATTAACTGTTGTTTCTGCTCACCGAACACCCAATAGAATGATTGAATATGCCCAAAAAGCAAAGCAAAGAGGCATTAAAGTAATTATTGCAGGTGCAGGTGGGGCTGCTCATTTACCCGGCATGATAGCTTCTATTACTACGTTACCGGTTATTGGAGTTCCAATTAAATCATCAAACTCTATTGATGGATGGGATTCTATTCTCTCCATTCTTCAAATGCCAAATGGCATTCCGGTTGCAACTGTTGCCTTAAACGCTGCTAAAAATGCAGGAATTTTAGCAGCTGAAATTATTGGCACTTTTAATGAATCTGTAAGTACAGCTTTACAAGAATATAAACAAGAAATGCAAAATGAAGTTTTAAACAAAGTAAAAACCTTAAAGGAAGATTGGGCTAATGAATTTGATAATTAATGAATTTCAATTATTTCAAATTCTTGTTGTAATCCTTTAGATGTTGTATAAATTATATTTAAAAAGCTTTTTCCATACTTTGCATATAACAGCGAAAAATTTTCTACCCGCTCTTGCAAATTATCATCGGGAAAGGCAATTGCCCGAATAGCTTTTATTTTATTTTTTTCGACTTCAAATTTTTTCTTCTCAGCCCTAAACATTTTCTTTTCCAATTCATGCAAACGGTTTAAAGCCTTTACTTTTAAAGCTTCTGTGTGTTTGCCTAAAGTAACATCAGTAGTAGCAACAAGTTGTTGTAGTTTATTATACAATTCATTCATATTTTCCAACTCACTTTGCAAGTTTAATTTTTGAACAGATTGTTTATTGATATATTCTCTTAACAAATCATCTACCGGTGTAAATAAATCGTGTATTGAAAATCCGAAGCTTTTAAATTTTTGAGCTTGTTGTTTTGTAATAAAAGCAAAACTGTTTCTAATTAACAATACCGGATAGGGTACTTTAACTGCATTAAAAACATTTTTTAATTCAAGCCAATAGGCCAATTCACCCCCGCCGCCAATAAAAACAACATTAGGCAAAATAGTTTCTTGAAAAACACCACGCAAAATAACATTGGCACTAAATCGCTCAGGATAAGTTTGTAATTCACCTAAAATTTCCTCTTTACTCCATTCAATTTTTAAAGAGGAAACTTGAAATTTTGAATTTATGATTTCAATTCTTTCTCGCTTATCATCTATCAAATAAAATAAATTCAATGTTCTTCCCCTCGTTTGTATTTTATATTCGGAGGAAAGCAAAGCAATTGTTTTATCAACTTCTTTATGAGAAAACTGCTCTGCTAATTCTTTCTCAATTACCGGTTGAAAAGATTTTTTTAAAGCAGCATTATCGGGAATAATAATAAATAATCCATATTCGGCAAATAATGTATTTACCAATTCTAAAGTTGCTTGCTGAATAGTTTTATTAAGCGTATAAGTTGCTTTAAATAATGCTACAATTTCTTCGCCATAAGGTTCTACTCCTACTCTTCCATAAATTTCATTAATTAATTTTAGTAAAGCATTATCTACTTTCATCCTTCCAACTGCACCTATTTGATTGGTTTGCCATATTAATTTTTTTCCATCAACATGCAAATATCCCAATTCATCTAAATCTGCATCTTCACTTCCCATATAATAAATGGGTACAAAATGATACTCAGGTAATTGTTTATTTAATTCATCGGCTAATTTAATTGCATGAAATATTTTATAAATAAAATAAAGCGGACCTGTAAAAATATTGGGCTGATGAGCAGTTGTAACAGTAAAAGTATTTTCGTTTAATAACAGTGAAATGTTTTTTTCTTGAACAGAAGAAAAAGTAATTTCTTGATACTGCTTTTTTAATTCATTAACCAATAAATGCCTATCAGTAGCGAAATTTTTTCTTGCTTTAATAGCAGATTGTATTCCTTCTAAAGAAGGTTGATGTACATAAAAATTTTGAAGAAAATTATTTCCATTTAAATAATCATCAATAATTTTAGAAAAATATCCTGTTGCACGGTATGATATTTTGTTGGTAGAAAAATCCATTAAGTATGTTACATTTTATGTACGAAATAACGGCAAATATTTTAAATTATTGATGTTGGTTATAACGATTCTGAAAATCGAAAGAAACTTTATTATTTTTACTTTTAGTTAATTTATTCTCACTTTACAACAATTGCTTTATGGAAACTTACGGTAAAATTTTGTTAATTGCCATGCCTGCATTTTTAGCATTAGTATTATTTGAAAAATTTTATGGCTGGTATAAAGGTAATGATACAGTAAATAATATGGATATGATTGCCAGTCTAAGTTCCGGCATTACCAATGTTACTAAAGATGTATTAGGCATCAGTGTAGCCATTATTTCGTATAGCTGGTTAGTGAATAAAATTGCTGTTATTCATATTCAATCTACCTTTCTTATTTATGTAATAGCATTCTTTTCACTTGACTTTGCCGGCTATTGGACACATCGGATTGCACATGAATATAATTTTTTTTGGAACAATCATATTATTCATCACAGCAGCGAAGAGTATAATTTGGCTTGTGCATTACGCCAAAGTATTTCTGTTTTTGTAAAAATTTATGGTATTTTACTTTTACCTGCTGCACTATTAGGAATTTCTCCAACTGTAATTGCCACTATTGCACCATTGCATTTGTTTGCTCAATTTTGGTATCATACCAAGCATATCCATAAAATGGGATTTTTAGAAAAAATAATTGTAACACCCTCTCACCATAGAGTACACCATGCTATTAATGCCGAATATATTGATAAAAACTATTCGCAAATTTTTATTTTTTGGGATAAACTTTTTGGAACTTTTCAGGAAGAATTACCTGAAGTTCCTGCAGTGTATGGTATTACACGACCGGTACAAACATGGAATCCCATTAAAATAAATTTTTTGCATTTGTGGCTTTTAATTAAAGATGCGTGGCGTACAAATAGCTGGAAAGATAAATGTAGAATATGGATAATGCCAACAGGATGGAGACCGGCAGATGTTGCAGAAAAATATCCTGTTTTTAAAATTAACGATGTATATCACTTTACTAAATACCAACCAAAAGCATCTCAATTATTAGTGAGTTGGAGTTATATACAATTGTTTATGATGCTGCTTTTTATTAGCTATTTATTTGGCAATATTGCCTATATTAATAGCTTAAATGCAACATTTATATATTGGTATGGGCTATTTATTTTTTTAAGTGTATATGCTTATACCGAATTGATGGACAAAAATAAGTTGGCTTTTATAGTGGAGATGATAAAGAATATGATGGGTATATATTTTATACTACGATACAGCGATTGGTTTGGCAGTAACCTTATTCACCCAATGATTAACCAAATTCTTTTAATTTACTTTTCGGCTTCTTCCATTATTTCTGCTGTATTTTGTGTAGAGTTTATGAAAGAAAAAAAATCAATTTAATATAGCTGGTTTAAATTAACGAATCTGCATTTGCGATGTGGCAGTATTTGAAATTATATTGTCGAATTGACTATTTTGCTTATTAAAGATAAAATGTTCATCACCTGCTTTATCGTCCAATCTCAGTAATGCAAATGAAATGCTGTTGGCAGCTCATAATTTATTAAAATCAGCCAAACTCTTTGGGATTCCGTCTCTTAAGATTGATACAAGTTCTTTAGTAGCTATTATTAGTATATAAAGCATCAAAATTATAAGAGCACTATAAAGAAAGTATTTATATATTGGGATATTATTTAAAAAATTAAGAGATAAAGAACTAATTCCAAAACAAGCTAAAATAAACACTCCTATAATTCCTTTTAAGTCTTTGTCAGAATTTGATTTTGTCCTTTTTAATGATAAAGCCCCTTTGAATATTCCGTGCAAAGATATTGCTTCGAAATTTTTTTCTGTATGAAAAATCTGTAAAATGAATCCTTGTTTAGAATCATAATAATCAAAATCAATTTGTAACTTATTTTTTTCTACCTTTCTCAACGTTGTTCCATTAGTGTCAATAGTTTGATTTAAAATATTAAAATCTATAATTACTGATTCTTGACCAATCATGAAATATAATTTCGAATTTAAAGGCAAATCCTGAGATGAAAGAGTGTCATTACCTGCATTCCAAAAAACTATATTTGTAATTGTCATATTGTCAATAACATAGTCATTATACAGAAGTTTTAAAGGCTTATTTATTTTTTGTTGATTATTAATCAGATTTGCATTTTGGATTACGTATAAAGGCCTTTTTTTTCTTATCGACTTAATAGTTAGATAAATTCCGACTATTCCAAAAATCAGTCCGATAATCCCAAATATTTTGTCCAACATAAAACTTATTTTAATTACCCATAACTCAATAATACAATATAAACAATCATCAAACAACCACAGCTTCTATATCGTAATCATACGCTTTGGAAATTTGCACATGTACAAAATCGCCAATAGTTAATTTTTTTGTAGAGTGAATAATTACTTCATTATCTACTTCAACACTATCAAACTCCGTTCTGCCTAAGTAACGCCCGGCTTCTTTTTTATCAATAATTACTTTTAAAATTTTACCTACTTTCTCCTGATTTTTTTCTAAACTAATTTCTTGTTGAATTTCCATTATTTCTTGAGCCCTTCTTTCTTTTTCTTCCGAAGAAATGGCATCCTCCAAACTGTAAGCAGCCGTATTTTCTTCATGGCTGTATTGAAATATACCCACTCTATCGAAACGATGTTTTTGCAAAAAAGCTTTTAACTCATCAACATCTGCTTCAGTTTCTCCGGGAAATCCTACAATTAAAGTAGTTCTTATACAAATTCCGGGCACACGTGTGCGTATTTCATCAATCAATTCTGTCATTTCTTCTTGCGTAATATTACGTTTCATTGCGTTCAACATATTATTACTGGCATGCTGCAATGGCATGTCTAAATATTTGCAAATGTTATCTCTTTCACGTATTACATCTAACACTTCCATTGGAAATTTTGAAGGATATGCATAATGCAAGCGTATCCACTCTAATCCCTTTACATCGGCCAATGCATTTAACAGGTCGGGCAAAGCTCTTTTTTTATAAATATCTAATCCGTAATAAGTAAGTTCTTGGGCAATTAACATAATTTCTTTAACGCCTTTTTGTACAAGATTTTCGGCTTCTTTAACCAATGTTTCAATAGACTTGCTGATATGTTTGCCACGCATTAATGGTATTGCACAAAAACTACAAGTTCTGTTGCAACCCTCACTAATTTTTAAATATGCATAATGTTGGGGTGTACTTAATAATCTTTCTCCTAATAATTCGCTTTTATAATCTGCATTAAATTTTTGTAACATTAATGGCAATTCTAAAGTACCAAACCAAGCATCTACTTCAGGAATTTCTTTTTCCAAATCGTTTCGGTAACGTTCACTTAAACAACCGGTAACATATACTTTATCTAATTTTCCTCTTCGTTTCAATTCCAGCTGATCAAGTATTGTATTGATACTTTCTTCTTTGGCTTTATCAATAAAACCACAAGTATTTACTACTACTATATTGTGATCTAATTTTTTATTTTCGTGCACCACATCAATTTCATTTGCTGCTAATTGGCCACTTAATACTTCACTATCCACTAAATTTTTACTACAACCAAGTGTAATAATATTTACTTTATCTTTCTTTATTGATTTTGCTTTCATAGAAGCGGCAAAGATAATATAACAGAAACGATATTTATCATTAGTGTAACTTGTAAGTCATTTACTAATTATTGCAGAATTTATAATAGTATATTTTGACAAATATCAATTCGGGAGTTAGAAATAATGCAGAGTTTTATTTTCTGTTACTTAATTTCCAAATCTACCTATTACACAATTAACATGAATACTTTAAATACGCAACTTTCGGCTTTCCCCGATTCTAAAAATCATTATAAAATACTTGATGGATTACGTGGTGTTGCTGCTATTATAGTAGTTGCTTTTCATGTATTTGAAACGCATTCTACAAGTCATCAAGATCAAATAATCAATCACGGTTACTTAGCAGTAGATTTTTTTTATGTTCTTTCGGGTTTTGTGATTGGCTATGCCTACGATGATCGTTGGGGAAAAATGACATTAGCCGGATTTTTCAAACGCCGCCTTATTCGATTACATCCAATGGTAATAATGGGTATGATTGTAGGAGCAATAGGTTTCTATTTTCAGGCATGTAATTATTGGCCAACCATCGGCCAAACACCTGTATGGAAAATGTTACTTGTTATGTTAATTGGTTTTACATTAATTCCTGTGCCATTATCAATGGATATTAGAGGATGGCACGAAATGCATCCCCTTAACGGCCCCGGATGGTCTCTTTTTTTTGAATACATTGCCAATATACTTTATGCAGTTTTTGTTCGAAAATTTTCGAATACAGCATTATCAATATTGGTTATTCTATCGGGCATTGCACTTATTCATCTTGCAGTAACAAGTACTAATGGAGATATTATTGGTGGATGGTCGGTTGAACCGGAACAGCTTCGTATTGGTATTTCTCGTTTAATGTATCCATTTTTTGCCGGACTTTTACTTTCTCGTATTAATCGGCTTACACCTATTAAATATTCATTTTTATTAAGCAGTATGCTGGTTATTATATTTCTTTCTATCCCAAGAATTGGAGGAACTAATCATTTATGGATGAACGGACTTTACGATTCTTTATGTGTAATATTGGTATTTCCGTTAATAGTATTTATTGGTGCCAATGGTGAAATAAAAGGCAAATACACATCAAAGCTTTGTAAATTTCTGGGCGATATTTCTTATCCAATATATATTACCCATTATCCAATTATATACATGTATACCGCATGGGTAAGCGATAATAAAGTGCCGTTACAACAAGCATGGCCCATGGGCATACTTGTTCTTTTTTCTAGTATTTTGCTGGCGTATGTTTGTTTAAAGTTCTATGATATGCCTTTAAGAAAATGGTTAGGTAATCGTTTTATTTACAAAACAACAAACTCAATTTAAGTAATAGGCATCAGCTTTTTATTTAACGGCAGATGTATCACTGCTATTTATGAATTTCGCTACTGAAATGAAATTGTATATCTGAGTTATTGTTAATTTCTGTATTCAAAAACCATTCACTTTGTGCTAAATAAACCGGATGTTCATCTTTATCTTCGGCAGTATTGGTTTGTTTATATCGAAGAAAATCATCTAACTTTTTCTGATTTTTTGAAGTTAACCAACAAGCTTTATAAAAAGGCAAAGCCCTAAATTCGCAAGCTGCCCCATATTCTTGTAATAACCTGTATTGAATTACTTCAAACTGCAATTCTCCTACACAACCAATAATTTTTTTAGTACCACCAAATTGAGTAAATAATTGTGCCACACCTTCATCGGTTAACTGCTGAATTCCTTTTTCTAATTGCTTAGTTTTCATCGGATCTTTATTTACCAATTCTTTAAATATTTCCGGCGAAAAAGTAGGTATCCCTGTAAAATAAAAATTCTCTCCTTCGGTTAATGTATCTCCTATTTTAAAATTACCGGTATCAAATAACCCTACCACATCGCCCGGGTAAGCATCTTCAATTACATCTTTACTTCTGGCTAAAAATGAGTAAGGGTTGCTGAAACGAATATCTTTATCTAACCGAACATGATGGTAATATTTATTGCGTTCGAATTTGCCACTGCAAACACGCATAAAACCAATTCTATCTCTATGCTTAGGATCTAAATTGGCATGTATTTTAAAAATAAATCCGCTGAATTTATCTTCACCAACTTCCACCTCACGCAAAGATGTTTCTCTGCTTCTTGGTATTGGAGCAATTTTGATAAATGTGTTCAACATTTCGCGTACACCAAAATTATTTACTGCACTTCCAAAAAACACTGGAGCAATTTTTCCGCCTAAATAATCATCCACACTTAGTTCGCCATGTACACCTTCTATTAATTCAACATCATCGCGTAAATGTTTAGCATCGGCTTCTCCAATTTTCGTGTCTAATATTGTATCCTGTAAATTTTCAATTACAATAGCATCTTCATCATCGGCTTTTGTATTGGCTGTAAAGAGTAACAAACTTTTTTCGCTTAAATCATATACTCCTTTAAAATCTTTTCCACTATTAATAGGCCATGTCATAGGATGTAAAGAAATTTTCAGTTCTTTTTCAATTTCTTCCAATAAATCAAATCTGTTTTTCCCATCTCTATCCATTTTATTAATAAATACAATTACAGGTGTATCTCTCATTCGGCACACTTCCATTAATCTTCTGGTTTGAGCTTCTACACCATTCACGCTATCAATTACCAAAATAACACTATCTACTGCCGTTAGAGTTCGGTAAGTATCTTCTGCAAAGTCTTTGTGGCCCGGAGTATCTAATAAGTTTATTAAGCAATCTTTATATTCAAAAGTCATTACACTGGTAGCAACCGAAATACCACGTTGCCTTTCTATTTCCATAAAGTCGCTGGTTGCATGCTTTTTAATTTTATTACTTTTTACTGCTCCTGCTGTTTGAATAGCTCCACCAAATAACAATAATTTTTCGGTTAATGTGGTTTTACCGGCATCGGGGTGAGATATAATTGCAAATGTTCGGCGGCGTACTATTTCTTTTTCGTATTTCATTGTATTAGTATAGAAAATGGAATGATGAAGGCATTAACTTTTCACTTCTCTTCTTTTATTTAAAAAATTCAAGTTTTTAAAAAATAGTCGCAAAGGTAAGGGTTGCCGGTGCTTATACAAAGTGTAATTAACCATAAAAATACAGGCAATCTACATTAAGCAGTTGTTAATAAACCTGTGCATTAGCCTGCTTTTACAGTTAAAAATAAGTGCGTAACAATGAGCTTAAAAATTTGGAAATAGAAGTAATTGAAAACTATCTTTATGCAGCAAATGAAACGATACTATCCCTTCAATAAGGATTCCATCAAAGTAAAATGTTATCGTAAAAAGTAAATTAATCGAAAGAAAAATTGAAACTTACGATATGGAAACCCACCATTTAATTATCGGTAACTCGAAGTTAAATGAGAAAGTTTCCGATTTTTCGAAAAGAAAATGGATTTAATTACAATTAATGAAGTGAGTATTTCGAAAAATCTGGTTTAACCCAAAATATTCTGTAACAAGAATATTTTATTAAACCAACATCAAGTAAGTTATTACCGGCTAAAGCTGTAGTACAACTTCTTGATGAAATTGAAATGCGAAGTTTTTGCAAAAAAAGTTCGCTCTTCAATTGAAAGCATCGGGTTAGTAAGAAGTGGCAACTGCAAAGAAACCACCTAAAAAACACGATGCAGTTAAATAGTACCAATTCTGTAAAAGGGAAAGGTTATTTAACCAAGAGCATCGGATCTGAATAGTTAAGTGAAAATTTAACAAAAACAGATTTGATGCTTTTGTTTTTTAAAAAATCATCTGACCAGCTGTCAGCATTTGGTCATTTATTCGTCATTAATCACAAAAGTGGATAAGTCAAATCTGCATAAATTAACCTTTGGATTTATTTTTGATTTCTACAAAAAATATAAAATATATAATATGACAGCAGAATTTACAGATGCTAATTTTCAAAGTTCAGTTATTGAAAACGATAAATTAACCGTAATTGATTTTTGGGCAGAATGGTGTGGCCCTTGCCGTGCTATTGCTCCTGCAATGGAAGAACTATCTAATCAATTTGCAGGCAAAGTAACCATTGGAAAATTAAATGTAGACCATAACCCTAATATTAGTATGAATTATGGGATTACTTCAATTCCTTCAATTTTGTTTATTAAGGGTGGTAAAGTAGTTGATAAACAAGTAGGAGCAGTACCAAAAAACGTAATTGAAAAAAAGATTCTGGCACATTTATAAAGTCTTATTAATAATTCCTACTCAATGGGTAGGAATTATTTTTATTGAAATGATGCAATTATTTTTTTGTACCACATTTTTATTTTAAAAGAAAATGAAAATGCCGGATTGGTTAATAAACTAATATATACATCACCTCGTTTTAAATAATTTTTTGTAAACGAGTTACTTGTAATTCCCCATTTATTAATAAAAGTAAAATAACCTTTTGGCTGTTGAATACGCTTAGTTGATTTTGAGCCGAAATGATATACTTTACTTTTACCAATACCTTTAAAATATCTAATACCAAGCTGCCAAAGCTTCATAGAAAAATCCGGGTCAGAATAAAAGCCGGGAGAATATTCAGTGCTGTACCCTCCTACCAAATCCCATACAGAAACGTGTACAATATTGGGTGGCCAAGTTGCACCATACCAATCTGCTTTTACCAGTTTAGAATAGGTTTGTAACAATTCCACTTCATTAAAAGAAGCAATATCAATTCCAAAATTGTTTACTATAACACATTTATTTCTGGTATCAGTAGGCTCTATCAGTGTAGCAGATAAAAAGAAATAAGGATGACCAATATTTTTTATTTCTTCTAATAAATATGTATCCCACTCGGGGCAAACATACATATCATCATTCATATACAACACATACTCTGTTGCAATTAAACTTCGGCATCCATTTAAAGCATAACAAATTCCTATGTTATTTGTACTATGCACAAAATCAATATCCTCTTGTTGTTGTACCCATTGCAAAGTTCCATCACTCCCATCGTTAATATGAACAATAATTTGATGCCGGTAAGAAGAATTTTTACGAATACTTTCAATACAAAGTTTAAGATATGCTATATTATTCCAAGTTGGAATAAGAATAGAAAACACGGCTTCTTGAGGTATTACCTTTGATTGTTTTTGAATAAAAGTATCAATTATCATTTTATTGTATTACATGAAATAAAAAGAACCATAAAAATACAAGAGAATATATTTAACAGGATATAAATTCTTTATCTTCATTGCTAAACCAAATACTTATAGATATGCCTATTAAGTTACGATTGCTGATTTTAAATTTTTTGGAATTTTTTATTTGGGGATCTTGGCTAATAACTATTGGAGCCTATTGGTTTCAAAATAAACATTGGTCTGGTGCCGAATTTGGCGCTATCTTTTCTACAATGGGAATATCATCTTTATTTATGCCTGCAATTGCGGGTATTATAGCCGATAGATGGATTAATGCTGAAAAATTGTTAGGTATATTTCACATTATTGGTGCTCTAATTTTAGTTTATATTCCGCAAATAAATAATCCATCTACTTTTTTTTGGGTAATTCTATTAAACATGATTTTTTATATGCCAACTATTGCTTTAACTATTACAGTTGGCTACACATCGCTTAAAGCTCAAAATTTAGATGTAGTAAAAGTATATCCACCAATTAGGGTTTGGGGAACTATAGGATTTATTGTAGCAATGTGGGTAGTTAGCTTATTAAAATTTGAAACAAATGCTTTACAATTTTATGTAGCTGCTTCGGCAGCCTTATTATTAGGTATTTATGCATTTACTTTACCTAAATGCCCTCCACAACTTACAAATACCAACAATAAATCATTCATTAGTTTATTAGGCCTAAATGCATTTTCGTTATTTAAGAATAGCAAAATGGCTATCTTTTTTATTTTCTCTATGTTATTAGGTGCTGCACTACAACTAACCAATGCCTATGGCGATACCTTTTTACACGATTTTGGCAATATAGACGCATATAAAAACTTAATTGCCGTAAAATATCCGGCAATTGTAATGTCAATATCACAAATTTCCGAAACACTATTTATTTTAACCATCCCTTTCTTTCTAAAAAAGTTTGGTATAAAAAAGGTAATGCTATTTAGCATGATTGCATGGGTCTTACGCTTTGGATTATTTGCTTATAGCAATCCCGGTACAGGTTTATGGATGATTATTTTAAGCTGCATTATTTATGGAATGGCTTTTGATTTTTTTAATATTTCGGGTTCCCTTTTTGTTGAAACACAAAGCGACAGTAAAATAAGAGCCAGTGCACAAGGATTGTTTATGATGATGACAAATGGGTTTGGTGCATTCTTCGGAAGTTATTTTAGTGGATTAATTATTGATAAATTTTTTCTTTTAGCGAATGGAGAAAAAGATTGGACAGGCATTTGGACTACCTTTTCTATTTATGCCTTAGTGGTTGCCCTATTATTTGCCATTTTATTTAAACATAAACATAACCCACAAGATTTCGATTTAGCTCATACTCTTTAACTGATAAAAATCATAAACAAAACCTTCTTCAAATAACGTTGTTACTATTATCTATTCTCTAATTTTGCATCCATAAAATTGATACCTACTCATGCTAATAGTTCAACAATATTCCAATCCAACTGAAATTGTACGTTTAACTACCAATTTCGATCTTAAAAAAATAGGAAATAAAATTTTAAATAACGAGCGAATTAGTTTCGATGACGGTGTAATTCTTTTCGAAAAGGCTTCTTTAGCATTTTTAGGTGCACTATCAAACTGGGTACGCGAACAAAAACACGGTAATAAAACCTATTTCAATAGAAATTTTCATATTGAACCAACTAATGTATGTGTATTTAGTTGCAAATTTTGCTCATACAGCAGATTATACGCACACAAAGAAGAAGGTTGGGAACTAAGCATTAACGACATGCTGAATATTGTAAAAAAATACGATAACCAACCCGTTACTGAAGTACATATTGTTGGTGGCGTGCACCCAAAAATGAATCTTCAATTCTTTATCGAACTATTTAAAGCAATCAAAACTCATCGTCCGGACTTACACATCAAAGCTTTTACGCCCGTTGAATTAGATTATATTTTTAAAAAGGCCAATGTTAGTATAGAAGAAGGCATGAGCCTACTTCATAAAGCCGGCCATGATTCTTTACCCGGTGGTGGTGCCGAAATCTTTCATCCTGAAATTAGAAATAAAATTTGTGCCGATAAAGTTGATGCAGCCGGATGGTTAAAAATTCACAGAGCAGCACATCGTTTAGGCATGCATAGCAATGCCACTATACTGTATGGACATATTGAAAAATATGAACATCGTATTGACCACATGGAACAGCTACGCCAATTGCAAGATGAAACAGGTGGCTTTAATACATTTATTCCACTAAAATTTCGTAACAAGGATAACGACATGAGTAATGTTGATGAAGTATCGATTATAGAAGATATGAAAATGTATGCAGTAGCAAGATTATACATGGATAACTTTTCTCACTTAAAAGCCTATTGGCCAATGTTAGGCAGAAAAAATGCCCAGCTTACCTTAAACTTTGGAGTAGATGATTTAGATGGAACCATTGATGATACCACTAAAATATACAGCATGGCCGGAAGTGAGGAGCAAAACCCATCTTTAACTACTGAACAATTAGTTACATTAATTAAACAAGTAAAACGTGATCCGGTAGAACGCGATACGTTATATAATACTATTAAAGATTATAGTAACGAATCGGTTTTAGTTGAATAATTTTTAATTACCCAACAAGAAAAGAATTACTGCTTATTGTTTAAATATCAATTGCTTCTCCGTAAGCCGCTGCGGTAGCTTCTTTTAAACCTTCACTCATAGTTGGGTGCGGATGAATTGCATTTAAAATTTCATGCGCAGTAGTTTCCAGTTTCCGAGCAACTACGGCTTCTGCTATCATTTCTGTAACATTATTTCCAATCATGTGGCAACCTAAAAATTCGCCATATTTTGCATCGAAAATTACTTTTACAAATCCTTCTGTTGCACCCGAAGCACTTGCTTTTCCGCTTGCCATAAAAGGAAATTTTCCAACTTTAATTTCGTAGCCTGCTTCTTTAGCTGCTTTTTCGGTATATCCAACACTAGATATTTCGGGAGTGCAATAGGTGCAACCGGGAATATTATTATAATCTATTGCTTCTGGTAAATGATGGTATTTTTTTTCGTTATATCCAATATGCTCGGCAGCATTAATACCTTCTTTAGCTGCAACATGGGCCAATGCTTGTCCTGGTGTACAATCGCCTATTGCATAAATAGTAGCAACAGAAGTTTGTTGATATTTATCAACCACAATTTTTCCTTTTTCTGTTTTAATTGCAGCCTCTTCTAATCCTATATTCTCAATATTGGCTACAACACCTACTGCACTTAATACAATTTCCGCTTCAATGGTTACGGTGCTACCATCTTGCTTTTTAACCAATGCTTTAACACCTGAACCGGTTGTATCAACACTTTCAACAGAGGCATTGGTTAATATTTCTATTCCTTGCTTTTTGTATTGTTTCTCTAATTCTTTAGAAATATCTTCATCCTCTACGGGAACTACTCTTGGTAAAAATTCAACAATAGTAACTTTTGTACCAAGGCTGTTATATACATAAGCAAATTCAACACCTATTGCACCACTGCCAACAATAATCATGCTTTTAGGCTGTTGAGGTAATACCATAGCTTCTCTGTAACCAATTACTTTTTTACCATCAATGGGTAAATTGGGTAATTGTCTTGCCCTACCACCTGTTGCAAGAATAATATATTTAGATTGAATTGTTTGTGCACTTCCATCAGAGGCGGAAACTTCAATTATGCCTTTTCCTTTCACTTTTCCATACCCCATTATCACATCAATCTTATTTTTTCGCATTAAAAATTGAACCCCTTTACTCATTTTATCTGCTACGCCACGACTACGCTTAATAACTTCACCAAAATTGGCTTGTGCACCAGATATTGAAATACCATAATCGGAACTATGTTTGGCATATTCGTATACTTGTGCACTTTTTAATAAAGCTTTTGTAGGAATACAACCCCAGTTTAAGCAAATACCTCCTAAACTTTCCTTTTCAACAATAGCTACTTTAAATCCTAATTGAGATGCTCTAATAGCAGCAGGATAACCACCCGGACCACTACCTATAACAACTACATCGTAAATCATATTCATTTTGTATTTGAGATTTTTGAATGAAGATTTAAAGAAAGCAATTACTTAGCTGTTTAAATCAGGCTGCGAAAATACTTGCAAAAAATTAAATGAAAAAAAGATTGATGTTTCGAGCAACGATAATTCTGTTTAGTTAATGTAGAGATGCAGGGAAAACAAAAGAATTTATTCAAAAAATATTCGTACAGTTTGATAAAACCATTTATTCTGCATTGCCGGGTTTTGCTTATTCATTTTTTCATTAAACCCTTGTAATCCAAATAATCCGGCCATATTTCCTTTGTTAATAGCAATTTCTAAATAGCCGGCCGAATTAAAAAATGCCAACTTCTCTCCTTCTTGAGCAGATGAATAATTATCATAAATAGTATTAATTACTTCGTCGCGTTTAAATACAATTTTAAAATTTCTGCCTTTTCTATGCTCTTCAAACTCTTCTTTGGTAATATTAATAATAACATTTTCAAAATGATCAATAAATAGTATTTGTCCTTCCATCCAATTTAATCCAACAGTTGCCCGTAAAGGATATTTTTCAACCAACTTATTGGTTTTGGTAGCAATTTCTTGCAAGCCAACTCCATTAAATATTTGATGAATAGAGGAAGCCAACAAAGCAGTTATTTGCAATAAATTAGGTTTGTATTGAATATCTAATTCAAAAACATCTTTAGGCTTTTCTCCAATTATCATTGTTAAAATTCCATTATCCGGGCATGCAATAAATTGTTTGTTCCACTGTGCAATTAAAAATTTAGACGAAACATTTTCGAATAAATTCAACAATACAATATGAAAAGAATTTTCGGGAAAATGCTTAAATGCATTTTGGCACAAATAGGCCGCTTTGGGATAGTTGGAAGATGATAAATAGTGAGAAATATCTACAATAACTAATGAGTTATGGTTAATAGCAGAAAGCAACTGACCTTTAACAGCACCAATCAAATAATCTTGTTGGCCAATATCAGACGAAAGTGTAATTACCGGCATTCAATTATAAACGATAATTAGTAGGTGCTTATTTCACCAATTCCCCATTCTTATAAAAAAACATTTTTACAATTCTATCTGTTAAAGCGGGAAAAAACTTATTTAAGAATACTGTTTGTTTACCATTGGCTGTTAATACTAAAGTACGTTTTCGCTTTCTTATTGCTTTAATAATGTGTGCAGCACATACATCGGCAGGCATTAGCTTTTTTTCTTCTAAAGGACTTTCGCCTTGCGGATTTCCATTTTTATCTAATGCAGCATTACGAATATTGGATGCTGTAAAACCAGGGCAAACCCATACTACATTAACGCCGGTATCTAACAATTCGGTTCGCAAAGCTTCCATAAAACCATTCAAGGCAAATTTCGATGCAGAATACCCTGCTCTGCCCGGCAATCCTCTATATCCTGCAATAGATGATACGGCCACTATTGAACCTTTGTTTTTTAAAATATAGGGCAATGCATATTTAGTAGTATTTACAACTCCTCCAAAATTAATATCCATTACACGTTTAATGGTACTTAAATCAACATCAACAAATAACGATCGCATGGAAATACCTGCATTATTAATTAAAATATCAATAGTTCCAAAAGTTTGAATAATTTTTTCTATAAAATTTTTACAATCAACTTCCTTACTAACATCGGCGGTATGTATCATTAAAGGTTCATTGGCATGTAACTGCTGCAATTGATATAATTTATCAAAATTTCTGCCGCAAGTTGCCACTTTAGCTCCCATTGCTAAAAACCCGTCTACCAAAGCTTTCCCAATGCCTTCAGAACCTCCGGTTATTACTACAACTTTATCTGTAAACATGTTAAACTATTATTTATCGAAACAAAAATACAAGATGTATATTGTTTAATGTGAATAATTGTTGAGGAAATAAGAAGAAAAAAAATTTAAAAATTTGGTACTAAACTTAATTCTCCTATTTTTGCACTCCCAAAAATGAATACATGATCTCGTAGCTCAGCTGGTAGAGCACAACACTTTTAATGTTGGGGTCTTGGGTTCGAATCCCAACGGGATCACTTTTTCCCCTTTCTCAATGGGCTATTTATTGATTTTCAATATTTTTTTAGCTATTTTATTTGTGTTTTTCATGTTTTATAACTTATTTAGTGTTACCAAAAGCTATACCAGTGTTACCAGCTATAAGACCATATTATAGAAAAGACCGTGAAATAAACGGCATTGCCCCTATTGTTATTGTCGTAACATACAAACGAAAAAGAAAATAAAACAAAGTGGATAATTTAAAAAAAGAAACAAGGGGCGGAGCTGGCAGAAATCAAGGCCGAAAACCTAAATACAAAGAAAAGACTACTACTTTTTCCTGTCGAGTACCTGTTTCTAAAAAAAAGGAATTATCTGATGCGGTAAAAATTTAATTAAAAAAATGGTTAGAAAATGAAGGATAAAGTTAACCAAAAGAAATACTAAATATTTATACGTGTTACCATTAGCACTACCTTCACTTAATGTAATATATAACTGCATCTTAATTAATTAGTTATAATATATTTCGAATCACAACGGGATCACTTCTAATTTTAAAAAATTAATTAAAAAACCTTATAACCAAAATTGTTATAAGGTTTTTTTGTAGATAAAATTTTAGTACTTAATTTATTTTTATTGCCATTATTGCAATAAAATTGTACTAATAACTTTCACAATTAGTTAATCTAAATTCTACTCAAAAAAATTAGCTTTCACTTATAATCTATTAGCCAACCATGTTCTAAAATCAGATTTTAAATCAATATAAATTTTTCTGGCAGTATTCATTTGTTCTTCTAATGCCACATGCTCTTGTAACTTTATTTTTCTAATATCTTCACTACCCCAAATATCCAAATTGTTATTTAAAAATTTTTCGTTAGATGATGCTTCGTGAATAAGATCATGAACAACTTTTTTGTGATGAATGAATTGATTTTGAAAATGTTCCAGCTCTGAGGAAGCTTCTCGACTTAATGATTTCAAATCAACTTTTGATAAATACTTTTCAAAAATTTTCAATTCTTCTCTCCAAAATTTAAGCTCGTAAGTCCAGACTTCATGATCAAAATGAAGCTCTGCGACACTTGTAGTATTATCAGTCATAAAAAATGATTTTAATACCGTTAAGTTCTGCTATTTTATTGAAATTTAAAAATGATATTTATCAGTAATAAACTATCCTTATTTTATTTACTTTTTCGCTATTGTTATTTGCACCAGCCTATTTAGTATGTTTTTTGTTTTTGCTTTTTGCTGTTGCAGTTGTTGCAGCAGAAAGTACCCATTCGTAATCTAATTGCCGCTTTTCTAAATTAGCAGCCACAACTTTAATTGTAACAGCATCGCCCATTTTAAATTGCCTGCCACTTCTTCTTCCTACCAAACTATAATCGCTTTCTATTAACCTAAAATCATCATAATCACTTAAACTAATAACGCTTACCAATCCTTCACATTTATGTTCAATCGTTTCAACCCAAAAACCAAAATTGGCAACACCGCTAATAATTCCTTCAAATACCTCACCCAATTTAGCTTTCATAAATTCTACCTGCTTATATTTATTCGATGCTCGCTCACATTCCATTGCAGCACGTTCTCTTTCGCTGCAATGCTTACATTTTTCTTCTAATTTTTTATCGAGAATTGTTTTACCAATTAATGCCGATTCTAATATACGATGTACTAACACATCGGGATAGCGACGAATGGGAGAAGTAAAATGCGTATAATATTCAAATGCCAAACCGTAATGACCAATATTTTGTGTGGTATATATTGCTTTTGCCATTGTTCTAATACCCAATTGCTCTAATACATGTTGCTCGGGTTTTCCTTTTACATCTTGCAACATTTGATTAAAACTGTATGCAATTTTTTCGGGTGAAGAAATATCGAATGTATGTCCATATTTTTTTGCAAAAGCTATAAATGGAGTAAGTTTTTCTTCATCCGGCTGATCGTGTACTCGATAAGGGAAAGGAATTTCTTTGTTATTAAGCTTTATTTTAGCCACATTTTCTGCTACCGTTTTATTGGCTAATAACATGAATTCTTCAATTAATTGATGCGCTTCCTTACTTTCTTTTACAACAATTCCTACAGGTTTTCCATTAGCATCTAATTTAAATCGTACTTCTTGCGAAGAAAAATTGATAGCTCCAAGTTTAAATCGCTGTTTACGCAAACGTTGTGCAATATCATTCAGTAGCAAAATTTCATCTACATATATTCCTTCTTTATTTTCAATAATTTGTTGTACATCCTCGTAAGTAAATCTATGTTTAGAATGAATAATTGTTTTGCCTAACCAATATTGTTTTATTTCGCCCTTAGCATTCATTTGAAAGATGGCAGAGAAAGTAAACTTATCTTCATTAGGACGTAAAGAACATAATTCGTTTGAAATTTTTTCGGGAAGCATTGGATTTACTCTATCGGGCAAATACACCGAAGTGGCTCTGGCATAGGCTTCCTCATCTAAACTTGTTTCAGGTTTTACATAATAACTAACATCGGCAATATGTACACCAATTTCATAAATTCCATTTTTAAGTAACCGAACAGATATTGCATCATCAAAGTCTTTTGCATCTACAGGGTCTATTGTAAAAGTTAATATGTTTCTGCAATCTTTTCGTTTGTTAATTTCGTTGGCATCAAATGTATCTGGTAAATTTTTTACTTCTTCTACAATTTTTTCATTAAACTCTAAAGGAAAGCCTGCTTCGGTTAATAACAATTTCATAGCAGCATCATTTTCGTCAGATGCACTCATTACATTCACAATTTCGCCAACAGGGTTTTTATCTCCTTTTTTCCATTCAATTAATCGGGCAATTACTTTTTCTTTATTTTTTGCACCATTCAATTTATTTAATGGAATAAATAAATCGGGCATTGGTTTATCGGTATCGGGAATAAAAAAAGCAAAATTGGTAGAAAGCTGTAAATGCCCTACAAATTCCTTTTGTTTTCGCTGAACTACTTCAATTATTTTTCCTTCTTTCTTTTTTGTTGAAAGATTTTCTTTTATAATTCTTACCCGAACCGTATCTCCATGCAGTGCCGTATTAAAGTCGCCGGGGCGAACCAATACATCACCACTACCATCTGCAATTACCACATATCCTATACCACTTCTGGTTATTTCTAACAAGCCATTAATAGCTTGTATGTGCTGTTTGGTTGTATGATGCGTTTTTTTGTTCTTTTTCTTTTTAGTCATGATTCTGAATTGAAACTAAAGTTCCTGATAAATGAAATAACAGTTCTGTTAAATTGTTCGCCTTCATTAAATAAAAATTTACTTTTTATTGGCAAAACATATAATGGTAAGTTTTCTAGTTCTTCATTAAATTTCGTTAATCGAACAGCATCTTTTTCTGTAGTAAGAATAATTTTATTTTTTGCAGGAATATTTTGAAATATTTCTTTTATTTCGTTCAAATCATCAATGGTAAAAATATGATGATCGTTAAATGCTTTTTGATAGTATGTATAGGTTGTTTGGTGCAAATATTCTTTTAGAGGCTTAGGATTGGCAATTCCGCATATTAATAATACTTCTACAGAAGGCGTTAAAATCCACAAATCTTGTTTATGAATAATATGGTAAGGTGTGCCATATTCTATGGCAGTAAAAAATACTTGCTGGGTATTGGTTGGATGTAAAGAATAAATAATTTTTTTCTTCTTTTCTTCATTAATATCGGATGGGCATTTTGTTACTATTAATACCTGACTTCTTTTTGCAGAACGCCATTCGTCGCGTAAATCGCCGGTGGGCAGAAAAAAATCGTTAGAATATAAATTATTAAATTCGGTAAGCACAATATTAAATCCTGCCCTAACTTCTCTGTGCTGAAAAGCATCATCTAAAATAAGTGCTTGTAAACTTGGATTATCTTGTAAAATTTGAGGAATTGCTACTATTCTTTCTTCCCCAACAGCAACAGACACATTGGGGTATTTTAAAAAAAATTGCATAGGCTCATCACCAATATCTAATGCTGTTATGTGTTCATTCGCTAAAGCATAACCTTTCGTTTTTCGCTTATAACCACGACTAAGTGTGGCAATTGAAAACTCATGATGCAAAAGTTCTAATAAATACTCTACCATTGGCGATTTGCCCGTACCTCCTACTGCTAAATTACCCACACAAATAATAGGAAAATTAAATTCTGCAGATTGAAGATATTCTTTATCGTATAACCAGTTTCTAATAATAATAATTAATCCGTAAAGCAATGCAAACGGCAATAATAAAACTCTGAATGATTTTAGAAAAAAGGAATTAAAATTCATAAATAGCTTCGGGTGTAATGCAATGAGTTAAAGGTATATCAAATGAGGAAGAATCTTCAATTTTATCAATAGGTGCAAAATACGATACGCCAATTTTCATACAGTTTTTTCGGCATGTTGCTAAATATTTATCATAAAAACCTTTTCCGTATCCTAAACGGTTGCCATATTTATCAAAAACTAAAAGCGGAACAATTACTGCATCAATCTCTTTTGCATCTATCATATTACCCATTTCCGGTTCAATGATTCCTTTTTTATTTTCTAAAAAGTTGGTTGTATCATTTATTTCTATTGCCTTCATTTCATTAGTAATAAAATTAGCAACCGGATATGCCACTCGCAAAGAAGGAATCATTGATTGTAAATAAGCAATAAAATGATAGGTTTCCGGCTCATTTAATTCTTCAATAGGCCTATAAGTAAAAATTGTTGTAACGTGAAAAAATGCAATTTTTTGAAACTGAATTAATAACAAATCATCCCAAATAAGTTTTTGCTTTTGCGAAATTTGGTTTCTTTTCTCTTTATAATTATTTCTTAATTCCTGCTTTGTCATTTACTCTTTTCTTTATTTTGAAAGAAAGAAAATAAAGTTGTTCCATAATTGCGTGTCATTACAAAACCATTAAAATTCTCGTATGTATTACGTGGTGTATGTTCTAATACAAAATATCCATTAGGGGCTATTAAGTTTTTTGATAGAATTAATTTTGGCAATTCATCAATTGCTCCTAATGCATAAGGCGGACCGGCAAAAATAAAATTAAATTGGTCTATGCAGTTTTGCAAAAACTGAAACACATCCATCTTCAAAACTTTACAGTTTTCAATGCCTAATTGCTCTATATTTTTTTTTATAAAAGCATGCATTTGAATATCTTTTTCAATAATAGTTAAATCCGAAGCACCTCTTGAAGCCAACTCGTAACTAATGCAACCTGTGCCGCCAAAAAGGTCTAAAGTTTTAGTATCTGTAAAATTAAATCTGTTCTGCAAAATATTGAATAATCCTTCTTTGGCTATATCGGTAGTTGGCCTTGTATAAGGCATTTTTGTTGGTGGATGTATTCGCCTTCCGCCCCATTTTCCGGAAATTATCCTCATAATAAGAGGTTAATAAATGGTGAGAAATAGTGTAATGGATATTCTTTAGAAATATCTTTAAAAGAGTGATCGGTAATATTGGTATCGAAACTTATTTTAGAAAATATTTTTTGCAAATAATTTAATTCTGATGAGTTAGAATTTACTAAACCTGCCACTTCAACCATCATATTTTCAATAGGCAATTGAAATTGCTGAACAACATTTAGTATATGATATAAAACATCATCAACTATTTGATATGAGTAAGATTGAATAAATTGAAGTTTTCCGGAATTCATCACCACAATTACCATAAGCTGATTATAAAATTGAACTTTCATAAAAATACCTCCGGCACTTTTATTCGACCTCAACACTTCTTCTATTATTTTAGAATAACTATGTTTAGAAGAAATCATCATTAAATTACTATTTACCATATCGTATAAAGATTTGCCGATACTGTATATAATAGACAATTCAATTGTGGAGAAAACTTCATCAGTTCGCACAATACTTTTTTCAATATTTCCATGAATGGCATTTAAATATACTTCAGCCGATTCGGGTTTGTATTGTGCAAAAGGCATTACTACGGTATTAGGTAAATTATAAAATACACGTGTATCGTTATAGCTTCTATCTAAAATTTTAGAATGCATTCTAAGCTGATAAAAAATTTCATACCAATCGGCAATTGCCTTATTAAACTCAAAATATTCAAAAGCATTAACTGTATTTTTACCTACCGATTTTACTAATAATACAGCATAGGTGTTACCCACCTCAAATACTAAAATATCGCTATTTAAAGGTGTTTGAACATCTGCTTCGCCGTAAATACTTATTTTTTTCTCTACCATTCTTCAAATATAGTAATGCAATGTTATAAAATATTAGTGTTTTATAAAAGCGATTTATGCAGTTTTTCAAAACCTTAGATTTGCAGACGTATGGAACAATCTGCAATTAAAGATTTAAGGGTAAATATTAGCAATAAACAAATACTGCAATTAGCTATGCCTATTGCGGCAGCTATTATTATTCCGCAAATTAATTTTATTACCAATAATATTTTTTTAGGCGGTTTAGGGCAAGAATCTTTAGCAGTGGCAGGCATTACAGGTGTATATTATTTAATTTTTGCAGTAATTGGTATTGGGCTGAATAATGGCATGCAAGCATTAATTGCCAGGCGTGCCGGAGAAAATAAGATTGATGAAATAGGTAATCTTTTTTCGCAAGGTGTTAGAATTGCCATTGTAATGGCTGTAGCAGGAATACTTATTACATGGTTTATTGCACCTACTGTTTTGCGATGGTCGTTACACGATGGGCAGACGATTACCATGGCAATACATTTTTTAAATATCAGAATTATTGGACTAATTTTTTTATACCTGTATCAAATGCGTAATGCATTATTAGTTGGTACTAACCAAAGTAAGTTTTTAGTTTGGGGCACTGCTGCCGAATCTTTAACCAATATTGCTTTAGACTATGCATTAATTTATGGCAAACTCGGCTTGCCACGTTTGGGTTTTAATGGTGCAGCTTATGCATCTGTAATTGCCGAGTTTACGGGACTCTTTGTTATATTTTTAGTAATTCATTTTAAAGGAATTGGCCATCAACTTCATTTATTTAAAAATTTTTACTACAACCGCAATAAAACCAAATTAATATTAATACAATCATCTCCGCTAATTGCACAACATGCTATTAGTATTATAAGTTGGGAAATGTTTTACATTTTTATTGAACACCATGGTGCTAAAGATTTAGCCATATCGAATGTAATGCGAAATATTTTTGGCTTTTTTGGATGCTTTACATGGGCATTTGCTGCTACAACAAGCACAATGGTTAGTAATATTATAGGGCAAGGTTTACATAATAGAGTAACAGAATTAATTTATAAAATATTAAAACTATCGTTTGGTTTTTCGCTAATTATTGTCATCATTCTTAATCTTTTTCCAAGTATATTTCTTTCAATTTATCATCAAGGAGATAATTTCATTATAGCAGCTATTCCTATTTTAAGGGTAGTTTCGGTTGCCATGCTGTTAATGTCTATCTCTACCATTTGGCTAAATGCAGTTACCGGGACCGGTAATTCTTCCATCAATTTATGGATTGAAGTTTTTGCAATTGTGTTTTATATAATTTATATATACATAGTTTTAGAGAAGCTACAATTGTCTATTACCATTGGATGGATGAGCGAGTGGCTATATTGGACAACCATTTTAGTTCCCTCTTATTTTTACATTAAAAGCAACCGCTGGAAAAACAAGAAAATTTGATTAACAAAATATTGGCATTAATTACAATATTCAGTTAATAAATACATATTAATGCAGCTTTCTTAGCATATCAATTATCTTTAATTATAAAAATAATTGTATGAAAAAGATTACTTTATTATTTGTTCTTGCCTTTGCCATAACTATAGTAAAGGCTCAATTTGAAGTAGGGCAAAAAATAGTTAGCGGTACGCTTGGCATATCGGGGAATAATTATAAAACCAATGATTCTACTTCAGGATTTGCAAAACAAAATAATACCAACTTCAATATAGGCTTTTCAATTGGAAAATTTAAAACAGCTAATCATGCAACAGGCTTTGGCATTTCATTAATGAATGGTTATTCAAATAGTCAAAATTTTAACACCAATGCTTCAATAAAACAAAATAACTATACTATTGCAGCAAACTATTTCTCTACTTATTATCATTCGTTTGGAAAATCTTTCTTAGTTTGGTTAAATTGGAATACGGGATTATCGTACGGTTTTAGCAATTACAATCAAACAAGTGCAACATCATCAAGCAAATCGAATTCATTCGGAATAAGTAGTTCATTAAATCCGGGAATATCTTACAGAATTAATGATCGGTTTTTATTAAATGCTGCTTTAAACAACTTTTTATCATTATCCTATAATCATTCAAAAAACACAAATTCTAATTACCCGAGTATAAATAATGAATATAAGCAAAACAATTTTGCACTTAATACAAACATGTCGCTTACTAATATTAATATTGGAATAAGCTATTTAATGAAATAAATTAACCTAATAAACCATTTACCAAATCAATATATTGTTGCATGGCAGCCTCGGCAGAAAGCCCTTGTAAAGACTGCCATGCAGTATGCTTTGCCTTAGCTACAAAATCAAAAGGATTAGCAGGTGGTTCAGAAACATTATCTCCTTCAGTAGCTTGCTTAAATAGAGAATATAATTTTAATAATGTTTCATTATCCGGCTTTGTCGATAATGTTTTACTGTTTGCAACAGCTTGTGTAAATAGTTCTTGTAGTTCCATAATTTTTTAAACGTTTGTTATTCAAGTCCATCAAGCATTTTTTGAGCAGCCGATTTAATTTCAGTGTCATCAAAAGTTCTGATGGGTAATTTTACTAATTTTTGTAAGGTTTCAATTTGTTGTTCCGGTCTGTTTTTTATTTTATATGCATTAGCCAAAACCCAATAATTCAGCATAAAATATTGATCTAATCGTTTACACTTTTCTAAATATTCAATAGCCAAATCTATATCAGCATCAGGTAATTTACTAAATAAAGTTTTAATAGCCAATCGTTTTGCCCAATTTAAAGTTATCATATCGTAATGCCATTTTCCTTCTATAAAATTAGCCATTGCATCATTGGGATTAATGCTCAATGCCTTATCAGCATTTAATTTCATATCTCTAATAAAAATTGCAGCTTTCTTATTATCTGATTCTGTAATGGTCATTTTACTACAAGCCAATGCCAATGCATACCAGCTCTTAGCATGAATACTATCGGCAGTAACAGCTCGCTCGGCAAATGACAAGGCCGATTCGAAATATAGTCTTTTATCAGTTTTATTAATGGTTCTTTCGCCTATTGTACAATTTAATTCTACCGTTTTAATTAATGCAACAATACTTTTAGAATCATTAATTAGTACCAATTTATATTTTTCTAATGCCTCCGGTTCTTTCAATTGACGTTCATAGTTATACGCTTGCTTCAGTAATAATGATGTTTCTTGAGCAAAAGAGAAAAAACAATTACAACTGAAAAAAAATACTATCAATAGCTTATTCATATTTTATTTTATCTTTTAAGTTCAAAACTAACTTCAACATTACCTATAAAATTTTTTATGGGCGGATTAGTTTTTGTTACAGATACAATTACTTTTTCGGCTAATACAAATTGCTGCAAAATTAAATGAGCAATATCCATAACAACTGTTTCTAAAAGCGGTGTAGCTATTTGCATACGCTTTTCCACCAATTCATACACTAATTCGTAATTAATGGTTTGTTCAATAGTTTCAATTGTATGATGAGGATGATGGTAAATAGAAATATTCACTTCAAAAATATTTCCATGTATTTTTTCCTCTTCATAAATACCATGATAAGCTTTAAAAATTACATTTTTTAGATGGATGGATAGCATCGAACGAAGTTAAATACAGCCTTCAATATCAGTACAAAAAAGCAATTAATTAATTGAAAAAAATTAAACTCCATTTTTGTTTTCAACTTTGTTATTAATTTAACTACCGAAAAATAATGAATAAATAAAGTTTTTATGCAGCAATTTCAGATTTTAAGCCAGAGCACCTATATTTGCAGCCCTGAATTTACAAAGGCCCCGTAGCTCAATTGAATAGAGCATTTGACTACGGATCAAAAGGTTTCAGGTTTGAATCCTGACGGGGTCACTAAATAATTAATTAAAGCACTGTAAACCAATAATTTATGGTGCTTTTTTATTAAATTTCTTTTTAGCTTTTCACTATTTTAATCATAAAATTTATCGGCAATAATTCAAATCACAAAAAAAATTACACTATTTTGCCCTAAACAAGTACACTCGCAACTGCAGTACATTAAAAGAAAAATTGTAACATTGCAACATGTTTACTCAAAAACATACTAACCACCAATTGCTTTTAGCTATATTCCTTAATCTCATTTCATCTGCCGATTGTGGATCACCCGATTATTAAGCTTACACAATCAATAGCTTAATACAATTTTTACCATACACAACTATTTTTCATTTAAACTCAACTATTATGTTATCTAATCAATTATATGTAGATTCGGAATTGGGCGTACTTAAAAAAATATTAATTCATAGCCCCGATGCAGGTATAGGAAAAATTATTCCCGGAACATTTACCGATAATTTGTACGATGATATTGTGCATTTAAAAAAAATGCAAAAAGAGTATAATCATTATGTACTATTATTACTTTGGTTTCTTGATAGCGAAAAAATAAAATACATAAAAGAATATCATCAGTCGCACCCGGAATATGATGGCAATTGCTTTATTCCCGGTAAGAAAGAATATTTCAACTCCGATAAAGTACTTGAATCCCAGAATTTATTAGAAAAAATATTATTAGACGAGAAAGTTAAACTTCGTTTAATTGCAGCTATTTGCTCGTATGAAGAAAGCAGCTTACAAATTCAACAAAAATTGGAAAACATTCAAGATGCTTCTTTATTGGCTAAAATTTTAATTACCGGTGTTTTACCGGCCGAAGAAAATAACAGCCATGAAGATCAATTCATTTTTCCTCCTATTCCTAATTTTATCTTTACCAGAGATATTGGCATCATTATAAAAGATCATATTTTATTAAGCCGTATGGCAACAGGTGCACGAAAAAGAGAATCTTTATTAACCAAATTTCTGGCACTATATTTCTTCTTTAAAAATCAACCCGAAAAAGTAATTGAAGTAATTGAAGAAAGCGATTTCTTTTTATATGAAGAAGAAGAACGCAAACACCGAATTATAAGTATTGAAGGTGGAGATATTATGATGATTCATCCCAAACATCTTATTGTTGGCTGTAGTGAAAGAACTTCATCGAATGCGGTAAATGAAATTGTACATACTATTTTTTCAAGACCGGAATTGGGTATCGAAAAAATATCGGTTGTAAAAATACCCAGAAATAGAGCCCAAATGCACATTGATACTATTTTTACTCAAGTAAAAAGAGATACATGGGTTTTATATGGTAGATACTCTGAAAATATTTTAGCTGATGAAAATAACAGCAAACAATCGTATTTGTCAAAATTATCGCACATACCCAGAAAGGGTGAAATGGAATTAGTAGAAGTTTTTAGATTCGAAAAAAGCATACAAGAACCTTATCAAAAAAATAAAGATTACAGCAGTAATACAAAAATTGCAGGTTTAGAAAGTTTATTGCGTGAAATAAGTATTGAAGATTTTAACGTTGCACCAAAAGATGTAAAAATTATTTATAGCGGCGGTAATGTTTTTCCGTATGATGAAAGAGAGCAATGGACAGACTCATGTAATGTTGTTGCTTTAAAAGAAGGTGTTGTTATTGGATACGATAGAAACGATAAAACTGCTGAAGCATTTAAACAAAACGGTTTTAATGTAATTACTACCGAAAATTTATTCAAAAAATTTGAAGAAGGATTATTACCAAAAGATGTACAAAACACATTAATACTATTGCCATCTGCCGAGCTATCAAGAGCAAGAGGCGGATCGCATTGCATGAGTATGCCTCTTTTAAGAGATCAATTCATTCATTAAAAATTATTTTATGCAAACTACTTCGCATTTATTAATGATAAAGCCGGTTCAATTTGGCTATAACGAACAAACAGCTATAAACAATAGTTTTCAGGCCAATAATCAAAATCATCAAACACAAGAAAATGCTTTAACTGAGTTTAATAATTTTGTATCGCTTTTGCAACAACATAGCATTGATGTAACGGTTGTAGAAGATACAATAACACCGCATACGCCAGATTCTATTTTTCCCAATAATTGGATTTCATTTCACGATGATGGTACCATTATTTTATATCCAATGTTTGCAGAAAACCGAAGAAGCGAAAGAAAACAATCGGTTATAGAAGCTATTAGCAATAAATTTCAAATTAATTACTCAATTGATTATACGCCATTTGAAAACGAGCACCTTTTTTTAGAAGGCACCGGTAGTATGATTTTAGATAGAGTTCACCAAATTGTGTATGCCTGCATTTCGCAAAGAACCAGCGAAAAATTAGTAAATAAATTTTGCAACGATCTTGATTATCATCCCATACTATTTCATGCAACAGATGCTAATAACCAACTAATTTATCATACCAATGTAATGATGTGCCTTGCAGATGAATTTGCTATTGTATGTATGGAAAGTATACAAGATAAAAATGAAAAAGATGCCCTACTAACTTCACTAGAACAAACAGCAAAAGAACTTATTACTATTTCCTTAGATCAAATGAATCACTTTGCCGGCAATATGCTGCAAGTGAATAATAGTAATAATGAAAAATTTTTAATAATGAGCTCACAAGCATTTGAAAGCTTAACAGAAGAACAAATTGCTTCCATTGAAAAATACAATACAATTTTACACAGCAACCTTTTAACTATTGAAACAAATGGAGGTGGAAGTGCCAGATGTATGATGGCCGAAATATTTTTACCTTTAAAGGAGAATGACAATAATTAATTTGTAAAACTTAATTTAACACCTTCGTTAAAAGCAACCGGCTGATAGGAAAGTTGGTTAATTGCTTTGGTGATGTTTAATCCCGATTTTTTTGCACGCTTCACCGGCTCAGGGAAAGATGAGGAAGTAACATTTTCTATTAACGATGCATCCAAGCCAAAAATGTAAGCAACAGTAACAGCCATTTGGTAGGGAGAAAGAATATCTTTTCCTGCCAAATGGTATTCACCCATTTTCTGTTTTGTAATAATAGATAAAATGCCTTTACATATATCTTCAACATAAGTAGGTGTACGTTGCTGATCGCTTACTACTTTAATGGGCTTATGTTGCTCTAAACTATTTTTAACCCAGTGCAAAAAACTAGGTCGCATTCCTTCTAACATTTTTCCATAAATAAAAACCGGTCTAACAATAGTATATAATAATCCACTTTTCTTAACCAATTGTTCAGCCATTAGCTTAGTTTCTCCATAATAATTTAATGGATTCGGTGTATCATTCTCTGCATGAGGACCATCTTCTCCAAAAATAAAGTCGGTTGAAATGTAAATAAAATGAGGAGCAAAAGCTAAAGCACTTTCAATTAAAAACTTTGTAACTTCTACATTTTGTAACAAACAAAGATTTTTATTATTGTTACATTCATCGGGCTTACTCATTGCAGCGGCATGAATAATAACAGAAGGCGTATGTTTTTGCAAACAATTGTTTACTGCTGTATGATTAGTTAAATCTATGCTTTCGTATATAAATGCTGCAGGTGTTTTAATTCTGCATTCAGCTCTGCCTACTGCAATTACATTAAATCCTTTTGCAGCAAAAAACAAAGTTAAATGCTGTCCTAAAAATCCATTACAACCTGTTATAAGTATGCTACTCATTATTAATTTTATTATACAAGAGAATGATGTGCTTGCTAAAAAGATAATTTATCCCAGTAACCTCTTTAAAGATTTTTGTATCAATCAACAATATCAGCTCAATTAAAACCCTTTATCCATTCTTCTATAACTTCTTTTGGTGTCACATTTATCAACTACACTATTCAATAGCTATCTGTTATACTAAATTGTAAATACAAAGTATACAGCATAAAATAACATAAATATTGTTTAATAATAACAGTTCTTTTTACTGAATTATTAAATAATAGTCAATTATTGTGTGCATAACCTTTTAATATCACTAATCTCAGTTGTTGTTTCTGTTCAATTTCATACTTTTGCGGCTCAATTAAATTAAACAACCCAATTAATGTTGCAAGTTCTACTTCAACAATTAATTTATATAATATTTTATGATAAAGAAAAAAATTACAAAAGTAGGGGTACTTACATCGGGAGGTGATGCCCCTGGTATGAATGCAGCTATTAGAGCTGTTGTTAGAACCGGATTATATTATGGCTTAGATATGTATGGTATTATGAGAGGTTATTCGGGCATGTATGAGAATGATATTTTTCAGATGGATTCAAGAAGTGTTGCCAACATTATTCAAAGAGGTGGAACAATTTTAAAAACAGCCCGCTGTAAAGAATTTTATCAACCCGAAGGCAGAAAAATTGCTTACGAAAACTTAAAGAAAAACGGCATTGATGGTTTGGTAATTATAGGCGGAGATGGCAGCTTTAATGGTGCCCAAAAATTTAGCAATGAATTTGATATTCCTTGCATTGGATTACCCGGAACAATTGATAAAGATATTGCAGGAACAGATTTTACTATTGGCTTTGATACCGCAGTTAACACTGCTATTAGAGCTATTGATAAAATTAGAGATACCATGGATGCACACGACCGATTATTTATTGTTGAAGTAATGGGCCGAGATGCAGGATACATTGCCCTTCATAGCGGTATTGGCACAGGAGCAGAACATATTTTAATACCCGAAAGAAGAACCAATTTAGATGAGTTGGTAAACTCCTTATCAGAAAAAGAAAAACGAAAAAAATTAGTCAACTTAGTTGTTGTTACAGAAGGCGATGAATATGGCGGAGCAGAAGGTGTATCCAAACTTGTAAAAGAAAAAATTCCTAATGCCGATGTGCGAATTGCCATTTTAGGCCATATTCAACGTGGCGGTGCTCCTACTGCAATGGATAGATATATTGCCAGTAGAATGGGTTATCATGCTATTGAATGCTTAATGGAAGGAACACATAATGTAATGGTAGGCATTGTTGATAATAAAATGAAATATACGCCCTTAAATAAAGCTGTAAAAGCAAAACAACAAGTTAGCGAAGAATGGCTTAAAATTGCAAAAGTTTTAGCATCATAATTCACAAAATACTTATGCTTAATTAAAAAGGAAAAAGCAAAAGTATTTCACAGTTATCCTTTTAACGAAAGTAAAAATTACTATGTCAAAAAATTTAGACAAATATCTTTATAAGCAAATGGATAAACAAGCAGGGCTTGACCATAGCAATCATCGTACAAAAATTGTTGCAACTGTTGGTCCTGCATGCGATACCTACGAAAAACTTTTAGAACTTGTAAAGGCCGGAGTAAATGTTTTTAGATTAAATTTTTCTCATGGCACACATGAAGACAAAGCTAAAATTATTGAGCATATTAGAAATATTAATAAAGCAGAACCTTATAACATTTCAATATTAGCCGATTTGCAAGGCCCTAAACTTAGAGTAGGCGAAATAACCAATAACTCTTTAGAAGTAAAAGCAGGCGATATTCTTACCTTCACTAATACAAAATGTATTGGCACTTTAGAAAAAATTTATGTTAGCTATCCTAATTTGGCAGGCGATGTTAAGCCAGGCAATATTATTATGATTGATGACGGAAAAATTGAAGTAAAAGTAGTTAACATAACTAAAGAAAATGATGTTCAGGTTGAAGTTACATTAGGCGGCATTTTATCCTCAAAAAAAGGAATTAATCTTCCCGATACAAAAATTTCTCTTCCTGCATTAACCGAAAAAGATTTAGAAGATCTTGAATTTATAATTGAACAAAAGTGCGATTGGGTTGCTTTAAGTTTTGTACGCAGTGTAAAAGATATTGTAATACTGAGAAGTAAACTGCAAGAAAAGAAAAGCAAAACAAAAATTATTGCCAAAATAGAAAAACCCGAAGCATTAGTAAACATTCGTGATATTATTGTTGAAAGCGATGGTATTATGATTGCCCGCGGAGATTTGGGCGTTGAATTACCGGTTGAAAAAGTGCCTTTAATTCAAAGAGAATTAATTCGTAAATGTATCCATCGTGCAAAACCTGTAATTGTTGCTACACAAATGATGGAAAGCATGATTGACCGTGTAAAACCTAACAGAAGTGAAATTACAGATGTAGCTAATGCCGTATTAGAAGGTGCCGATGCCGTAATGCTTAGTGGCGAAACTGCTACAGGTCAACATCCTGCATTGGTAGTTGAAACTATGTGTAAAATAATTAGGCAAGTTGAACAAACAGAATACCGTTATAACCGTGAAGAAGATTTAAAACCCCAACCTCATTCTCCTTCTTTTTTAAGTGATGCTGTTTGTTATAATGCCTGTAAAATGGCTAAGGACGTTGAAGCTAATGCTTTAATTGGTATGACACAAAGCGGATATACCGCCTTTATGCTAAGTAGCTATAGACCAAAATCTCCTTTATTTATTTTTACAAAAGAAAAAACATTAGTAAACCAATTGAGTTTAAGCTGGGGAGTTAAAGCTATTTATTACGATGAAGAAAATAGTTTAGATGATATTATTTCGGATCAAATAAATATTTTAAGAGAAAGAGGGTTTTTACAATCAAACGATATAGTTGTAAATACAGGTAGTACACCTATACATTTACACTTACCAACCAATGTATTAAAGATTACTAAAGTTGAATAAATTGCAATTTTAAGTATTATTTGGTGAGAGAAAAATCAGAGCCTTATTTATACTCTCTCACCAAATAATAAACTTCCTATACGCAATAAATTACTCCCTTCTTCCATTGCAATTTCGTAGTCTCCGCTCATTCCCATAGAAAGCATTGTGCAATTGGGATATTTTTCTGCAAACTGATTAAAAAGTTTTTTTAAGGTTTTAAATTCGCTTCTTACCTTTTGCTTATTATCGATGAAGCTTGCCATACCCATTAAGCCTATAACACGAATATTTTGTAACTCAGCTAAATCACTTAATTTAAATAATTCACCCTCATCAAAACCAAACTTTGTTGTTTCTTCTGCAATATGAACCTGCAATAAACAATCAACCATGCGATTAATTTTTCCTGCTTGCTTATTCACTTCCTTCAACAATTTAAAACTATCAATTCCATGAATTAAATGTACAAATGTTACAATATATTTTACTTTATTACTTTGCAAATGGCCAATAAAATGCCAACGAATATCTTTAGGTAAAACTGCCTCTTTATCAACTAACTCTTGTACATAATTTTCACCAAAATCTCTTTGTCCTAAATTATATAATGCCAAAATATCTTCTATAGGTTTTGTTTTACTTACCGCTACTAACTGAACTTGCTTATTAGTTAAGTTTTCTACAAGTTGAGAATAATTTTCTTTATTTACAGACATAATAAAAATGTGCAAACAAAATTAGTTTATTTGCACATTCATTATAAAATTACAATAAGTAATTACTTTAAAATACCTCTACTAATTACTATTCTTTGCACTTCACTGGTACCCTCATAAATTTGAGTAATTTTTGCATCACGCATTAATCGTTCTACATGATATTCTTTTACAAAGCCATAACCTCCATGAATTTGAACTGCTTCAACAGTAACCCACATAGCAGTTTCGCTTGCAAAAACTTTTGCCATTGAGGAGCTTATATCATAATTCAATCCATTATCTTTTTCCCATGCTGCTTTTAAACATAATAATCTTGCAGCTTCAATACGTGTTGCCATATCGGCCAGCTTAAATTGTATTGCTTGATGTTGAGCTATTTCTTTTCCAAAGGCTTTGCGTTGTTTGGAATATTTTAATGCCAGTTCATACGCACCACTGGCAATGCCTAAAGCTTGAGATGCAATACCAATACGGCCTCCGGCTAATGTTTTCATAGCAAATGTAAAACCAAAACCATCGGCACCAATTCTATTTTCTTTAGGCACTTTTACATCGGTAAATAAAATAGAATGTGTATCACTTCCTCTAATACCTAATTTATTTTCTTTGGCACCCACTTCTACACCTTGCCAATTTTTTTCTACTATTAATACATTAATACCTTTTGACCCTTTTGACGTATCGGTTTGAGCAATTACTAAGTACACACTGGCAGATGACCCATTGGTAATCCAGTTTTTTGTCCCATTCAATAAATAATAATCTCCTTTATCTTCGGCAGTAGTTTTTTGTGAAGATGCATCACTTCCTGCTTCGGGTTCACTTAATAAAAAAGCTCCAATATATAATTCACCATCTTTCTTACCCTGTGCAAGTGGTGTTAAATATTTTTGTTTCTGGGCTTCGGTTCCAAAAGCTTCTAATCCATAACATACCAAACTATTATTTACACTCATTGCTACACTGGTACTGGCATCTATTTTAGAAATTTCCTCCATTGCTACAACATAGCTAATGGTATCCATGCCACTTCCGCCATATTCAGGTTTTACCATCATACCCATAAAACCTAATTCGGCCAATTGCATAATTTGTTGTTTGGGGAATTTTTGATGTTCATCTCTTTCTATTACTCCCGACAAGCATTCGTTATTTGCAAAATCTCGGGCAGCCTTTTGAATCATTAAATGTTCTTCTGATAATTGAAACTGCATAATTGAATATTTATTCGAACAAAAATAAGAATTGAAAATATAAATCCTAACAATTGTTAGTTATTTGTAAACTATTTTTTATCACAATACATTAATGCATGATCAAAGACAATTTTTCGAACGAAGGAGTAGATTTTTTAAAAGAAAATACACAGTTATAATCTTCATTATCTTTTAAATAAAGTTGATAATTGCCTTCATTAATATGTGTTAATCGCAATTGCACCCATATTCCACTAAAACTTCCCTTTCGCACAACTTGATTATTGGCATTAATAATAGTGTAGAAAAAAGAATGATGTTGCAAGCAAGGATTTAATACTTCCACTATCAGAAAGTCGTAAACTATATCGGTTATACGCACATCACTACTAACTGTTGGGGGCATACAATACAATGATGAAGTTACAAGGTAATTAATTTTTCGATTTTCAAAAATAAAAATCAGTTATTTTTATTTGAGTTTTGAATTAATATCAAAACTGTTACAAACAAAATTTGCTAAATACTACATCCATAAATTAATATAATTTTTTACCAGCTATGTCTTTACTCTTAAATAAATCAACCTTTGGCAATTCGGCAAATATTGGCAATGTGCTATCGAAAGTAGAAGCAAATAATTTATTAGAAGAATGGGTTATAAACCCTAAACTACAATTACACATGCGCCAAGTAGCATATTTAATGAAAAGCTGGGCTGCAAAGAAAGAAAATGCCGATGAAACAATACAGTGGAAATGGGAAATGGCAGGTTTATTACACGATGCCGATTGGGATCAGTGGCCTGAACTTCATTGTAAAAAAATTATTGAAGAATTGGAAAATAGAAATATAGATCCCGAAATTATTAGGGCAATTGCTTCTCATGGCCCGGCTCATTTTGGCATTGAACCCGAAACAAAAATGGATAAAATGCTTTATGCTTTTGATGAGTTAAGCGGCTTAATTCATGCATATTCTCTCATGCGGCCAAATGGTTATAATTCAATGGATATAAAAGGCGTGAAAAAAAGGTTGAAAGAAAAATCATTTGCTGCAAATGTTTCAAGAGAAGAAATAAATGATGCTTGCTCGAAAGCTTCAATTAGTTTAGATGATTTAATTGACTTTATTATTCAGCATCAGGCCGAAGTTGAATAGCATTAAGTAACATTTTTAATAAAGCCATCAAAACTTTTTATACCCAATACTTTTTCCGATATAAATCCTTCAGCATAATTTACTCCAATTCTTTTTCCCATCATTAAAGCTCTTGCTTTTAAACTTTCTAAAAATTGTGGAGATGAAATGTAAGTTTGTGGTTCGTTAGAAGTATAATTATCGTTATAAAACTGTGTTTGATAACAGAGAATAGTTTCAATTTTCTTTTCCATAAATGCTGTAATATCTACAACAAAAGAAGGATGAATAAATCTATCCTGAATATAATGAAATACGTATGCTGGTCGCCAAGCTTCCTGCAATACACCTTCAGTTTGAGTTTCAATTTTACGAAGCCCCGATAAAAAAGCTGCATCTGATACTAACTTTGCACTCCTACCATGATCTGGATGCCTATCTTCAGGAGCATTACACAAAATAATATCGGGTTGATATTTTCTAATAACAGTAATTATTTTTCTTTTACTGGCTTCATCATTCACAAAAAATCCATCGGCCATTGCAAGATTTTCTCTTACAACAACACCCATCAATTTTGCAGCAGCCATTGCTTCACTTTTTCTGGTTTCCACAGAACCACGTGTACCTAATTCACCTTGGGTTAAATCAACAATACCTACACTTTTTCCTTCTGCAATCGCAGCCATAATAGTACCCGAACATCCCAATTCTATATCATCTGGGTGAACACCAAAAGCCAAAATATCAATTTTCATTATTCCTATTTAGTTTGCAAAAATAGCGGTTCAAAGAAATAAAAAAATCCCGCAAATGCGGGATTGTACTATAATTTAAAAGAGTTAATCTTTTTTTGCGTAACGTTTTTTGAATTTATCAATACGTCCGGCAGTATCAACCAACATATTTTTACCTGTATAAAAAGGATGTGAAGTATTAGAAATTTCCAGTTTAATTAATGGATATTCGTTACCATCTTCCCATTTTACGGTTTCTTTTGTTGCAGCAGTTGATTTGCTTATGAAAGAATATCCGTTACTCATATCTTTAAATACAACCAAGCGATATTCTTTTGGATGGATACCTTGTTTCATTTTATTTGATTTTAGGTTGCACGGATTTAGCCGTACGATTATTAATAATATTTAATTTGGCCGGCAAAGATAGGTTTGTAACAGCATTTAGCCAAATGAAAAATACACAGAATTTACGTGATTAACTTTTCATGTTCTCGAACTGGAGAGGAATAGCAAAGTTTCCGTTACGGCAAAGTGTCATTACTTCCTGTAAATCGTCTATTTTTTTACCAGTAACTCGTATAATATTATCCATAATAGCAGCTTGTACTTTTAATCCCGAATCTTTAATAACCCTTACAATTTTTTTGGCATCTTCTTGTTTTAATCCATTTTTTACAGAAATTTCCTTTTTTACCACTTTACCGCTTGGGTAAGCATCTTTACTAAAATCAAATGCATTAGCATCAATTCCTTGTTTCATTGATCGGCTAATAATTACATCAATTACTTGTTTCATTTTCATATCACTTTCTACTTCCACGTTAACTATATATTCCTTTTTGTTCAATTCAATCGAAACAAGAGAATCTTTAAAATCAAACCTGTTTTGAATTTCTTTCTTTACAGTATTAATGGCATTGTCTAATATTTGAATATCTACCTTACTGGCAATATCGAAGGATGGCATATAAAAAATTTTTACAAAGATAAAGTTCTTACATTCATGTATAAAATTTAACGATTATGAGCCAAAATATTCATCGCAGAACATTTATTAAAAACAGTTCGCTTGCAGGACTATCCATTGGACTTTCCTTACATGGCTTACCTTCTTTTAAAAGCAGTGCAAGCGATACAGTTAGAATTGGGCTAATTGGCGTAGGTTTAAGAGGCCAAGAACATGTTCGCCTCATGGCTCAAAGAAGCGATGTAACTATTATTGCAATGGCAGATCCAGATACTTCTATGATGGCAACATCACAGGATATTATTACAAAAGCGGGAAAGAAAAAAGCTATTGAATATACCAATGGCAATTACGATTATAAAAACCTTTTAGCACGAAAAGATATTGATGCCGTAATTATTGCCACCCCTTGGGAATGGCATATTCCACAAGCAGTTGATGCCATGAATGCCGGAAAAATACCGGGTGTTGAAGTTTGCGGAGCTTTGGAATTAAAGCATTGTTGGGATATTGTTGATGCAAGCGAAAGAACTAAAATTCCTACCATGATTTTAGAGAATGTTTGTTATAGAAGAGATGTAATGGCTGTATTAAATATGGTTCGCAATGGTTTATTTGGAGAGCTTTTGCACTTGCAAGGCGGATATCAACACGATTTACGGGGTGTTAAGTTTAACGATGGAAAAACACCATACGATAGCGGTGTTGAGTTTGGTGAAAAAGGATATAGTGAAGCCAAGTGGCGAACCAATCATTCAGTGCATAGAAATGGAGAATTATATCCAACACATGGCTTAGGGCCAATTGCCACCATGATTGATATGAACAGAGGCAATCGCTTAACAAAACTTTCATCCATTGCAACAAAATCAAGAGGCTTGCATAAATACATTGTTCATCATCCCAAAGGCGGAGAAAATCATCCAAATGCAAAAGTAACCTTTAAATTAGGCGATATTGTTACCACACAAATTCAAACAGCGAATGGAGAAACAATTGTTTTAACGCACGATACCAACTCGCCTCGTCCGTATAATTTAGGTTTTAGAGTTCAGGGAACAAATGGTTTATGGCAAGATACACATGCAGGAGAATTTAATGCAGGCATGGTTTATATTGAAGGCAAAAGCAAGCCGCATCAATGGGAAAATTCTGAGAAATGGTTAAAAGAATATGATCATCCTCTTTGGAAAAAATATGAAAAAGAAGCAGAAGGTGCAGGACATGGCGGAATGGATTGGTTTGTTGATAATGCCTTTATAGAATGTATTAAACAAAAAAAAGATTTTCCTTTGGATGTGTATGATTTGGCCACATTATATTCTATTACACCATTAAGCGAAAAATCAATTGCAGAAGGTGGTTCGTTACAAGATATTCCTGATTTTACGAATGGAAACTGGAAAAATAGAAAGCCCATATTTTGTGTGGGACAAGCAGATTATTAATGCAGTAAAATGTAGCTGCTTTCTATTAAATTATTGCCTGATATAGCTGCAATAACTTAATTTGGTTACGAGCTCTTACCAAATTATGCTCTTCATATTTTTTTCCATAATAAACATCGTTATTAATATAATCTGTAAGAAAACGCAAGGCTTGCATATATATTAACACCTCGCCGGAAAGAAAAAAGTTATCCAATTCAAAATTGGTTAATACAAATTCCATTGAACTGGTATAACCATCAAATATTGCTTTTAAAAACTCTTTTCTTACCTCAATATTATTTAAATTACTTTCTTCCTCCGAAACCGGACATAAATAAGTTCGCATCATATCTCCTACATCGCTAATAAAATAGCCCGGCATAATTGTATCCAAATCAATTACACACACCCCTTTACTATTATTATCAAAAAGTACATTAGATATTTTAGTATCGTGATGCGTTACTCTTTTTTTTGCATCAGGATGAGCAATAAACAGCTCCCATTGCTTAACAATATTTTTTTGAGATTGAAGAAAAGCAATATCCTCTTTTACTGCTGTAATTCTTGCTAAATTTCCATTACTCATTGCTTCAGTTAATTGATTAAATCGCAATGCTAAATGATGAAAATTGGGCAAAGTAATATGTAGTTTTTCAGCATTAAACTCGTTTAATACTGCCGTAAATTTTCCAAACTGAAAAGCTGCTTCATACGCTTGTTGTGAAGTTTCAACAACATCAATAGTATAAACATTATTAATGTAGTTAAAACTTCTATAGTAACAACCATCCATTTCAATTAAAGTACTGTTGTTAATAGTTTTTATAGGATAGGTAAATAGATAAGAAGGATTATTTACCGCAAGATAATTACCAAGTAAAGTTATATTATCATCAATCCAATTGGGATGTTTAAATATATTGGTATTAATTCTCTGTAAAACAAAACTACCACTTACATCTTCCACTTTCCAAGTATGGTTAATTAAACCATTACCAAGCAGTGTAATTTCCGCTTTATCACTCCATCCATACAATTTTTTAATGCTACTTACAATTTGTTTCTCCATTTAATGAAAATACAAACAATATCAATTCGTATCTTTCAAAAAAAGAATATGCAAAGAAGAAAGTTTATTGAATTAGGTTCTTTAGGGTTTATGGCATTTTCTTTCTCTTCTTTTCAAAAAAAAACTACCGCCATACAACCTATTGTTTTATCAACATGGGATGCAGGTATTAATGCCAATAAAGCAGCATGGGAAGTTTTACGAAATGGAGGAAAATCGATAGACGCTGTTGAAAAGGGAGTGATGGTTACAGAACTTGAAAGAAATTGCTGTGTAGGCTTAAGTGCTTATCCGGATAGAGACGGATTTGTAACCTTAGATGCCAGTATAATGGACGAAAATTTTAATTGTGGTGCTGTAGCCTGCTTGCAACGAATTAAACATCCCATTTCGGTGGCAAGAAGAGTAATGGAAAAAACACCCCATGTATTATTAGTGGGCGAAGGAGCTCAGCAATTTGCCCTATCGGAAGGATTTGCTTTAGAAGAACCCATTTTAAGCGATGATGCAACAAAAGCCTATAAAAACTGGTTGAAAAAGAGTGAGTATAAGCCTATAATTAATATAGAACATAACCAATCTACCATATTACCACCTCAAAAATTAGAAAATAACCAATGGAATCATGATACAATTGGCATGATTGCGTTAGATAGCCATGGCAACTTAAGCGGCTCTTGCACTACCAGCGGAATGGCATTTAAAATGCATGGTCGTGTTGGCGATTCGCCCATAATTGGCGCAGGCCTATTTGTAGATAACGAAGTTGGTGCAGCCACATCAACAGGGCAAGGTGAAGATATTATACGAATTGCAGGTTCACATACCGTTGTTGAATTTATGCGGCATGGCATACACCCTCAATTAGCATGCAAAAAAGTGGTAGAACGTGCTGTAAAAGCTAAAGGAATTGAAAAAGCAAAAGAAATTCAAATAGGTTTTATTGCTATCAATAAAAAAGGTGAATACGGCGGATATGCATTACAAAAAGGATTTAATTATGCCGTTTGCACAGCAGATAATTTTAATAAATTAATTAATAGTAAATATGTACTCTAATGATTTTAGAAATTGCCGTATTTAATATTGCATCAGCTATTATTGCAGCAAATGCAGGAGCCGATAGATTAGAAATATGCGAAAACTATGCAAATGGCGGAACAACACCCTCATTTGGCACTTTAAAAACCATCAAAGAAAAAATAAACATCCCTGCTTTTGTAATGATTTGTCCAAGAGCAGGCGATTTTTTATACTCTAACGAAGAATTTGAAATTATTAAAAAAGACATAACATTATGCAAAGAATTAGGTTTTGATGGCATTGTATGTGGCATTTTATTAAAAGATGGCAGTATAGATATGCAAAGAACAAGCAAGTTGGTAGAACTATCTTACCCGCTTTCATTTACATTTCATAGGGCTTTTGACAGGTGCAAAGAGCCTCTACAAGCTGTTGAAAATATTATTGAATGCGGATGCCAGCGTATTTTAACCAGCGGACAAGAACCTACTGCAATACACGGAAAAAATCTTATTAAACAACTAATTGAACAGGCAAATAATAGAATTATTATTTTACCGGGAGGTGGATTGAGAAGTAACAATATTGCAACAATACAATCGTTTACCGGTGCTACCGAATTTCATTCATCAGCAAAAAAAATAGTACCTACTGACATGCAATATATTAATGCAAAAATGGCCGATGATTTAGAAATAGTAAATGCCGATGCAGTTGAAATACAAAACATGAAAATAATACTACAGTCATAGTTTAAAAAATGTTAACTTCTTGCTATCAGTTACATTCCTACCAATAAGTGTTGTAGCATAAATAAGAAACCTTAGTTTTGTGTATATGAAGATTTCGAATGAAACAAAAGTAGGTGCTTTAACAGCTATTGCAATTACCTTGCTGATATTGGGGTTCAACTTTTTAAAAGGTAAAAGCTTTTTAAAAACAGGGTATTTTTTTTATGCCAAATACCCCGATGCCAAAAATTTAATGGTATCGAATCCGGTTTTTATCAATGGTTACCGTATAGGTAATGTATTTGAAATAGAAAATGAATCTAACCTAAAAAATATTATTGTAACTATTAAACTCAATAAAATGTATCAAGTGCCTAATAATTCAACGGCATTTGTAAAAGAAAATCCACTTAATACAAGTAGTATTGAAATAAATTTAGGTGATAGCAAAACCATGCTTAATAATGGCGATACCTTAAATACTATAAATTCTGAAAGTTTATTGGGCAGTATTACTAATCAACTTTCTCCACTAAGCGATCAACTAAAAAATACTTTAACCTCTTTAAATGCTGTTTTAAAAAATGTTAGTAGCATTTTCGATCCTTCAACCAAAAATAATTTGCAACAAATAATAACTAATGTTGAAAAAACAACTGAAAATTTACAAAATACTTCTATTCGATTAACAGCCTTATTAGATAAAGAAAATGGCAGCATTACACAATCGCTAAACAATGTAAACAGCTTTACAAAAAACTTATCAGACAATAACGAAAAAATTAATGCCACTTTAAGTAATATACAAACCACTTCAGAAAAATTATCAAAAGCTGATATAGAAGGAGCCGTAGCCGAACTAAAAAAAGCAGCCACAGAATTAAATAGCACTATTGCAAAAATAAATTCATCACAAGGATCATTAGGCTCATTAGTAAATGATAAAACATTGTATAATAATTTAAATAACACCGTTAGAAGTGCTAATATATTAATGGATGATCTACGAACTCATCCTAAACGATATGTACACATTTCTGTTTTTGGCAGAAAAGATAAAACAGCACCCTTAACCGAGCCTATCGATTCAATTAAGCATTAGTAATGATGCGTACTTCAGCCTTATTCATACTATTATTTTTATTGGCTTGTAACTCTGCTTTCAGTCAACGTAATGCCGATTCTGTTAGCGAAGGAAAAATTATTACAATTAAAAGTGCCGATAAATATATTTACCAAGATAAAGATACTTTAGGAAAATTTGTTTCATTGGTAGGCCATGCATTTGTTGAACAAGGGCATACTAAATTTTATGGCGATAGTATTGTGCTTAACCAAAAAGAAAACTTTCTGGAAGCATTTGGCAATATTCATATAAATGATGCGGATAGTGTTCACACATATTCTCAATACTTAAAATATTTAGGCAAAGAAAAAAAAGCATATCTCAATAAAAATGTTATTCTTAAAGATGGCAAAGGCGTTATAACTACAAACGATTTGGAATATGATACGCAATTTAAAATTGGTAAATATTTTAATGGCGGAAAACTTATTAACGGCAAAACAGTTTTAACCAGTTTAGAAGGATACTATTATGGCGGAACTAAAGATGTTTATTTTAAAAAAGGAGTTGTTTTAAAAAATCCGGAATACACTATTTATACCGATACCTTGCTTTATAATATTGATTCGGACAGAACCACTTTTGTTTGCCCTACAACCATTTATAATGGCAAAAGAATTATTAAAACACAAGACGGTGTTTATGAATTAAAAAGAAAAAAAGGAAATTTTTCGAAACGCCCCTTTATTGATGATAGCACCTACACGTTTACATCCGACCAAATGGCTTTTGATGACAGTACCGGATTGGGCGAGTTTCAGGGAAATGCTGTATATAGAAGCAAAGATTCGGTTGGAGGATATGATATTATTGCCAATAATATAAAAACCAATAAAAAAACAAATGCTTTTTTAGCAACAGAAAAACCCATTTTATTTATTAAACAACCAGGCGATACTATTTATATATCGGCCGATACGCTTTATTCTGCCAAAGTTTCTGATTTAAGAAAGAAAAAACACATTCCTTCTATTCGAGATTCTTCCACTAAAATCAGCGATTCAATTGCTACCGCTACAATAGATAGTACACACGATCGTTTTTTTGAAGCATATTATCATGTAAAAATATATTCCGACTCCTTGCAGGCATTGGGCGATAGTTTATTTTATTCTTTAGCAGATTCAACTTTCCGTTTATTTAAAGACCCTGTAGCATGGGCAAAAGAAAATCAAATTACCGGCGATACTATTTACCTTTTTCTTCAAAATAAAAAGCCTGAAAGAATGTATGTGTTTGAAAATGCATTGGTAATAAGTAAAGAAGGCGGAGATTATTTTAATCAGGTAAAAGGGAATGCTCTAAATGCCTATTTTAAAGATGGAAAAATTTATTATATGCACACCAAAGGTAGTCCGGCAGAAAATATTTATTACGCTTTAGATGATAATAAAAAATTTGTAGGCGTTAATAAATCTTCGAGCGATGTAATTGAAGCTTATTTTGAAGATGGTAAACCACAACGAATAAAATTTATTAATAACCTTGAAGGTACCATGTATCCTATGAAACAAGTAAATCATAAGGATATTAGGGTAAGAAAATTTAAGTGGCTGAATGATAAAAGACCCAAATCGAAGTTGGATATTTTTCTTAACTAAAAAATAGGTCGCCTTGTGTAGAAACACATTGCGACCATTTCCTGTACTCCTATTTTATAAATCCTCACTAAAATATTTTTATGCTATTTTAATATTTAAATTAATGATAGACATAAGTATTAATGCCATGCAAAATGTTATCATAATATGGGTAATATCTATTACTCTTTTGTCATTAACTGGTTTCATAGGTATAATTTTTAAGTAGAATAATTTTGTTTAGCTCACTATCACGTTTGATAATTTTTTACAGAATAACAAGCTTATTAGGTTTATTGAAAATTGTATGCCAAAAGAAAAAGTGCTGATTATCATTATGTTGAAAGATTCACCTGCATAAATAAATTCCCATAAATAGCATTTTTTCTATTTTCCGGAATAAATAAATAGTTTTCCGTATAAAGGAATTTAATTAATTTTAGTGCAACCTTTTGCCTTATGAAAAACAACAACCAGCTTAAAGTATTTATTTTAGATGATGACCGTTGGTATGGAACTATGCTTGAGCATTTTTTATCGCTCAACCCTTCTTTTCAAATTAAAAGATTTGAAAATACCAAAGATTTCTTTCAGTCTCTCCACGAATTGCCCGATGTAATTACATTAGATTATACCCTTCCGGATACCGATGGCGGTAAAGTTTTAAAAAAAATAAAAAATCAATATCCCGATTTGGCTGTAATAATTATTTCGGGACAAGAAGATATTGGTACTGCAGTAAACTTATTAAAAGAAGGTGCTTTCGATTATATTGTGAAAGATGAAGATACCAATAATCGTTTATGGAGTTCAATACAGCATTTACAAGAAATTTCAACCCTAAAAAAAGAAGTAGATACACTTAAAACCGAACTAAAAAAACAATACGATTTTTCGAAAACCTTTATAGGTCAAAGTGATGCAATAAAAAAAGTATTTTCTTTAATTGAAAAAGCGGCACAAACTAATATTACAGTTTCAATTACCGGAGAAACAGGCACAGGTAAAGAAATGGTAGCCAAAGCAATTCATTACAATTCTACTCGCTCTAAAATGCCTTTTGTTGCAATTAATGTTGCTGCAATTCCAAAAGAATTATTAGAAAGCGAACTCTTTGGGCATGAAAAAGGTGCTTTTACAGGAGCCGCAGGCAAACGCTTGGGGAAATTTGAAGAAGCACATAAAGGAACTATTTTTTTAGATGAAATTGGCGAAATGGATATTGTATTACAAGCCAAACTTTTACGCGTATTACAAGAAAGAGAAATTACCAGAATTGGCGGAAATGGCACAATACCTATTGATGTTAGAATTATTGTTGCTACACACAGAAACTTACAAGAATTGGTTAAAACAAACCAGTTCAGGCAAGATTTGTATTATAGATTATTAGGCCTACCTATTGAATTGCCTCCACTTAGAGAACGAGGTAATGATGTAATAATTATGGCTAAAAATTTTATTGAAAATTTTTCTAAAGAAAATAAATTGTCCATCAAACCTCTTTCGGCCAATGCACAAAAAAAATTGTTATCCTACCATTTCCCCGGCAACGTACGCGAATTAAAATCATTAATGGAATTAGCAGCAGTATTGGCAAATGGAGCAACTATTGAGGAGCAAGATATAATGATAGAATCATCTCAAACTTTAGAAAATTTTTTGAACAAAGAAGTTACTTTAAAGGAATACGAAATTCAAATTATTCAACACTATTTAGATAAATATCAATCGGATGTTTTACAAGTAGCAAAGGTGTTAGATATTGGAAAGTCTACCATTTATAAAATGATTCAAAATAAGGAAGTAATTCAAAAATAGATAGGCACAACAACTCAACAGTTTTTATTACAAAAAATATTTTTTCATAAAAAATCCCACTCAAACAGAATGGGATTTTATTATTGCTTCACTTCTTAAAAAAATATCTTATCCTTTTAACTTTTTAATTTCAGCAGTTAATTGCGGAACAACTTCAAAAGCATCTCCTACAATACCATAATCGGCAGCTTTAAAAAATGGAGCTTCCGGATCTTTATTAATAACAACTATTGTTTTACTTCTATTTACACCGGCTAAATGCTGAATAGCACCACTAATGCCAATAGCTATGTATAAATTAGGAGCTATTTGAAAACCTGTTTGTCCAACATGCTCATGATGCGGTCTCCAATGTGTATCTGCCACCGGCCTACTGCAAGCGGTTGCTGCATGAAGTACTTTTGCTAAATCTTCTACAATGCCCCAATTTTCTGGTCCTTTTAAACCACGTCCACCACTTACTACTATTTCAGCTTCAGTTAAAGGAACTTCACCACTAATTTTATTTACCGAAACTATTTTTACTTTAGCTTCTTTTGGTTTAATACTTAACAATTCAACCGTTGCTGTTCCTTCAGTTAATGCAACAGAAAAACTGTTAGGATTTAATGCAATTATTTTTACAGCAGAATGTATTGCAACATTAGCAAAGGCTTTATTACTGAATACAGATTTTTTAACTACAAAACCATTGGATGTATCGGGTAATGCAATGGCACCGGTAACTAATCCGGCTTTAAGTAGTACAGATATTCTTCCGGCAATGGCTTTGCCTGTTTGGTTTTGAGCTACAACAATTACAGTAGCATTCAGCAGCTGAGCACTTTCTGCAATTACTTGTGCGTATACTTGTGCATCAAATGCATTTAAAATTTCATCGGCTACCTGAAAAACTTTACTTACACCATATTTACCCAAATCGCTTAAATTATTGGTAACCGTACCTAAAAGTAGTGCTTGTGCCGATACATTTAATTGTTGTGCAACAGCAGCTCCATAACTTAATGCTTCGAAAGAAGATTTCTTTATTTGCCCTTCAGAATGATCAATTAATATTAGAACTGACATATTAATAATTTGAAAATTGAATAATTCGATTATGTGAACGATTAAAAAATAGCTTTAAAAAATACTTAAATTGCTTTTGCTTCTTCGTGCAATAATCTAACTAATTCGGCAACATTATCTGCTGCTACTAATTTTACACCGGCTTTGGCAGGTGGCAATTCAAAGTTGATAAAGCTGGTTAATGTTTCTGCACTAACAGGTTCAACTACTTTTAAAGGTTTGCTTCGAGCAGCCATAATACCACGCATATTAGGAATTCTTTGTTCGGCAACACCTTTTTGTACACTCACAACAATGGGTAATTGTACTTGGTTTACTTCTTCACCACCTTCAATTTCTCGAGTAATTGTAGCAGTAGTTCCTTCTACTTCAAATTGAGTAGCTAAGGATATATAAGGCAAATCAACTAACTCAGCAACTAATGCACCAATTACAGAGCCATTGTAATCTATCGTTTCTTTTCCGGTAAAAATTAAATCATAATTTCCCTGCCGGGCAATTGCGGCAATTTGAGTAGCAATATAATAGCTATCACTACTATCTGCATTAACTCTAATAGCTTCATCGCCGCCAAGTGCTAATGCTTTTCGAATAATAGGTTCTGTATCTGCAGTACCAACTGTAATTAAATGAATAATTACGGAGCTATCTTTTTCTTTTAACTCAATAGCTCTCACTAATGAATACCATTCATCGTACGGATTAATAATCCATTGAATACCCGATTCGTCAAATTTTGTATTACTGTCTTTAAAGGCAATTCTTGAAGTAGTATCGGGAGTTTTACTGATACAAACTAAAATTTTCATACTATAATTTTATATCGTCAGACAAAAATAGTTGTTTATGCAACTATTAGCAAATATAGGTTTGTTTTTCAATTTTCAAAAGTTCTATGCAAAAAGTTTTTAGGTTAATTCAGTAAAAAGTTTATTTTCTTTTTTGATAGTTTATTTTTGCCCGATGGATAGAATTTCTAAAATAAGCGAATTTTTAAAAGCACAACCAAAAGATAACTTTCTACGCCATGCATTGGCTTTAGAATATTTAAAAATTGGCAACGAGCCATTAGCAAAAGAATTATTTGAAGCAATACTTACCGATTCGCCCGATTATGTTGGTTCTTACTACCATTTAGCAAAAACATTAGAAAAAATGGAGCTAAAAGAAGAAGCTATTTATTGGTATGAAAAAGGAATGGCCGCTGCAAAAAATTTAAAAGACCAACATGCCTATAACGAATTACAATCGGCATACGAAGATTTGATATATTAAATTTGAACAAGTAAACAACGAATAAAATGAATAAAGTAGAACTTATGTCGCCTGCTGGCAACTTCGAGTCTTTAATAGCTGCTATTCAGGGAGGATGCGATTCTGTTTATTTTGGGGTTGAACAATTGAATATGCGTGCACGTGCCACCATGAATTTTTTAATAGATGATTTACCTGCTATTGCCGAAATATGCCAACAACATAACATTAGAAGCTATCTTACCTTAAATACAATAGTGTATGACCACGATTTAGCATTAATGAAAAATATTATTAATGCTGCTAAATCTGCCGGCATAACTGCCGTTATTGCATCAGATCAAGCAGTAATTAGTTATGCAAGTGCCCAAAACATGGAGGTACATATTTCTACTCAGCTAAATATTACCAATATAGAAACAATAAAGTTCTATGCGCATTTTGCCGATACAATGGTTTTATCGAGAGAATTAAGCTTAAGACAAATAAAAAGCATTTGCTCGGCTGTTAAAAAAGAAGAAATTAAAGGCCCTTCCGGCAAATTAGTAGAAATAGAAGTATTTGCCCATGGCGCATTATGCATGGCAGTTTCGGGGAAATGTTATTTAAGCTTGCATACCCAAAATGCATCTGCTAATCGAGGTGCTTGCATTCAAAACTGCAGAAGAAGTTATACTGTAATTGATAATGAAGATGGCCATCAATTAGAAATTGATAACGAATATATTATGTCGCCAAAAGATTTATGTACCATCGACTTTTTGGATGAACTAATTGATACCGGCATTACTGTTTTAAAACTCGAAGGCCGAGGCAAATCGGCCGATTATGTAAAAAATGTTACGCAGTGTTATCGCGAAGCAATTGATAGTTATTATGATGGAACTTATACTTCAGAAAAAGTTGCAAATTGGATGCAAAGACTAAGTGAGGTGTATAATCGTGGTTTTTGGGGAGGTTATTATTTAGGAAAAGAATTAGGAGAATGGACCAATGCTTCGGGTTCAAAAGCTACTTCCAGAAAAATTTATATTGGAAAGGGTAATCATTATTTTGCCCGTTCCGGTGTTGCAGAATTTTTAATTGAGTCTTATTCAATAAATGTAGGAGATAAAGTAGCCATTATTGGTCCCACTACCGGTGTTATTGAAACAGTTATTACATCGTTGCATGTTAATGAGGAAGGAGCAAAAAACACAGCTAAAAAGGGCGATTATTGTGCATTTCCTGTTACAACGCCCATTAGAAAATCGGATAAATTGTATAAAATTGTAGATATAGCGGAGGTTGTTAAATGAAAATTACCATCATCCAGCAACGATCTAAATGTATAGGCTGCAACTATTGTGTAGAACAAGCTCCCGAACGTTGGCGTATGAGCAAAAAAGATGGCAAATCGGTATTAATTGGTGCTATTGAAAAGAAAGGATTCTGGAGTGTAAAAGTTCCTGTAGCGGAGAAAGAAATGAACGAAAATGCAGCAAAAGTTTGTCCTGTTAATATTATTCAAGTTCGATAAATATTTTAAGCAATTAACCTAATTGATTAAAATATTTTAATTCCTGCTCAAAATTTACATAGGGATAATTGGCTTGTAATAATGTTGTTTTCTGAAAATAAGATTGTAGAAATTTTTGGTGTTGTTTTGTTGCAACATTAAATGCTTTATGCTGAAAAGCTACATTAATTTCGGCAATTTGCTTCATCAATGCTTTTGTATCTTCCGTCATGCAGGCTTCAACAAATTTTTCCCAAACATATTCTGTTGCCGCATAATTGGGATGTACCAAATCTTCCGAATAAAACCTATAATCACGTAAATCATCAATTACCAGTTCATACGCAGGAAAATAATATAGCTGCTTATATTCATCAATTAAATTATGAACTGCTTGTATTAAAATGGCTTTACTTCTATTATTATTAATTACTCCTTCTCGCAAATGCCTTACCGGACTAATTGTGAAAATAATAGTAATAGATGGATTGAATTGTAACAAATCATCTACCACTTGTTTTAATTCCTGTTTAACTTGCTCGGCAGACATTAACTGTTTATCAAACCAATTGGCAGGAGCTTTATGATTATTTGCAACAACTATTCCTTCTTTAGTAGCATTAGCGGCATGTTCTGTTAAAGTATACACCCATGCAGAACCTAATGTAACCAATAAATAATGGGCAGTTTGCAAAAATGTGTGAGCATTTTCTGTTGATGTATTAATTTTTGTAAGGGCATCTGTAATTGTAATACCCGAAAACCTGCTATGATGTTGCCAACTATGCCAAGTTTCATTTAAACAAAATAAATCATCAGCAGTGTATTTTTTGTTTTGAATAATGGTAGCAATTGTTGTTGCTACACTTGCCGGATTAAACAAAATTCCGCTTGGATTTTCGAATACATGAAACTTATGTTTCTTTAATTTCTCGCCAATATTTTCGGTAAAACAACTTCCAATCAACATTATTTTATGTTGATGATGAATGAGCTGATGTATTTGTTTAATATCGAAAGCTAAATGAAACTTCATGAAACAATTATATCATTAAAAGAGAAAAATCTTATCATTAACTAAGTTCTTTGCTTCATTGCTTCATATAAAATCATTCCGGTTGCAACTGAAACATTTAAACTCTCAAACTTACCCATCATTGGAATTTGGAAATTTTTATCGCATATCTTCATCAATGGAGGAAATACGCCTTTTTCTTCTCCACCCATTACTACAGCACATGGCTCAGTAAAATCAATATTAAATAATTTTTCCGAGGCAGTCATTTCACTGGCAAATACTTTAATGCCATTTAAATGCAATTCATCAACAGCTTTCATTAAACTATTAACCCTGCAAATAAAAATTTTGCCTAATGCTCCGGCACTAGTTTTCATGGCTTCTTCATTCAATGCACCTACCCCTTTATCGGGTATAATTATTGCTTGTGCACCACAACAAAGAGCTGTGCGGGCAATAGCACCAATATTTCTAATATCGGTTATACTATCTAACATCATAAATAAGGGTACTTCGGCTTTTGCAATAACAAAATCTATTACTTCTTGTAAGCCATAATATTTTACGATAGCGGCAAATGCAACAACACCCTGATGATTAACTTTTGTTAGTGAATTTAATTTTTCAATAGGCACAAACTGCACAGGAACTTGATACTGTTTACTTAAATTCATTATTTCGTCAATAGTATCTCCTGTAGCATTTTTTTGTACTAAAATTTTATCAATACCTTTTCCGGCATTAAATGCCTCAATTAAAGGTTGGCGACCAACAATGATATTGTTACTACTATGTTTTACTGCTGAGGAAGAAGGATAATATTTTTTTTGTTGAGTATAATGCATAATCAATATTGCTATAATGCTACTTTATAAAGTAACTTTCTTTTGAAGTAATAATATTTCTAACTTTTGCAAAGCCAATACAGCCAAGGCATCGGTAATATATCCTTCATCTACCATTTTAAATACGGTTGATAAAGTAACTTTTTTAATTGCTAATTGCTCGGTTTCTTCGGGTTCAGGCTGATGTTGAGATAAACCGGTTGCAAGAAAATAAATTGCTTTTTCATCACTTACCGAATTAGATAAAAAAGATTCGCCTAATTTTTGCCAATTGGTTGCTTTTAATCCTGTTTCTTCCAACAATTCGCGTTGTGCTGCTTCTACTACATTTTCGGAAATAGGGCAACCACCTTCGGGAATTTCCCAACTATACTGGTTTAAAGTAAACCGATATTGACCTACTAAATAAGTATGCTGCTGATCATCTACCGCTATTATTCCAATAGCATAATTTTTAAAATGCACTTTCCCGTAAACACCTTGCCCACCTGAAGGATTAATTACTTGATGATGAATTACCGAAATCCACTTATTATCATAAACAGTTGTTTGATCAATTATTTTCCATGGATTAATTTGCTCATTTTGCATAAATCAAAAATACGGATTGATTTTTATTGTTACTTATCATTTATCATTGCAATAGATAGAGGATACCTTAAGCAGTAACTATTTTAACTTCAATAATTGGGCTGATAGCGTACAAAAGCCCCGATTTTAATTCAGTACATTCAAATCTTTTTCTTCTTTTATTGCCTTTTCTAAAAATTCTGCCATCATCGGTTTCAAAAATAGCTCCATGCGGCAAATCTGCCACATGAGAATAGCCGTTGCGTTGTATTGTATTATATTTTCTAAGCACTAATAATAATTCCGTTTCGCCATTGGCAGTTGCAGAAGGGTTAATTAAACTTTTCTGCAAGGCATGCATTATATCGCCGGGAAATATTTGATTTTGTATACACTCGAGTAATAATTTACTATAACAAGTTTTCCACTCTTTTCCGTGCGGCTCTACCCTATTACCATATTGCTCAAATGTTAATAGATGAGCCAACTCGTGTAACAAGGTTATCAGAAATTCGTATTTATTTAAATTTCCATTAACTGTAATGCGATGATTTTTATCAAAATGCGCATGCCGATAATCGCCTAAAACCGATTTTCTTTTTTGCGTAACCGTAAGATGCACTTTATAATGATGAATATATTGTACTACCAAATGAAAAGCACCATCAGGCAAAAAATTGGCCAATACCTGCATAGGATGTTCATTAGCCGCCATCTATTGATTGTCTTGATTAATTTTGGTAGCTATTCTAACTTCTACAAAAGTGTAAAAAACATATAAAACCATTCCAACAAAAATGGCATTTACACTACGGTGTGTTCCTGCTAATGTAAGATAGATTAATGCTGCAGTGCCTAATACAAATAGCTTTAAAACAGTTGCCCCCATTACACCACGTATTGCGGCATTAGGATTTTTTTTATCTACCGCTTTACTATGCATCATTAAACTTAATACACTTAAAGTAAACAGCAATACATTGGCTGCATATACTACCATTGAATCTATATTAATTTTAGGTAAATCGTTTTGAAACCATAAAATGATTGCATTAACTAATACAAATAAAAAAAATAAAGGAATAATGTTTTTACTAAAAGTTTTGTAATTCATACTCATTTTTTTGATGTGTCTTTAATTGCCTTAATCAATAATACAACTAAAACCAATAATGGCAACAACCAGCTAAATAAGGGAAATTTCCAGTTTAATTTTTTATCGGCTACAACACCTATATAAAGTGATAATGCTAAACTTATTATTACTTGCGATGCAAATGCTGCATACTGGTATAATAATTTGTTTTTATTATCCATTTGCATAACTAATCATTTGTTACTTCTTGTTTAGGTATTTGTAGTGCAGCAGTATCTAAAGCACTAGGTGTTGATCCATTTAAAACCTTCTTTAAACTATTAAAATATTGCTCCTTAAAGTGAATTGCTTGCTCTAACGAATCGGTTCTTATTTTAAGCAACTGTATTTCTGCCCTACTTTGGCGAGAGCCATATCCCGGAATATAATATTTTAAAGGCGTAAACACTATTAACGCAATAGTAACGCTTACCATTAATACAAAAATGGTACTTAGCCCAACATAAACACTTAACCGGCTTAATTTAAAAGTTACCACTTCCTCATACGTATCATCATTCATTACCACTAACCGATAACGATTATTTAAACGCTTTAACGGATTGTTATTTTGTAATATTTCCATTTTAATAATTAGTGCTAAGTTAAGCACTATCAGATTTAAAAGATGCGAATAATAAAAAACTGTATTTTTAAAGCCTGATGAAATTCTACGCTTAACATACATGATGTTTTCTTTCTTGAAAAAAAAATATTGGCTATGCACTATGCTTGTATTGGCTCGCATGATGGTATTGTGCCAGCCTAATACTACCATTAACTTGGATAAAGACAAACCAAAACAATACGAAAACAGGCAACTACGATCTGAAAAAACAGGCGACAGTAAATTAAAAGGTAGTGCAAAATGGTATCAAAATATGGTTACACATTATAACTACTTTTTTAATGCCAATAATAAACTAAATGAAGTTGTTGATAAAGCAAAAATGCAGTTTAAAGATGATTATACCCAACTTCTACCGTTTTATAATTATACATTAGATGCTACCGAAAATGAACAACTATTAGATTCTGTTATTTATAAATGCAATGCCGGTATTTTATTGCACGATTTACGAAATAATTGGGTAGATGATTTATACTTATTATTAGGCAAGGCCTATTTTTTTAAGAAAAATTTCGATTCGGCTCAGCAAGTTTTTCAATACATTAATTATATATATGCCCCTAAAGATGATGGCTATGATATTCCCATAGGAAGTAATGCCAGTAATAATAATGGCTTATTTACGGTAGCTACCAACGAAAAAAAAACTATACTAAAAAAAATTACCCATATACCTACTCGAAATGAAAGTTTTTTATGGCAAGTACGAAATTATTTAGAACAAAATAAGCTGGTAGAAGCAAGCGGCTTATTAGCTATTTTAAAAATAGATCCTAATTTTCCGGAACGACTTCAATCGCAACTCAATGAGCTGATTGGTTATAATTTTTATAAACAAAAAGTATATGATAGTGCTGCAGTTTATCTTCAAAAATCATTAAAAAATGCTGCAACCAATAGCGAGTTGGCTCGCTGGCAGTTTTTATGCGGACAATTATATCAGCTTGCTTCCTTACCCGATGCAGCTATTGCTATGTTCAAAAAATCTATTCAATTTACAATAGACCCCTATTTAAATGTATATGCCCGTTTAAATATTGTTCATTTAGCTTCTCAAAAAAATAAAACAAATGCAGTGCAAGAAAATTTAACGAGTTTATATAAACTTGCTAAAAAAGATAAGTTTGAGGATTATAGAGATATTATTTATTATGCTGCTGCTTTGCTGGAATTTCAACAAAAAAGTATTAGCAACTCCATCAACGATTTAATAAAAAGTATTGAACTAAGTACGAATAATACTGCACAAAAACAAAAGAGCTTTTTACAATTAGCCGATTTCTATTATCAAACTAAAAACTATCAGCAAGCACTAAATGCTTACGATAGCGTTACCACATCTTCTTTATCTACTACCGAAAAAAATAAAATTACTTTATTAAAACCTGTATTAAAAAAGATTGTTGAAAACAATGCTACCATCCATTTACAAGATAGTTTATTACACTTAGCCTCATTGAGTGATGAAGAAAGATTAATTGCCGTAAAAAAAATATACCACCAATTAAGAAAAAAACAGGGGTTGAAAGATGTTGCTGAAAATAATTTATATCCAATGCCCGATAATGCAACTTTAACCAACAATAACTTAAACAATTTTTATTTTTTAAATGCAAGTATAAAAACTCAAGGATTTAAAGATTTTAAATTACGATGGGGAGACAGACCCAATGTAGATAATTGGCAACGCCAATCAGCTATTACTAAAAGAATAAATAACAATGCGGCAGTGAATGTACTTGATGTTGATGTTGCCCAAAATACAATCACTAAAACTACTGCAACCATTACTATTGAGGGTTTATTAGAAAATATTCCTTTAACTACTAAAAGAATGAAGGATAGCAACGATTCAATAGCTAATGCCTTATTTAATAACGCAGAAATTTTTGAAAACAGCTTAGAGGAGTACGTATCTGCAATTGAAAATTATACTGCTTTACTAAAAAGATATCCCAATTATCCTAACTCCGAAAAATCTATTTTCAATTTAGCATACTGCTATTTTAAAATCAATGCTCTTTCACAATTCGATTCTCTTAAAAATGTTTTAAACAAAAATTATCCCAATGGCTTATGGACAAATAAAATAAACAAAAGAGAATATGAAAATGCTAACGATAGTACAATAATAATTGGAGCTATAAAAGAAGAAGCAATTACAAAAAAGTATGACGCAATTTATAATTTATTTGTAGAAGGAAAATTTACTGAAGCAGAGGATGAAAAACAAAAACAAGATAAACTGTTTGGAAGTAAGTTTTGGACACCACAATTATTATTCATCGAAGCTATATATTACATCCAACAAAAAAAAGATAGCATTGCCATTCTAAAACTTCAACACATTGTAAATAATTACAGCAAATCGCCAATGGCGGAAAAAGCTCAAACAATGATTAATACTGTAAAAAAAAGAAAAGAAATTGAAAACTATTTAACCAACTTAACAATAGATTCTGCATCGAATATTATTACCCGACATGTTGATATTGATACAGCTTCGGCAATTACCATTACAAAACCTACCATTCATTCAGATAGCTTGATAAACACCACAGCTACTAATAAACCTATAGCCATTGCTGTAATTAAACCCAAAATAAACCAACCGATTATTTCAGAAAATAATTTTGTTTTTACGCCAACAGATCAGCATTATGTAATGATTGTATTAAACAAAGTGGATGAAGTGTTTATAAACGAAACTAAAAACGCTTTTACCCGTTTTAATAAAGAAAGATATTACAATCAAAAAATAGATATTACTTCATTCAAAATATCAGACACCTATACTATTGTATTAATGGGATTATTTAATAATTCGGCCGATGCAGTTACTTATTACGATAATGTTAAACCTTCTATTGCTACCAGAATTGTTCCTTGGCTTAATAAAGATAAATATGCATTATACATCATCAATTCAGTAAATTTAGAAAAAATAAAAACCAATAAAAATATTGAAGATTATACAAAATTCATTAAAGATATTTTTCCTGATAAATTTTAACTGTTCAAATTTTCAGAACCCAAACAGTTTATTAGTTTTACAACATTTCTGTTAATAACCATACTATGCGCAAATCGGTAAAAACATTTTGGAAACTATTTTTTATAGCAATAGGTAGTTTTATTTTATTTATTTTTTTATGCAATTGGGGGCTATTTGGCGAAATGCCTTCAATTGAAGATATTCAAAATCCATCAGCATCTCTATCCAGCCAAGTTTATGCACAAGATGGAACATTAATGGGAAAATATTATTTAGAAGATAGAGTAAATGTTGATTTTAAAGATATTAGTCCTAACATAATTCATGCCTTAGTGGCTACGGAAGATCAGCGTTTTTACGACCATAGTGGAATTGATCTTATTTCATTATTAAGAGCATTAAAAGGTTTAGGACGCAAAGGAGGTGCCAGCACCATAACCATGCAAACAGCTAAAAATTTGTTTACCGAGAATTGGGGAACCCGAAATTTTTTGTTGCGAGGTATTCAAAAAGTAAAAGAATCTATCATTGCCGTTAAGCTCGAAAGAAATTTTACTAAAGATGAAATTATTAACCTGTACTTAAACACAGTAGCTTTTGGCGATAATGTTTTTGGTATTAGAAATGCTTCTAAAACATTTTTTCAGAAGGAACCAGACAGAGTAGATATTAATGAAGCCGCTGTTTTAGTAGGAATGATTAATGCCCCATCGCTGTACAATCCACGCCGCAACCCTAAACAAGCTTTAGACCGCAGAAATGTTGTAATTAACCGAATGATTTCTAATAATTACTTAGCAGCCAATGAAGCCGAAAAAATTAAGGTTCAGCCTATACAAATGAATTATAAAAAATTAGATGAAACCACAGGATTAGGCCCTTATTTTAGAATGATTTTAGGCGAAGAAATGAAAAAATGGTGTAAAGAACATAAAAAACAAAATGGCGATAATTATGATTTATACCGAGATGGTTTAAAAATTTATACCACCATTAATCCTCGAATGCAAGTATATGCCGAAGAAGCAGTAGCAAAACACATGAGCTACATGCAAAAATTACTCAATCAACAAGATAATATTAAAAAAGGTACTGTTTGGAATGGATATGAAAATGTATTAGAAGCTGCCGTAAAACAAAGCGACAGATGGAGAAATTTACATAAAGATGGAATGAAAGATGATGATATTCGCCAAACTTTCAATACGCCCATTCACATGAAAGTTTTTGCATGGAATAATAATAGAGAAAAAGATACTGTAATGACACCTTTTGATTCTATTAAATATACCAAACAAATGATGCAAGCCGGTTTTATGGTAATGGATCCATTAAGTGGCGAAGTAAGAGCTTGGGTAGGTGGAATTGATTTTAAAACCTATAAATACGACCATGTTAATTACAATACCAAACGTCAAGTTGGCTCTACCATAAAACCATTATTATACAGTTTAGCCATTGAAGAAGCAGGTTTTACACCCAATACCATTGTGTACGATGAACAACAAAGTTTTGGCCCATATGGTATGGTACCTGCCACATCAAAATCTTGTAGCGGAGCACCAATGCCAATGGCCGAAGCTTTAGCCTTTTCTAAAAACTGTGCCACTGCTTACATTATGAAACAATTAGATGGAAAAGGAAATAATGCAGCAATACGTTTTGTAGATTTTTTAAAAAATAAGTGTGCTTTACAAACCAAATTAGAACCACATCCTTCTATTGCTATTGGATCTTGCGAAATTTCTCTTTACGAAATGATGCAAGCCTATAGCATGTTTCCGGGTAGAGGTTTTAATGTTAAACCTCTATTTATTACCCGAATTGAAGATAAAAATGGAAACACTCTATCCACTTTTGAAAGGCAACATAAAGAAGTTATAAGCGATGTTACAGCTTATTCGGTTATAAAAATGATGCAAGGTACTGTTGAATTTGGAACAGCCAGAGCTCTAAAAATGGCATACGATGTAACCGGAGAAATTGCCGGAAAAACCGGTACAACCAACGATAATAGTGATGCATGGTTTATGGGATATACACCTCAACTATTGGGCGGTGCTTGGGTTGGTTGTGATGATAGATTTATTAGGTTTAATAGTGCCGATTATAATGGACAAGGCTCGAGGGCTGCTATGCCAATATGGGCTTATTTTTATGAAAAAGTTTTGCAAGATAAATCTTTATTAGGCATAGATCCCAATGCTACATTTACCAAACCCGATATCATGCCTAATGATATTAATTTCGATAATTTTAATACTACTATTCCAATTACCAATGGTGAAGGAGAAGAAATAGGCAATGGCTCAGCACAAGATTATGTACCCGCAGATATAAAACCGGAAGATATTGCACCCGAATCTCAGTTGCCGGTAAATGAAAATAAACTTCCTGAAAATAACCCAATAGAAACAAAACCTAAGGAGAATAAACCTCCTGTAAAACAACCAGATTCAAAAAATGCTGTATTGCCAACTAATAAACAACAACCTGTTCCAAAAGCAACTATGCCCAAAAAACAAGGAGGCAAATAGTTATACTTAACCATATTTTAATTAATATATTCTTTTTTTATAAGTATTTAATTTCATAGGTATTTAATACGTACTAATTTTACAATTGATATTTGGCTCTTACTTAGCTTGCTAAAGAAATGATAGAATTCTCCCCCTCATTCTTTCTAATTTCTTATTAATAATATCCTATGGATGCAGAAATTTTTTCTATGAAAAGATTGTTCTGTTTTATACATCATTGTATCAACTAACATAAAATAAATAATTCGTTTCTAATTAATGCAATAAAACTATACCTACTACTTACATTATTGAAGAAGTGTACTCTATGAAACAACCCGTTCGTAATTTATTTTCAACCATATTACTCCCGTTATTGCAGTTAACTGTAATAACGGGCGGGGCGGGAACTTAAAAACAAGTATCTACCTATATCTTAGCAATGGAAAAATTTATTTAGTTTGCATGCATGAAAAACTATCATAAAGCAGTTGAAATTAGATGGAGCGATTTAGATGCTAACTTTCATGTAAGGCATAGTGCATATTATGATTGGGGTGCATTTTTAAGAATGAGTTTCTTATGGGAACATGGTTTAACAGCCTCAGTCATGCAACAACATAAAGTTGGTCCAATTATATTTAGAGAAGAAGCCTTATTTAAAAAAGAACTCCATTTTGGAGATAAGATTACTGTAGCTCTCTATTTACAAAAATGCAGCACAGATTTTAGTAGATGGACTATGATACATGAAATATGGAAAAATGAAAATACGCTTAGTACTATTATTACTGTTGATGGTGCATGGATAAATACTGAGTTAAGAAAATTAACCATTCCTGAAGTGGCAATTACACAACTTTTTAACTTTATTCCAAAAACAGAAAACTTTGAATGGATAGAGAAGAAATTGAAATAATTAAGGCCGATATTTCTCATGCCGAAATAATTTCTTTATTAGCAAAAAAAATATATTGCCAATATTATTTGTACTTATGGAAACCTGGTGGAGCAGATTGGTATATGAACAATTATGCCTACCATTCAACCGTTATAAAAAATGAATTAGCTAAAGCAAATAATTTATATTTTATAGTTTATAATAAGCAACAAGCAATTGCCTATTTAAAATTAGTATTGCAACCCGAATACTTTAATTTCAATCCACTTACCACACTTGAAATTGAAAGAATTTACATTGACCAAAACTATATTCAAAAAGGAATAGGCAGTCAGTTATTACATTTTACCTATACCGTTGCACAACAATATCATCAAAAAAATATTGTTTTAAAAGCAATGGATTCTGCTAAAAGTGCCATTGAGTTTTATACAAAGAATGGATTTGTTTTTCTCGATACGTATCAATTACCTCTTCCCACATTTGCATTAATGAAACAAAAGTTTAGAGGAATGGTAATTCTCGGGAAAAAACTATAACAGTTCATTTATAAAATTTAGCAAATAATATATTAAAAATATTTTCCTCAAATACCGATTTTGCTTACATTCATTCAATAAAATTTTTATTTATGAATTCAAAACTACTCAAGCATTATGTAATGCTACTTTTTACCATTACTTGCCTAATGGCAAAAAGCATTGCACAAAACAAAATATCTATACCTACAAAAACTACTACAGCTGAAGGAGTTACAGAATACAAATTACCTAATGGCTTACAAGTATTATTTGTACCCGATGCTGCTCAAACTAATGTAATAGTAAATATTGTATATCATGTTGGTTCAAGAATGGAAGGATATGGCGAAACCGGAATGGCTCACTTATTAGAACACATGCTATTTAAAGGTTCTAAAAAGTTTTCGAGTATTAAACAAACAATTGCCGATAAAGGAGCTTTTGCCAATGGAACAACTTGGTATGATAGAACAGATTATTTTGAAGTACTTCCGGCAAGTGATAGTAATTTACATTGGGCATTAGATATGGAGGCCGATAGAATGGTAAATTCTTTAATGAAAAAAGAAGATTTACAAAAAGAATTTTCAGTAGTAAGAAATGAATTTGAAAGTGGCGAAAATTATCCGGATAATATTTTACAAGAAAGAATTTTATCCACCATGTACTTATGGCATAACTACGGAAAAAGTACCATTGGAAGTAAAGAAGATATTGAAAGAGTACCTATTGAAAGTTTGCGATTATTCTATCAAAAATATTATCAGCCCGATAATGCTACTTTAATTGTTGGAGGAAAATTTGATGAAGCAAAAACACTTAATTGGATTAGCAAATTATTTGGAAGTATTCCTAAGCCAAAAAGAATCATACAACCTTCTTATACGGTAGAACCACCTCAGGATGGTGAACGTTTTGTAGAACTAAAACGCAATGGAGATATGCAGTATATTGGCATGGCGTACCATACACCCAGCTTTTCCGATAAAGATTATCCTGCTAACGATGCCTTGATTGAAATTTTAACCAATAATCCTTCAGGTATTTTATACAAAGCATTAGTTGAAACTAAATTGGCTACCAAGGTTTCAGGATCGAGCCAAGTTTTATACGATCCGGGATTTACTTATTTTAGTTGCGATATTCCTATCGAAAAAAACCTCGATAGTGCTAAACAAATTTTTTTATCTGAAATGGATAAATTAATTACCACACAGCTTACAGAAGAACAACTAAATAGAGCTAAAAATACACTTCTAAAACAAATTAACGATATCCAAACAAATACAATTAGATTCTGTATAAACCTTGCAGAAATAATTGGTGCAGGCGATTGGAGATTAGATTACATATATAGAGACCGTGTTGAAAAATTAACTTTAGCCGACATACAAGCTGTTGCAAAAAAATATTATTTATCGAGCAACAGAACTTATGGAATATTTATTCCCGATAAAAATCCGCAAAGAGTGACAGTACCAGAACGACCAGACATTGCAGCACTGACAAAAGATTATAAAGGAAAAACTATTCAAACACAAAATACCGCTACTGCATTTGAAGCCTCTATTGATAATATTAAGAAAAATACCATTTACGGCAAATTATCGAATGGTTTTAAATATGCTTTACTAAAAAAACCTACTAAAGGCGATAAAGTATATGCCAATATTCAATTAAGATTTGGCAACGAAAAAAGTTTATCTAACAAAGGATTAATACCCGAGCTTACTGCTCAAATGCTTAAAAATGGCACAACATCTTTAAGCAAAAAAGATATTAATGATGCTTTAGACAAATTAAAAAGTTCTATTAATTTTTCGGGAAATGCCGGAACTGTATTTATTACTATCAATTCCGATAAAAAGAACTTAGATTCTACATTACTACTATTAAAGGAAATTTTATGGCATCCTTCGTTTGATAAAAATGAATTTGACAAAGCAGTACTCAATATGAAAGGTGAGTTAGAGTCAAGTAAAAGCGATCCACAATCGGTAGCCATTACCGCTTTCTCTAAAAAAACTTCCTTATATCCAAAAGGTCATCCGTATTATCCTAAAAATGTAGATGAATCTTTAAGCGAATTAGCATCTGTTAGTGTGGATGACCTTAAAAAGTTTTATGCAGAATTTTATGGAATAAATAATGGTGTTGGTTCTTTTGTAGGAGGCATAGAGCCGGATAAGATTAAAGAATTTTTTGAAACTACTTTTTCTAAATTCAATAGCAAAAGCTCTTACACAGAAATAGAAGAAAAGTATTTTGAAACAAAGGAAAATACAGAGGCAATACGCACTCCCGATAAAAAGAATGCTATGTGCATTGGTGGTATTAATATAAAAATAAAAGATTCTGATGCCGATTTTCCTGCATTGGAAATGGCCAACGAGTTATTAGGTGGCGGTGCTTTTCTATCATCACGCATTCCTAACCGTTTACGAGAAAATGAAGGCATGAGTTATGGTGCCGGATCTTATTTGAATGTTAGTGCCAAATACGAAGCTTCATCATGGGGTGTTTATGCAATATTTAATCCTGCATTCAAAAACAGATTAGACAGTGCTTTACGCGACGAAATTAATAAAGCTTTAAAGGATGGATTTAAAGAAGACGAATTAAAGAAATCGGTAGCAAGTTGGCTACAACAACGCAAAACATATTTAGGCTTAGATAATTATCTTTCACAAAAACTAAGTTCATTTTTAGCAGATAACAAAGATTTATCAGAATCTACAAAATTAGAAAATAACGTAAAAGCATTAACAGTTTTGCAAGTAAATGAAGCACTGAAAAAATATATCAATCCAAATAAAATGATATTAATTTACGCAGGAGATTTTAAATAATACTTCAACCAAACCATTTTAAACCTGTAGTTTTGGCTACAGGTTTTTTTATGTTATTACTAATAAAAAAATAGTTATGCAACCCTATACAATTTATCAGGTAGATGCCTTTACCGATCATCTATTTGGAGGTAATCCTGCAGCGGTTTGTCCGCTACAGCAATGGCTTTCAACAGAAACCATGCAACAATTGGCAATGGAAAATAATTTATCAGAAACAGTATTTTTTGTACAACAAAATGATATTTTTCATATCAGATGGTTTACCCCCGAATTGGAAATTGATTTAGCAGGGCATCCAACATTGGCTGCTGCTTTTATTATTTTTACTGAGTTACAGTACAATAAAGAAACTATCCATTTCGAAAGCAAAAGCGGATCGTTATATGTAACCAAAAAAGAAGATTTATTACAAATGGATTTTCCTGCTCGAGCTCCACAACCTACCAATCCACCTGTTGCATTAATAGAAGGAATTAATATTCGTCCCAAACATATACTAAAATCCAGGGATTATTTTTTGGTTTATAATACAGAAGAGGAAGTTAAAAAGTTTAAACCCGATTTTGAATGGTTAAATAAAGTAGATACACTGGGTTTTATTGTAACAGCAAAAGGAAATGATTGTGATTTTGTTTCTCGATTTTTTGTTCCTAATTCGGTTATAGGCGAAGACCCTGTTACAGGATCGGCCCATAGCAGTTTAATTCCTTATTGGAGTAAAGAACTTAAAAAAGATAGTTTAGTAGCCAAGCAAATTTCTAAACGAGGTGGTATGTTATGGTGTGAAAATAAAGGTAACCGCGTGGTAATTTCGGGTAAAGCAATTTTGTACATGAAAGGTTTTTTTTATTTATAACAAGCATATACAATTGTAAATACTACCCTAAAAAATATGCTTTCAATATAACACAGTATTGCCTACTATGCAGCATTCGTTACACATTTATACAGATGGCTCTTCGCGTGGTAACCCAGGACCGGGCGGATATGGCATTGTGCTCATTTGGGGAAATCATCGAAAAGAAATATCGGCGGGATACAGAAGAACAACAAATAACAGAATGGAATTAATGGCAATTATTGTGGCATTACAATCGCTTACTAAAAAAAACATTCCTTTAACAATATACACCGATAGCCAATATGTAGTTAATGCAGTTGAGAAGAAATGGTTAGCCAGTTGGCTGAAAACAAATTTTAAAGGAGGGAAAAAAAATAAAGATTTATGGCTTCAATTCAATGAGCTATCAAAACATTTTACTATCCAATTTAAATGGGTGAAAGGCCATGCAAATAATATATTTAATAACCGTTGCGATGAATTAGCTACTACTGCGGCAGATGGAAATAATTTATTAACAGACTCGGTATATGAAGAGGAAAACCCATAAAAAAAACATCTAAAAAGATGTTTTTTTATACTTACTGCCATTATTTTATTTTAGCGTTACCCTATAACTTTTTTCTACCACATAATTATACAAGCCAATTAAAACAGGAATGTATATAACCGTAGCAACTAAAGAATTTTTATAGAAAGGCATTCCATCTACAAAACATTGTATTAATCCACCAAAATTCATTACTCTGTTATAACCACCATGTGTGGCCCAAACAAAGAAATTAGAGATAATAAAAAATATGGTAGGTGAAAGAAATACACCAGAAATAATTTTTATATAATTATTCCCTTTTAAAGCCCAACCAATAAACACCGAAATTAATAATAGAAAATAATTTAAAAGTTGAAAAGAATAAAAACCGGCAAAAGGAAACAAATTTGTTACATAAAATATTTGTATAATTACATCGCTTAAAAATAAAGCTACTAAAGGATATAAAAAAGATTTTCGTTTATTTCCAACCACCATGCCCGAAAACAAAGCAATTGCAATTATGGGCGAAAATCCACTCCATTCTATTTTAGGAGCAAAAAATAATTTTGATGCTGTTGCCAACACTACTAATAAAGAGGCAAATAATAAAAGTCGTCCGTTTAATTTCATTTCAATGTTATTTAAAGCAAAAATAGTTGTAAAAGGCATTTGCCCAAGTTCTATTTTCCTCAATATGTGAATTACGAAGGTACAAAAGCCTTAAATAATAAACAATGACCCGATGAATTGATGCTATAATGCGTATTGGGCAAAATAGCTACAGCTTCTCCCCGTTTTATAACTATATTATCGGTATTGGCATTCACAATGCACCCTCCCTCAATTGCAATAATTATTTCAAATGATGAAGATAGGGAGCCATAATTAGTAGCTTGTAATTCTATTTTATTAATACCAAAATCGGGCACAGGACAAGGATAATTTTTTTCGCCTCCCACTCCCACATCATTTCCCTTAAGGATATTAGGTTTAATACCTTCAAACAAAATATGTTTCATTAATTCGGGCACATCAATATGCTTAGGGGTTAATCCGCCACGCAATACATTATCACTATTAGCCATTAGCTCTACATTTTGTCCTTCTAAGTAAGCATGCGGTATGCCGGCTCCTTGAAATATAGCTTCTCCTTTTTCTACTTTTACAATATTAAAAAAGTAAATAGAAAAAATTCCTCTGTCTACGTTTTTAATAGGTTTATTACCTTCAAATAATTTACATACCCACCACCCTTCATTCGCTTTTGTTAATTCACCGGCGTCTTTCTTTCTAATTTCATTTTTTACTAAATGAATAAGCATTGTATCAATCTCATCTTGATTCATTTCCATTACAAACTGATATAGTGCCTTTAATCCTTGTTTTCGATATAATGGCAATAGAATATTAAACTCATATATATCTTCTAAAATTTTTTCTACTTTATATGGGTGCTTAAATCCATGCAATAACCAAAATTCACTTAAAGCAACCATTATTTCGGGTTTATGATTTTTATCTTTGTAATTACGATATGGTGCATTAATAGGTATTCCGGCAGCTTCTTCTTCTTCAAAACCTTTAACAGCAGCAGATTTAGTAGGATGTACTTGAATGCTTAGCATATCTTTTACATCTAATATTTTTAATAAATAGGGTAACTCGCCAAACTGCTTAAATACTTTTTCAGAAATTATTTCTGAAGGATATTGTTGAATAAGTTGATATAATGAAACATCATTTTCATCTACCAGTAATTCTGAAGATGCCGATGGATGAGCTCCCATCCAATATTCAGCATAAGGCTGAGATACATCGCTTTTAATTGCAAGCAAATTGGGAATATAATTATATCCACCCCAAGCATAATGCTGTATTTTACCTTTCAATTTATAAATCTTACGTTGTAAATTCATATCCTATATTATTTTATAATGCAACATCACAATAAGCACAATAAAGATACAGGCATTAAAGGAGAAAATATTGCAACAGACTATCTTTTACTGCATGGATTTACAATTATAGAACGAAATTGGAGATATAAATATTGGGAAATAGATATTATAGCTTCTAAAGGTAATTTATTGCATTTTATTGAAGTAAAAACAAGAACCAATGAACGCTTTGGCAAACCGGAAGAAAGTATTAACGAAACTAAAATGAATGCATTAAAAAATGCAGCTTCTGAATATTTACTCCAGCATTGTGAATGGAAAAATATTGTATTTGATGTAATAGCAATTACATTAAAAAATACTGTTGCCTCCGAAATTTTATTTATTGAAGATGTTTATTTTTAACTCACTTTTTATTTAATAGCTTATAACTCGCTATATGCAGATGCCTTTAACAGCGTAATATCCAACTTATTAATTGCATTGGCATATTGTGGCAAAGCAGATATTCTTTTCCATTCAGCATCATTTCCAAATATACTCCAATGGGCATCTCTATCTGCTTTGTTTTGAAAACGTGTCATATATATCAAATTAGGCATCCTTGCTCCAATAATTACACGAGAATAAAATGCGGCATTAAAATGTAGTTTTTTAAATAAGCTTATTTCTCCTCCATCATTAAACATATCTACTTTACGCAAATGCAAGTTTTCCGTTGCACTTTCATAACTTCTCCACTCATAAATATTATCAACCGATTTAGTAATGGTAGTATTTAAAACATAATGTGGCATATAACTAAAAGCAACAGTTAGCATAGTTTCTATTCTATCATAAGGTGCTTTATTGTAATTACTATCGAGATGCACCAACGCATTGTTGCTAAAAGGACTAATTGCCGTAAACCTTTTTTCAATATTTTCCAATATGTCAAGTTGTGCAAGCGGCATCCATACATATAATTTTTTATCTTGCAGCGTATCATTATCAATAGGCATAAATACACCAACTCGCTCTACTTGAGAGCGATGCAAAAAAGGAATAAGCTCTTTTCCAACATACTCTTCAATATTTTTAATTTGACGTACATCGGTGCAATGATATATTTTAATAAGATAGTATTCTTGCTTGCTATTTTTCTGAGAAAAAAGCTGAAATGATATTGTAATGAAAAATGCAAAAAAAATTATTTTTCTCATGCTTCATTTTTTGGTTATACAATTGGTTAAATTTTAATGAATGCTACTTATCATTTTTTCTACCATTTTATAAGTAGCCGGGCAATAAGCTATATTTTGCTGATGAACATGAATATAATCTACCACTTTCTTTTTTGTTAAATGAGGAAACCCTGCACAATCGCCCGGTCGAACCTCATAAATGCTGCACATATTGGTTTTACTATTTAAAAATTGACAAGGTTGTTTTTTATTCATCCAATCCTTATCTTTTTTATCATAATACAGCCATGTATCTTTAAATTCTTGTACCGGCATGTTTAAATAATCAGCAATACGTTTCATATCTTTTGTTGTAAAAGTAGGAGTCATAGTTTTACAGCAATTGGCACAACTTAAACAATCTGTTTCTTTCCATACTTCCGCATCAATTAACTCAATTTTTTTATGTAACCCTTTTGGCGGATTTTTTTCTAACTTACTTAAATATTTTTTAAACGCTTTTTGATGATGCCTTACTTTTTGTTTAAAAGAACGAATATTAATTGCTAGCATTTTTGTTTTAAATTGAATATAGATAATGTAATATTGGCACTGAAAAAACGAATATAAACGAAATGAAAAAAATTAAGTATAAAAAATATTCACTAAAATTATCCACTTATAAATATCTATAGAAAATACAACAAATGTGGAACAGTTATAAAAAAGGTTTTAAAGCTTGGCTACAATTAGAAAAATCACTTAGCGAAAACTCGGTTGAGGGATACATGCGAGATGTTGATAAACTTACTCAATTTCTACAAAACGAAAATAATATTAAAGCACCCAACGAAATTGTATTAGCCGATTTGCAACGCTTTATACAATGGATAGGCGAATTAGGACTAATTGCTACCTCGCAAGCAAGAATTATTTCTGGAATAAGAAGTTTTTATAAATATTGTTTAATAGAACAAATTATTACTGCAGACCCCTCGGCTTTATTGGATGTTCCTAAAACAAAAAGAAAATTACCCGATGTATTATCTTTTCACGAAATTGAAAATATTATTACACAAATAGATTTAAGCAAGCCAGATGGAGGAAGAAATAGAGCCATATTAGAAACCATGTATAGCTGTGGTTTACGCGTTAGTGAAGTAATAAATTTAAAAATAAGTTGCTTATATACAGATGTAGGATTTATTAGAGTAATAGGCAAAGGAAATAAAGAGAGATTAATACCCATTGGTACAGATGCAATTAAATATATTAACTTATACAAACAAAATATTCGCGTACATCAAACTATTCAAAATGGCTTCGAAGACATTTTATTTTTAAATAAACATGGAAAAAATTTATCGAGAATAATGATTTTTTACATTATTAAAGATGTAGCTTCTAAAGCCGGCATTACTAAAAATATTTCACCACATACTTTCCGTCATTCTTTTGCTACACACTTAATAGAAGGTGGAGCCGATTTAAGAGCAGTGCAAGAAATGTTAGGACACGAAAGTATTACTACTACCGAAATTTATACCCATCTGGATAGAGATTTTTTGCGAACAACACTTCAACAATTTCATCCGGCATTTAAAAAATAAAATATTTTTCTTTCCGTTCCTCATAAAACATTTGTGTAACTAAAATGTTGTTATAGGTTTGTATTTCAAAATAATTTACGTATGAAACAAATGCTTTTAGTTGCATTAACTGTTTGTAGTTTTTCTCTTCAGGCTCAAATCAAAATGCCTGCTCCAAGCCCAACTCAATCTGTTACACAAGATTTTGGCTTAGGAAAAATAGAATTGGTATATTCTCGTCCATCATTAAAAGGAAGAACTGTTTTTAAAGACAATAGTGAATTAGCACCATTAGGAAAAGTATGGAGAACCGGCGCTAATGCTGCTACAAAAATAAAATTTACCGATGAAGTAACTTTTGGCGGTAAAAGTTTAGATAGCGGTACTTACGCATTGTATACCATTCCGGGTAAAACAACATGGACCGTAATTCTTAATAAAGATGCAAGTAAATGGGGTACAGAATATACCGAAAATGATGATGTATTTCGAGTAACTGTACCAGCAGAAAAGTCAAAAGAAGCTACCGAAACATTTACCATGCAAATTGCCAATATTAAACCAGAAAGCTGCGAATTAGAATTAATATGGGGCAACACTACCGTAAAAGTTCCTATTACTACCAACATAAAAGAAAAAATTAGCAACTCTATTAAAAAAGCATTATCGGCCGATAATGTTTCGCCTAATGTGTATTATGCTGCAGCAAATTTTTATTTTGAATGGGATAAAAATTTAAACGAAGCATTATCTAATGCTACTAAAGCTGCCAATGCCAATGCAAAAGCTTATTGGATATTTCTATTAAAAGCTAAAATTGAAAAAGAACAAGGCAATAAAGTTGATGCAAAAGCCGATGCAGAAAAAGTTATTGCATTAGCTACAGAACAAAAAAATCAAGATTATATTAGAATGGCTAAAGAACTAATAGCTAAATTATAAAAAGTAATACTTTACAACTAAAAGCCTTTTCAAACTTCTTGAAAAGGCTTTTTCTATTATACAAATTCAATGTTTAACTATTAATTTCTTTTTGTAACATAAGTCGCATTTGCTGACTATTATCATTGTTTAAGGCTTTAAATGCATAATAATTTTACACTACAAATTGGTTTAAAATTCTTCTATTATTATGCTTCACTTTTAAAGCCTATTTATGAAAAATGATACAACCGAACTAACCGCTACAATACCAAAAATAGATCCTCGCTTAAAACTTATTAACGCCAAAATAAAAAAAGAAAATTACAAACCCGATGCATTAATAGAAGTTTTACACACAGCTCAAAATGCTTATGGCTACCTACCATTAACTATTTTGCAACACATAAGCAAAGAATTGCACTTACCTCCTTCCAGAGTTTTTTCAACAGTAAGTTTTTACCATTTTTTTTCACTAAAATCAAAAGGAGAACATACCTGCTTAGTTTGTACCGGAACAGCCTGTTATGTAAAAGGTGCACAACAAATTTTAAATGAAATTGAAAAACACTTTCAACTTAAACCCGGAGAAGTTACCGATAATAATAAATTAGGTATTCAAGTAGCAAGATGCATTGGTGCTTGTGGTTTGGCACCAGCCGTAGTATTAGATAATGAAGTGCAAGCAAAAGTAAATGCTACAGAAATTGTTTCGAAAATCAACGCTAAAATTGGTAAATAATGAACAGAAAAGATTTACAAACAATTATTTACGCTGAAAAAGCAAAAGAAGAAAATAATAAATACAAATATAAAATACATGTTTGTTGTGGTGCCGGTTGCATTTCTTCTGGCTCGGAAGAAGTTTTAAAAAAACTACAAGAAGAAATTAAACAAAGAGAATTAGAAAATGAAATTGAAATAGTTCCAACCGGATGTATGGGCCCATGTAATCAAGGCCCACTTATAAAGTTTGAGCCCAACCATACTATTTATCAAAAAGTAGATTGTTCCAATATTGCTTCAATAGTACAAAATCAAATCATTGATAAAAAACCAATTGAAGAGATGTTGCTATTTGCTAATTTCAGAACAAAAGCTTTCATCAATGCACAGGAAGATCCCTTTTTCAAAAAACAATTAAAAATCACACTCAAAAATTGTGGAGATATTAATCCCGAAAAATTAGAAGATTATTTGGTGCATGATGGCTATAAAGCTTTAGATAAAGTATTATTTGAAATGAGTTCGGAAGATGTAATTGCCGAAATAAAACATAGTCGAATGCGTGGACGAGGTGGTGCCGGTTATCCAACAGGATTAAAATGGGAAACAGTTTATAAATACATTAGTAACCAGAAATATGTTATTTGCAATGGCGATGAAGGCGACCCCGGTGCATTTATGGATAGAAGTGTTTTAGAGGGCAACCCGCATAGAGTACTGGAAGGAATGCTTATAGCAGGTTATGCCGTAGGAGCCAATAAAGGTTTTGCATACATACGAGGTGAATATCCATTAGCCATTAAACGATTTGAACTGGCCATTAAACAAGCCCGAAAAATGGGTCTTTTGGGTAATAATATTTTAGGAAGCAATTTTTCTTTCGATATAGAAATTCGAATTGGTGCCGGAGCATTTGTGTGTGGCGAAGAAACTGCTTTAATTGCTTCTATTGAGGGTAAACGAGGTACACCTCGTCCACGCCCTCCTTTTCCCGCAGAATCGGGGTTATGGGGCAAACCAACACTCATTAATAATGTTGAAACTTTTGCAGGCATTGCCCCAATTATTAATAATGGCGGCGAGTGGTACAGCGAAATTGGTACACCTAAAAGTGCCGGCACCAAAGTATTTGCTTTAGCAGGTAAAATAAATATTTCCGGATTGATTGAAGTGCCTATGGGTACTTCACTTCACGAAATTGTTTACGATATTGGCGGAGGCATTCAGCATGATCACGAATTTAAAGCCGCTCAAACAGGTGGACCATCAGGTGGTTGCATCCCTGCACAACATATAGATGTAAAAATGGATTATGAATCATTAATCAACCTTGGTTCTATTATGGGATCGGGAGGATTAATTATTATGGATAATTACACCGAAATGGTCGATGTAGCCCGATTTTTTATGGAATTCTGTATGGATGAAAGCTGCGGAAAATGTGTTCCTTGCCGTGTTGGAACTAAAATGATGCACGATTTAATAAAGAAAATAAATGATGGCAAAGGAACTAAAATTGATTTAGAAAGATTAGAAGAATTGGCCGTTTACGTAAAAGAAACAAGCTTATGTGGATTAGGAGCTTCAGCACCCAATCCGCTATTAAGCACCCTTCGATATTTTAGAAACGAATACGAAGAAAAAATTCAAAAAGCATAATAGTTTTTGGTATGAATACTATTAAAATTACTATTAACGATACAGTTTACGATATAGCTATCAACACCACTATTTTAGAAGCCTGCAAAGAAGTAGGTATAGAAGTGCTTACCATGTGCCATTTAGAAGGCGTTTCAAATGTAGGTGCTTGCCGTTTATGTTTAGTTGAAGTAGAAGGCATTAATAAACTTTTACCTGCATGTACAACTAAAGTAGCAGCTAATATGGTTATTCGTACACAAACAGAAAAAATAAAAAAATATCAGCGAATTACTACCGAATTATTTTTTGCAGAGAGAAACCATGTATGTTCTGTTTGTGTAGCTAATGGCAAATGCGAATTACAGAAATTAGGCTATAAAGTAGGGATGGATCATATTAGGTATCCTTATCTATTTCCTTCCTGCGAGGTAGATACTTCTCATGCATGGTTCGTATTAGACCATAACAGATGCATTATGTGTACACGCTGTGTAAGAACTTGTGCAGAAATTGAAGGAGCATTTAATTGGGATGTAATGAATAGAGGCAATCAGGTAAGAATTATTTCAGATTTTAATACCCCATGGGGGCAATCAACCACTTGCACATCTTGCGGAAAATGCCTGCATGCTTGCCCAACTGGCGCTATTTGGCCAAAAGCCATTGTACAAGGACAGGTAGAAAAAAAACCAGAAATACTTAAAGAGTTGGTGGAAAAAAGAAAAATGAATTTATAAATAACGAATAGAGATACTTATT
>DAHXOT010000051.1 GCA_027364735.1 Hydrotalea sp. | reverse complement strand
ACCTTCGGCTTGTGCTTCGGCTTCTAAGCGGCGAGCTTGTGCTTCTTTTTCATTAGCATCATCATGTGAAGATTCTTCTTCTTCTCTGCTTGCTTGACGTTCTGCTAAACCTTCGGCAATTGCAGCAGTAATATAATTAGTAATAATTGCAATAGATTTAGTAGCATCATCATTTGCCGGAATTGCAAAATCAACTTTATTAGGATCGCAATTCGTATCTACCATACCAAATGTGGTAATACCTAAGCGTTTTGCTTCTGCCAATGCAATATGTTCGTGTCCAATATCAACAAGAAATAAAGCAGCCGGTAAGCGACCTAATTGGGCAATACCGCCTAATACTTTCTCCATTTTTTCTTTATCGCGTGTTAATGTTAAACGTTCTTTTTTGGTTAAGCTATCGGCGCTACCATCATTCAACATTTTATCAATGCTCTGCATTTTTTTAACACTTTTGCGAACAGTATTAAAATTAGTAAGCATACCACCTAACCAACGCTCAGTTGCAAATGGCATATTTACTTTTTTAGCACTTTCGCTTACAATTTCTTTTGCTTGTTTTTTAGTAGCAACAAACATAATTTTTTTACCACTTTTAGCTATTTGTTTCATAGCTGCAGCAGCTTCTTGTAAGCTATCTACTGTTTTGTTTAAGTCTATAATATGAATACCTTTCTTTTCGGCAAAAATGTAAGGCAACATTTTTGGGTTCCACTTCTTACGTAGGTGACCAAAATGAACACCGGCTTCTAAAAGTAGTTGCTGAAGTGAAGTATTATTTTCCATTGTAATAATTTGAAATTTGTGATTTGTGATTTGAAATTTTCAGATAAATTAACGTTTAGAAAATTGGAAGCTGCGACGAGCTTTTTTATGACCGAATTTCTTACGTTCAACACCACGCGGATCACGTTTTAAATGACCTGCAGCTTTTAATACCGGGCGAAACTCAGCATTAATTTCTAATAAAGCACGGGCAATAGCTAATTTAGTAGCTTCTGCCTGACCTTTTAAACCACCACCCGCTGCATTTACTACAATATCAAATTTACCCGAAACTTCTGCAACTTTTAATGGAGCTTCCACTTGATTTTGTAAATAAACCAAAGGAAAATATTCTTTATAATCTTTGTCGTTAATTATTATTTTGCCATCCCCTTTGCTAATGAAAACGCGGGTTACAGCTTCTTTACGACGGCCAACTGCATTTTTTTGTTTTTCCATTTTTATTTTTTTTAGCTAATAATTATTAGCAATGGGTATTAAAATTTTAATTCTTTAGGATTTTGTGCAGAATGAACATGCTGTGCACCTGCATATACAAATAATTTTTTAAACATTTTACGGCCTAATCTATTTTTTGGCAACATCCCTTTTACAGCTCTTTCAACAATCACTTCTGGCCTGCGTTTTAATAAATCTTTGGCTGCTTCTTCTTTTAACCCTCCAGGATAACCCGAAAAGTTTTGATATAATTTTTCATCCATTTTATTACCGGTAAAAACTACTTTATCGGCATTAATTACAATTACGTAATCGCCACAATCTACGTGAGGCGTATAATAAGCTTTATTCTTACCACGAAGAATAGCAGCAATTTTGGAACACATACGTCCTACGGTTTGATTAGTACCGTCTACAACATACCAGTTGCGTTGTACGGTAGCCGCGTTCGCATGTTTGGTAGTGAAATGAAGTTTACTCATATATTTCTGTTTAAATTTTTTCGACGCTATCCCGCCGAATTTTTAATGGGTGGCAAAGGTAGAGATTTGAGATGGTATTTTCCAAGAATTTAAAGGATTATTTTTACTTGCATCTTTACAAATGATTGATTATCAATAAATATTTTGTTGCAAAAAAAATTTCATTCTTTAAAATAGCTCTTAAACAGGCTTTTAAAATACGCTTACGCAATAACAATACTTTTTTTAACAATCATAAAAAACTGAAATTGCAACTTAAAATAATCAATTTGCCCTATTTAAAATTTTTAGCCGACCAATTGTTTAATGGCTACCGTATGCTCGGTAATGAAATGGTTTTAATTACCAATGAAAAAGGAAAAATAATTGATATCATAAATAAACAAGAAGCGGGTGAAGATGTGCAATATATTAAAGGCATTCTTTGTCCGGGATTTATTAATGCCCATTGCCATTTGGAATTAAGCCACTTGAAAGCTGCCATTCCCGAAAAAACAGGCTTGGTTGATTTTGTTTTTAATGTTGTTACACAACGCAACAGATTTAATGAAGAGCAAATTGCTATGGCTATTGCTAAAGCAGAAGATGATATGCTATTGAATGGCATTGTAGCCGTTGGAGATATTTGTAATAACACATCTACCATACCACAAAAAGAAAAAAACAGATTAGCTTATTATAATTTTATTGAAGTAAGCGGGTGGCTTCCGGAAATAGCACAACACAGATTTGAAAAAAGCAAAACGCATTTCGAAGCATTTCAAAAAATAGAAAATTCAACAATTAAAAATGCTTTTGCGGCACATGCACCGTATTCGGTTTCAAACAATTTATGGAATTTATTGGCCAATCAATTTAATACTAAAACAACTACCATTCATAATCAGGAAACATCATTCGAAGATGATTTGTTTTTTAATAAAACCGGCGACTTTAATCGCATGTACGAAATGATGCAAATTGATAATGCTTTTTTTACCCCTTCGGGAAAAAGCAGTGTACAATCGTATGCTTCGTATTTAGAACAAGCAAAAAATGTTTTATTAGTTCATAATACATTTATTAAAGAACTCGATATTAAGTTTCTACAAAATCAAATACCACAATTTTTTTATTGTTTATGCGTTAGAGCTAATACTTTCATTGAAAATACTTTGCCGCCTATTGACTTGCTTAGAAAAAACAATTGCAACATTGTTTTAGGCACAGATAGCTTAGCAAGTAATTATAGTTTAAGCATTTTAGAAGAAATGAAAGTTATACAACAAAATTTTCCATCGGTTACCCTTACAGAAATGCTGCAATGGGCTACCAGTAATGGTTCTAAGGCATTGCAATTTGATGATGAATTAGGAAGTTTTGAAAAAAATAAATGCCCCGGCCTACTTGTAATGGAACATGTTGAAGATGAAAAACTGAGTGCTTCTACAACATTAAAAAGATTATTATGAAAAAAGCTTCGTTAGCCTCGTTAATTACTGTTGTATTATTTGTAAGTGTTACGTTTAGTGTCTCAAAATTTACATCTCCCTTTCAAAATTATACTTCATTTGGCTGGCCTTTAGTGTTTTTTTATGCCGAACCCGAAAAACAAATTATGGCCGAAAGATATTTTTCGCTCTTTAATTTATTGCTCGATATACTACTTTATAGTATAATAAGTTTTGTACTAATTAAAACAGTATGGATTAAAAGAGGAAAAAAATATTTAGCTTAAAATTTCTTGTAGAATTGATAAGCTTTTTATTTCGCCAAAGTCGGCAATATGCAAACCAATAAACAATTGCAAGGTTTGTAACAATTGCTGGCGTAATGCTCTATTCAGTAATATATTCCCCAATTCATTTTCATCTTTCAGATGCAATAGTTTCGAAATAATTAAAGATTGATCATGGCTAACATAATACGGGTGTAGTGGAGTTTCTTTCACAAATTGACCTTCTTTTAAATCGAGTATAGGCGTATCTTCCGAAATTTTACCATGAATTTGAAATCCCAGTTCAGCAGTTAATTGCAGAATAAAATACACAGGAATATTAGCAATATAGCTATCTGCTTGCGTATCTATTTTTTGTAAAATATTTTCAACTATATAAAATAAATTCGAATTAGGCTCGGGCTGCTTTAAACAACGATGCAATAACTCAATAATATAAATTGCTATTGCATGTTTGGTTACATTAGAAAATAATTGTTCGTAAATAACTGCCCATTGAACCTCTTTAATAAATTGTAAATTTTTTAGCTCATTATGGTAAACTTCTACCTCCAAAATAGCAGCCGGCTGAAAATAAATAGCTTTACTGTGTGATTTTTTAGTGGCTTGCCTTACGCCTTTTACAATATAATGTTGTATGCCAAATAATTCTGTGTAAATGGTTGTAATAATACTTGTTTCGCCATAAATAATTGTTCGTAAAACAATACCTTTTGTACAATGAATTTGCATACAAAAAAAGTTGAAGCATAAATGTTTCTACCCAATAAATAGGTAGAATGAACTATTTTATACAGTTTAGTCCGGAACTAAAAATTAGTTTGTTGATGAAGTTAAGAACTTTTGCTTGGCATTAATTGTTATGTTTCAACAACTGCAGATGATAGCTATTAGACGATGTTTTAAATCAAGACAACAAGTGAAGCAATATGCTTAGAGTTTTCGTTTATAATATTTATTGTCAAGAATTTTCTTAACTGTTGTTGAATCATATTGCAAATACAAATTCTTCTTTGTAAACCTAAATAGTTTTGAATCAATTTGTTTACTAAAATAATAATTTGTTCCCTTACCTGATTTTCGTGAATAAAAATAAAATTGCTTTTTATCCCTTAACTCGAATTTATCATTATTGTCAACTCTATAAAATTGACCTTTTGCATTTGTATACCCAAAAACTTCGTCAGGTATAAACCTACCTTTTGTACCTTTTTTGTAAACAATAATAATCTTGTTGGCAATTATATTGAAATAAATATCTTTTATTGTTGTGTCACATTTGTTATTATAAAAAGTGTCTTTCTTAAAGTAAATAGCAATTGGGCAATTGTTAATTTCCCTTTGTGCAAATAATAAAGTTGAAGTAGTACTAATTAGTACAAATAATATAAAAATAATTTTTCGTTGCATAAATAATAATTTACAAAAAGAATTACTTACAACAAATTCATTTACACTACACTTGTAAACTGTTTTAAGAACCGAACATCGTTTTGCGAATACAAACGTAAATCGTTTACTCGGTACTTTAATTGGCAAATTCGCTCAACACCCATACCAAAGGCAAAGCCGGTATATTTGTTACTATCAATTCCAAAATTTTCTAACACTTTAGGATGTACCATTCCACTACCTAAAATTTCTACCCAACCTGTATGTTTACAAACTGTACATCCATCGCCTCCACAAATTAAACAGCTAATATCCATTTCTGCACTGGGCTCTGTAAACGGAAAATAAGATGGGCGAAAACGAACTTTGGTATCTTTCCCAAAAAACTCCTGAACAAAGAAGTATAAGGTTTGCTTTAAATCGGCAAAGCTTACATTTTCATCAATATATAATCCTTCTATTTGATGAAAAAAACAATGTGCCCGTGCACTAATAGTTTCGTTACGATATACACGTCCCGGACAAATTACTCGAATGGGCGGCTTTTGCTTTTCCATTGCACGAGCTTGTACGCTACTGGTATGTGTACGTAATAACCATGATGGATTTTGATTAATATAAAACGTATCCTGCATATCTCTTGCAGGATGATCTTCGGGTAAATTCATAGCACCGAAATTGTGCCAATCATCTTCAATTTCAGGGCCTTCGGCAATAGCAAAACCCAACCGCTGAAAAATGGAAACTATTTGATTACGCACCATACTTAAAGGATGGCGTGTACCAACCGTAACATTATCGCCGGGCAAACTCCAATCAATTTTTTCATTATTATTATCTGCTGTTGTTGAATGCTGCGATTTTAGCGTTTCATACCTCAGCTCTACAAATTGCTTAAACTCGTTTAATAATTGGCCAAACTCTTTTTTTCTTTCATTTGGCACATTTTTCATTTCGCCCATTACGGCTTTTAATAAGCCTTTTGTTCCAAGATATTTTATGCGAAATGCTTCAACAGCCTCTGGTGTATTTGCCGTTTCTGCAGTAATTTCTTTCTTATACAATTCTAATTGCTGTAACAAATTTTCCATTTGGCGAAGATAAACATTTGAGCCAATGATTAATAAATTGCCAATAAACCATATACCCAAACTCCAGAAAATAATTTCTGTTGCAACAGATAAAAATTATACAAAACACCTGCTAATACTTACATTTGCAACAGATGAAGTACGAAAACATGGACTATAACACCAATCGCAACTACTTAAGTATGCGTGAATATGGTCGCCATATTCAAAAAATGGTAGAATACGTTAAAAGCATTGAAGATGAAGAAAAACGAAATCTTCAGGCAAAAGCCGTAATTGAATTAATGGGCTTTTTAAATCCGCATTTGCGAAATGTTGAAGATTTCAGGCACATGCTTTGGGATCATTTATTTTTTATCAGCAACTTTGAATTAAAGGTTGAAAGTCCTTATCCAATTCCTCAAAAAGAAACCTATAAAGCCAAACCCGATCCCCTTCCTTATCCTAAACGTTACCCAAAATATTCTCACTTAGGTAAAAACTTAGAAATAGTAATTGATAAAGCACTAAAAGAAGAAGACCCTGAAAAAAAAGCGGGCTTTGCTCATGCTATTGCTTATTACATGAAATTAGCCTACAGCAATTGGCACAAAGAATTGGTACACGATGATACTATTAGAGTTGAATTAAACAGTATTACAGGCGGAGAATTAGAATTTAGCAATACACCTTATATTAAACATAGAAATCAAAATTTTGAAAGAGATGATTATGCCAGAACCAATAATCGCCGACAAAATTTTGGAGGAAGAGATAATAGAAACAGAAACAATGGTGGAAGCCGTGATAGAAATATGAACATGAGTAACAGAGATAACAGAAATAATACCCCCGGCGGAGGAAGAGATGTTAGAAATAACAGCGTTGGTAGAGATAATAGAAATAATAACCGCAACTTTAAAAAAAGATACTAATACCCAATTCTGAATATCATTTATGCCAACTTCGGTTGGCTTTTTTATTTTTAGCTATAAACAATTTTATACCTAAATTTCCAACTATAATTACTACACTATGGTAGCCAAAAAAAATATTGCTATTATTATAATGGGTGTTTCGGGAGTAGGTAAAACAACTATTGGCAAATTACTGTCTCAAACAACTAAAATTCCTTTTTTTGATGCCGACGATTTTCATAGTGCTAACAATATTGCCAAAATGAAAAACGGAATTGCTTTAACCGATGAAGACCGACATGAATGGCTGTTACAATTAAACCTATTATTAAACAATCAGCTACAAAACAACTCGTGTATATTAGCTTGCTCGGCTTTAAAAGAATCGTATAGAAATATATTAAATACTAATTGCAAAAGCAATATCAAATTTGTTCATTTAACGGGCTCTTACAATAAAGTTTTGCAACAAATGACTGAGAGAAAACAACATTTTCTTCCAACTTCTTTGTTACAATCGCAATTTGAAACACTGGAAATGCCTTATTCATCTATCAACATTTCTATAGAAAAAAAGCCTAATGAAATTGTTACAGAAATAGTTAACGAATTATTTCATCAATCAGAAATAGGAATTATTGGTTTAGGCGTAATGGGAAAAAATTTATGCAGAAACTTTGTTAACCATGGCTTTAGTTTGGCTATGTATAACCGGCATGTACCAAATGAAGAAGAGAATATTGCCGAAAATTTTAAAAAAGAATTTCCGGAATTAATTACCACACAAGCTTTTGATAATATTGCCTTATTTGTTGCTGCTTTACAAAAGCCAAGAAAAATAATTATAATGGTACATGCAGGAAAAGCAATAGATGATGTTTTAAAACAATTATCTCCCTACTTATCTGCCGGCGATGTTGTTATTGATGGTGGTAATAGTTATTTTTTAGATACTGAAAAACGCCAAGCATTACTTAGTGAAAAAAATGTTTTTTTTATTGGATGTGGTATTTCCGGCGGCGAGGAAGGAGCATTAAATGGCCCTTCGTTAATGCCAAGCGGTAACAGCAATGCTTATACTATTGTACAACCATTTTTAGAAGCTATTGCCGCAAAAGATATTTGGCATAAACCCTGCTGTGCTTATATTGGCGAACATGGTAGTGGGCATTTTATAAAGATGATACATAATGGAATTGAATATGTTGAAATGCAATTATTAGCCGAAGTATATCACATTTTATTATCGCAACAATATAACCCCGATGAAATTGCAGCCATTTTAACTTCTTGGAAAGAAACATCACTCAATAGTTATTTATTAGATATTACCATTTCTATTTTGCAAGAAAAAGAAAATAACGATTGGCTAATTAACAAAATTGCTGATGTTGCACAAAGTAAAGGAACCGGCAATTGGGCTACTATTGAAATTACGCAACAAACCATTCCGGCTACTTTAATTGCCACTGCTCTTTTTGCCCGATATATTTCTGCCTATAAAAACTTAAGAACTACATTACATAAAGCGTATAGCAGTACTTCAAAAAATAATTTTTCTATTGATATTTTGCAATTACAACAAGCTTATGAACTGGCAAGAATTATTAATCATTTTCAAGGATTTTGGTTAATTGAAGAATCGTTTAAAAAATTTGGTTGGCAAAGTAATTTAAGCGAAATAGCAAGAATTTGGACTAACGGTTGTATTATTCGTTCTGCATTAATGCAAGAATTGGTAAATGTTTTTACAACAACCGATAACCTCTTATTATCCAATTACTTTATAGAAAAAATTAAAGCTTTAAAACCTTCACTTACAAAAACTGTATCTATTTGTATTGAAAATAATATACCAATTGCCTGTTTTAGCGAAGCCATTAATTTTTTGAATGCCATAACCACCTCCAATTTATCCGCTAATCTATTGCAAGCACAACGAGATTATTTTGGAGCTCATACTTTTCAACGAAATGATACTGATGATGAAACATTTTTTCATCATCAATGGAAGAAGAATTAAATTAATGCGTGTAATATCATCACCCCAATTAATCCTACAATTGAAATAATTGTTTCCATTAACGACCATGAGCGAAAAGTATCTTTCATAGATAATTGAAAATATTCTTTAAACATCCAAAATCCCGGATCGTTTACATGCGAAAACATTAAACTTCCCGAACCAATAGATAATACCATTAAGCTGGCATCTACTTGCGATGCATGTAGTAATGGTGCAATAATACCAGCAGTGGTTAATCCGGCTACTGTAGCCGATCCCAAACAAACTCGTAATGTAGCAGCAAGCAGCCAACCCAAAATAAGTGGATGTATTGGCAAATGTTGAAAATAAACAGCAATTTGATCGCTTGTACCACTATCGGCCAATACCTGCTTTAATGCACCCGAGCAACTAATAATTAATATTAAAATTGCAATGTCTTTAATACCCGCTTCAAAAATGTTCATGATATTTTTAATGGTTTTACCATAAAAAATACCCAACGAAAAACTTGTTACAACTACAGCAAATATCATTAAAATAGAAGGGCTGCTAATAAATCCTGCTACTTTAACAAAATAAGAATTAGCCGGCAAAAAATTAATACTTATTGTAGTTATTATTAATAAAAACACAGGAAATAATGCCGAAAAAAAACTATTAAATACACCCGGTAAATTTGTTATAACTTTTGAATGACTAATTAATGGTAATTCGTGTAAAGGCTGAATATTTTTAACCAACTTGGAAAAAACAGGGCCTGCTAAAATAATTGCCGGTATAGCAAGTATTATTCCAAATAAAAAAGTTCGGCCCATATTGGCATGAAAAATGGCAATTAAAACCGAAGGTGATGGATGTGGTGGTAAAAACCCATGTGCAACCGATAAGGAAGCCAACATAGGCAGTGCAACAAAAATAGGTGGCAATTTATACTGATAAATTAGCGTAAAAATAATAGGAACTACTAAAACAAAACCCACATTATAAAATAACGGAACACCAATTACAAAACCCGAACATAACATTCCCCACTGAATATATTTTTCTCCAAATATTCTCATCATTGTATCGGCAATTACTTTAGCAGCACCACTTTCCGCTACTAATTTACCAATCATAGCACCCGAACATAATACAATTAAAGTAGAACCGGCCATATCGCCAATTCCCTTTTCAATAGAGGTTGCAACCTGTGTTAACGGAATGCCCAATAATACACCTGCTACCACCGAAACCAATAAAAAAGCAATAAACGGATTAATTTTAAAAACCGTAATAATTAGTATAAGTATTAAAACTATAGATATTAATATTACAAATAAGTGCATATAGCAATAGTTGAATAAAATGAAAACTAAACATTAATTAGGTAAGCAACTTTTTATTTTCTTTATTGTAAATATAATTGCTATTATTGGCTTTTATCTTACAGCCAATTCTTTGCTTTCAGATTTCAGTTTCTGCCTATTTCTTATCAATACCAAGATTTTATCGTTTTACAATGTTTAGAACCCATAGTTGATTGATGTAAAATATCTTAAGAAAGAATACGCACATTGCTGTGCGTATTCTGAGTGGTGTGGGGCGTGCTCGTCTTTTCGATGGAGCTACTTCCCTCCGTCATTTCGAGTGTAGAGAATCGAAACGAGAAATTTCTTAAAATAAATGTTGTAGGTTTTTTCTTTGGCGGATTTCTCACTTCGTTCGAAATGACGCGGAATCGTCATTTCGAGGGAGGAACGACCGAGAAATCTACTTAAAATAACGTGAGTTCGGGATAAGCAACGGGAGAAAAACACGTACAAATAATGAGAAATCATTGGGAAAATAACAGCAAAAAGATGTGAAAAATAAACCTGAAAAATCTTGAGAAAGTACAATCCCTCCGCACTCTTCCGAGCACTGAATTAAAAAACCCACGACCAGCGTGGGTTTTAAATCTTCGAAGTGGTGTGGGGCGTGCTTAGGATGTCATTGTTAAAAACACTACAAACATCTTTCATACTATAAATCAATATTGTATATATGGGCTTAGACTTGATTGGGAGTTCTTAAACTTGATATTTGGGTTATTGGTGCGCACGATAACGCGCGCAATTGAATGAAATTAAAGTGTCGTTTGACAGGAAGTAACATGAATAACCTAAAAGGGAGTGTTTATTTTCACTTCAATTTATTCAAATATTTTTCATTAATTCTATATTGATAAACACGTTTATCAAATTCAGTTCTTTCTCGTTCAATCAGTAAATCTTTTATTGAAGCATAAACCATGAACTTTTCATTAATCATGTGAAGAACTTCAGAACGTAATTTATTTTGAACATGAACATCTTTATTTTTTACTCCCAATACACGGTTCAGTTCATCTAGTGAAGTAAATTGATTGGCACTGGTATTTTCTAATAATAATTCTAATACTACTTTTTCTATTTCTGTAAGATTGAAAATAAACATGGATGATTTATCAATCGTAAGTTCTTTATGGCCGTTACCATTATTTTTCTTTTGTAATTCATGTACAAGTGATTTGATTTGATTTTTTTGTTTATAGAAAATCAACACAGATACAGAAATTAATAGGGTGAAAAGAAATATAATTAAAATCAGACTCCAGTGAATATTACTTTGTTTTGGTTCATCGATGAATAATTTTTTATCCAATTTCACGAAATCTTTTAATGAAAGTGGAATTGTTGTAATGCTATCTTTCGCTGGGTTATAAAAATTAATAGACCCTTTTCTGGTAATAATAAATCCTTTAGGGTTTTTTACAATGTTCGCAATAATTGAAGCACCCAAATCATTATTAATTTGATAAACTGCTTCGTTTTTAAAATCTAATAATAAAAAATAGTTGACGGTTTCAACAAGCATTCCTAAATCAGTTGAAAATACAGATACATTTGATGATGGAGCAAGAATATTCTTTAAAAATAGATTTTTATTTAATCGTTTAGGTTTATCCCAGTACAATAAAGAGTTCATATTTAAACATTCCACACTTAATGTATCATAATTTGTTTTATCAGGGATTTTTACATAATTGTTAAGAACTGGCTCATAGATTAAATACAGTGTGTTACTAACAAAATCATGGAAAACTGAAGCGTTGAAGTATTGAGCAAATGGAACATCTTTATTTAAAGGATATATTTCCCACTCTTTATTTATTTTATCAAAATATCGTAAAGCACCGTTATATTGCCAGAAACCCCAACCACCTAAACTGTAAAATTTATTGTTAGCCGTAAAATTATACGACATAAAATTATACCCCTCATAACAAGTTTTATCCAACCGGATTGGATTTCCTAAACTATCAATCTTATATATTTTCCCTGAGCCGTCTACTTGGACATACAAACTACCAGCCTTAACTATATAATGATGTTTCCCTTCTTCACAATTCAGTTCGACAGGAAGTTTTACAATTTTATTATCCCGTGAAACTCCTTTGATAACTGTATAGCTGGTATCAGATTTTAAGAATTGTAGTAAGTTCTTTTGTCCATAGGATTGGAAACAAAAAATTATAAATATTAAAAGAAAATTGGTTGCAAAACGCATGTTTAAAATTAAGAAAAAAATGAATTGGAGTCACGATGTATTAAAATATGATAAGTATTATATTCATAAGTAATCACAAATCAATTTCTTATAAGCCACTTTCTAAGATTAAAGAAATATCAGTGAAATAGTATCCAAGTCATTTGAAATAGATTATTCGTTTTATTACTTGCATGTAAAATCAAAGGGGACTAAATCAGGTTGTTGTAATGGCAGCCCGATTTTAAATATCTCCAAATGGAGACTAGAAACCATTCAAACGGGGCGTAACCGAAAAGCCTAATGAGTAGGAAAAACTAAAACAACCAATTATGAAAAAATCAATTTCAATTTGTTTTATCGCTTTAATAACAGTTCTATCAACTAATGCCCAGCAATCCAAAAATACCACAATAAGTGTAGGTGCTGAAATAGGTTTACCATCAGGTGATTTAAGTACTGGTTGGAATACGGGTTTGGGTGCAAGTGCAAAAGCAGCTTTCTCAACATCTTTAGATGTTGATATTACAGCCTCAGCAGGATATATATCCTATGCAGGAAAATCTATTTTAGGCACTTCTTTGCCATCATGGAATACTATTCCCATTAAAGCAGGTGTTCGCTATAAAGTTGGTGGTAGTGCATTTAATATTGAACCACAAGTAGGCTATACTTTTGGTAGTATTTCTGGTATATCTAGCAGCAATGCAAGTGGCTTAACATGGGCAATTTGTGCCGGTTATTTTTTTACCTCAAAAATAGATTTTGGTATAAGGTATGAATCATTCAAAACATCAGGAGCAAACTCAAGTGCAAATCTTATTGGTTTAAGATTAGGTTATACTTTTTAGTTAAAGTAATAGTTAATTGGATTTTGTTACTATAATTTGAGAAATAGCAATGGTTCAGAATTAGGCTTTTCATTCAGTCCCAATATCAGTTATAGTGTATTTAATCTCTCAATACAATAGTACAACTACATCTTCAGTAAATGCTCGTTATTGAGGCATTGGTGGAGTTTATAAATTTTAAGAAGCAATAAAATTAAAATCATAGCAATGAAAAAAATTAATTTTTTTATACCTACAATTATCGTAACGGTTCTTACATTTAATACTATTAGTTGTACCAAAACAGATTTGACACCCGTTACTCAACAAATATCTTCGCTTCAAAAACAAAACGATAGTCTGTTGCTTCTGGTAATCTCACTTCAAAAATCTATTGATTCTGTTTATAGCCAAGCAACGCTGAATACATCTTTGTTAAATTCAATTAATGGTAAGATATCAAGCTTACAAACATCCGTCTCTGGGTTAATTTCAAGCATAGCGACATTAAATACAAAAATTGATTCTTCAAATTTCAATATTAATCTAATACAATCACAACTATTAACACTTACAAATCAATACCAGAGTTTATCATCTCAAATCAGTTCAGTATTTTCTGTAATTAATATCAAAATAGATTCATTGAGTGGAATGATAAATACTGATACAAAGCTGCTGAATAACTTACAAACACAATATTTAGTTACGCAAATAAAAGTAGATTCTATTTTATTGGCAATACGATATAACAATCAATTATTAGTCACAAATAATAGTAATATTTCACAAATACAAACACAACTAATTTCATTAACAACCGAATACAATAATGTAATAATCCTTCTCAATCAACTGATTTATTTAATAGATATACAAATGGGATTGTCAAATGGACTTGTTGCATACTATCCATTTACAGGTAATGCTAATGATGTTAGTGGAAATAACTTAAACGGAATAGTTAATGGTGCTATTTTAACAACAGACAGATATGGAACTGCTAATAGCGCATACTCTTTTAATGGAGTTAATAATTACATTCAAATTAGCCATGATACAAGTTTAAACACCCTACCAATTTCTATTAGCATTTGGTTTTATTATGACGCTACTTCACAAACTAATAATAATGGAACTTCATTATTAAGCAAATACTCAGGAGCTTCTTGGAATGGATGGAATATTCAGATTTCTCCTGCAAATAGTGGAAGTATTAATCCTTGGTATGTGTCAAGCAGAAATAATAATGTAATTGGAGGATATGGTAATCCACCATTTTATGTTGGGAATGTAGGTGACCTAAGATGGCATAATGTTGTGTTTACTGTTGATAGTTCAAATGGAGGTAATTTATATTTAGATGGTTCCTTGGTTTCTACTAGACTTTGGGTTGGAACTGCTATTAAAACTAATAATACATGGCCAATGTATTTTGGTCTTTATCCTGATCCGATAGCTGGGAATGTTTATTTCAAAGGCAAGATTGATGAAACAAGAATATATCGCAGGATATTATCACAATCTGAAATTTCATATTTAGCAGCTCATTAATAACAATATTTATAAAAATTTATTTCTGAAAAAAGGTATAGTTTATCATTAAACCTGGTTATTGACTATACCTTTTTTTGTGACTGAAATAAATTGATTGCATTCAAAATAGTTTATTTATAAAAGACAATTTTCCTAATATTAGGGTATTATACACTGGCTAAAAAAAGCATACAAAAACGACCAAATTCTTTTTCTAATAGAAGAGAAAACATTTAAACGATTTAATATCTTTATATAGATTAAAGAATGAATAAATAATATTGGACAAAAATCCATTTATACCGAACCATATTTATAAAAGGTCAGATATCCATGACTATTATGGTGGAAACCGTCAAGGGGGCATTGCTCCTTCAGCTAAAGTTCCTTACATTTTTATTTTTTCAGGGAAATCTGGATCACAGTATGGATATAAAGATGGTTGGGATAACCCTAATATTTTCAGTTACACTGGAGAAGGGCAGGTTGGCGATATGAAATTTATAAAAGGAAATTTAGCATTAAGAGAACACATAAATAATGGTAAGCGTGTTTTTCTATTTGAATATGAAAGGATTGGTTATGTGAAATTTATTTCTGAATTGGAGTTTTATGATATTGGTTATTTTGACACACCGGATATTAATAAAACTGAACGAGTTGGAATAAAATTTTTCTTTAAAAGAAAAGGAGCATACATACCTGTTTCCCCAGAACAGTTTGAAATAAATCAAGTTAATGAAGACAAGCCTGATTATGCAGACATTTTATTACCAAATAAAACAGAACGTTCAGGATTAGTCACATCAAGAGTAGGACAAGGTGCTTATAGAAAAAGAATTATTCATAGATGGGAATATGAATGTGCTGTTACCAAGTTTAATAAATTGGAAATTCTAATTGCTTCACATATAGTGCCATGGTCAAAAGCAACAGATGAAGAAAGACTTGATGTCCATAATGGTATATTGTTGTCCCCAACTTATGATGCATTATTCGATAAACACTTGATTAGTTTTGACCATCAAGGAAAGATTTTACTTTCTGATACAATTGAAAGTTCAGCTTATGAAAAAATAGGAGTTAGTGGAAAAGAAAAAATTCAAAACTTGAGCCGATACAATTTTGAGTATCTTGATAGACATCGAGAATTACTTGTTTAAAAATATTTAGAACATTAAGAGCCCCCAAAACAAATAATTTATTGTATATGGGAAATTATAGAATTATTGAATTTGGGTCGCAGTTTGACGAAAATAACATTGAAAGAACAACAATTAATTTGACAAAAACAGAAGTAATTAATTTTATAGATTTAATTAAAAATGAAATTGAATTAGCAACACCCGATTTTGTCAAAATCAAAAAACTTTGTTTAGAATTAATATCAAATCTACCAATTCCAATCCAGTTCTTACAGGACACTTTTATTTTAAGAAGCAGAGAAAATATTAACGGCGAAGTTTTTAACAATTCTTCACAATTGAGTTACAACCCGCACCAAAATAAAATTGAATTGGGTAGATTTAATTTAAAAGGTGAATCTGTATTTTATGCTTCCCTTCCGTTTAAGGAACTTAAGGCTAATGGGCAAATGACATCTTTATTAGAATCTTGTAAAGAATTATTTGATTCAAAATCAAATTTTGAAACTAAATATTTTACAATTGGGAAATGGAAAATCATTAATCCAATTAAATTCGTTGTTTTAACTTTCTATTCCGAAGCAGAAAATAAAAATGAATTTGTAAAACAACTGAACGTACACTTCCGCAATTATATATCATCAAAATATAGCCAAGATGATTTAGATAAGTATTTATTATTTTGTTCATTCTTTTCTGAAGCGGCTGCAAAAAAATACGATGATGCAAAAAAATATTTACTAACAACAGGTTTCTTACATGCAATTAAAGAATATTATGGTAATGAAATAGGCATTCTTTATTCAAGTTCTATAACAGAAAACGATGGGCTAAATATTATAATTACAAAAGAATTCGTTGATATAGGTGTTTTAAAACTTGAGGGGGTAGTAATGTTTAAAGCAGTCCGAGATAAAGAAAATATTAAGTCTTACAACTTATACCCTTGTACTAATTATGCCTTGGCAAATGAAAACGGTAAATTTAATTTTGATTATATCTTATAATCTTAGAGTTATCATCTTACTAATACACAAACAAATCTTGTAAGTTGTAAAGGTCATTTACCTCTTCCTTAGTAATTGAAAGATATATTCTTGTTATAGCAATAGAACTATGATTGAATAGTTGAGATAATTTAACCAATGACCCCTCACTAAAATTATTTCGACGCCACACTTCACGACCGAATGTTTTTCTCCAAGTATGAGTTGATATTCTTTTCCCTCTAATACCCGCTTTAGCGGCATACAATTTTATTTGCTTGTTGATTGTTCGGATATGTAATGGTATAATCACTTTATTCAGATTTGATGTACCCATTTTAGTATATACTTTTTGAATTGTATCAACTAATTCAGGTTGAAGGGGGATTTCTCGAACCTTAGCTGTTTTCTTTTCTTTTATGGTTAATGCCTTTTTATTTAGTACATCGCACCAACGTATGCGAGATAAATCAGAATAACGTAATGCAGTTGAAACACCCAAACGAACCATGATGTAATAAATCCATAGTTCATTTTGATACAAGTACTTTAAAAGTTTGTTGAGTTCAATTTCTTCAAGATGTTCTGATGATTTGATTTTTGTTGTCATAGTAGTTCCATTTATGAGGCTATGCTACGCCTTTTGGCACTACTGGCAATGCTATTTTTTAATTTGCATTGGTAATTAGCGTTTTATTAGCGCCACTTTTCATAAAAACGGCACCACAGAAATTTTGAACTTACTGTAAATTTGGAGGAAGTGGTTCGGTGAATTTTAAGGGTCTTTTTACCCGGGAGTAATCGTAAAATTGACTGGCACGTGTTTCTAAACCATAAAAACTTGAATTTGAACACTTCAGCCGATCGGCTTCAGATATCACAACTTGTCTGGCACTGAAACATCAATGTCATTCTCAAGGTCAGGAATATTAAGACCCCAGTACTTCATATATCCTAAAATAAATTCAACCATCAAAAACTCCATGGTGGTTATATCAGCTACAAATCCAATACTTTGGTCGGGACTGATGTTATATTCTTTAATAATTGTTTCAAGTTTACTCCTAACATAGAAGATTGCGTCAGTTTTTTCATAGTCATTTCCTTTTATGATTTCCGGGGGGAAGTAGAACACCATTTCTTCATCTTCTTTGGGTAGTTTATATTCTAAACTCATTGTCTTTGGTTTTTCTTTTCTGTTATTACGAGTGCCATCAATTTTCTGACTTGTTCTTCTGTTAGGATTATCGATACTCTTTTCATCATATTTTATTAATAAATACACTCAGATTTAAATTGAAGAAATATGGTCATGTTTGATGAATGGAACAGTTCCCAAGTGGTTACTGCAAGACAAGGTCTTGAGTACTGGTAACCGGAGAACTCGGGATATTGATATTCCTATCAAGGATATCATGATTATACTAGTGGTCAGAAACTAAAATTGATTGATTTTAAATATTACGACAATAAAATACTGGCAATTGCTAGTATTTTGAATTTACTTTCTTCCAAATGATAGTAAGTTCAATCGGTCGGAATTCCGACTGGTTGATTGGGATAACCTTTCCTGTTTTCAGGAAAAGTCCCTTTTCCAGGGGGTACCTGAGAAGGTAATTCAATTTTACTTCAAAAAATTTTCACTAGTACCTGAATTCACTTTTCCTGTTTTAAGGAAATGTTTCTTCATTTATGACAGAAATCAAACTGGTTGAATGTATTTCTTTTACTAATGAATTATATCAGATTTTATTTAAACCTCACCAGAATTAATCTGGTTGGTTCTGGGCTATATTGTCATCAGGATGGTTGATATTATAGATTACTTCATCCATATCAATAGGTTCAGCATTAAAATAAGTTTGGACAGTTTTAACTGATAAGCCAGTCAAATTTGATATTTTCTTCCGGGTGATTTTTATTCCTGATGAACCAAGTTCTTGCTTTGCTGCGATGATTTTATTGATATTGGTGTATCGTTTAAAATATCCATTGATTGTATTTGACAAGATACTTTTTTCCTTACCGGTTAATTTATAACTGGGGTTAAAATGAACATATTTGGTAATGGTTGAATGATGCGTAATTCCAGTGGATTTAATAGTATCATAAACAAAATTGAATAATCTTACCAGCTCCTTCATATTCATTTTCGGCTTTGCATAATTGTTATTTACATAAAACAGAAAAGAGAAAATATATTCTTTTTCAATTGAAGGATTAAGATATACCAGCTGATGTATCATTGCTGTATAGATAGTATGTTTGGTTCCATCTTTTATAACTTTAGGAATATATACTTCTGCGTATTCTACTGGCTTAAAATCTATTATTGGATTATCAACTATTACTCTGGTTCTTCTATCCAATTTAGTTAATACAATATCTATTGGTAATACAGAATATGAGTATTCATTTTTCTTTTTATTAGAAAAAGAGTAAATCAGTCTATTATTATCCCCTCCACATGATATAGGGTGGTTTTCCTCTTTTACACTATCCTTTGTATCTGATATTTCTACTGTTATTTCATTATCGTAGTTATAAAATATTTGTGGGTCGTATGATATAAACATACATCTACCTATATCCTTACATTTCTCATCAACATTTTCATCCAGTAGAATATTTGTTCTGATATTATGCCAGATACTTTCAAAATTATCCTTGGTGATTGTGTTGGTTACTTTGAATAATAATGAAACGCCACCACCACTTGATGAAGTACAAATCATTGATAATTGATGACCATATTTTTTGATGATATATTGTTTGTATTCTTTTCCTGGAGTATCAATGTCAAAAAAAATATACTGGCTGAAACAAATCAGATTTTTGGTTAGGTCTTCGCCGGATAATTTACGTTGATTGACTGAACAATTCGGAGTGATGTATGGTAGTGTTCTTTTTAATTCTTTATACTCTTCCTTATCTTCTTTCCTTAGTATTCTTATCCATTCAATTAGGGTTCTTTCAGGGTTGTTCTTTATGGTTTTAACCAAAGAAGATAAATCAATAATTTTTTGAGGAATAATATCGGTGATACCATTTTGAAAATATGAAAACACTTTTAAAATAAATCCCCCTTGATTTCGCTGGTAATGGGAGCTACTAACAAGAGGGTTTATACAATATCTTATGTACTTAGATTTATTCCATTACCTAATAAATTATGTACTGTAAAAACATAAACTTTATTTTTTTATAAGTCAAGTAGGACAGGTTGAATTTTCTAATTTTTTTTCTCAAAATTTTTTGGAGACATCTGAGCTATTGTTTTTCATACCCGGGGGCAGGCAGGCAAGGGGGGATACCAGGTAAAAAAATATCTTTCTCATGAAACCCGCTGGGGAACTGGCTTTTGCTAGTTCATTAATTCAATAATTTTCCAAAGAAACATCGTTACGGATTTCCGTTTACCGTTTTTTTTATTTATATTTTTTAACATACCTAAAATAAACAGGTAATTAATATGAGTAAAGAAAAAAATCAAGTAATTGGAATTGACTTGGAAGATTTAAAGGATTTAATTCAGGTCGCTGTTAGAAATGAAATGGAAACTTGCTTACAGGATTGTCGGTTTGGAACTGAGTACAAAGATGAAGTATGGAACAGAAATCAAGTTGCTACATTTTTGCAAACTACACCGGAAAAAATATCGGACAGTTTTATAAAAAAAGAAATACCGGGTCGTAAAGTAGGAAGGGAATACAAGTTTTTGAAAAGTCAAATAGTGGGGATGTTTAAAAAAAAGTAAAAGATGATTAGTGTTAAGTATTCATTGCGAGATAAAAATGCCAAACGAAAATCCACGATCCGGACATCGGTTTCCTTCAGTGGGAATAGAATTGTTTTTTGTCCCGGGTATAGTATTATACCTGAACATTGGGATACCAAAACAGGATTACCAAAATCGGTGAAAGGAAGTGTTGAAGTAAAGACAACGACAACCAACCTCAAGGAATTGGATTTAAAAATTCGTCATTTATTTGATGATTTATCTTCCTATGGAAAACAGAATGTTTCCCCTGATGTTTTCAAGCAAAAAATATTGAATATCGTTAGACCTGAAAAATTCACTGGGGAGAATATTCATCAAACAACCTTGATAGATTTTATGGATGTATTCATTAAGGATAGTGAAACCGGAATAAGATTAAAAGATAACCAATACCAATTAGAAGAAAATACGATTAAACCTTACCGAACAACGAAAGACCATTTAATCAATTTCCAAAAACATATTAAACGGGCATTCCTCATAACAGACATTAATCAGGATTTGCATGATGAATTTAGTAAGTATTTGATTGAAGAACTTGATTTATCAATGAACGCCCATTCAAAATATATTATGTGTTTTAGCCAGTTGGTGAAATACGCAGTGAAAAAGAAATTAATTCCATCCAATATTTTAAATGAAATACAGTTCAATACCAAACGGGAAGAAACAGATAATATCTATTTGAATGAACAAGAAATCCAATTGATGATGAACTTAACAAACTTTAAAACAGAATTGGAAGAACAGGTTCGGGATATATTCGTTATGGGTTGTTATACAGGACTAAGATTTAGTAATTATTCTAAGTTAAATCTTGATTATATACAAGATGATATTCTTACAACTATCCAACAAAAGACAAAACAAAAAGTAACCATTCCGATACATCCTAATGTTAGAAAAATAATAGATAAATATCAAGGTGTATTACCACCCTGTCCAACCAATCAAGAATTCAACAGGACATTAAAGGATTTGGGTGAAAGAATACCTGAATTGAATATTCCTTTCACCAAACAGATTACAAGGGGAAGAAAAAAAGTTGAAGAAGAAACTATGAAATGGGAAAAATTAATGACCCATACTGCCAGAAGGTCTTTTTGTACGAATATGTATTTGATGGAAGTACCCGTTCCAACGATTATGTCCATATCAGGTCATAAAACTGAAAAGTCATTTAGAACATATATTAAAGCAACAGGAGAAGAACACGCACAAATAATGAGAAAATATTGGGAAAATAACATCAAAAATGAACCCGAAAAAAAATGAGAAAGGGAATTCTCCGCGCACTCTTTCGTGCACGGAATTAAAAAACCCACGACCAGCGTGGGTTTTAGAAGATTAAAGTGGTGTGGGGCGGGATCGAACCGCCGACACAAGGATTTTCAGTCCTTTGCTCTACCGACTGAGCTACCGCACCG
>DAHXOT010000040.1 GCA_027364735.1 Hydrotalea sp. | reverse complement strand
CTACTACAACTGCAGCAGCAGGCTCAATACCGTAATCGGCTTTTAATACGTCGGCCAATTCTTGAACTTCTTTTACTGTTAAGCCTACTAATTGTTCGGCTAATGCTTTAATGTCTGCCATAAAATTTAATTTTAAGAAACCGCCTTCACTTTCGTTAAACGAATCCGGCGGAAGGTTATGGAATATTGCCCTATTTTAACCTCAAGGGCTTTGGTTTTATTGTTATGTAAACTAAAAGTTATAGTGTTCAAGAAAACTTTCTTATACCATATAACCTGTAATCTAATTATTCTGCTGCTGCAGTTTGCTTTTCGTGATGATGCATTAATGCAGCCAATACACGTTTAGCAGGAGATTGTAACAATCCAATTACCTCTCCAATTAACTCATTCTTAGTTTTAATTTGAGTTAATGCTTTCAGATTTTCGTTACCTGCATACACATCGCCATTAATAAAAGCAGCTTTTAAAACAGGCTTTTCATTGTTATTTTCTTTACGAAAAGAAGATATAATTAGTGCCGGCTCTTTTGGATTTTCACTAAACATTAATGCAGTAACATTATGCAATGAATCGTATATTCCTGCATATTTTTCGGTATCAATTGCTTCTAATGCTTTACGAATTAAAGTATTTTTTGCAACTTTCATTTCAACTTGCTTATTAAAACAAGCTTTACGCAATTTAGATACTTGTGCTACTGATAAAGATTCTGTATCGGTAATATAGAAATTATTGTATTGACTGAATTTTTCTTTCAAAATTTCAATCACTTCATTTTTTTGTTCTTTTGTCATAAACTAAACTTTTAAAAACCCGGGTCATTTTCCAATTAAATTAGAATCGCCAGGATTTAGTTTGATAATGATTTTACTTCTAATGTTATGCCGGGGCTCATTGAGCTGGCCATACTTACAGCCTTAAGGTAAATACCTTTTGCAGCAGATGGTTTTAGCTTAATAATTGCATTTAATAATTCGTGACTATTTTCTGCAATTTTTTCGGCTGAAAAAGATACACGTCCAATAGAGGCATGAACAATTCCTGCCTTATCTACTTTACATGCAATTTTACCGCCTTTTACTTCATTTACAGCTTCTGCAACATTATTGGTTACAGTACCTGTTTTAGGATTAGGCATTAAATTACGAGGACCTAATATTTTACCTAATTTACCAATTTTAGGCATTACAGAAGGGGTTGCAACTACTACATCTACATCAACCCATCCGCTTTCTATTTTTTGAATAAATTCATCTAAGCCAACAAAATCGGCACCTGCAGCTTTTGCTTCGGCTTCTTTATCTGGCGTACATAGCACTAATACTTTTTTGGTTTTACCGGTTCCATGTGGTAAGGTTACTGTACCACGAACTTGTTGATCTGCTTTTTTAGGATCAACACCTAAACGAATATGTAAATCAACTGAACTATCAAATTTGGTGCAGTTAACTTCTTTTACCAATACAGATGCTTCTTTAAGGGAATATAACTTGTTTTTATCCACCTTAGTTTCAGCAATTTTTCTTTTTTTTGTTAAAGACATTTTTTGAATTTTTTAAGATGAATAAATTAATTTTCCCAAGGAGCTTTACCTTCTACATTTAACCCCATACTACGTGCAGTACCAGCAACCATTTTCATGGCACTTTCAATAGTAAAACAGTTAAGATCGGGCATTTTATCTTTGGCAATAACTTCTACTTGTTCCCAAGTAACTTTGCCAACTTTTGCACGATTACTTTCTTTACTGCCTTTTTGAATTTTAGCAGCTTCCATTAATTGAACAGCGGCTGGAGCAGTTTTAATAATAAAATCGAAAGATTTGTCGGAGTAAACTGTAATTAAAACAGGAACAACTTTTCCCATTTTATCTTGAGTTCTTGCATTAAATTGTTTGCAGAACTCCATAATGTTTACACCTTTTGAACCAAGAGCAGGACCAACGGGAGGAGCAGGATTGGCCTGTCCACCTTTTACCTGTAGCTTAACAAAGCCGGTAATTTCTTTTGCCATGATAATTTGATTTAATTGGTAATAACGTTTTGCTTTTACAAAACTCCCAAGTCTTGATTTTCATCAAGCTTCAATCATTCTTATTCGTAAGAACTTTTTTGGGATGGCAAAGGTAAGGGAAGATTTTTAAAAAATAATTTCCTTCTTAAAATAATTTCAACGTAAATATCATCAAAAACCATTCATTGCATCAATCACGTACAGTATATCGGCTTCAGTATGGCAGAATGAAATAGGAAGACTAAGCGTTGTAGCATGAATTTCTTCTGATATAGGAAAAGACTGATGCCCCAAAATTGAAATAAGTGCTTTTTGCATATTGGGAGAAACCGGATAATGTATTTCGGTTGCAATCCCTTTTTTTTGTAAATACGCTCTTAAAGCATCTCTTTTAGGATGTCGTATATTAAATATGTGATAGACATCATAATAATCTTCCTGCACAACAGGTAATATAAAATCGTTTTTTAAGTTTTCTAAATACAGCTTTGCCAATTTCCGCTTATGCTCATTAATCATCTTGAGATAAGGCAATTTAATTTGCAGGAAAATTGCCTGTAATTCATCAAGCCTACTATTCAATCCAATTACTTCATTATAATATTTTCGATCTGAACCATAATTTCTGAGTTGTATTACATTTTTAGCAAGTTGATCATTATTGGTAAGTATTGCTCCGGCATCGCCCAAAGCACCCAAATTTTTACTTGGATAAAAGCTGAAGGCAGCAAAAACACCAAAAGAGCCGGCAATTTTCCCTTTGTATTTTGCACCATGGGCTTGAGCACAATCTTCTATAATTTGAAGTTGATATTTTTCAGCAATCATTTTTATGGGTCCCATTTCGCAGCATTTGCCATATAAATGCACTACAATAATTGCTTTTGTTTTATTAGTAATCGCGGATTCGATTTTGGTTGGATCAATATTGTATGTACGCAGATTGGGCTCTACTAAAATTGGCTTATGCCCGGCATGAACAATTGCAAGTATAGTAGCAATATACGTATTGGAAGGAACTATTATTTCCGATTCTGAGGGTAGTTCAAGTGCCTTTAGGGCAATTATTAATGCATCTAATCCATTTGCAACTCCAACACAGTTTCGAACTCCGTTAAATGCAGCAAAATCTTCTTGAAAACGTTTTACTTCTTCTCCTAAAATATACCATCCTTTTTCTAAAAAGCTATTGAATCTACTTTTAAAAAGCAAGGTATACTTTTCATTCACTTTCGCAAGATTATCGTAAGGTATCATACTTGGCATGATATGGTTTAAAGATATAGTCTTTTTCATCAAAAGTGGTTGATGCAAAAACCAATAAAATTGCATTCTTAGAAAAATTATACATTGTATGCCAGTCTTTTGTTTCTAAAATCAAACAAATTGAGGGATTATTTAGTAAAAATTCTTCTTGCTTTTCGCCATCGTCTATAAATACTGTACATGAACCATGAATACAAATTGCAGCTTGCACTGTTTCGTGATGACGGTGACCACCTCTTATTGAATCATCTACATTATAGATATAAAAAACACGTTTAACTTTAAAGGGCAATAACTTGTCAGCATTATCTAAAACAGTTAATTCACCCTTTTTACCGCTAAAGTTTACAAGATTTAAAAGATATGCCATTGTTAAATATTATTATTATTTTAGGAATGTTTGTTTATAGAAGCATCAATCATATCCAATACATGATGGTCTTTCAGCATATCAAACTTTCGTGCGTAAATTCGGTCTGATGCAACTATATCTTCAAAATCTTCTTTAGTAAAAGTTTTAGGGCTGGGTGTTTTAGGCGGATGCTTATAATAGTGGCAATTTTCATTAATTACATACGCCGCAAAAGGCGAATTCATTAATAGAGTTTGAAAAATAAATTCATCCGGCGCAAACGTATAATAGAAAAATTTTTTTAATTTGATATCGTTATGAATTTTATTTAATACATATTCTACAGCTTTTGGCGATAAAGCCCAAAACATTGAGCTGCCATAAAACTTAATTCCTTTTGGTAACTTTCGTTTTGGTAAAAACCAATTCAATAATTTTTCAAGAAAATTTTTTCCTTTAAAATGATAGTTTGCTAAGAATATCTTTTTATTCGCAACATTCCTTCCTCCCATTCTCCATCAAATGCCTTAAATTTCATTAGCAATTTCCCCTTTCGCTTAGCAAAAAATAATTGCATTTCATCCACTGATTTAATTGGATAATCTTGACCACTCATGAGGCCGATAAAATCATATCCTCGTCCAGAATCAAGTATTTCCTGAAGCGAGTTAAATACCGCTTGCACTGTACTATATCCTCCCCATTCTACTTTAATTCTTTTTTTTATTAAAAACACGTTGGGAATTTGTGAAAGAAACTCATGACTGGCAATAGGTAATTTTGCATCCACATGAATATAAAAGTCGAATTCTGGATGTTGCATTTGCCTAATCATCCGTTCTGTTTGTGCAGGATTTGTATATGTAACAATTAAGTGAGCTACACGCATAGAACTGGATTTATAATTAGGGGTTTATTTTTTATCAACTAACTATGCTATGAAGATATTAAATAAAAATGAAAAAGCCACTATGTATATAACAAAGTGGCTTTTAAAAAATTAGAAAGAAATTATGATAATTTCTCTACTTGCATGTAGTTGAGCTCTACAGGAGTTGATCGGCCAAATATTTTTACGGTTACTTTTAGTTTTTTCTTCTCATCATTTACTTCTTCAATTACGCCATTAAAATCGTTAAATGGCCCTTCAATAATCTTAATAGTTTCTCCAACAATAAAAGGTTCGCTAATACTAACTCCCTGATCATTCATTTCATCAACCTTACCCAACATTTTATTTACTTCGCTTTTTCTTAATGAAATGATATTTCCCTTAGAACCTTTACCATCGGTTAAGAAATGCATAATATTGCTGATGTTACTAATGTGCTGAACTACATCATCTGTTAGTTTGCCATTTTCTACTTCTAACATAACATAACCGGGAAAGTAGTTTTTTTCACGCATTACTTTCTTACCATTTTGAACCTTATACACTTTTTCCATTGGAAGAAAGACTTGCTTAATAATCTCCGTCCATCCATTTCGAGCAATATCTTTATCTAAATATTCTTTTACGCTACGCTCTTTTCCGCTTACTACACGGAGAACATACCATTTGGTTTCTTTTTGTTGTTGTACTATATCTTCCATTTTCTTTTCCACTACTTAAATAATGAATAAACTAATTTTAGTAATTGATTACTACTAAAATCCATTACCCAAACCATTGCCGTAATAATAACGGTAGCCACTAAAACAATTACGGTACTTTGCTGTAATTGTAACCATGTAGGCCAACTTACTTTTTCAATAAGCTCACGATAGCTGTCTTTAAAATATGCAGTAATTTTATTCATTTTAAATTATTTAAAAAATCAGCAATTTATTGGTTGCACGGGCACTAGGATTCGAACCCAGATCAAAGGTTTTGGAGACCCGTATGCTACCATTGCACCATGCCCGTATGAATCAAAAGTCTCCGGTCAAAATTGTATGATTATTGACCAAAGACTTTTAAATGTATGTTTATTTCTTCAATGAAGAAGAATGGATCTTGACTTATTTCAAGATTTCAGTAACCTGACCAGCACCTACTGTTCTACCACCTTCACGAATAGCGAATTTCAACCCTTTTTCCATAGCAATTGGCTGAATTAACTTAACGGTTAAGTTAATATTATCGCCAGGCATTACCATTTCTGTTCCTTCAGGTAAAGAAACTTCACCGGTAACATCGGTAGTACGGAAATAGAATTGAGGACGATATTTATTAAAGAATGGAGTATGACGTCCACCTTCTTCTTTACTTAATACATAAACTTCGCCTTTAAATTCGGTATGCGGAGTAATTGACTTAGGAGCGCAAATTACCATACCACGACGAATATCTTTCTTTTCAATACCACGTAATAATAAACCTGCATTATCACCAGCCTCACCACGATCTAATAATTTTTTGAACATTTCAACACCGGTAACAGTTGAATTCAATGGAGCTTCCATTAAACCAACGATTTCTACAGCTTCACCTACTTTAATCACACCACGTTCGATACGACCTGTAGCAACTGTACCACGACCTGTGATAGAGAATACATCTTCTACAGACATCAAGAATGGTTGATCAACCGGACGAGGAGGTAATGGAATGTAACTATCAACAGCATCCATTAATTCGTCAACAGCTTTTACCCATTTATCTTCACCTGCTAAAGCACCGGTAGCAGAACCTTTAATAATAGGTGTATTGTCTCCATCGAAACCATAAGAACTTAATAGTTCACGGATTTCCATTTCTACTAAATCTAATAACTCAGCATCGTCTACTAAGTCTACTTTATTCATAAATACTACAATACGAGGAACACCTACTTGACGAGCTAATAAGATATGCTCTTTAGTTTGAGGCATAGGACCATCTGTTGCAGCCACAACTAAAATTGCGCCATCCATTTGGGCAGCACCGGTAATCATGTTTTTAACATAGTCAGCGTGACCAGGACAGTCAACGTGAGCATAGTGGCGATTAACTGTTTGGTATTCTACGTGTGCAGTATTGATAGTGATACCACGTTCTTTTTCTTCGGGTGCACCATCAATTTCATCATACTTTTTAGCTGTTGCCAGACCTCTTTGAGATAAGATAGTGGTAATAGCAGCTGTTAAAGTAGTTTTACCGTGGTCAACGTGACCAATAGTTCCAACGTTTACGTGAGGTTTCTCCCTCTTAAAGGTCTCTTTAGACATTTTTATCGGTTTTTAGTTGTGTTTTAATATTAAAGTTTGAAAATATTTCAAACTATTGCTTTTTATCATGTTATCAATCTTGTTGAAACAGCAAGATATCACACAATTCAACTTTTTCAAAAATCTGAGCCGTTGATGAGAATTGAACTCACGACCTCTTCCTTACCAAGGAAGTGCTCTACCACTGAGCTACAACGGCCATTCTCAGTTTTAGAGTTTTCAGTTTGTAAGTTTCCAGTTGAGTTAACTTCAAACTGTAAACTGTAAACACCAAACTTAAAAGAGCGGAAGACGAGGCTCGAACTCGCCACCTATAGCTTGGAAGGCTATCGCTCTACCAAATGAGCTACTTCCGCTTACATTTCAAAAATTCTAGTTTAAAAACAAAGAACTGTGGGCAGGAGTGGATTCGAACCACTGAAGTCGAAAGACAGCGGATTTACAG
>DAHXOT010000047.1 GCA_027364735.1 Hydrotalea sp. | reverse complement strand
GGTTATAACAGATATTAGTACCGTTAACAAGTAAGTCGAGCAAAATATTTAAAGGCTAACTATAATAGTTAGCCTTTTTTATTTATGTTTTAATAACCCCATCATTTTAAAAAAAATAGTAGCTATAAAAAAATTAAAATTAACCTTACTGATATATTATTTTTGCCACTAAATTTTAATTATGGCAAAAGTGAAAATTGGCATAGTGCAAATGACTTGCACTTCTAATGTGCAAGAGAATTTAAACAAAGCAATAGCTCAAATTAGAATAGCTGCAACTAAAGGTGCTCAAATAGTTTGTTTACAAGAACTATTTACAACGCTCTACTTTTGTGACGTAGAAGATTATAATAATTTTAAGTTAGCAGAATCTATTCCCGGACATTCAACTACTATTCTAAGTTCCGTGGCAAAAGAATTGGGCATAGTAATTATTGCTTCACTATTTGAAAAAAGAACCGAAGGCATTTATCATAATACAACAGCTGTTATTGATGCCGATGGAGTTTATTTAGGTAAATACAGAAAAAATCATATTCCGGACGATCCTGCTTTTTACGAAAAATTCTATTTTACTCCCGGCGATTCGGGTTATAAAACTTTTAAAACCAAATTTGCAACTATTGGTATTTTAATTTGCTGGGATCAATGGTACCCCGAAGCTGCAAGAATTACCGCTTTAATGGGAGCAGAAATTTTATTCTATCCTACAGCTATTGGTTGGGCTACAGCACAAAACGAAGCTACTAATATTGAACAATACAATGCATGGCAAACTATTCAACGAAGCCATGCTATTGCTAATGGAGTACACGTTGTAAGCGTTAACCGTGTTGGATTTGAACAAAATGGCCTAATGAATTTTTGGGGAGGAAGTTTTGTTAGTAATCCCTTCGGAACTCTTTTGTATAAAGCCTCACACGATAAAGAAGAAACGGAAGTTGTGGAAATAGATACCCAACAAACAGATTTTTATAGAACCCATTGGCCTTTTATGCGTGATAGAAGAATTGACACTTATCAACCCATTACCAAACGATTTATAGACGAAGAATAATGCAATTAACACCAAAACAACTGGGATACTTTTTCCCTGCAGAATGGCATCCCCATACAGCTACATGGCTAAGTTGGCCACATAAAGAAGCCAGTTGGCCAGGAAAAATTAATACTATTTTCGAACCCTATTGCAAATTTATAAAAGCAATAACCGAAGGTGAAAAAATTTGTATTAATGTTGCTAATGAAACCATGAAAAACTCTGCCATAGAGCATTTATTGCAGCATTCTGTTAATTTAAACAAAATTGAATTTTATACGCATCCTACAAATGATGCATGGTGTAGAGATCATGGACCTGCCTTTATCATCAATCCAAAAGAAAATAAAAAAGCTATTATTGATTGGAATTATAATGCATGGGGAAACAAATACCCACCTTACGATTTAGATGATATTATACCAACTTTAATAGGAGAAAAATTACAACTTCAAGTATTTAAGCCTAACATTATTATGGAAGGAGGATCTGTTGATTTTAATGGTGCCGGCACACTAATAACATCTACAGCTTGCTTACTAAATCCAAATCGTAACTCACAATTAAACCAATCACAAATAGAAACTTACTTAAGCAATTATTATGGCGTAAATCAAATTTTATGGATTGATGAAGGTATAATAGGAGATGATACAGATGGACATATTGATGATACTGTTCGCTTTATTAATGAAGATACCGTACTTGCAGCCGTTGAAGAGAATTTAACAGATGATAATTATTTTTTATTGCAAAAAAATTTAAAGCAATTGCAAGAAATGCGTTTATTAAATGGCAAGCAATTAAATATTATTGAGTTGCCTATGCCTTCCAAGCCTATTGTTTGGGATAATCAAAGGCTACCAGCATCGTATGCCAATTTTTATATTGCCAATGCCATTGTTGCCGTGCCCACTTATAGAGATATGAATGATGATAAAGCCCTAAGTATTATTGAAAGATGTTTTCCAAATAAAAAAGTTATTGGCATAGATTCTACCGATGTAATTTGGGGCTTAGGAAGTTGGCATTGCCTTAGCCAACAAGAGCCGGAGCTTATTTAATTTGATAATTTTAGTAAAATTCATTTATGACTAAAATTTCTACAACTATTGCAGGATGCATGCGATGGGGAAAATGGGGTGCAAATTTTTCTACTACTGATTATAGAAAAATGATTGAATTATGTATTGAGAACGGTATTTCAACCTTTGATCATGCAGATATTTATGGTAATTACACAACTGAAGAAGAATTTGGCAATGCGATTAAACAAGCCTCTTCATTACGCTTACAAATAGAAATAATTTCTAAATGCGGCATACAAATGATGAGTGAAAACAGAAAACATCATCAAATAAAATCGTACAACACATCTAAACAACACATCATTCAATCCGTTGAAAATTCTTTACAAAATTTTGGAACAGATTATTTAGATGTGCTATTGATTCACAGACCAGATCCTTTATTAAATCCACAAGAAGTAGCAGAAGCAATTGAACAACTAAAAAAACAAGGAAAAATAAACCATTTTGGAGTTTCAAATTTTCTACCACATCAGGTTAATGCATTAGAAAAGTTGGTGCAAATTGAATACAATCAAATGGAAATTTCGCTTTTTCATTTAAAGCCTTTTTTAGATGGATCATTAGATAATTGCATCGAAAAGTCAATTATTCCAATGGCATGGTCGCCATTAGGAGGTGGTATATTCAACGATGATAATCACCCACGTTATAGAAGTATTTATATAACAACAACAGAATTAGCAAAAAAATATTATACAAGTATTGAGGGAATAATAATAGCATTTTTACATACACATCCATCAGGTATTTTACCGGTTATTGGCTCTACAAAACTCGATCGCTTATTACAGGCAAAGCAAGCATATAGCATTCATCTTACCAGAGAAGATTGGTTTAAATTATGGATAAGCTCAATGGGAGAAGATATTCCTTAATATTAATCGTTATCTTTTTCTTTTTTATTACTAAGTTTTACAAAAGCTGCACGAGTGGGAGATGGTGCCGATTTTCCTTTTAATCCTTGCCATAACACTTCATTGAACAAAAAATCCGGAACATTATCTTCATGAGAAAAATCGAATGCATTACTATCCATCGAGGCTTTATTAATTGCTTTATTTTTCTCATTTAAATTTACAGTTTCGGGTAAATAATTAAAAGAAGAAAAATTAGCATTGGGTGTAAAGCTACGCCACATAGGCATTGCAGCAGCATCGTACTGTGTCATTGGTGGCATACCCAATATTAATTCAATTGTTCTAAGAATAGAGGTTGTTGAATACATGGTATGATCTACAAATTTTCTTTTCACAAACGGACTAATTATATATGCAGTACTTCTGTGTGCATCCACATGATCGGCTCCATTTTGTGCATCATCTTCAACTATAAATACTGCAGATTCTTTCCAAATACTTGATTTACTTAAATAATCAATAAACATTCCAACAGCCAAATCATTATCAGCCACATGGGCATAGGGTGTTAATTTACCTACACGTAATCCTTCTGTATGATCATTGCCAAACCTAATGGTATTAAATTGAGGAACAACATTTAAAGCAAGTAAAGAGTCAAAATCTTGTTTCCACTGATAGAATCTTGCTGAATCTTTAAAATTCAAATCCCATCCTGTATAATAATTACACATATTATTTTTTACAGATGGAATGTTCGGCTTATAATCATCTGCAAATTCGCCGTAGGTTCTATAAGAAACATGGTTTCGTTTACATAAATCCCAAATAAACCCGTTTTTATTATTTGCAATAGTTCTTTTTCCCTCAGCATCATAATCTCCTCCTCTTCCACCATAATAGGTTGGCCATGTTTTTTCTAAATAATCAGTAGCATATCCACCCATACTCCAATTATGACCATCGGCACTAACTTCAGCATCACAATAAAAATTATCTAATAATACAAATTGCTTTACAATTGCATGTTGATTGGGCGTATAGGCTTCGCCAAACAATAATAAACTGGTATCTCCATTTCCGCCGGGCACATCACTTAATACTTGATCGAATGTTCTATTTTCTTTAATAATATAGAATACATGTTTTATTGGAGAGGATGTTCCAACTTTCATGGGTATTGGGTTTCCACTTTCGCCTGCAGCATTAAGTTCTTTACTTTTTGAATAAGGTGTATTATGATATACTGCTTGAGAATAAATACTCAATTGCTTATTAGAAGGCTCATTAATAATACTCAATGTTCCTTTAAATAGCCCTGCTATATACTGAACTTCTTTTGGTTTTTGATTATCGCCTTGCCTATAAGATACTGTTTGCTTATTTCCAAATGGATTAGGCCCGAGTGGATTAGCTAAAGATGTAAATCCTTTTCCATTAGAAACAAAAATTTTATTTCCCACTACTTTTACATTAGTTGGATACCATCCAACGGGAATAAACCCTTTGGATTTACTTTTTCCAATTTCACTTATATCAAAAACTGCTAAACAATTATTATCTGCATTAGCAATGTATAAAGTTTTCTCATTACTACTTAATGCAACACCATTACTAGTAGAACCGCTTGGCGCATTAGGATACAATGCCGCATTTAAAGTTTCTATCACTTTATTTTTTATTACATCAATTACAGAAACAGAATTATCGTTGGCATTTGCCACAAAAAGATATTTCCCATTTTTGGTTATACATAATTCATTAGGGTTATCTCCAACATTCATCGAATCCACAATAGTTTTCTTGGCAACATTGTAGAATAATACTTTATCTCCACCCCAAAGAGATATATATAATGTTTTATTATCGGGCGAAATAAGGCAGGTATAGGCCTCTGCTCCTAAATATGTTTTATTTGTAACAATTTTAGTTTTTAAATTAACTGTGTACAAACAATTATCATCTTTTGTTACCACATATAACTCTTTATTAGCTTCATTAATTTCTATTCCTGCAGGAGAAATTTTATTGGGTAAGCCTTTTCCTAAAACAATGCTATCTACTTTTATTAGTTGCTTATTTTTATTAATGATATATTTCCAAATAATATTATCATTTCCTCCGGAAGCAAATAGGTATTTATCATTGGCACTAAATTTTAATCCGTACCAACTTTTTGGAATAATTATGTTAGATAATTCTCTATTCGATGCAACATCAATCAATTGAATAGTTTGAACACTTTGTCCATTATTGGTAATTGCTAATAATTTTTTATTATTACTAACTGCAATATTCAATGGCAAATCGCCAAGTGCTATACTTTTGCCTACAGGTGTAAGGCTCCAACCATTGGGAAGTTGAATTCTTTTGGCTTCAATTTGTTGTAGTTCTTGAGATAAAAGATGAATAGAAATAATTAATGAAAATATAGACAACAAGAAATGTTTCATGCTAAAAAATTTATGTAAAACTATGTAAAGAATATTCGCAATAAAAATTTCTTACCGCTTTACCTAAATAACATCCAATTTAACTTCATCAATATCTAAAAAGAAACTTGCGAGGTAAAACTTTTACTCGAATTGAATCTGCAAATATTAGTTCTCCATCTACTTGAATGGGCAATAACATTTCAGCATTAATCTCAAATAAATGACCTCGCTCGTGTACAACAAAAGGTAAATGCAAATGCTTACCTTTTTCAATTACCGGCAAAAACCTTAATCGCTTTATTATGGGAAGTTTACTTATTAAAACCATATCCAAAATACCATCATCAATTTTTGCAGGTGGAGCAATATGAAACCCTCCGCCGGCTTTTGGCGAATTATTTATCATTGCTAATAAAAATCTTTCATTGCGAAAATTTTTACCCGATTTTATAGCAATTTTCTTTTCCCTAAATGAAAAGATATTTAATAAAACGGCAATTAAATAACCAAAATGACCTCCTATAAACCTTATTGCTTTCATTGCCTTTAATACTTCACCATCAAAACCAATTCCCAAACAATTTAAATAAAGCATGTTATTAAACTTTCCGGCATCAACATATTTTGGAGAAGTAACTATTACTTTCTTAAAAATTTCTTGATTGGATAAATTTCCATATAACTGAGTAGCAAAATCGTTACCTGTTCCACCTTTAAATAATACAATAGGAATTAAACAATGTGGATATTTATTAATGAAATAATTAATAGTACCATCTCCTCCCACTACCCAAACATCGGTAAACGTGTCTAAAGAAGAAGGCCAATTATCATTGAATAATTGAAAATCAATTTTTTGGGAATTTAATTGATTCGTTGCCCAACTAATAAAATGAGAAATATTCTTTTTTCCGGCTTTTTGATTAACTAAAAAAGCAATTTTGGCAAACATCATTCAATAAAAGTAAATAAAAAAACCCCACAAAAAATTGTGAGGTTTAAAAAATACGGCAGCTACCTACTCTCCCAGGGACAAAACCCAAGTACCATTGGCCATGAGGGACTTAACTTCTCTGTTCGGAATGGGAAGAGGTGAACACCCTCGGCAAAACCACCATAAAAAATTAGAGCATTACACTCATAATAAGTTCATATTGGGAAGGATAATATTACAAAAAAATAAAGCATACGGGTAATTAGTACTACTTGGCTTTGCTGTTACCAGCTGTACACCTATAGCCTATCAACGTCATCGTCTTTGACAACCCTTAAAAGTAAACTCATCTTGTGGAAGGTTTCACGCTTAGATGCTTTCAGCGTTTATCC
>DAHXOT010000043.1 GCA_027364735.1 Hydrotalea sp. | reverse complement strand
GCATAAAGCATAGGGGCGAAGATCAACATGCCTTGCTTCCAACTTGCCATTAATAAAACATGGAACAGTAGAAAGCTTAATGATAGGTTGAGCAATAAAACTTCTTGGATCTTTTTCTACTGCATTTTTAAAATTTTCTATTTCTTTTTCGCTTGCTTTATTGCCCATTAACATGCCATACCCACCACTTTCGTTAGTACGTTTAATAACCATGTTATTGATGTTAGAAAATACATGTTGCTTAGCTTCCTGATCTTTTAATTGATAAGTAGGAACGTTTTGTAAAATAGGTTCTTCGTTCAAATAATATTTTATCATGTTTGGCACATAAGCATATACTGCTTTATCGTCTGCAACACCATTTCCCATTGCATTAATTATAGCAACATTTCCTTTTCTGTACGCACTTACCAAACCCGAAACGCCTAAAGCACTATCGGGTCTAAATACTAAAGGATCTAAAAATTCATCATCCACTCTTCTGTAAATAACATGCACCTGTTGCAAACCATAAGTTGTTTTCATATACACTTTGTGATTATCAACAACAAGATCTCTTCCTTCCACTAATGCAATACCCATTTGGCGAGCAAGAAAAGTATGTTCATAATAAGCCGAATTATAAATACCCGGCGTTAGCAGTACCACTGTTGGATTAGATATTTGTTGTGGAGCAAGCGATAATAAAATTTCGTGCAAATGCAACGGATAATTGCTTACCATTCGCACTTTGTTATTGGCCAGCATTTCCGGAAAAATGCGTTTGGTTACCTCTCTATTCTCGAGCATGTAACTAACGCCTGATGGTGTTCTTAGGTTATCTTCCAATACATAAAATTTGCCATCTTCTCCTCTTATTAAATCAATGCCGCTTATGTGTATATAAATATCGTAAGGCACTTTTATACCAAATACTTCACGCGTGTAATACGGACAAGATGCTATGAGTTCGGCCGGTACAATTTTATCTTTTAAAATTTGTTGCTCGTTATAAATATCTTTTAAGAAAAAATTTAATGCTTTTAATCTTTGCTGAATACCTTTTTCAATATTATCCCATTCAGTTCCGGTAATAATACGCGGAATAATATCGAAAGGAAATATTCGTTCAATACCTGTATTTTCACTATACACGGTAAATGTAATTCCCTGATTCATGAACAGTTCACCGGCAATTTTATCTTTCTGATGCAACAAAGCAACTTCAACTTGTTTTACTGCATCGGCAACTGTTTGGTAATGCGAACGAATATTGCCACTATCACACATTTCGTCCCAAACACCCGGATAGGCATCATACTGTTTCAATAGTTCTTCGCAATTCATAAGCATCTTGTTTTGGTATAAAATAACAACGATTGCACAACCCTGTGGGCGGCAATCGTTGTGTGCTCAATATAGGAAAAAATACAACAAAAAAAATACTGTACATAAAATATTGGGGAAAGGATGGATTTTTGTAGGAAGATCGAAAAGTATAGTAATTAAAAAAGCCTGCTGAAAACAATCAGCAGGCTTTAAAGTTAATGAGTTATTTTTTTATAATGCTTTCACATATTCAATTGGCATTAATTTTTCAAGATTTACATGTTGCGATGCATCCATTATTTCTATTCCAATAATTTTATTGTCAGCTCCTAAATCCAAAACAATATCTTCTGTAACTCTTTTGTTGGTTACATCTTGTTGGTCGGGTGCAATTCTTAAATAAAGTAAATCTGTTTTGCTATCGTAATGTATTGTCATAATTTAAAATTTTCCGTAAAAAACATACACAGTTACTGTGATGATTATTTGTTGTTCTATTACATAATAAACTTCTAATTTCTTTTCGTCATAATACTTTCCATTTCTAACAGCTTCAAAAGCAAATACTTTTGATTTTCCTAATCGCCCAGACCTGCTCAAAATATTTACTCCATTAGTTAGCGTATCTGTTATTTCATTTTCAGAAGCTCCTCTTTCTATTGCACGTTGTAAAGTATGAGGTTCAATCTGAATTTGCATATGCTAATTTACGATTCTTATTTTATTTCGGCGAACATCAGTTGTATCCGTGTTTCTATTTCAAATCCAACTTAATTTGTAATTCATCAAACTGTTTGGCATCAATGGTTGATGGTGCATCGAGCATTACATCACGTCCGCTATTGTTTTTAGGAAATGCAATAAAATCTCTGATACTTTCACTACCACCAATAATAGCACATAATCTGTCAAAACCAAAAGCCAAACCGCCATGTGGTGGAGCACCATATTCAAATGCACCTAATAAAAATCCAAACTTATGTTGCTGTTCTGCTTCATCCATTCCTAATGCTTCAAACATTTTTTCTTGTAACGGGCGTTGAAAAATTCTGATAGAGCCACCACCAATTTCATTTCCGTTCAGCACCATATCATACGCATTGGCTTTAATATTGGCATACGGATGTTCTAAATATTTCGATGCATCGGTAATAACCGGAGAGTTGTTAATCATCGTATCAATATCACTTGGTTTGGGCGATGTAAATGGATGATGCCTTGCCACCCAACGGTTTTCTTCTTCAGCATATTCAAACAACGGAAAATCCATTACCCACAATAATTTAAATTCATCCTCTTTTCTGTAGCCTAAACGTTTGCCCATTTCTAAACGCAATTCGCTGCTTGCTTTACGAGTTCTTTCTTCGGCACCGGCAAGTATTAAAATTAAGTCGCCCGCTTTTGCATTTGCTGCAGTTGCAATAGCTTTTAATTTTTCTTCGCTATAAAATTTATCAACGCTGCTTTTAAATGTACCATCTAAATTACATTTAATAAAAACCAAACCTTTCATTCCAATTTGCGGGCGTTTCACCCATTCTGTTATTTCATCGGTTTGTTTGCGAGAATATTCGCAGCAACCCGGAACAGCAATGCCAATAATGGTTTCGGCTTCATCAAATACTTTAAAATCTGCACCGCTTACCAATTCAGGTTGGTCATTTTTAGTGATATAAACGGACGAAGGTTTTTTAATATTCAGTAACTGCATACCAAAACGAATGTCGGGTTTGTCGTTACCAAAATTCCACATGGCATCTTCCCATGTCATTCGTTCTACCGTATCGGTATAATCAATATTTTTTACATCTTTAAAAATGCGTTTTACTAGGCCTTCAAACATGTTTAAAATGTCTTCTTGCTCCACAAAACTCATTTCACAATCAATCTGTGTAAATTCCGGTTGGCGGTCTGCTCTTAAATCTTCATCTCTAAAACATTTTACAATTTGATAGTAACGATCGTAACCGCTCACCATCAATAATTGTTTAAATGTTTGAGGAGATTGTGGCAAAGCATAAAACTGTCCGGGATTCATTCTTGAGGGAACCACAAAATCTCTTGCACCTTCGGGAGTTGATTTAATTAAGAAAGGTGTTTCAATATCCATGAAATTATTTTCGTGTAAATAATTTCTGGTAGAGCGACTAACCGCATAACGTAATTCTAAATTTTTCTTTACTGCATTACGGCGTAAATCTAAGTAACGATATTTCATTCTTACATCATCACCACCATCTGTTTCATCTGAAATAGTAAAAGGAGGAATGGCCGATTTATTTAAAATGGTAAACTCATTTACTGTAATTTCAATATCGCCTGTTGCAATATTTTTATTTTTATTACTGCGTTCGGTAACAATACCTTTTATCTGTAACACATATTCTCTTCCTAAAGAATTTTCATCTAATTGTTTATTGAGTTCTTCTCCAAAAAGTAATTGCGTAACACCATAACGGTCGCGAAGATCAATAAAGGTAATGCTTCCAAATTTTCGAATGGTTTGTACCCATCCTGCTAAGATTACTGATTCTTGTACATTTTCAATTCTTAATTCACCACAAGTATGCGAACGATACATTTTTATTTACAATTTGAGATTTATAATTTACAATTGTAATGTTTGATTGAGGCGGATACAATATATTATACACTTACATCCTGCATCATACATTATTATTGGGCAGCAAATATAGGCTAAATGCAATTTTATGCCGGTGAAAACATAAGTTTATGTAGTTTTAAGATACAACTTTGTAGAAGATTTAATATGCAAGTAACAACAATAAAAGAATTAAGGTTAAACAGATTGGCGTTGGCCTATTTTTTCTTTTTATCGGGTTTGCGTTTTGCCAGTTGGGCAAGCCGTATTCCCGATATTCAATTGCAATTACATTTAAGCGATGCTGCTTTAGGCTCTGTTTTATTTGCATTACCTGCCGGTTCTATGAGTGGCTTGCCTATTTCGGGTTATTTGGTTGCAAGGTTTGGAAGTAGAAAAATGTTGTTTATTGCCGCATTATTATTTCCATTATCAATGATAGGAATTGGAATGAGTGAGAGTAGCATTGCATTGGCAATTCAATTGTATTTTTTTGGTGTAACTGGAAACCTGTTAAATATATGTGTAAATACTCAAGCCGTAGCTGTAGAAGCTTTGTACGAACGAAGTATTATGGCTTCTTTTCATGGCTTATGGAGCTTAGGTGGGTTTAGTGGTGCATTAATTGGAACATTAATGGTAGGAGAGCATATTTCTCCGCTAAAACATTTTATTGATGTAAGTATTGTTGGTTTAATAGTAGGCTTTATTATTTATCCGTTTACTTTAAAGCATGAGGAAAAGCAAAAACGAACTACAACACTTTTTGTAAAACCCGATAAATATTTATTAATTATTGGATTGATTGCTTTTGGTAGTATGGTTTGCGAAGGAACCATGTTTGATTGGAGTGGTGTTTATTTTGTAAAAGTGGTTAAAATTTCTTCTGCTTTACGCACTTTTGGCTATGTTTCTTTTATGAGTGCTATGGCAAGCGGCCGATTTATTGGCGATAAACTAATTACAAAATATGGTGCTAAAAAAATATTACAAACAAGTGGAATTGTTATTTCATCGGGTTTATTATTTGCTGTGATATTTCCTACGGTAATAACCGCAACAATAGGATTTTTACTGGTAGGTTTTGGCGTTTCTTCAGTAGTACCTTTAAGCTATGCAATGGCCGGTAGATCCAAAAAAATGCCTCCCAGTCTTGCTATTGCTGCCGTTTCTAGTATTGGATTTGTTGGCTTTTTAATGGGACCGCCATTAATAGGTTTTATTGCTCAGGCTGTTAGTTTGCGATTGTCGTTTACTTTAATTGCTTGCTTAGGTGCCAGTATTTATTTTATGGCACCTAAATTAAAAGAACAATAAAACAAGCTGGCTGCTACTTATAATTAGCTGAAATAGATTACATAGTCTCGAATTCGTTTTTATGTTTTGGTTTCCAAATTATATAATAGTATGCAAGCAAAAAAATGCCAATAGAGAAAGGAATAATTGCTAAATGTTTATAGGTAATATCGTTCCAAACAATCATACTATCAAATTGAAAAAATTCGCTTATCATCCAATAAGAGTTGGCCATTATCCAAACAGTAATTGCTACATTATGGCATAACTCCGAAACAATTTTTCTTGTTCTCCATGCAATAATAATAGATACAATTGATGTAGGAAAAATCATTGTAATGCCTAATGGTTTCCATATCATACACCAACTTATATCTTTTAATAACCAGAATACAATATGTAAGTTTTCCATTTTCCTATAACTTACAGGAATACTATAATTTGCCTCTTTCGAAATAAATTTATTCATGCTTTAAAACCAGGTTTGGTAAATGCTAAAATTAAGTAACTGATACATTAGTTACGACTTAAAATTGTTGAAAATCGGCCAACATTTGCTAAAGGATTGATGGGAGATTGGTTAATAAGATGTTGTGTTAGCTCCCAAGCAAAATAAGGTGCCAAAGAACAACCCTTGGTACCCATGCCATTTAATATGCCAACAGCAGGTTGTTGAGGGTGCAAACCAACAAATGGTCTTCGTTCAATATTGGCGGGTCTTTCCGCTGCCCAATGATCTACAATTTTAAAAGGAAGTTTTAGCCATTGTTGTAATTGCATCATTGCTTTTAGTTTAAATGCTGCAGAAGGATTGGCATCGGAATAATTCCATTCATATTGAGAGCCAATCCAAAATAAATTTTCTTTCCATGGAACAATGGTAAGGTTATGCTTGAAAATATTATTTCTGGGTAAATCCGGAATTTCAGCAATCAATGCCTCACCTTTATTTTTTGCAAATGGAAGAAGCTGAAAAAAAGAATTTCGAGTACCTTCAATTCCATCACAAAAAATTATTTTTTGGGCAGTAATATTTTTATAGGTAATGCTATGGGTATTTTGGATGGTTAATTTTGTTGCGTCAAATTTTTCTTCTATCAGCAAATTCTTAGTTAATAAAAAATTTTTCCATCCGATCAGTAAGGTTTGCATATCTGCCAAATAGCAAGGATTGGTTTCTCCCACACCAAAATAAAAATTAAAATAATTTTTTAGAGCATCTATATGGGTGGGCTTTTTTAAATATTTATTTTCATCAATCGATCTCTCTTCAAAAGCTCTTTGCATTTGTTCGTTACCATGAAAACTTAGCACATTGCATTGGTTAATTAAATTGGCATTTATTTCTTTTCCCAATTCGGTATATGCTTTCCATGCAAATGGCATTATATCATCTATTAACCAAGTTTGTACAACTCTTCTGCCTGTAACCGGATTAATTACCCCACTTGCTATTTTAGTAGCGGTAAAAGGTTTTGCTTCATCAATTACAATAATATTTTTTTCAGCTTTGTATAAATAATAACTTAAAAAACTGCCACTAATACCTTGGCCAATAATTAGGTAATCAATATTATTTCTACTCATTAGTATGCTTTAAATTATTGTAAATAAGGGCATAGGCAACAACCGAATCTGTTACATTATTACAATTGGCTGTTATAATAAATTTTACTTTTCCATTAAAGTTAGAAGGAGCAGTAAAAGGAAATGTGGTAGAAAATATTTGTTTGGGAGTTGCCGTAAAATATTGAAAGGGAAAAATATTTAAAAACCAGCCATCAACACTGGTATGCGTTGTTGTATTGATGATTGCTAAGTTTAAAGTTCCGGTAGCTTCTTGTACTAAATTATTATTAACAGAAACGGCTAAATTTATTGAGCTTCCTCCTTTTATTTTAGTTGGAATACTGCATTTAATATGTATACTTTTTTGTGCAAGAGATATTTTAAAAGCAAAAAACAGAATAGTAATTAGTAGAATAATATTTTTCATGAAAGAAGCATTGCCTATTTATGCAAAAAAACAATTTTATTAGCAAATTGAGTTGAATAAATAAAAAAGCTTGCAGTAGAAACTGCAAGCCTACCCTCTGTGAAATGAACAAGTTACTGTTAAACTTATCCTTCTGCAAGCTTCAATTATTTGGTGCAAAAAAAAATACCGAATCATCGGTATTTTTTGTGGTGAATATTGTGACAATAACTTTATTTTTTTAAAACAGATGCCATGGTTTTACCAATATCAGCAGGACTGGCAACCACGTTTATTCCACATTCTGCCATAATTTTCATTTTAGCAGCAGCAGTATCATCTGCTCCACCAATAATAGCACCGGCATGTCCCATCCTTCTTCCTGCAGGTGCAGTTTGGCCGGCAATAAAACCCACTACAGGTTTTCTGTAATTATCTTTTATCCATTTAGCGGCATCTGCTTCCATGCTACCACCTATTTCGCCAATCATAATAATGCCATCTGTTTCATCATCATTCATAAATAACTCAACTGCTTCTTTGGTAGTTGTGCCAATAATAGGGTCTCCACCTATTCCTATAGCAGTACTAATTCCTAATCCTGCTTTTACAACTTGGTCGGCAGCTTCGTAAGTTAAAGTGCCCGATTTAGACACAATTCCTATTCTACCTTTCTTAAAAATAAACCCTGGCATAATACCCACTTTTGCTTCTTCGGCTGTAATAATGCCCGGACAGTTAGGGCCAATTAATCTTGTATTTCTTCCTTGTAAATAATTTTTTACTTTAATCATATCCTGAACCGGAATGCCTTCTGTAATACAAACTACCAAACCAATACCCGCATCGGCAGCTTCCATAATAGCATCGGCAGCAAATGCCGGCGGTACAAATATGATACTAACATCTGCTTGTGTTGCTTTAACGGCATCTGCTACAGTATTAAAAACGGGTTTGTTTAAGTGAGTAGTTCCGCCTTTATTAGGCGTAACACCACCAACAACATTGGTTCCATATTCAATCATTTGTGTTGCATGAAATGTGCCTTCTGTTCCGGTAAATCCCTGAACAATTATTTTCGAATTTTTATTTACTAAAACTGACATGATGATGAAATTAAAATTTTTGTGCCGCAAAAATAGGCTAAAACAATAATGCTATTTTGTATTTATACAATAAACTTTACAAATATTTGCTAAATAAAAATGCAAAAACACCCAACAATATTTTGCCGGGTGTAAAACTAAAACTAGATACTCTACTCAATGTAATCTTGTTTACAGATATTATGTAAACAATAAATGCTGCCTTTATAATAATTTTTAAAGAACTTGTAATAAATGATTATTGCATTCCCTACTTTTGCGACTCTAAATTTTTTTTATGGCAACAACAGCAGATATTAGTCGTGGTATGATTATTAAATTAGAAGGCAGTTTATACAGTGTGGTAGATTTTGGTGAAAATAAAACCGCAAGAGCCGCTGCAAAAGTGTGGGCTAAATTAAAGGGAGTTGATAATACCCGTTCTATTGAAAAAACATGGAATAGTGGAGAAAATATTTATCCCGTTCGAGTTGAAAAAAAGAATTTTCAGTTTTTGTATAAAGATGATAGCGGATACAATTTAATGAATAATGAAACTTTTGAGCAAATAGCTTTAGCAGAAGAAATGATAGATGCTCCTCAATTCTTAAAAGATGGCGGCGAAGTTTTTGTATTTATTAATACCGAAACCGATCAGCCGATTGGTGCAGAATTACCCGAAAAAATTGTAGTGCGCATAACTTATTGCGAGCCTGGTTTACGCGGAGATACTGCTACCAGAGCTTTAAAGTCTGCAACAGTTGATACAGGTTCTACCGTAAATGTTCCTTTATTTGTGGAAGAAGGAGAATTAATTAGAATTAATACCAAAACCGGCGAATACGTAGAAAGGGTGAAAGAATAATACATTAATTAATTAACAGGATGGAACATTGACCATCCTTTTTTATGCCATTTATATTTTTGACTTATAATTAGCAGTTTTTAATTTTTTTTAAAAAAGCTCAATTTTTGTCAAAAAATGGCTAATTTGCCCCATTTTAAACCAAAAATATCTGTTTTTTACCCCTAAACTTGCTTTTATGGACTTAAAACAAATTCACGAACTGATTAAAATAATTAATAAAAGTAACATCGGCGAAATAAGCATAGAAGATAAAGACGGAAAAGTTACCATTAAACAAAAGGAAGAACAACTTGTAAAAGTGGCTGCTCAGCCTCAGCAAATTTATAGTGCTGCACCTATGCCTGTTACAGAAAATACAGTACCGGCAGCTACAACGCCTATTGTTACTAAAGCAGAAAAATCGGATAATTATATTACAATTAAAAGTCCAATGATTGGTACTTTTTATCGCAGACCCTCTCCCGATAAACCCACTTTTGTAGAAATTGGTACTGAAATTCAACCCGGAAAAGTAGTTTGTATTATTGAAGCTATGAAGCTTTTCAATGAAATAGAAGCAGAAATAAAAGGTAAAATCGTAAAAATTTTAGTTGAAGATAATAGTCCGGTAGAGTATGATCAGCCTTTATTCTTAGTAGATCCTGCTTAAAAAATTCGTCAATTCGATGATTATGGTAAATGTGCCAACTAATAATGGACATAATCGAATTGTTTAATTATCAAATTGTCAAATTTTTAAAATGTTCAAAAAAATCTTAATCGCAAATAGAGGAGAAATTGCATTACGTGTTATAAGAACTTGCAGAGAAATGGGTATTAAAACAGTAGCTGTTTATTCTACTGCCGATAAAGATAGCTTGCATGTTCGGTTTGCCGATGAAGCAGTTTGTATAGGTAAACCAGCCGGAGCAGAATCTTACCTCAATATTCCTCATATTATGGCTGCGTGCGAAATTACCAATGCCGATGCAGTGCATCCCGGCTATGGTTTTTTGGCCGAAAATGCTAAGTTCTCTCAAATATGTGCCGATCATGGTATAAAATTCATAGGCCCAACTCCGGAGATGATTAATGCCATGGGCGATAAAATTACTGCCAAAGAAACGATGATTAAAGCCGGAGTTCCTGTAGTGCCGGGCAGTGGTGGTTTATTAGAAAGTTTAGAGCAAGCAAAAGATTTGGCAAAAAATGAAGTAGGCTATCCTATTATTTTAAAAGCTACTGCAGGCGGCGGTGGTAAAGGTATGCGTGTAGTTTGGCACGAAAGTGAATTAGAAAGAGCCTATAATACAGCAAAGGCCGAAGCTGCAGCATCATTTAAAAATGATGGTATTTATATGGAGAAATTTGTTGAAGAACCTCGCCACATTGAAATTCAAGTAGCCGGAGATCAATATGGGAATGTCAGCCATTTAAGTGAAAGAGATTGTTCTATTCAACGCCGTCATCAAAAATTGGTAGAAGAATCTCCTTCTCCATTTATGACGGAGGAACTTCGTGAAAAAATGGGTGCTGCTGCCGTTAAAGCCGCTTCTGCAATTAATTATGAAAGTGTTGGTACCATTGAGTTTTTGGTAGATAAGCATCGGAATTTTTATTTCATGGAAATGAATACACGTATTCAGGTAGAGCATTGCGTAACCGAAGAAGTGGTAAATTTCGATTTAATTAAAGAACAAATAAAAATTGCATTGGGTGAAAGAGTTTCGGGTAGAAATTATTTGCCTCAAATGCACGCAATTGAATGCAGAATTAATGCTGAAGATCCGTATAACGATTTTCGCCCTTCTCCCGGAAAAATTACAACATTGCATACTCCCGGTGGACATGGTGTTCGCGTAGATAGCCATGTATATACCGGATATACCATTCCTCCTTATTATGATTCAATGATTGGTAAATTAATTGCAGTTGCTCAAACTCGAGAAGAAGCTATTGATACTATGTATAGAGCACTGAGCGAATATGTAATTGAAGGTGTAAAAACTACCATTCCATTTCATTTGCAGTTAATGAAAAATGAAGATTTTAGAAAAGGGAATTTTACTACCAAATTTTTAGAAACTTTTAAGATGAAATAGATATCAAAAAAACACCCTCAATCTGAGGGTGTTTTTTTAGGCAGTTATTACCAGTTACTTTAATGGCGTTGTATTATCTTAAAAAAAGCATTTCTCTGTACTTGGGAAGTGTCCAATATTCATCATCAATTAAATGTTCTAATTTATCAACATGGTATCTAATGTCGTTAAAAAAGGCATCTTTTACTTCTGTATTGTATGCAATTGCTTTTTTTCTGGTATCATCAATCACATTAGCAACTTTTCGAGCTTCAACTAACGCATTAACCTTTTCGTAAATAATTTGAATATGATCGTTAAGCTTTGAAAGAATAGTAAGTTGACTTTTATATGCAGTTTCTTTTAAACCGGCCGATTTTAAGCCATTAATATTTTGCAACAGTTCGTTTTGATATTTTATGGCTGCAGGTAAAATATGATTTAAAGCCAAATCGCCCATTATTCTTGCTTCTATTTGTACTTTCTTAATGTATTTTTCTAATTCAATTTCATGTCTTGCTTCCAATTCTAAATTGGAATAAACATTATTTGCTTCGAACAATTTTTTTGCTTTCAATGAAATCATGGCATCTAATGCAAGTGGTGTTGTTCTTACATTAGGTAAATTTCTTTTTTCTGCTTCTTTATGCCATTCTTGGCTGTAGCCATCTCCATCAAATAAAACAGGTTTGCTTTCAACAATATATTTTTGAATAATGTGCATGATGGCAATTTCTTTTTTCTCGCCTTTTTCTATCAATTCATCTACTTCGGTTTTAAATGTTTTGAGTGTTTCTGCAATAATGGTATTTAAAACAGTCATTGCATTAGCACAATTGGCCGATGAACCAACCGCTCTAAATTCAAATTTATTACCGGTAAAGGCAAAAGGAGAAGTTCTGTTTCTATCGGTATTGTCTAATAATAATTCGGGAATTGAACGATGAATATCTAATTTTAAAATTGCTTCATCTTGTTCATCGAATTTTGCATTTACTCTTGTTTCAATTTCATGTAATACATTGGAAAGATATTGACCAATGAAAACAGAAATTATTGCCGGAGGAGCTTCATTAGCACCTAATCGGTGATCGTTACCGGCCGAGGCAATGGAGGCTCTTAATAAATCGGAATAATCATGCACAGCTTTAATGGTATTTACAAAAAAAGTGAGAAACATTAAATTGGTTTTGGGTGTTTTGCCCGGCGATAATAAATTAACGCCTGTATCCGTAGCCATACTCCAATTATTGTGTTTACCACTTCCGTTAATACCGGCAAAGGGTTTTTCGTGTAGCAATACTTTTAGATTATGCCTACGTGCAACTCGGTCCATTACATCCATCATTAAGCAATTATGATCTACAGCAATGCCCACTTCTTCAAAAATAGGTGCTGCTTCAAATTGTGCGGGAGCTACTTCGTTATGCCTTGTTCTTAGCGGAATGCCTAATTTATAACATTCGGCTTCAAAATCTCTCATAAATGCATATACTCGTTCAGGAATAGATCCAAAATAATTATCTTCTAATTGTTGTCCTTTTGCAGGCGATGCTCCAAATAAAGTTCTGCCGCATTGAATTAAATCGGGTCGGGCATTGGCTAATCCTTCATCTATTACAAAATATTCTTGTTCCCATCCTAAAGTGGCAACCACTTTTGTAATGTTTTTATCGAAAAAATTACAAACATCTACTGCGGCTTTATTTAAAGCTTCGGATGCTTTTAATAAAGGGGCTTTATAGTCTAAGGATTCTCCGGTATAAGAAACAAAAATGGTTGGAATACATAATGTTTTGCCATTGCCAATTTCTATAATAAAAGCAGGAGAAGATGGATCCCATGCTGTATAACCTCTGGCTTCGAAAGTGGCACGTAAGCCGCCACTTGGAAAGGAAGAGGCATCGGGCTCTTGTTGAATTAATGCAGCTCCATCAAATTCTTCAATAGACGTGCCATCATTTTTTATGGTAAAAAAACTATCATGTTTTTCGGCTGTACTTCCCGATAAGGGTTGAAACCAATGTGTAAAATGCGTTACTCCTTTTGTTTCGGCCCATGCTCTTATTCCATTGGCAATATGATTGGCTAAAATTCTATCAATTTTTTTAGCACCTTTTATACTTGCTACCAAACTTTTATACGCTTCATCGCTTAAAAACTGTCGGGCTGTTTTTAATGTAAATACGTTTTCGCCAAAAATGGTAGAAGTTTTTGGTGAAGCACTGATATTCATTTTGTTTTTATCGGAAGTTAATTCTTTGATAGCGTTAATTCGTAATGACATGGTAGAAAAATTTAGTATAGCAAAGCAAAGACAAATTATTCACTTAAAAAAAACCTCCGATGAACTCATCGGAGGTTGAATGATTGCTGAAATTGATAGTATTATAATTTTACTGATTTTACTGTTTTAATAATACGAGCCGCTACTTTGTAAGGATCGGCTGCTGAGTTAGGGCGACGATCTTCTAAATAGCCCTTCCATCCGCGTTGTACGGTTGCAACCGGAATGCGAATTGATGCACCACGGTCTGATATGCCATAAGAAAAATCGTGGATAGATGCTGTTTCGTGTTTGCCTGTTAGGCGTAAATGGTTATCGGCACCATATACTTCAATATGTTCTTTAACAACCGGGCGAAAAGCTTCGCATATTTTATCATAAACTTCTTTACTTCCGCAAGTTCTTAGTGTAGAGTTTGAAAAGTTAGCATGCATACCACTGCCATTCCAGTCTAATGCACCTAATGGTTTACAATGCCAATTAACGGCTACACCATATTTTTCTCCAATTCTTTCTAATAAATAACGGGCAATCCAAATTTGATCTCCGGCTTCTTTTGCACCTTTAGAGAAAATCTGAAATTCCCATTGGCCTGCTGCAACTTCGGCATTAATACCTTCAACGTTTAAACCTGCTTCAATAATAGTATCTAAATGTTCTTCAACAATATCGCGACCAAAAGCATTATTGGCACCTACAGAACAGTAGTATGGACCTTGAGGTGCAGGGAAACCGCCTTCTGGAAAACCTAAAGGTTTATTGGTAGATGGATTCCAAAGAAAATATTCTTGTTCAAAACCAAACCAAAAATCATTGTCATCATCTTCAATTAATGCACGTCCGTTAGAAGGATGTGGTGTACCATCGGAGCTTAATACTTCAGTCATAACTAAATAAGCATCTTTGCGTTGCGGATCTTTTACAAAATAAACCGGCTTTAATAAACAATCAGAAGAACCACCGGGAGCTTGTTCGGTAGATGATCCATCGAACGACCACATTGGTAAGCTGGCTAATGTTCCGTCAAACTCATCTGCTTTAATAATTTTTGTTTTACTGCGAAGGCTTTGGGTTGGTTTATAACCATCAAGCCAAATGTACTCAAGTTTAATTAATGACATTTTTTGCTGATTTTATTATATTTTAAAATAAATAAATATTGAAAATATATTTCTTTATATATAGTTATTGACAGCAAAAATAGGTTTATTTGCTAAAATTGTAAATTTTTAATTGAATTTTTTATAAGTTGTTTGTAATTTTTACTAATTAAAATAAATAATAATTTATATAAACTGCTATTTTTTAAAAAGTAAAGCAGCATTTGGCTAGTGAAAAGGTAAAATAGTAGCGTGATGCAGAATATCTATTCTGCCAATTGTAATTAATGGACATTTATTATTGATGATGATTGGTCTGTAAAATGAAATAATAACAACTGTTATCAACTGGCGATGGATAGCTACAATTATTTTGTTGGATGTACCGTATAATAAATCAGTTAACTATTTACATATTTATTTTTATGTTTTTAATTTGGTTTGTTTCTCCCAGCCACATATCAAACTCATGCAATTTTTCTTTTACTACTTCAATTTTGTGCCCAAAGTTTTTCAATTTTATATATGGCCGTTTATAACATTCAATATATTTTTTTATGATGAGATGATGGCGACTATTGGTTACAAAAAAATCTATCTCATTTTCTTTTAGAACGTCAATTATCTCGTGCCATGAAATTCTAACGGTTACAGTTGACTGATTATGTAAACAAAAACTTTTATGGTAATGGTTGTCAACTTCCTGACAAATACAAACTAAATCTTGCAAATTAATTTGCACTGTTCTTTTATGAATATCGGTAAGCCAAATTTGTTTAAGCTTAGCGGTTTGCTCTAACTTTTTTTCGGCTTCTATTAAATAAGTTGATAAATTATTTCGCAAGTTCTCCCACAATGGCTTCACCACATATTTATCAATCTTATAATTATTAATTATTTCCTGCGGTATTTCGGGGTTTTCGCTTTGATAGCCTGTATTGAAAATAATATACGGATAATAGTCGGGTATGGTTTGAATATGTAACAACACTTCGTAAGCACTGCCACCCTTTAATGCCCAGTCAATAAAAATTAATTGTGGTTTTTCGGCAGATGCAATTTGTTTTGCATCGTCAACATGATGCGCAAAAACGCATGCAGTCCAGTTGGTAAATGGTTGCATTCTTTCAGCAATCCCTTCGCATACTTTTAAGCTGTCTTCAATAATTAAATACTTTAAATCAGTAGTCATAAAAATAATTTTTTGGGATAACAATAGAAATAATAGTTCCGCTGTTTTCAGCATCGCTAAAAACCATATCGGTATAGTTTATTTCAATTTTATTTTTATTAAACTTGTTTAAGATGCCTATAATTTCAGATAAGTTTTTTGTTCCGGTTCCATGCTTTTTATAGCTGCTTAATTGCATGGCTTTTGCTCTGCCAATGCCGTTATCGGTAATGGTAAAATAAATATTTGTTTCATCGGCAGTTGCCGTAATTTTTAAAATATAAGGTGCTTGTTTTTTATTGCGTAATCCGTGCAGTAAAGCATTTTCTACCATTATTTCAATAATACCCATTGGTACCTGTATGTCGAAATTTTGGTGTAACCATTCTGTACTTGGTTCTTGTACCTGCAATTCGGGAATATACATAATGCGGTGAATGGTAATTACGTTTTCTACCAATACCCACTCGTTTTTTAAAGTATGTGCAATACGTTTTTGTTGTGCCTGATTGAAAATAAGATTAATACTCTCACCCAAACGACTAATCACTGTTTCGGCATTAGGCTTATCTCTTAAATCGGCTCCAATGGTGTTCAAGGCATTTAGTATAAAGTGCGGGCGAAACTGACTACTGAGCGATACAATACTTAATTGGCTTATTTTTTTTTGCTGTAAAGCTTCTTTACGCAAACTGTTTAGCCATAAAATAAAAGGTGTTACAAATACAAACGATGCCAATACCCAAAACCACCATTGTTGCCAAATATATTTATTGATGATGAATGGATATTTATACCTACTGGTACTGCCATCTTGTTCAAAAATTTCTATGTAAAATGTGTACTTGCCACTGCTTAAATTTTTATATAAGAATTTGCCCGATGCAATATTTGGCAAGTTAAAAGCAACACTATCGCCTTGTTTCACTAAAGCTGTACGGGTATAACGCGGTAAACCATCCGGACTTAAATATTCGAATACAATATCGAAACTGGTTATACCGGCATCTAAATGCAAAGTATTGTTACTGCTTAGTTCGGTACGGTTGCTGTCGTTCTGCAAAAAAGTATGTACAGTTGCTTTATATTGCGGTAATTGCAGCCATGTTTTAATATCCCATTGATACAGCATATCGCTGGTGCTAAACCATAAAGTACTATCGGTTTTACTAACCAGCATAGTATTTTGTTCGGTAAAACTTGTAAACGATGCTTCCTGCGGATTTAAATAACGTACTACAGTTGTATGCTTACTATAAAAACTATCTAAATTTAATAAACAAATTTTATTGTAGCAGCCCATTACCAGCCAGTTTTTATAAATAGCCATTGAGGTAATGCGAATGGTATTGTTTAATAAAGGATGATAAATATTATGAATGTTTTGCGGTGTAGGCGGTTTAGTATAATCGTTGTAATACCAAAGACCTTTATCGTCGCTGCCCATAAAAACAGTGCCTTTGGCATCGGTAATACAACTTATAAAACCAATTGGTGTTTCGTTTTTATGCAAATCGTAGGTAATTGCTTTTTTTGTTTGCTGGTTATACACTGCAAAACCTTTTTTAGGATGCCCTATCCAAATGCGTTGCAAGGTATCTTCGGTCATGGTAGAAAAGCCAAAGGGTTGAATACCAACAGCAGTATCTAATTTTTGCCAATGAATAAAAGGCTTTTCAAATGCAGAAGCATTACAAGTATAAACAGGATAATTGGAACCTTCTGCCGAAGGCATCCAAATTGTTTTGCTGCGAGGTGCATAGTATAAATAAAAACCAACGGATGTTTGCGGTTTTAATTTGTGCATGGTTCCATCCAAATTGTATTGCAAAATGCCACCCTGAAACGTTTCGCCAACAAAATATAATTTGTGGTTATAATTAATGCTGGCATTCATAAAACGATACGGCTGTTTTGGTAATTCGGTTAGCTTCATTCTTGTTCCACTTAATTCTTTTACTTTGGAAGAATTAGCCGGTGCCGAACTTATAATACTTAAATTATTTTGGTAACTGCCTGCCCAAATATTACCGTTATCATCTTGCCCCAAGGCAAAAATATTGGCCGCATTTTTTTGGTTAAACAAATAAGGGTATTTTTTTATATACGGAAAAATGCGCATGGGCTTATTATTGGTTAATGCCAAAAAATAAGGGTAATAGGGATTTTTTTGAATATGGTTTAATTTATTGGAAGTTTCGAAAGTAAAAGAACCGGGAAGTATATGGGTTGAATCGTAGTTAACATGTTCGTATAAATCGTTTTGGTAATGGAGTACAAAAGAATTTTTATCAGCACTTATTAATTGAAACGCTATATCATTTTCTAAAAATTTAAATTCGTTGTAGTTTATCCATTTACCTATATGCGTTGTATAAAAATCGGCAAACAATTGTTGTAAGGGTTTAATTATTTGCCAATTATTATTATACAGTACTTTATTAAAATCATTAGTTATTTTGGGTATGGTATTGATGTATTTGAACTGATTGGTTACAGTATCGAACAAATAAATGCCTTCTTTATTTTGCGGTGCAATGGTGCGGAGAAAAAATTGATTGTCTTTAATAATATTATTTCCATTATTATCTATTTTTATTGTAGAATCCCATGCTGCTTTATTTAGCAGCACCAATTTATCGCTAATAAATTTATACACTTCTATATAGTTGCCTGCAGGTTTAAATTGATATATAACATTAGATGCTCCATTATTAGCAATATAAAAATTTTTAAAAGGAAATTCAACTGTTTTTTGCAGCGTATCGTTTGCAATAATGTATATTACTTTTCTTACACCAGAGCAAATCCATAAAACTGTATCCGAAAGCAAGTATAGCCCAATATTATTTTCTAAGTTTTTTACACCCGGTATTTTTTTAATAAAGTTGTTGCCGGTAATATGCAAATTGCCAAAGAAATCTTTTATATAAAGTTTACCCGTACTGCTAAACTGGCCAGATGTAACATAATTATACCCGGGAAAACCATCGGCTTCGGAAAGTGTATACGTATTAGCAACAGCAACAGGTTTTGTTGGTTGTGCAACCAATGAAAAAACAAATGCAATAAATAATATAAGAAGTAAATATTTCATTTGTATTTGAATCATTTAGTAAAAATAAGCAAGTTTTTTTCCATCAAACAGAACAAAAAAGCGATTTATTTCCGTTTCATGCTTCATTTTTTCCGTTTCATGCTTAGCAGTAAAATTTAATATAAATGTTTGTATAAATTGCTTGTAAATAAAATGTAAACTAACATTTATGAGAAGGTAATACAACCAATATTATTCTTCTGTATTAAAAAAAAATTGAACAATAAAATGTAAAAAAAATGGAAAAAACAATTCTGCTTATTGCATTCATAACTATTGGTTTAATTGGCTTTTATCAGCTAAAAGCATTTTACACAGGAATAATTTATACAACACTTGGCTTGTACTGTTTTGCGGTATCAAATAACAAGTTAGCTGTTAATGGTATTCTTTCGTTAGGATACGCAAGTGGAAATGTTACTTACAATTTAGGATTTACATCAGGGGCCGCTTCTGCCAGTGGAATTTATTGGGGTTTAGGCGTAGGTAGTCGATATTATTTTACCGAAAAGTTAGATGCATTTGCTGAATTAGGTATAGGTGGTAGCGATTATAGCAATTTAAGTGTTGGAGCAGCTTTTAAGTTTTAAAAAAAATACTTTATCAATATAAAAATAAATATATATGAAAAGGTTATTAAAAATTCTTTTTATTGCGATAATGCTTTTTTCTTTTAACAGTTGCAAAAAAGATAGTGGACAAGCAGTAGTTGATTATAGCACTTACCAAAAAAATTACTTTGATGTAGATCATTCAAGTTATGTGCGATCAAAGTTGCCTTCTTCATCTCCAACATCGTCTACTTCTCCGGTTATAAGTAATGTGCAAGGCAGCAACTTTGTTTTGACAGGAGGAAGTAACATTATAAGTTTTGAGTCTTCTAATACAATATCGAATGTAATAATTGGGTTAAGTGATATTGATGGATATTATACAGTTGATCAAACTTATCTTACACAAATTTCATCTAATAATTATACATTCAGCCTTGCTGTTTCACAAACGTTAACGCTACAGTCAATGAGTTTTCGAATTGCTTATGTAGACATAAATGGGCAAATAAGTAATTATTATATTTTACAAGCTTCTGAAATTAAGAATGGAACGGGACTATTACAAATTAATTGCACATGGAAAAAAGATAATGACATTGACCTGCATGTGATTGAGCCAAATGGAGAAGAGATTTATTTTGGGAATAGGACGTCCACAAATGGAGGTGAGTTAGATGTTGATTCAAACCCCAATTGTGCACTCGATTACATAGAAAGTGAAAATGTAACATATCAACACGGAGCATTGGTTGAAGCTGGTGATTATACTGTGAAAGTAAACTTATATTCTGCATGCAATGTTTCGTCTCAAACAGTTGTAAAAGTACGAGCAATATATAATGGTGTTCCATTGACAGATGCTAATGGGAATTCTACATTTAATGTTAGTTTTGATCCTTCTGAAGCTAATTATACAGGTAAAGGAGCTGGTGCTTATGCTGTTACTGTACACATTCGGAATAGTCAAAGAGCACCGTTGGGGGTAATATCAACACCTATTGCATCTGTTAAAATAAATTCCACTTTATTAACGAAAAAAGTAGTATTTACTAAGGATTATAGTACAACAGGAAAGTTATTACAATTTCAATTTAATAATAATAGTAATCAACAGAAGAATAAAAATCTTAGTAGAAGTAAAAATTTATAAGTGATATAATTCCTTAACCTCGAAACAAAAACCAGAAGGGTTAAAAAATTCAAGATATTAATTAATTTTTTAAAATATAAAAAATGAAAAAAAAATTCAGGGTTATCATCTTTTTTATTTGTTTTTTATTTGTAAGATTTGATTTGCTTGCACAAGTTAGTAATGATGGTTCATACATTTTGGCGATATTGCCCGCTACATCTTCAGCAAGGGATGGATACAATTATGCAGCCAGCGTTGAAGATCTATTAGCTACAGCTTTTAATGGTAAATCACGGTTTACTCTTGTTGATAGAACAAAAATTACACAATTAGAAAGCGAAAAAACTTTGCAAAAGAATGAAGATTTTATAAATGGTTATACAGTTCAGCAAAGTAAAAGTTTAGGGGCCCAATATATTATTTCTACTGACATTAGTCAAGTTAATTTTACTAAGTATTCTAAAGAAAAGGCTGCAAATGCTCTTATGCGGCTAACAACCAAAACAGAAACTTTGACTTCTGGAATTAATGCAAATGTTGTTATTAATTGTAAAGTTATTGATGTTGAAACGGGTACAGTAAAAACGAGTAAAATATTCAATTTAAGTGAGGATTTTGATGGTGAAACTATAGGAAGTGTCTGTATTAATAAATTAATCAGCAGTAGCGGTAATAAATTTAATATTTGGGTTAATGAAGCATTTCCTATATATATGAAAGTAATTAAAGTTGAATCTCTTGATAAAAAAGGGTTGCCGAAAGAAATTTTGATTAAAGGGGGTAAGGAAATGAATTTGCAAAGTTCGAAAGCATTTTTTGTATTAAACAATAGTTCTAAAATAGATATTTTTTATATAGAAAAACTTGCAATTGATGGGAAAGAATATACAAGAAATATTGTTGTTGGAAATGCTACTATTGCTGAAGAACAAGGAGACTTTTCAGTTTGTAAAGTTCATAGTGGCGCAAAAGCAATTCAAGATTGTTTGAGTCAGGGTAAAACATTATTGATAAAAGTTAATCGTTATTAGTAAATGAAATCTATAGAATTGATATTTATTAGTATACTAGTTATACTCATAATCGGTTGTAATAGTAATAAGCATTTAGGATCTTCACCTAAATATAATTTTTATACTGCAGAGGTGAATTTTATTGCGAAGGAGTCTGAAGGTACTATAACAGTTAATAGTATTGGATATGGAAAAAATAAAAAATCTGCTATTATAAATGCCAAGCAAAATTGCTTTAGTATTTTGTTATTTAAAGGAATTCCTGGTAGTGAAATCAATATTCCATTAGTAGATAATGAATATAAATCTAAAACTGCAAACTCAAATTTCTATAACTCCTTTTTCAATGGTACAGCTTATGAGACATTTATTATGCGAATTACAGAAAGTTCGTACCAAAAAAATAAAAGAGTTATAAAAACTGGACTTGAACTGCAAATTAATATTAACTCCTTGCGTAAATATTTAGAGCAAAATAATATTATCAGAAAATTAGGGTATTAATAGTATAAAAATTTTATTATGCGAAAAATGTTTTTTATAGGGTTGCTATTATCTACAAGTATTTGTAGTAAAGCTCAAAATGCTGCAACCAACAGTGGTGGACAAGTACAAACTGTGCAACCAAAAATTATGGTTATACCATACACAAAGAAAGATGAAGATATACGAACAATTTTAGAAAAAGATGTAAATAAGCGAATAGCTATAACAAAAATCAAGGAAGCATTTGACAGTAGAGGTTTTACAACTGTTGATTTTGTGAGTAAATTAAAAGCAGCATTAGATAATAATGTATTTCATTCAGATAATCAAACTGATATTAAATCGCAAATAGTGCAAATGTCTGGTGCTGATATTTTTGTTCAAGCAGAAGTAATTTTTAAACAAAGCACTTCAGGAAATTCAGTTGATATTATTCTTACAGGCAATGAAGCTTCAACAGGAAATTCATTAGCAAACAAATACGGTCTTAGTGGTTTATTTTATACCGACGATATAGGAAAATTGGCATCAAAAGCAGTTGAAAATATTGCTACAGATTTTTTAAATGTGTTACAAACAAAGTTTACTGATATTGTTAATAATGGAAAATCGGTAATTATAGATATTAGATTTGCACAGGGATCAAAATATAATATGTCTTCAGATAAAGTAGGTACTTCTGGGCTACCACTCTCCGATCAGATAGAAGAATGGATGGGAAAAAACGCTTTTAAAAATAATTACCATATACAAGGCACTACTGATTTAAATATGATTTTTGATGATGTTAAAATTCCTTTGAGAGACCAATCAACAGGAACTAATTATAACCCCAACAAATTTGCTTTGGAGTTATTTAAATTTTTTAGGTCATTAAACTTAGAAGTTAAAAAAGATATTAAGGGTAATACGATTTATTTCACCATAAAATAAGCTTCAATGAAATCAATAAAAAAAATTATAAAATTATTTATAGTTCTTAATGTCTTTTTTGTTACAGCAATAAAAGCCCAGTTAACAGAATCTGATGGTATGAGTAAGATTGCATTATCAGTAATAATGCCAGATAATCTTGAGGGGCTAAATGCTTCTCAACTTTCTAACATTGAGACAAAAATTGTTGATATTGTTTCTATATATGGTTTATCAGCAACTGGTTATGATAACAGTTTTGTTATTTACCCAAAGTTTGCAATATACGAAACTAGTGTTGTTGAAGGCGGTATGCAAAATATTACTGTAACCAATTGTGAGTTTAGCTTAATAATCAAACAAATTTCAAATAACATTATATTTTCTTCTATTAGCAAACAATTAAAAGGAAGCGGTTACTCTCAGCAAGAGGCTATTACTAATTCAATATCTAAAATTGATGTAAATGATAATGCTTTTGCCGGGTTTATTAATATTGCTAAACAAAAAATCATTAGCTATTACAATTCAAGATGTGGGGATTTAATTTTAAAAGCTGATGCTTTAGCAAAAAAACAAGAGTATGGTCAGGCTTTAGGCATTTTAGTCGCCATACCCGAAGAAGTTAGCTGTTATAATAAAGTACAAGACAGAACCATAATTATTTATAAAGCATATCAAAATCAAGTATGTGCAAAACAAATTATGGAGGCTAAGGTTGCAATAGCTCAAAAAAATTTTTCAGGGGCATTAAATGCATTAGGCAGTATAGATCCTTCAACAATATGTTTTGCAGAAGCGAAACAATTGATAAAATCTACTGAATCTAAAATTGATGCTGAGCAGCAAAAGCAATGGAACCTAAGAATGAAAATGTATGAAGATAATATTAGTTTAGAGAGACAAAGACTTCAAGCTGCTAAAGAAGTTGCAATCAGTTATGCAAATGCACATCCAAAAACAATAACTTATTTAAATATTATACGATGATATTCTTAAATTAATATATAGTATATTGCTCTATTTGCAAACCAACAAAAAACATTTTAAATAGAAGCATTAAACCAATCTGTATAGTCAAATTTAAAAATTGCAGATAATTTAAAGCAATTAGGTAATGATAAAATCCAACTTTCATACAAAATAACAGATTTGCATTAAAAGTTAAATGATTTATATGATATTTATTTTATACTTGTGCAAGTGTTCTAAGAGGTTGCTCGTATTTTTTTAACGGCTTGGGTGCATTAGCAAAACGATAAAAGATTTAGATGGAAGTACAGTATTTAGTCAGTCATTAACCTCATCAACAAACAGTATAACTGCAACATTTCAAAACTTGGTGAGTGGTGTAGTATGCACAGGAACTATAAAAGTTAGTTCGGTATCAGCTGCATCAAATACTGCAAGTAAAACATTTAAAATAGCGAAGAAATAAAAGTTTTTTTCAGGGGGAACATTATATAGCCGCCTTATTTTTATAAGGAGGCTTTATTGTTTGCTATTTATTAGTTGATATTGGCAGAAAAAAATTTATGCAAAAAATGAGAGAAGAAAAATTAAGGTATATCAATCTTAAAGCCCATACAAGGAAGAACGCTTGTAGTAACCCTTTGGTAGCAGGAGTAAAAGTAAATTTAGCCCTTACCAAATATTTAGAGGGGAGTACGGTATTCAGTTCACTAATCAACTGCATCAAATACTGCAAGTAAAATATTTTCTTTTGAGGCGTATAAATGTAAGAAGATAATTGATGAATGCCTGCGATTGCAGTGAAATCAGTAGTTGCTTCGGAGAAAATACTCACATTCAATTCATACATATCCTTACTCAAAAAAAATTAGTATTGTCTGCCCATTTCACTTTCTTAACTTCGCGGCATCATGGAAATAACAGTTAAAACCGCAGAGGAATTACGTCTTACGGCCGAAGAATTTGAACTCATTCAACAAAAACTCGGTCGTACCCCCAATTTTACTGAATTATGTGCATTTAGTGGTATGTGGAGCGAGCATTGCAGCTATAAAAACTCTATTAAATGGCTTAAAACCTTGCCCCGTAATGGAGGCAGAATGTTGGTGGCAGCCGGAGAAGAAAATGCAGGATTGATGGATATGGGTAATGGATTTGGTGTGGTATTTAAAATTGAATCGCACAATCATCCCAGTGCTATTGAGCCTTTTCAGGGTGCAGCAACAGGAGTTGGAGGTATACAGCGAGATATTTTTACTATGGGTGCAAGGCCAATAGCCTCGTTAAATAGTTTGCGGTTTGGTAATTTAAACGATGTAAAAACCCGTTGGTTATTAGCAGGTGTGGTACATGGTATTGGACATTATGGCAATTGTTTTGGCGTACCAACTGTTGGTGGAGAAATTTATTTTGAAGATTGTTACCATACCAATCCTTTGGTAAATGCCATGAGTGTGGGCATAATGGAAGCAAAAAAAATGATTAGTGCTACGGCAAAAGGAGTAGGTAATCCTATTTTTTTTGTAGGAAGTGCTACAGGGAAAGATGGTATTGGCGGTGCTTCTTTTGCATCGGCCAACATTACGGAAGAAAGTACAGAAGATTTGCCGGCAGTACAAGTTGGAGATCCTTTTCAAGAAAAAAAATTATTAGAAGCTTGTTTGGAATTGGCAGAAACAGATACCATTATTGGTATGCAAGATATGGGTGCGGCAGGTATTATTTGCAGTACTGCAGAAATGAGTGCAAAAGGAGGTGTGGGTATGCGTATTGATTTGGATAAAGTGCCCACACGCCAAAAAAACATGAAAGCATGGGAATTGTTATTAAGTGAGAGCCAAGAACGAATGTTAATTTGTGTGCAAAAAGGCAAAGAAGCTATTGTATTAAAAATATTTGAAAAATGGGATTTGCCTTGCAGTGAAATAGGAGAAGTTACCGATGATGGTATTTTGCATTTTTATATGAATGGCGAATTAGAAGCCGCTATTCCGGCAGAAGAATTGGTTTTAGGTGGAGGAGCTCCTCAATACACAAGAGAATACACTGAACCAAAATATTTATCGCTGATTGCTGATTTTAAGATGTTGGATGTGGAGGATATTGTAAACGAAGTAGAATTAAAAAATACAGCCGAAAAAATTATTCAAATCCCCAATATCGCCAGCAAAAGATGGGTTACGGTTCAGTACGATAGTATGGTAGGTGCTGCTAATACAAGTACCAATAGCCCAAGCGATGCGTCTGTTGTATTAGCAAAAGGAACAGGAAAAGCTTTGGCAATTACAACCGATTGTAATAGTCGGTATGTTTTTGCCGATCCTCAAAAAGGTGCAATGATGGCTGTTGCCGAAGCAGCACGTAATATTGTTTGCAGCGGTGCTGAGCCAATTGGAGTTACCAATTGTTTAAATTTCGGAAATCCTTATAATCCCGAAGTATATTATCAGTTTGTAAAAGCTGTAACCGGAATGGGGGAAGCCTGTAAAAAATTTAATACTCCTGTTACGGGAGGTAATGTAAGCTTTTATAATCAACATCCCGAAGGGGCAGTTTATCCAACACCAACAATTGGAATGGTAGGTATTTTAGATGATTTTGAAAATAGAATGACATTAGATTTTAAAGAAGCAGGCGATGTGATTGTATTGATTGGTGCACAGCAAAATGATATAGGCTCATCGGAATATTTGCATAAAATAAAAGGAGTTGAATATTCTACGGCACCTTATTTTAATTTGGATGAAGAATATCAAATGCAACAATTTGTTTCATCAATCATCAAACAAAAATTAATTCAGTCGGCCCACGATATCAGCGAAGGCGGATTGATTGTAACGCTGTTGGAGAAAGGATTTAATCGTGATCTTGGATTTGATATTACAGCCGATACAACCGGTTACAGAAAGGATGCTTTTTGGTTTGGCGAAGCACAAGGCAGGGTGGTAGTTACGGTAAAAAAACAGGATACGAAAAATTTAATTGCTAAATTAACAGATGCAGCAATCAATTATACGGTATTAGGAACTGTTACTGCATTGGCAGTTACAGTAAATAACCATAATTGGGGTACTATAACTGAGTGGAAAGAAAAATATGATACAGCTATTGAAAAAATAATTAATAAGCAAAATGAACCAATCATCCATAACTAATCAACAAGTAATTATTGTTACAGGTGCTGCGGGTTTTATTGGCTCGTGCATGGTTCAATTTTTAAATGATAATGGATTTGAAAATTTAATTTTAGTAGATGATTTTGGCGTTGAGGGAAAAAGGAAAAATTGGGAATCGAAAAAATTTATACAAATTGTAGAACGATATCATTTATTTCAGTGGCTTAAAGAAAAAGAGCCATTGGTAAAAGCTGTAATACATTTAGGAGCAAGAACCGATACTACCGAATTTAATTATGCAGTTCACGAAGAACTTAATGTACAATACTCGAAAAATATTTGGAATTATTGTACAGAAAAAGTTATTCCGCTTATTTATGCTTCATCTGCTGCAACCTATGGTGCCGGCGAATTTGGGTATGATGATTCGCACGAATTGCCTTTTAAATTACAACCTCTTAACCCTTATGGTATTAGTAAAAATGAATTTGATAAATGGGCTCTGATGCAAACTTCGCATCCACCTTATTGGACGGGCTTAAAGTTTTTTAATATTTATGGGCCTAATGAATATCATAAAGCTCGAATGGCAAGTGTAATTTGGCATTCTTTCAATCAAATTAAAAAAGATGGAGTAGTAAAACTGTTTAAAAGCCACCGACCGGATTTTAAAGATGGTGAACAATTACGCGATTTTGTATATGTAAAGGATTTGGTGAAAGTGATGTTTTGGATGTATGAGTTAATGTTTAATAAGCAATGGAAAATGGAACATAATGGTCTTTATAATTTAGGTACAGGAAAAGCAAGAAGTTTTTACGATTTAGCTGTTGCAACATTTAAAGGATTAGATTTACAACCGAATATTGTATTTGTTGATATGCCGGAAGACATTAGAGATAAATATCAATATTTCACAGAAGCCAATATGCAAAAATTGCGTGATGCCGGATATACTCAATCGTTTTATACCTTAGAACAAGGTGTTGATGAGTATGTTAGAAATTATTTAAAACAGTTACACTATTTTTAATCATCAGTAAAAAATATGAATAAAAAAATTGCCATTATTGGCGGAGGTAATTTAGGAACAGCTATAGCCGAAGGTTTAATAGAAAGTAATTTTATTAAACCCGAACAAATTATTATTACCAAAAGAAATATCTCAACCTTAGATAAATTGGCCGAAAGAGGTATTGTAGTTAGTAGTAACAACCACGAAGCTGTTGCATTTGCCGATTATATTTTTCTGGCAATTAAACCTTTTCAGTTAAGAGAAGTTTTAATTGATATTAAACCATCGCTCGATGCAAAAAAACATGTATTAATTAGTGTTGCTACCGGAATTTGGATTAAAGATATTCAAGAGGTTTTGAACGAATCGTTCTCCATATTCAGAGCCATGCCAAATACTGCCATTGCTATACAGCAAAGTATGACATGCATTTGCAGTTATAATGCTAACGAAAATCAAATGAGTTATGTAAAAGATTTATTCAATCAATTAGGCAAAACGGTATTTATTGAAGAAAAATTAATGGATGCAGCTACTGTTTTAGCAGCCAGTGGTACTGCATTTGCCTTACGGTTTATACGAGCAGATATTCAGGCCGGAATTGAAATAGGATTTAATGCTGCAACTGCTTCTTTAATTGCTGCACAAACAGCTAAAGGAGCCGCAGATTTATTATTACTTAGAAAAACACATCCTGAACAAGAAATTGATAAGGTTACTACACCAAAAGGATGCACAATTGCCGGTTTAAACGAAATGGAACATCAAGGTTTTAGTTCTTCCTTAATAAAAGGAATAACTGTTAGCTATAAAAAAATATTAACGGATATGTAAAATATCCTTTAATTGCACATAGCTTAATAATTGCATCATCTATTCGAAAAATTATTTTATCTTGGGTATACAGCGTTTTTTTCTTTTTCTATTTTTTTTCATTGTAGCAAATGAGGTGTTTTGTCAATTGGATACAGCATCCAATGTTGCAACTGTAAGTGCCAGCGAAAGAGATTTAAGAGATGTATTTAAACACAATTCTGCAGCTCATAAAAATACAGTAGAAAATAATGAAGAAGCCAAACCCGGTAAATATCTTTTTTCTTATGTTCCTGCATTAGGATATACATTGCAAACCGGTTTTGCGGGTATAGTTAGTGGTAATGCTGCATTTTATAATGGTACGGCACCCGACCAAAAAATATCTAGTATCAGTACCAGTTTTACTTACTCGCAATATGAGCAAAGTATTGTACCATTAATTATTAATATATGGACAAAAAACAATAAAATAAACTTTATCACCGATTGTAGATTTATTCAATACCCTTCCGATATATATGGTTTGGGTGTTAGGGGGTTAATTCTTGCATCGGATTCTAATGCCAATACAGGTTATACAATTAATTTTTCGGGATTAAAATTTCATCAAACAGTTATGTTCTCAGTAGCCAAAAATGTGTATGCCGGTATTGGATATTTTTATGATCAGTTTTGGAATATTGAAGCAATTGACTCTTTGCGAAGAAATGTTGCTCGGGTGTTAACCAATAAATTAGGAACAACTGAATTGGCTTCAGGACCAACACTTAGATTTTTGTACGATTCTCGCACCAATCAAATTAATCCCGATAAAGGATGGTACTATAATATGGTGTATAGATCGAGTTTAACATCTTTAGGCAGTGATGCCAATTGGTCGTCTTTATTAGTTGATATGAGAACCTATACACATTTCCCTGAAAACTCTAAAAACATATTGGCATTTTGGGGATTAGGATGGACTACCATGAGTAAAAAATCTCCTCCATATTTATTATTGCCAAGTACCGGATGGGATGATCAATATAATTCGGGAAGAGGATATATTCAAGGAAGATATAGAGGTAGAGATATGTTTTATTTTGAAAATGAATATCGATTTGGCATATCTCGGAATGGATTATTGGGCGGAGTAGTATTTGCCAATTTTCAATATTTTTCTTCCGATTTATCTAAAGAATTTAATAATGTAAAAGCCGGTTATGGATTAGGTATTAGAATAAAACTAAACAAATATTCAGGTACCAATCTTTGTATTGATTATGGGTTTGGTGAAAAAGATTCTAGAGGATTTTTTGTAAACTTAGGAGAAGTATTTTAGTTGTTTTTAATATTCTGCAATATTTTTTTTAAACATTGGCAAACCTTTTGCGGCAAATAAGCATCTGTAATAATAATGTTAAATAAGCCGAGCATTGTATTTTCTTCTTATAAAAGAAGTTCTATTTGTAATTAAGTGCTTTAGTTAAACATGCAACAAGATATGATGGAGAAGTTTGTAAAGTATAAGATATGTTTTTTTATTTTCTTTATTGGATTGCTACATTTTAATAATATACATGCCCAACAAAAAATAATTACCGGTATAATTAAAGATAGACAAAGCGATGAGCCAATTCAATTTGCATCAATAATGTTTACGCGTAGTAAATTTGGAATGGTTACAGATACTGCCGGAAAATTTGCTTTTATATTAGATAAATGGTACAAGGATGATACTTTAAGAATTTCTAATGTTGGATATAAAGATGTATTTATTCCGCTTCTTCATTCTAAAGATTCTCTTTCCTTGATAATTAAATTAGATGTTTTGCCTCCGGTAAACGAAGCAGTTGTTCGAGTAAAATACAATAGAGCATTGTGGTTTTGGAAAAGAATTATGAAATATAAAGCATTGCATAATAAAGAACATTGGGACAATTTTTCGTATGAAATTTATAATAGGCTTGAATTAGATATTGAAAATATTAATAAAAAAGTAGAACAAAATAGATTATTAAAGCCACTTGATTTTGTATTTAATTATATTGATTCTACTTCTGAAGATAAACCTTTTTTACCGGCTTACCTCACCGAAACCTTATCGGATTATTATTATCAAAAAAATCCTCATAGAGTTAGAGAAATAATAAAAGCTGCTAGAACCAATGGTATTGATAATGAAAGTTTAGTTAAGCAATTAGGCGGGCTGTATCAAAACATTAATGTGTACAATAATTTTATTCCGGTTTTTGATAAGCAATTTGTTAGTCCTTTTAATGATTATGGAAGTAGTTACTATAATTTTAAATTATTAGATACACAGTATATCAGTAAAAAACGATTTGTGCATCTTCGGTTTACACCAAAGCGAAAAGGACAAAATGTATTTGAAGGAGATTGCTGGATACACGATACTACTTTTTCTATTCAAAAAATTACAATGCGTCCATCGGTAGATGCTAATATTAATTTTATTAGCGGCTTATCTATGATTCAGGAATTTAAACCAATTAACGATTCTGTTTGGTTTTTGTATAAAGATAAATTTATTGCAGATATTTCACCGCTGGGCAAATCGAAAATTGCCCTTAAAGGCCGAAAAACTTCTACCTATAAAAATGTATTATTAAACGATTCTTCTATTGTACAAAAATTAGATGAAGCTAAAAAAGCCGAGCAGGTAGATGTTTTGCCCAATTCTTTAAACTTATCCGATTCGTTTTGGCAAAAGAATCGACACGAAGAATTAAGCAAAACCGAAAAAACGGTATATATATTATTAGATACTTTAGAAAAAAATCCTGTGTATGTAGGCTATAGAGATAAAATAGAATTTATAACACGAGGCGTAAAAGATATTGGCAATTTTCGTATAGGTCCTTGGTATTATTGGCTTAGTGGAAATGTGTATGAAGGTCCTAGAATGCGTTTCGATTTTTCAACTAATAAAGATTTTGATAAGCACTGGTACTTTAACACCTATCTTGCTTATGGCACATTCGATAATAGGTTTAAAGGAAAAGCGGAAGTTCGTTACGAATTTAATAGAACACCTTGGAGCTATATTCGATTACAGTATAGAAACGATTTAGATAATGGCCAAATGTATACCGATCAATTAGGTACTGATAATATTTTCGCTACTATTTTTCGCAGACCAAATATTCCTTTTAAATACCAAAATTTAGAAGAAAAAAAAATAGAATATTATGCAGAAACCTATAAAGGATTAGGTTTTGGATTATCGGTAAGTAGTAAGCAGTACAATGCTTTGCTTAATTTGCCGGGTAAAGAATTATTTACAACAGCAAGCAATGCCAATCCTTTTAATACTTTTGAAACAACCTTAAAAATTAGGTTTGCTTATTTAGAAAGAACCGTATCGGAAAACTTTAGTAGAAAAAGTTTAAGAAGTGTGTATCCTATAGTGCAACTAAATCTTACGCATGGATTTCCCGGCATTGCCAATAGTAATTACACATACAATAAGGCCGATTTTTCTATATCCGACTTTCTAAAAATTCCTCCTTATGGAAGTATTTATTATAACCTTTTTGCAGGTAAAATTTATGGAACACTTCCTTACCAATTATTAGAAATTCATCCGGGTAACGAATTGTTTTATTATAATAAATATGCATTTAATTTAATGAACCGATTCGAGTATTTAAGTGATCAATATTGGGGATTTAATATTGAACATAACATAGGCAATGGTTTATTTCGATATATTCCGCTTACTCGAAAATGGAAATTTCGTCAATTCTGGAATGTGAAAGGTGTTTCGGGTACTTTAAGTAATGAAAATAAACAACTCAATTTTGTTGGCAATTATCCATTCAATTCTTTAGATGGAAAATTTTATTGTGAAGTAGGTACCGGAGTTGATAATATTTTTAAATTCTTTAGAATAGATTTAGTTTGGAGAGTTTCGCCACAACAAACTCCATTGGGTGTTGCTCAAAATAACTTTGGCATATTCGGTAGTTTTAGAGTTTCTTTCTAATACTAACTTCTATTTTCTTACAGTAGTTTTTTATTTATTTGTTTTCAAATTACAGTAAGTAACTTTATAGCTTAAATAAAGTTATTGTATGAAAAAATATTTTTTAAGCATACCCATTTTTATGCTTTTTTTTATGTCGTGTGCCAATAAACCTACTCCCCAAAATGTTTCCGATTCTGCTAATCATCAATGGTGGAAAGAAGCAGTAGTATATCAAATTTATCCGCGTAGTTTTAAAGATAGTGATGGCGATGGAGTAGGAGATTTAAAAGGAATTATTTCTAAGTTAGATTATATAAAAAGTTTAGGAATAGATGTTGTTTGGTTAAACCCAATTTTCTCTTCTCCCAATGCCGATAATGGCTATGATATTAGCGATTATAAAGGGATTATGAAAGAGTTTGGAACAATGCAAGATTTTGATATGCTATTAAAAGGCATGCATGAAAGAGGAATAAAATTGGTGTTAGATTTAGTAGCCAATCACAGCAGTAACGAACACGAATGGTTTAAACAATCTCGCAGTTCTCGCACTAATCCATACAGAGATTATTATCATTGGTGGCCTGCCGAAAAAGGAAAACCTGCAAAAAGATGGAGCTTTTTTGATGTAAATGCCGATGCTTGGATGTACGATTCTACTACCAATGCCTATTATTTACATTATTTTTCTCGCCGCCAACCCGATTTGAATTGGGAAAATCCTAAACTACGTAAAGAAATTTTTGACATGATGAACTTTTGGTTTGATAAAGGAATTGATGGCTTTAGAATGGATGTAATTCCTTTTATTTCTAAAGACACCAGTTTTCCCGAATTGCCCAAAGAATATAACGGCGACTTTGTTACTTATTATGCCAATGGTCCGCATTTACACGATTATTTAAAAGAAATGAACAAAGAAGTTTTGAGTAAACACAATGTAATGAGTGTTGCAGAAGGAGCTGGTGTAACCATTGAAACTGCACACAATTTTGTAGATGAAGACAGGCATGAGCTAAATATGTTATACCATTTTGATGGAGTAAATTATGGATATGTTCCGGGAAAATTTAAAACACCCGAACCAGGCGGTTATAAATTAGTAGGCTTTAAAGAAATATACAGCAAATGGGATAGCGTTTTTGCCAATAAAGGTTGGGGAACTATTTATTTAGGAAATCACGATCAGCCACGTATGGTTACTCGTTGGGGTAACGATGCTCCTCAGTTTAGAGAAGTTTCTTCTAAAATGCTTACTACCTTTTTGCTTACAATGAGAGCAACACCGTATTATTATTTTGGTGATGAATTAGGAATGAATAATATTAAGTTCGATAAAATTGAAGATTATAACGATATAGAAACTATTAATCACTATCAGCTTATAAAAAATAAAGGAGAAGATGTAAAAGCATTTTTAGACGCTCAAAAAATTTCGGGAAGAGATAATGGTCGTACTCCTTTTCAGTGGAATGCTACTGCTAATGCAGGTTTTACAACAGGCAAACCATGGCTAAAAGTAAATCCTAATTATACAACTGTAAATGTTGCTGCCGAAGAAGCCGATACTAGTTCTTGTTTAAATTATTTTAAAAAGGCTGTTCAGCTTCGAAAGAATAATAAAATATTAGTTTATGGTAAATATATTTTGTTAGATAAGTACAACGAAAAAATTTATGCGTATACCAGAGGCGATGGTAATGATATGATATTGGTAGTATTAAACTTTAGTAAAGATAAAGTTGACTGGCATATTCCATCGGGATTGAATATAGTAGACACACCATTGATAAATAACTATCATTCTTTCGTAAATAACAACGGAACTATTTCTTTACAGCCGTATCAGGCAATAGTAATAAAAATTAAATAGCGTTATTAATAATATTAAGCGAGGCAAATTATTCAATCTGCCTCGCTTTTTGCATTAAATATGTAAGCTATTTTTTTCTTTAAAAGTTTGATTAGAAAATGGCGGTGTTGTAGGAAGCTGTATTAAATTAAATTCATGTTGCGTTGCTTGATGGCATTCATTACAAGTATTGGTTAAAGCAATAAAGCTATTATTAAATGCCAATATGTTTTTTTGTTGAATAGTTTTTTGTACACTATCTATCACGGCATTTATCATAGCTATTGATTTGGTTTCAGGCCTGTCTTTACAATATTCTTGAATACCTTGTAAAGCTTCTTCTAATTCATGAATTTCAAAATCGGCTAATTTCCAGTTTTTATTTTGTCCGGCAAACCAAAGTTTTTCGTGATGCACTTGAATGCTACTCATAAATTCTCCAAAGCCAGGTTTGTAAGTTTTATTTAATTGAACTTGTAAACTATCAATTTGCGATTGTAGTTTTTTGTTTTCATTCGTACAACTTAAAATGCTTAGTGTTAATAATGCCGAGAGGTAGGTAATTTTCATATAATTCTTTTAAGATAAAGATGATATATAAAAGTACAAACTTCGGTTAAGCTATTAACACTAATCGTAAGTTAAAAAATTACACATTACTCATTAATTTTTTTTTAGAAAAGCAATTGCTTTTTGATGAGCATCTTCGGTAGCTTCTTTATTAAAACTTGGGTTAGATGGATTAGCAAATCCATGTCCTGCATCGTACCTGTAAATCATCATATTTTTTTTAGCTTCTTTCATGTTTTTTTCAAAGCGGTTTACTACATCGGGTGTAATTCCTTGATCTTTATTTCCAAAAAAGCCAATAACATCGCAGTGAATTGTTTTTAAGCGGTCTATATTTTCCTCAGGTCTGCCATAATACATTACACATCCTGCTGCATTATTTCCTGCAAGTATACTTGCTTGTAAACTCCAACCGCCTCCAAAGCACCAGCCTAAGGTGTAAATTTTTGCATCTTTACCGGCCAAAGTAATGGCACCTTTTATAATATTTTCTAATCTTGCCGGATCGGCATTGCGCATTATTTTCATAGCACTATCCGGCACAGTTGCCACCTTACCATCGTACATATCAACAGCAATAACATTTATATTGCCTAATTCTTTATAAAAAGTATCGGCTTCGTGTTTAATATTATCATTTAAGCCCCACCATTCTTGAATTACAATTAGCCACTTATTACTTTTTGTTGCAGATGGAATAAAATAACCTTGCGCATTTGTTCCATCGGAAGTAGGATATTGAATCATTTTCCCCAAAGGATTATTAAATATAATTTTTTTTGGGTTGGGATGTAATAAAGTAAAACCCGGTTTAGCAGCATCTAACTCAATCATTTTTTTGGTTTCTATAGTAAAGCAGCTATTGTAGCAATTGGCACTATATAATGTAGGTTTTGGATTTTTTATGGTATAGCTTAATAATGTTGCCGTAATAAAAGCTGCTGCGGATAGTAAAAGTATTTTTTTCATGATTGAAATATTTGGTTGTAAAGATTTGCACCTCAAATTAACAGTTTTATAAAAACTTAGTTGAATTGCGAAACCAATTTTTGTAAAATAAAAAATTACTGTAGGTTTGTACGACCTCCGAGAGTTACTTAATTTTTCCATTCTCTTTAAGGTCGTTTTAGTTTTGCACATAAGAATTATGTTGAATAATGCTTTGGCAGTATTGGTGTGCAATGCAACAACAGTTGATTAGTAGTATTTAAGCTGATTAAATAATATTTTATTTTAATAACCAATAAACAAAAGGTTTATGGCTAAATATATTTTTGTTACAGGTGGGGTAACTAGCAGTTTAGGAAAAGGAATTATAGCAGCAAGCTTGGCTAAATTACTTCAATCGAGAGGTTTTAGAGTTACTATTCAGAAATTTGATCCTTATATTAATGTAGATCCGGGAACTTTAAATCCGTATGAACATGGAGAATGTTATGTTACAGAAGATGGAGCTGAAACAGATTTAGATTTAGGCCACTACGAACGATTTTTAAACATATTTACTTCTCAGCTTAATAATGTTACTACCGGCAGAATTTATCAAACAGTTATTAATAAAGAACGTGCCGGAGATTTTTTAGGAAGAACAGTTCAAGTGGTTCCGCATATTACCGATGAAATAAAACGAAGAATGTTATTATTAGGTAATGATGGAAAATACGATATTATTATTACTGAAATTGGCGGAACTGTTGGCGATATTGAAAGTTTACCTTTTATAGAAGCTGTTCGTCAACTTCAATGGGAATTACCAGATGATGATGTTGTTGTAGTGCATTTAACTTTAATACCTTATTTACGAGCAGCCAAAGAACTAAAAACAAAACCTACACAGCATAGTGTAAAAATGTTAAGTGAAACAGGTGTTCATCCCGATATTATTGTTTGCAGAACGGAAGAATCTTTAAGCAATGAAATAAAAAGAAAAATTGCTTTATTCTGTAACGTAAAGCAAGAAGCTGTTATTGAAGCAATGGATGCAGCCACCATTTATGAAGTACCATTGCTAATGCTACGAGAAAAGTTGGATGTAATTTGTATGAAAAAACTAAATATTTCGGTCTACCCCGAACCCAATTTAGAAAAATGGAAAGGTTTTTTAGACAAGCTAAAATATCCAAAAAGTAAAGTAACCATTGGTTTAATTGGAAAATATATTGAACTGCAAGATGCCTATAAATCTATACTCGAAAGTTTTGTACATGCCGGTGCCCTTAACGAAGTAAAGGTGCAGGTAGTAAATATTCATAGCGAGTTTATTACCAAAGAAAATGTGATTGATAAATTGGAAGGATTAGATGGATTATTAGTTGCACCCGGTTTTGGCAATAGAGGTATAGAAGGCAAAATATTGGCAGTGCAATATGCTCGCGAAAAAAAGCTGCCTTTTTTTGGAATTTGCTTAGGCATGCAAATGGCAGTAATAGAATTTGCCAGAAATGTTTTAGGCTTATCCAAAGCACATTCAACCGAAATGGATGCTCATACACCTGATGCGGTAATAAGCATGATGGAGGAGCAAAAGAAAATTAAAATGATGGGAGGAACGATGCGATTGGGATCTTATCCTTGCGAAATAAAAGAAGGCTCATTAGCCAATAAAATTTATAGCGAAACGTCAATTACCGAACGTCATAGGCATAGGTATGAATTTAATAATGATTATTTAGAGTTATTTGAAAATAAAGGAATGATTGCCAGCGGCACTAATCCCGATACAGGTTTGGTAGAAATTATGGAAATTTCTGAACATCCTTTTTTTATTGGAGTTCAATATCATCCCGAGCTGAAAAGTACGGTAGAGCGGCCTGCACCATTATTTGTAAGTTTTATTCATGCAGCTAAAGTATATAGCGAAGAAAAACATATTGCTAAAAATCCTGCATTGCAAGATGCTTTAATTTAAGGCTTCAACATAATACAAGCCCAGAAGCAAATATTGCTTTTGGGTTTTATATTTCCTCTTTCAATAGCATACTTCTTTTTATGTTATTCCAACTTTGATCAATAGTTTTTAAATCGGGTTCATTTAATTCTTGCTGAATTTTTTCTTTTTTTTGTTTGGTTATTTCTGCAAAAAATTGTTGTAAAGAATCTTTATTTTGTTGGGTAGATAGTTGGTTATACAATTCTTTTAATTCTTGTTCATGCTGTATATTTTCTTGAACCAATGTTTTTTCTAATTTTTCGCGTAACAGCACTTTTTCTTCATAAGTACCTGCAGGCAAAATAGTTTTAGAGAGTACGGGCATTAGTTCTATCATTAATAAAATAAAAACCAATAAATAATATCTAAACTGTAAGGCAGTATTGGTTTTTAGTAAATTGTTTAAAGCCTCAATTCTTGTTAAAAATCCATCATTTAATAAAGTGGTAAATAATATTTGTTCTTGGTTGGTTGCTATGGCAATGGCATTTAATGTACTATCAATAGTTCTTAATTGTGGTAATGTAGTGGTAACTATATTTTGATATTCCATTGCACTATGTTCATATTCTTTTTGTTTAGCTAAAGCAATATCTTTTAAACCAATTTTTTTTGTGCCGCCGGTTCCATCGGCTTCTGCAATAAAATTATTTCTTGCAGCAATCATTGTTTTATATCTCTCATCAATTTGCTGTTGTAGTATTATTTTTTTATCGATGAGCTCTTTTTTTTCGGTAGCATAAACAGTGGCTATTTGTACTAATTTTTCTTTTTTCTTTTGTTCGTTATCTAAAGATATTTGTACATGAATTTCTTTATCGAACAAATACAATAAAGCAGGTTGTGCCATAAATGTGCCAATAGCAATAGCCAATATGCCTCTAAAAGCTAAGGGTAAAAATTTGTTTTTATTCCACTTGCTAATGCCTTTTATTAATGCTCTATCAATTATTAAAATCATTCCTCCCATAAAAATTCCCAATAGTATAGAGGCAAGAATGGTATGTGTTGCAATATTAAAAAAGTATCCCCATGCAATTGTAGCAAAAAGCCATGTGCCTAAAACAGTTGTGCCAATAATTGCATACCGGTTTCGGTCAATTACACAATCTTGTAATAATTCTTTTTCTGCAGTTGCCAACCACCATAAAAATTTATTCCATTTGGTTACAGCATAATTTTCTCTTTGAGATAAGCTGTTAAAACTTTCTTTCATAAAAAAATATTAAATAATAAATGGGTAGAAGTTGGAACCGGTTGAAGTAAAAACGCTATAAAGGAAATATAAAATTTTGGTGTAAGAAAGTTAAAAAGCCCAAAGGACAATATTATATATAAGCGGTTTGTTTTAGGAAAGTAATGCAGTTGTACCTGCTTATATGTTATTTAAGTTAAATGTAAAATTCAGAATTTGCAATCAACTTTCAATCCCTACCTTTGCCGCTCAATAAATGTAAATTATGAATTTGGATAAAAATTCCGTAATCGGGTTTGTGTTATTAGGAATATTATTTGTTGCTTTTTTTTGGTTTACCAATAAACAGCAGCAGGCATATATTAACTTACAAAAACATAAAGAAGATTCTATTGCTTTGGTAAATGCAGCAAGAATAAAACCAACAGATTCTGTAGCAGCAAGAATAGATTCGTTAAAAAGAGATTCGGTTGTTAAAATTTCTGCTGCAGGAAATTTTACTCATGCTGCCTTAGGAACCGAGCAATTAATAACTGTTGAAAATGATGTAATTAAAGTCATATTCTCTACTAAAGGAGGGCGAGTTAGATCGGTTCAGTTAAAAAAATATCATTCATTCGATGGTAAACCTGTTGAATTAGGCAATGCCAATGATGATTTAGCATACAGTATTAATACGGCAAATAATAATGCTACCTCAATTAATAATTTATTTTTTACACCTTCAGTTGTAATTAAAAATTCGGATAGTTCTCAGAGCATTAGTTTTACTATTAATGATTCTGCTACCGGTAAATCAATCTCACATCAATATACTATTAGAAAAGATAGTTATGTGATTGATTGGGATATTAATTTAGTTGGCGCCGATAAATTATTGAGCGGAAATTCTTTAAATTTTATTTGGAAATCGGAACCGCAACAACATGAGCAATCTGTACAATATGAAAGACAAATGAGTAATATTTGTTTTTCTGAAGGAAATGAATTTGATTACATTTCAGCAAAAACAGAGAAAAAGTTTGAAAAACCCGTACAATGGATAAGTGTTGTACAACAATTCTTCAATACTACTTTAATTGCTAAAAAAGCAGGTTTTGAAGGCGGACAAGTTTCTTGGGCAAGAAAAACAGATTCTACTACTACTTTATCTGAAGTGGAAGCTGCATTGCAAATGAAAATTACACCGGCTGCATCTGTTTCTATTCCTTTACAATTATTTTATGGGCCCAATGATTATACCATTTTAAAAGGCGCAGCTCCGGAAATGGATCGTATTGTAAACTTGGGAAGAGATATGTATGCCTTTGTTCGTCCGGTTAATAAATACATTATCATGCCTGTATTTCATTTTCTTACCGGTATGGTAAGTAATTTGGGATGGGCTATTATGTTATTAACCATTTTCATTCGTTTAATTACTTCTCCATTAACATATAGTAGTTATTTAAGCGGTGCTAAAATGAAAGTGATGCGGCCTGAATTAGATACTTTAAAAGCAAAATTTGGAGCCGATCAGCAAGGCTTTGCTATGGAACAAATGAAGTTGTTTAGAGAAGCAGGTGTATATCCTTTAGGTGGTTGTATTCCGGCATTGGTTCAGTTACCCATATTTGTTGCATTGTATAGTTTCTTTAATTCTAATATTGCAGTTCGTGGGCATGCTTTTCTTTGGGCAAAAGATTTATCGGTATACGATTCCATAGCACATTTGCCCTTTACTATTCCTGGTTTTGGCGATCATATCAGCTTATTTACCATATTGGCAATTGCAGGCCAGTTTGTACTATCTATTTATAACATGTCTATGACACCAACCCAAGATAATCCTGCAATGAAATATATGCCTTATATCTTTCCATTTATGATGTTATTTATTTTTAACAGACTACCGGCAGCATTAACATGGTATTATACAGTATCTAATACGTTAACTATTATTCAGCAATTTGTAATTCAGAAATATATTATTGATCATGATAAAATTTTGGCAAAAATTGATGAAAAAAGAAAGCAGCCAAAGAAAAAAAGTAAATGGGCTGAACGTTATGAGCAAGTAATGGAATCTCAAAAAAAAGTTCAGGATATGAAAAATAAAACGCAGCAAAATAAAAAATAAAGTTGTAGAAAATATTAAATAAAAGTCCCGTTTAAAACGGGATTTTTTATGCTAATTACCTTAAGTTTACAGTAATATAAAACGTTGAATGAAGAAAGTATTACTCACTATTTTTTTATTGATTGTTTTTACAATTGCAATACATGCACAGCAAAGAACAGTGGCAGAATGTACTATTAATTATGCTATTAATTTAATAAGTGCTGACGATTCTGATTTACACGAAACACTGAAATTAAGTTCTGAAACAGTATATATAAAAGCAAATAATGTTAGGATAGATTTGGTGAGTCCTGCATTCAAGCAAACAACATTTTTTGATAAATCGTTAAAGGAAGCTGTGGTACTTAGAGAATTTGGGAATAACAAATTCATTAATAGGCTAAATACGAAAGAATGGGTAGAAGCCAATAAAAAATTCGATTCGCTGGAGCTTAAATTTCAGTCAGAAACAAAAAACATATTGGGATATGAATGTAAAAAAGTAGAAATAAATACTGGGAATAAAAACTTATACACGGTGTTTTATGTGCCCTCTATTATCCCATCTGTAAAGGAATATGAATATGTTTTTAAAGATGTACCCGGATTAATTTTGGCTTTTCAAACAACCGATAATAAATTAAATACAATACAATATGTAGCCACTAAAATTAATTTTAATCCTATTCCCATTCATGTATTCGATGTGCCTACAGAAGGATATAGATTAATACCCAACTAATACCCGATTTAATTATTGCGAGAAGGAGTTTTAAATTTAGGAACCCTTATTTTAAACTTATAAGGAAAACTGTACGTAGTATTTCCATGATAAAATTGTAGAAGAGAGTTTAAATCAGATCCTCCCGAAATTTTATTCTGAGAAACAATTTGAGAGCCGGAAAGTAATAAATCTGCTTTTAAAGTGCCAAGCGGAATAAATTTATGAGAATATCTGCTTAAAATTCTCAAAGAATATTTGCTGTTTTTATTTCTTTCATCCGAAATTCCGGAAGAAATAGCAGCAATAGCAGCTTCGGTTGCTAAAATAAGCAACAAGGCAAAAGCTATCTTAGAAAATTTAATTGACTTAAACATTGACTCAAAATTAAGGTATTTCTGAATAATTTAACAATTTTCTAAGTTATGATACTGTAAACAGTTAAAAATGTTGCCTGAAAACTTGTTTTTTTTTCTTTTTTCGGTTAATTTGGATAAACTAATCCATGTAATTAAAGAAAATTCGTACCAACAAGAAGGCAGGGAAGAGTTAGAAGAGTTAATAAAACAATACCAAAATTTAAAGTTGGGCAGGCAGTACTCTTTTCTTGAAGAGGAAGCCTTTGAACGTATTATTGACTATTTTGATGATAAAGATGATTTAACTGAAGCATATACAGCTTGCGAAATTGCCTTACAATTGTTTCCATATTCTTCTCAATTAATGATTAAAAAAGCCGATATTCTTTTAGCTACCAGAAAATATGATAAAGCTTTAGAAGTTTTAGAAACTGCCGAATTATTTGACAGCTCGGATATTAATTTGTACATATTAAAAACAGATGCATATTTGGCATTAGATCAGCAGCAAAAAGCAGTTGATTTATTGAAAGATGCTTTACAGCTTTTTGAAGGTGAAGAAAAAGTAGATCTTTTATTTGAATTAGCCGATGTATACGATGATTATGAAGAATTTGATAAAGTTTTTGATTGCTTAGTTTGGATATTGCAAGAAGAACCTACTAATGAAGAAGCATTATATAAAATATGTTTTTGGACTGATTTTACAGGGCGAAATGAAGAAAGTATAAAAATACATAACAACATCATTAACGAATACCCTTACAATGAAATTGCTTGGTTTAATTTAGGTGCAGCTTATCAAGGATTAAAACTGTACGAAAAATCAATAGATGCATATCAATATGCTGTTGCAATAGATGAAAAATTTGATTACGCATACCGCAACATGGGCGATGCTTATTTGCGACTGAGAAAATACAAAGATGCTATTGAAGTATTAGATAAAGTATTGGAACTTTCAAGACCCGAAGATGTTATTTACGAAGCAATAGGGCATTGTTATCATCGCTTGGAAAACTACGCTCAAGCAAGATTTCATTATAAAAAAGCAGTACATCTAAGCCCTGAAGATAGTAAACTTCATTATAAAATTGCCACAACCTATATGCAAGAAAAACAGTGGCAGCAAGCAATTAAAAATTTGGAAAATGCACTGCGCATCAGCCGAAATGTAATAGAGTATAATTTGGCAATGGGAGAGTGTAAAATGAATATTGCTCACTTTAAAGAAGCAATTATTTATTTTGGAAATGTAGTTCGTTTAAAACCTCGAAATGCATCGGGTTGGGAAGCTTTAATTCGTTGCCTATTAAAAGCAGCATATTTTGAAGAAGCTGCAGAACAAACATTGGCAGCTATTTATGCTACCGATGGTAAAAAAGCAATTTTTTTGTTTTATTATAGTGCAATTTTATTTTTATTAGGAAAATCAAAAGAAGCTTTATTGCAATTCGAAAATGCTATGACAAAATCGCCTAAACTACTTAAAAAATTTATAGAAATTAATCCATCTATTTTACAAAATAGTCAGGTAGTAGATATTATAGCACAATGTAAAAAAGGAAAAAAAATTTAACACAACATATCGCTGCTCATGTTATTTAAGTCACAATCAGTATTTTGAATTACATTACTTTTGCTGCGTTTAAAAACCTTAAGATGAATTTTAATTTAACTCAAATTCCAACTCGTACTCAGAAACCAAGAAATCACGGAATTACAATGGTAATGGATAAGGGACTTAGCATTAATGAAGTAAAAAATTTTTTAGAAGTCGCCGGCCCGCATGTAGATATAGTTAAATTAGGTTTTGGAACCTCTTATGTTACACCTAATTTAAGTGAAAAAATAAATGTGTATCGTAATTATGGTATGCCAATTTATTTTGGAGGAACATTATTTGAAGCTTTTTTAATTCGAAATCAAATTGACGATTATATAGCTATTTGTAAAGATTTTGGTGTTAATTATATGGAAGTAAGCGATGGTTCTATTACCATACCTCATTCCGAAAAATGCGGATATATTGAAAAACTTACCCAATATGCTACCATTTTAAGTGAAGTAGGAAGTAAAGATGCAAAAAATATTATGCCGCCGTATAAATGGGTTGAGTTAATGCGAGCAGAATTATCGGCCGGAGCATCTTATGTAATAGCCGAAGCCAGAGAAGCAGGTAATGTAGGTATTTACAGAGATAGTGGCGAAGTTCGCCAAGGATTGGTTGAAGAAATTCTTACGCAAATACCAGGCGAAAAAATTATTTGGGAAGCTCCTCAAAAAGCACAGCAATTATATTTTCTTGAATTATTAAGTTGCAATGTTAATTTAGGAAATATTGCACCATCGGAAGTATTGCCATTAGAATCTATGCGTGTGGGTTTGCGTGGAGATACTTTTCATTTATATCTTAATAAATAAATATTTGATGAGTTGTTGTTGAAAGATATGCTTGAACAGTATTTCAATTCAAGAATTACCTCAATTTTGCTATGAAATTATATGGTTTAATAGGATACCCATTATCACATTCTTTTTCAAAGAAATTTTTTGATGAGAAGTTTATAAAAGAAAAGATACTTGATTGCGAATTTGTAAACTTTTCTATCGAAAATATTTCTTTATTGCCTACTATTTTAAGTAAAAAAAATCTAAGAGGGTTAGCAGTAACTATTCCTTACAAGCGTGATATTCTTTCGTATTTAAACCAAAGTTCCTCTGATGTACAAAGTATGAAAGCCTGTAATTGTGTAAAGGTAGCAGATGGAAAATTAACAGGCTATAATACTGATATTATTGGATTTGAAAAATCGTTTACCCCGCATTTGCAACCTCATCATAAAAAAGCTCTAATTCTTGGAACGGGTGGTGCATCTTCGGCAGTAGCGTTTGTGTTACAAAAATTAAATATTTCTTATCGGTTTGTATCAAGAACAAAAACTGAAAATAGATTGCTTTACACCGAATTAGATGAACAACTGATAAATGAATATACTATTATCATCAATACATCACCGTTAGGAACTTATCCTAATGTTAATGAATTTCCCAACCTGCCTTATCAGTATCTATCCAATCAGCATTATTTGTTCGATTTGGTGTATAACCCCACTGAAACAAAATTTTTGTATTTAGGAAAACAGCAAAATGCCATTATACAAAATGGGTATGCAATGTTGGTATTTCAGGCAGAAGAAAATTGGAAAATTTGGAATAGTTAAATAGATAGTTTTTTAATTAATATTTCAGGAGTAGTTACTCTTTTGTTATTACTGTAATCAAAACACATCATTCCTGTTTTTGCTTTTGCTGCTATTATTCTTTTTTCATTACTTTCTATTTCTAATTTATAAAAAATATCAAACCCTAATTTATCAAAACCATTGGCAGCTACTTCAATAAAAATTAAATCGCTATACTTTAATTCTTTTTTATATTCAATGGCCACATCGGCCATAATTAAAGCAATACCTTCTACATTCATTTCCGAATATCCAAAATGTTGCAAAAACCGAAGTCTTGCTTCGTGAATGATGGATAAAAATGAATCGTTGCCTACATGTCCGCCGTAATTTATATCTGTAATTCTAACCCTAATTTGTGTTGAGAAGTTGAATTGTTCGGGTAAGTTTATTTTAATTCTTTCCATAATTGCTTAAAAATTGAATAAGTTTATCGGTTGCTTTTTTTCTATGGCTATATAAATTTTTTTCTTCCATTTCCATTTCTGCAAATGTTTTATTCGAACCATCTGGTATAAAAATGGCATCATATCCAAATCCATTTTCACCTTTTTTATTTTCTGCAATTCTTCCTTTACAAATGCCTTCAAACAAAAATTCATTTCCGTTAATAATTAAGGAAATGATTGTTCTAAATTGAGCATTTCTATGTACGTTTTCTTTAAGATTATTTAAAAGTTTTTCTATATTATTTTCAAAATTTCTTTCTTCTCCTGCATAGCGTGCACTGTTAACGCCAGGCTCTCCATTAAGTGCAACAACTTCTAAACCGGTATCCTCGCTAAAACAATTTTGTTGTGTAAGTTTAAAAATTGTTTTTGATTTTTTTGAGGCATTGGCTTCAAGGGTATTATGCGGTTCAGGAATATCTATATTAATTCCTGCTTCTTGTAAGGTAATAATGGTAAAACTCTTTTTTAAAACAGTTCTTATTTCCTCTACTTTATGTGGATTGTTGGTAGCAAAAATGAGTGTTGTATTCATTTTGAAATTGTATGATGAAGGGTTTTTGTAAATACTTTTTCTGCATCAAAATAAATTATGGTGATACAGAAATTAAATACCAAACATTTTCTTTAAGCCGGTCCATAGTTTGGTTTTTTCTAATTTTGCTTCCGGCGTATTGCTTTGCATTTTATTTAGTGATGCCGATAATAAAAATTGAGCCTGATTAAATTGTTGCACATGATATTCTTGTACAATAAAAGGCAGTTGAAATTGTTGTATATTAATATCAAATAAAATAAAATAGTTAGGTTGCAAAGCTTCAACTGCTTCTTTATACGGTATTTTGAAATTAGCCATATTTACAATTGCCACATCGCCAATATTTAAATGGCAAGCGGTTAATATGCTGCTTAAAAACTGCAACCATTCATCTCTTAAAAAAACAGCCGATTCATCTTGTACGGCAATAAATACCTTTTTTTTATTTTCACCTAAATACCATTTTTTTTCCAGTGTATTTTTTTGGTTTTTTACTTGTGCAGTTTTTGAATCATTCTGTACTAAAACAATATTGTTTTTATAAATAGATGCCAATATAAAATCGGGTAATATTAGTTTTTCAAAACTCATAATATAAATAAACGTTAACAATTGTTAGCTTTCTTTTTTTCCGTTTCTTTGTAATCAAAAGTAAATGAAAAGTTATGATAGCGGCAACAGAAATTAAGGTTACTAAGGCTGAAAAAAGCAAATTGAATGAAATGGATTTCAATAATCTTGCTTTCGGAAAATATTTTACAGATCACATGTTAGAGGCAAATTATGAAAATGGAGAATGGAAAACTGTTGAAATAAAACCATATCAACCCATGTTAATAGAACCCTCTTTAATGGCTTTGCATTATGGCCAAGCAATTTTTGAGGGAATTAAAGCCTTTAAAGTAAATAATGAAAGTGCTTTTATTTTCCGACCTTATGATAATTGGCAACGATTTAATATTTCTGCAGAAAGAATGTGTATGCCATCGATTCCGGAAGAAATATTTATTGAAGGAATGAAACAGCTTATTGCGTTAGATATAAACTGGATTCCCGATAAACCTGATCATTCTTTATACATTCGACCATTTATGTTTTCAACCGATTGTCAGTTGGGCGTAAAGGCATCAGATACATATAAATTCATGATTATTTTAAGTCCTGCTGGTCCATATTTCGCTGCTCCAATGAAAATATTTGTAGAAGAGAAATATACCAGAGCAGCTCCGGGTGGAGTAGGGTTTGCAAAAAATGCAGGAAATTATGGAGGAAGTTTAATTGCCGCAAAAGAGGCTAAAAATCTTGGGTACGATCAAGTATTATGGACCGATGCAGTTGAGCATAAATGGTTACAAGAAGTGGGCATGATGAATGTTTTTTTTATAATTAATGGCAAAGCAATTACTCCTTCATTAGAAGAAGGAACAATATTGGATGGAGTTACCCGCAAGACTTTAATTACTTTAATGCAAGAAGAATTACAAATTGAAGTAGAACAAAGAAAAATTAATATTGATGAACTGGTAGATGCCTTCCATAAAGGATTACTTTCTGAAGTATTTGGAAGCGGAACAGCAGCTACCGTAGCTTTAATTAAAGAGCTTAGATACAAAGAAATAATAATGGAGTTCGATACAGCAAAAGCAAATATTGCTAAAACTTTAAAAAATAAATTAGACGCAATACGTTCCTGCACCGAAGAGGATAAACGAGGTTGGATGGTGCGTGTGTAAATAAAAGCCTGAAAAACAGTAATTAAAATGCTGTAGTATCACCTTTATTTAGATGAATATTTGTAAAATTCGAAAAATAGAAGTTATTTTTTTGTTTTTTCGTTTTTGTGCTATTACCTTTGCCGTCCGAAAAAAATTAAAAAAAGCAGAATGCCTACTATTCAGCAGTTAGTAAGAAAAGGCCGCGAAATCATTAGGGCTAAAAGCAAATCAAGAGCATTAGATGCTTGCCCTCAGCGTCGTGGTGTTTGTACAAGAGTGTACACAACAACGCCTAAAAAGCCAAATTCGGCTTTACGTAAAGTAGCTAAAGTACGTTTAACCAATAAGGTAGAAGTAATTGCCTACATTCCGGGTGAAGGTCATAATTTGCAAGAACACTCTATTGTATTAATCCGTGGAGGTCGTGTAAAAGATTTACCAGGTGTTCGTTATCATATTGTTCGCGGTAGTTTAGATACTGCCGGAGTAAAAGACAGAAAGAAAAGTCGTTCTAAATATGGTACAAAAAAGGAAAAAGCAAAGAAATAATAATTTAAAAGTACTAATTAATATATAGATCATGCGTAAAGCACAAGCCAAAAAATTACCTTTAGCTCCCGATGGTCGTTTTAACGATAAATTGGTAACCCGTTTTGTAAACAACATTATGTGGCAAGGTAAAAAAAGTACAGCTATTACTATTTTTTATGATGCTGTTGATAAGGTTAGTAAAATAACTGGTGAAGATGGATATGAAGTTTGGAAAAAAGCTTTATCTAACGTAACTCCTGCTGTTGAAGTTAGAAGCCGCAGAATTGGAGGAGCTACTTTTCAAATTCCTTCGGAAGTACGTGCCGATAGAAAAATTTCATTAAGCATTAAATGGTTAGTTCGATATAGCCGTGAAAGAAATGGCAAAACAATGGCCGATAAATTAGCAAATGAAATAATTGCAGCAAGTAAAGGAGAGGGTGGTGCATTTAAAAAGAAAGAAGATACACATCGCATGGCTGAAGCCAACAAAGCATTTGCGCACTTTAAAATTTAAAAAGAGCTAAATAAATTAAAAAAAGGTTCTGCATTTTTGCAGAGCCTTTTTTTGTAAAGGTTTATCAGCTTCAATTTTTCAAGTTATCCTCGAAAAGTTAAAGTTTTATAGCAATAATTTTTCCCCATATCAATTAAATATTAGCTTCCATCTTTTTCATTAGAGTAAATCCTTACCTTTGCCGCTCGAAAAAATTTAAAACACAATTTTTGTTATGGCTGATTTGAAGTTTCAACGCAATTTTGGTATTGCTGCCCACATAGATGCGGGAAAAACCACTACTACAGAACGTATTTTACGTTATACAGGTATGATTCATAAAATTGGAGAAGTGCATGATGGCGCTGCCACTACCGATTGGATGGAGCAAGAAAAAGAGAGAGGTATTACTATCACATCTGCAGCTGTTAGTTGTCAGTGGAATTTTCCTACAGTATTAGGTAAACCAACTCCTGATACAAAAAAATATTATTTCAACATTATTGATACTCCGGGACACGTTGATTTTACCGTAGAAGTAGAACGTTCTATGCGTGTTTTGGATGGTTTAATTGCATTGTTCTCTGCCGTTGATGGTGTAGAACCTCAATCTGAAACTGTTTGGCGTCAAGCAAACCGTTATAAAGTTCCTCGTATTGGATTTGTAAATAAAATGGATCGTGCCGGTGCCGACTTTTTAATGGTGGTTGCACAAGTTAAAGAAATGCTGGGTGCTAAAGCCGTTCCGCTTCAATTGCCAATTGGTGCTGAAGATAATTTTACCGGAGTAGTTGATTTGATTAAAATGAAAGGAATTATCTGGCATATGGAAACAGAAGGAATGACCTTTGATGAAATTCCTGTTCCGGAAGATATGATAGAAGAAGCAAATGAGTGGAGACAAAACTTAATTGAAGCTGTTGCTGAATATGATGATAAATTATTAGAAAAATTCTTTGACGATCCGAATACAATTTCTGAAGAAGAAGTTCACGAAGCTATACGTAAAGCAACAATCGATTTAAGTATTGTTCCAATGATGTGTGGTTCTTCGTTTAAAAATAAAGGTGTGCAAACCGCTTTAGATGCTGTTTGCCGTTACTTACCTTCTCCTATTGATATTGAAGATACGGTAGGAACAGACCCTGATAGTGGAGAGCCTATTACACGAAAAGCAGATGCTAAAGCTCCGTTTGCTGCATTGGCATTTAAAATTATGACAGATCCGTTTGTTGGTCGCTTGGCATTCTTCCGTTGTTATTCCGGTCATTTAGATGCAGGATCGTATGTTAAAAATATGCGCAGTGGAAAAAATGAGCGTATTAGCCGTATTATGAAAATGTTTGCCAATAAACAAAACCCAATTGATTTTATTGAAGCCGGCGATATTGCAGCAGCTGTTGGATTTAAAGAAATTAAAACTGGCGATACTTTGTGCGATGAAAATCATCCAATAGTATTAGAAAATATGTTTATTCCTGAGCCTGTAATTTCTGTAGCAGTTGAGCCAAAAACTCAAGCCGATGTTGATAAAATGGGTATGGCTATTGCAAAATTGGTAGAAGAAGATCCTACTTTGCGTGTAAAAAGTGATGAAGATACAGGACAAACAATTCTTTCAGGAATGGGTGAATTGCATCTTGAAATTATTGTAGATCGTATGCGCCGTGAGTTTAAAGTAGAGGTTAATCAAGGTAATCCTCAAGTTGCGTATAAAGAAGCATTTACTCAAACTATTGAGCATAGAGAAGTATTAAAGAAACAATCGGGTGGTCGTGGTAAATTTGCCGATATTCAATTCTCTATTGGTCCTGCAGATAAGGAATGGATGACTGAAAATCCGGGAAAATCTTTCCAATTTGTGAATGATATTTTTGGAGGCTCTATTCCACGTGAATTTATTCCTGCAATTCAAAAAGGATTTGAAGCAAGTATGGGTACTGGGGTATTGGCTGCTTATCCTATCGTTAGTATGAAAGTAAGAGTATTTGATGGAAGTTTTCACCAAGTTGACTCCGATTCAATGTCTTTTGAACTATGTGCAAAATCAGGTTTCCGTGAAGCAGGTAGAAAAGCTAAACCAGTTTTATTAGAGCCTATTATGAAAGTGGAAGTGGTAACTCCGGATCAGTATATGGGTGATGTTACAGGCGATTTAAACCGCCGTCGTGGTATGTTAGAAGGAATGGATACACGCGGTAATGCGCAAGTTATTAAAGCAAAAGTTCCATTAAGTGAAATGTTTGGTTATGTAACTCAATTGCGTTCTTTATCATCAGGTCGTGCAACTTCTACCATGGAATTTTCTCATTACAATCCAGCTCCTAATAACATAGCTGAAGAAGTAATTGCAAAAAGTAAAGGAAAAGTGAAAATAGAAGATTAATATAGTGGAATAGCAACTAAAATCTTACGCCTCATTAACTTGTTAGTGAGGCGTTTGTATTGTAGAAATTACCGCTTTAAATTTTCCATTGGCAGAAAGTGGAATATGTGAAACTTCTTCTATGTGAACATTTATTTCTCCTAATTGCGATTTTATTCTGGCAATAATCAATTCCTTGTCTTTGCTTTTTAATAAACCATCTACTACTACTTTTATAAGAATTGTTTCGATATTTTCTTGAATTACTTGCGACATTTTAATGGCATTCAACCCGACAAATATGCCATGAAATCTTACCATCCGTCTTCCATCTTTTCCATATACAATATCTTCTGTTCTTCCTATAATTTCTTTTACAATGGGCATACTTCTGCCACAAGTACAGCTGGTATTGCTTAAAATAATACTATCTCCAATTTTATATCGTATAAGTGGCTGATCGTAATTTAAAAATCCGGTACAATAAATAGTGCCTATTTCATTTTCTTTAACCGGCTGCATGGCATCATTTAATACTTCAATAATGCCAACGTCGGGGTTAATATGTAAACTTCCATGTTCACATTCCGAAATTAAACCACAGTATTCCATGCCACTCCACGAATCGTACGTTTTACAGCCATACACTTTTGAGAAGGTTGTTCTCATTTCATCAGTAAGTTTTTCACTAGAAGTAATGATAGCTTTTAATGGAGGAATAGAAATATTTTTTTCGTTGAATAATTTTGCTAAAAAGAAATTGCTCATTGCATAACCTGTCATATAAGTGATAGGATATTTTTTAAAAGCTTTGGCGTAGTCTGTAATTGTAGCCGGACCAATATGATAAGCTGAAAAATAAATTTGTTTCTCAAAAAAATTATACCTGTAAAAAGGGGCAATATTTTTTGAAGTGGTAATTATTCTTCTTCCGCCAATCATTCCTCTCCACATATTTTTGTTTACCCCAGCCCAATTTCTTACCCTTGCCTCATATAATGCAAACCATTTTTGATGCATTTTGTGTGAGTAATATATTTCTACAGGTGTTCCTGTACTTCCGCTGGAGGAGAAAAAATTGCCTTTTGGATCTTTATTAAGAGAAAGTAAACTTGTTTTTCCATATTTTCTCACTTCATCTTTTAAAGTAATGGGTAACAAATGAAGGTGATCAATATCAATATTTTGCAGGTCGGCAGCAGTTAAGCCATGGTTTGTAAATTTTTCTTTATAAAAGGGCACATTTTTATAGGCATGTTGTAACAATTGTTCCATCTCTGCATTTTGATATTCTTTCCATTCTGCTTTGCTAAAAAATTCTCGTTCTTTAGCCCAATGATACTCGTATGGGAAAATTCCGCCAAATCGTCTTTTCTGCCAGTGATAGCCGTATGCAGAAATTAGCAGATTTTGAATGATAAGCGGACTTTTGCTGTAAATATTCGTTATTAATGATGTCACAATATTTTATTTCTTTGGAAAAATACTTATTTGTAAATAGATATGCCTGTATTTTTTTGTTCAAAACGATGCTAAGAATGGCTTTAGTGTGAGTTTTAGCCGGTTTTTGAGAAATATTTTAAAAATGAATGAGTTTTTTCAAAAATTTCTTTTCTTTTTCTTGCCCATTTAAGTATAGCCCCTTACCTTTGCAACCCCAATCGGAAAATTGGCTTAATCTATGTCTCAAAGAATTAGAATAAAATTACAGTCTTACGATCACAATTTAGTTGACAAGTCAGCTGAAAAAATTGTAAAAACCGTTCGTAGTACAGGCGCTGTTGTTACAGGTCCAATTCCTCTACCAACACATAAAAGAATTTTTACTGTACTTCGTTCGCCACATGTGAATAAAAAAAGTAGAGAACAATTTCAATTGTGTACGCATAAGCGATTATTAGATATTTATACTTCTTCTTCAAGAACTGTAGATGCTTTAAGCAAATTAGATTTGCCATCGGGAGTGGAAGTTGAAATTAAAGCTTAATTAAACATTAAGCAAATTAGTTCTTAAAAATAATTTATCTCTCAATCATCACATACAGTGGTTGAAAAAAGAGCTCTAAATAAAATCAATTGCTCAAATTAACAAATTGAGTAAACATATAAACAAGCCCTTCGAGGTTTGTTTACTGTCGGTACTTCCCATTTCATTTTGTAAGTGAAAACAACGGAAAAGGTCGTCAGCAAACAAGGATTGAATTACACTTCATCTGTGTAATGTCCTTTAAACCTCAGCGGGCATAAACCGCGAAAAGATGAAAGGTATAATTGGTAAAAAAATTGGTATGACCAGCATATTTGCTGCAGATGGTAAACAAACTGCAGTAACTATTATTGAAGCTGGTCCAAATGTAGTAACTCAGGTTAAAACAAAAGACTCTGATGGTTACGGTGCACTTCAATTAGCATTCAGCGATAAAAAAGAAAAACATTCTACTCAAGCTGAAATTAATCACTTCGCTAAAGCACAAACTTCTCCAAAAAAATTCGTTAAAGAATTCCGCAACTATTCTATAGAAAAAACTTTAGGAGAAACTATTACTGTTGATATTTTTTCTGAAGGAGAAAAAGTTGAAGTAATAGGAACTACCAAGGGTAAAGGTTTTCAGGGAGTTGTTAAACGTCATGGTTTCTCTGGTGTTGGAGCTCAATCTCATGGACAACACGATCGTCAAAGAGCACCTGGTTCAATCGGTAACTCTTCTGATGCAAGCCGTGTTTTCAAAGGAATGAGAATGGCCGGGCGTATGGGTGGAGATAGGGTTAAAATGAAAGGACTGAAAGTTGTAAAAATTTTTCCTGAAAAAAACTATATTCTTATTAGTGGTTCTGTACCAGGTCATAATGGTTCAATAGTATTAATCCAGAAGTAATTAAACTTTAATTGAAAGAAGATGCAAGTAGATGTTTTAAATATACAAGGTGAAAAAACCGGCAGAACAGTAGAATTGCCACAAGAAATATTTGGTATTGAACCAAATGATCATGTGATTTATCTTGCTGTAAAACAATATTTAGCTGCTGGGCGTCAAGGAACGCATAAAGTAAAAACTCGTGCCGAAGTGCATGGGGCAAGTCGTAAGTTACACAAACAAAAAGGTACAGGAGGCTCTCGTAAAGGTAATATTCGTAACCCTTTATATAAAGGTGGTGGTACTGTTTTTGGGCCTAAACCACATGGCTACAATTTTAAGTTAAATAGAAAAGTAAAGGATTTGGCAAAAATTTCTGCTTTAAGTTATAAAGCTAAAGATGCAGCAATTTTTGTAATAGAAGATATAAGTTTAGCTGCACCTAAAACCAAAGAAATTGTAAGTGTAATGCAAAACTTACATCTTGCAGATAAAAAGGCTTTATTAATCATCCCTGAGTATAACGATAATTTGTATTTAAGTACACGCAATGTTCCAAACATTGACAGCACTTTATTGGCAGATATCAATACTTATGAAATTGTAAATGCAGATGTTTTGGTATTAACTGAAAATGCTGCCAAAATATTTGCAGAAAATGAAGCTGTAGAAGCTTAATTAAAAACGTTTCAACTATAATATACAATGAAACTGAGTGAAATTTTAATCAAGCCAATTTTAACCGAAAAAGCAAATCAACAACAAGAAAAGTTAAGAAAATATGCTTTTAAGGTAAATCGTAAGGCTAATAAATTAGAAATAAAGAAAGCAGTAGAGAATTTTTATGGTGTTAGTGTTGTGGAAGTAAATACTGCTGTAGCCCCAGGAAAAAATAAAACACGTTATACCAAAGCTGGTTTTATTAAAGGTCAAAAGCCCGCATATAAAAAAGCTTTTGTTACAGTAGCCGAAGGCGAAACAATAGATTTATACGCAAATATTTAATAATTTATAGTTAGCGAAGCTGAAAATTTCGCAAAAAAAGAAAGAAAATGGCATTAAAAAAGTACAAACCAATGACAGCCGGCACACGCTGGAGAATTGGCAATGCTTATGCTGAAATTACAACTAACCAACCCGAAAAAAGTTTGTTAGAACCTGTTAAAAAATCAGGTGGACGTAATGCTCAAGGCCGTCGTTCTATGCGTTATATTGGCGGTGGTCATAAAAAGCATTATCGTATTATAGATTTCAAGCGTGATAAGCACAACATTGAAGCAACTGTTTTATCTATTGAATACGATCCAAACCGTACAGCATTTATAGCTTTATTGCAATATGCTGATGGTGAGAAAAGATATATTCTTGCACCACAAGGCTTGCAAGTGGGTAATAAAGTAATGTCTGGAAATGATATTGCTCCTGAAATAGGGAATGCTTTGCAATTAAAATTTATGCCTTTGGGTACCATGATTCATAATATTGAAATGCAACATGGTCATGGCGCAAAATTAGCTAGAAGTGCAGGTGCGTCGGCACAATTAACTGGTAAAGAAGAAAAATATGCCGTTATAAAAATGCCTTCCGGCGAATTAAGAAAAGTATTGATCAATTGTTTTGCAACTGTTGGAGTTGTATCTAATAGCGATCATAATTTGGAAATGGCTGGTAAAGCCGGGGTTAATCGCTGGAAAGGAATTCGTCCTCGTACTCGTGGTGTAGCAATGAATCCGGTTGATCATCCAATGGGTGGAGGTGAAGGTAAAGCTTCCGGAGGTCATCCTCGTAGCAGAACCGGCAAATATGCTAAAGGAGAAAAAACAAGAACAAAAGGCAAAGGAAGCGATAAACTGATTATTCAAAGAAGAGATGGTAAGAAGCTTACTTTGTAATTAATAAAAAGCGTTAAAATGGTTCCAACAGTAAAGTAAAAGGAACAAATAAACACAAGATGAATGATTAAGGAAAAATCCAAAATCACAAATCACAAACAAAAATAACCATGGGTCGTTCGATTAAAAAAGGTCCTTACGTAGATCATAATTTAGATGAAAAAGTAACTGCCATTAATGATGGTAAAGCTAAAAAAAGTGTAATTAAAACATGGAGCCGCAGAAGTACCATTACTCCCGATTTCGTGGGTCATACTTTTGCAGTGCATAATGGGAATAAATTTATTCCTGTATATGTTACAGAATTTATGGTAGGCCATAAGTTAGGTGAATTTGCACCAACAAGAAATTTTAAAGGACATTCAGGAACTAAACAATAAAAAAAGTTAGAGTTTGATGTAAAAAGTTTTAAAACAAAACTCAAAACTCAAAACTCAAAACTCAAAACTTAATAAAAAATGGAAGCAGTAGCAAAACTGAACAATTATCCAACAGGCCCACGCAAAATGCGTTTATTGGCTGATGTTATTAGAGGAATGGAAGTAGAAAAAGCTTTGGCAATATTAGAACATCATCCTCAGCATAATGCTACCCCGTTGGCTAAATTATTAAAAAGTGCTATCAATAACTGGGAACAAAAAAATAATGGAAATAGTGCAGCCGATAGCAACTTAATTGTAAAAACTGTTTTTGTAGATGGAGGACGCGTTTTAAAACGTATGCGACCTGCACCTCAAGGCAGAGGCTATAGGGTTAGAAAGCGCAGCAACCATGTAACATTAATTGTAGATTCTAAAAATTAATTGAAACCATAATATGGGTCAGAAAGCAAATCCAATTGGTAACAGGTTAGGTATCATCCGCGGATGGGACAGTAACTGGTATGGTAGCAAAAAAGATTTTGCCACCAAGTTGATTGAGGACAACAAAATCCGTACTTACCTCAATGCACGTATTAATAAAGGCGGCATTGCAAAAATTGTTATAGAACGTACATTAGGTAAATTAATAGTTACCATTCATACAAGTAAACCGGGTATCATCATTGGTAAAGGCGGTAACGAAGTTGATCGTATTAAAGAAGAATTAAAAAAATTAACAGGAAAAGATGATGTTCAAATCAACATCCTCGAAATACGTCGACCAGAATTAGATGCTAACATAGTAGGCGATACCATTGCCAGACAAATTGAGAATAGAATTAATTATAAAAGAGCCATTAAAATGGCAATTGCTTCAACACTTCGTATGGGTGCCGAAGGAATTAAAGTGAAAGTTAGTGGCCGTTTAGGAGGTGCCGAAATTGCTCGTACCGAAGAAATAAAGCAAGGTCGTGTTCCTTTACATACACTAAGAATGGATATTGATTATGCATCTGTTTATTCACTTACAGTATATGGAAAAATTGGTATTAAAGTATGGATTTGTAAAGGCGAAGTATTAGGAAAACGCGAATTAAATCCCAACTTTGTAGGCGGAAAAAGTGATGTAAGCGATAGAAGAGAAAGAAGAGATGAAAGAGGAAGTGGTGATAGAAGAGATGACCGTAGAGGTGGTGGAGATAGAAGAAATAGCGGTGGAAGAGGTGATAGAAGAAACTAATTTTCGAATTGTCAAATTGAATTATAATGTTACAACCTAAAAGAAGTAAACACAGAAAACAGCAAAAAGGCCGTATACGCGGAGTAGCAAAGCGTGGCACTACCATTTCTTTTGGTTCGTATGCTTTAAAAGCTTTAGAACCTATATGGTTAACCAATCGCCAAATTGAAGCTGCTCGTCAAAGCATTACACGTGCTATGAAGCGTGAAGGAAATGTGTGGATTAGAATATTCCCCGACAAAATTATTACTCGTAAACCACTTGAAGTGAGAATGGGTAAAGGTAAAGGTAATCCCGAATTTTGGGCTGCTGTGGTAGAACCGGGTCGTATTTTGTTTGAATTGGATGGGGTTAGTGAAGAAGTAGCAAAACAAGCATTAGACTTAGGTGCTCAAAAACTACCTATTAAAACAAAATTTGTTGTAAGAAGAGATTTGCAAGCATAATTTAAAAAAATAATTGCAATGGCTAATAAGAAACATGATTTTAATAAGGGCTTAAAAGATTTAACTGATAGTGATTTACATGCACGTATTCAGGAAGATAAACTTCGATTAAAAAAATTGGAGTTTGCTCATGCTATTTCACCATTGGAAAATCCAATGACTATTCGTGGTGTGAGAAAAGATATTGCCCGTATACAAACGGAATTACAAAAAAGAAAGTTGGCTTAATAACTAAATAAAAAGCAAACAATGGCTGAAAGAAATTTGCGTAAAACAAGAATTGGTGTAGTTACTAGCGATAAAATGGAAAAAACCATTACAGTAGCTGTTGAAAGAAAAGTAAAACACCCCATCTATGGTAAGTTCGTTAAAAAAACTACCAAATTCCATGCTCATGACGAAAAAAATGAAGGTGGTATTGGCGATGTAGTAAAAATTATGGAAACTCGCCCCATGAGTAAAACAAAACGTTGGAGATTGGTTGAAATAGTAGAAAAAGCGAAATAATTCCGCTGTTTTACAATTAGAAAAAATAGTTCAAAGAACTGAAAAATTAATTAAGATGATTCAGCAAGAAAGCAGATTAAATGTAGCTGATAACAGTGGAGCCAAAGAAGTACTTTGTATTAAAGTATTAGGTAATAGTGGTCAGGACTATGCTAAAATTGGTGACAAAATTGTTGTTACAGTAAAGGATGCCATTCCTGCCGGTGGTATTAAAAAAGGAACTGTATCTAAAGCAGTAATTGTGCGTACTACCAACAAATTGCGCAGAAAAGACGGATCATACATTCGTTTTGATGATAATGCAGTGGTATTACTAAACAATGCCGACGAACCTAGAGGTACACGTATCTTTGGGCCGGTTGCCAGAGAATTGCGTGATAAAGGATATATGAAAATTATTTCTTTAGCTCCGGAAGTGCTATAAGTACAACCGATAAATACAGCAATAGCTGATAGTAGAACAATAGTTGTATATAAAAAATCCTAATCAGGAATAAAGATAAAACGTTACAAACAATGAGTAACAGATTTAAACCCAAATTCAACATCAAAAAAGGTGACACAGTTGTGGTAATTGCCGGTGATGATAAAGACTTAAAGAAGCCTCGTAAGGTGTTGGAAGTTATAGTAGATAAAGGCCGTGTAGTTGTTGAAGGAGTAAACATAGTTACTAAACATACTAAACCAAGTGCTCAAAACACTAAAGGTGGTATTGTAAAAATAGAAGCTCCTATTAACATCAGTAATGTGCAGTTATGGGATGCTAAAGCAGGTGCTGCTACTAAAGTAAAACGCACCAGAGAAAATGGAAAATTAGTTCTTGTATCAAAAAAATCAGGGGAGGCTATTAAGTAATGAGTACTATAAAATACACTCCAAGATTAGCAGATAAGTACAAAAATGAAGTTGTACCTGCATTGGTAAAAAAGTTTGCATACAAATCTATTATGCAAGCACCTAAGTTAGAAAAAATTGCTATTAACCGTGGAGTTAATGGAGCTGTTACCGACAAAAAATTGGTAGATATTGCTGTAGCCGAATTAGAACAAATTACCGGACAAAAAGCAGTACCTACTTTTTCTAAAAAAGACATTTCTAACTTTAAACTTCGTAAAGGAATGCCAATTGGAGCCCGAGTAACTTTACGCGGCGAAAAAATGTATGAATTTTTAGATAGATTGGTATCAGTTGCATTACCTCGTGTAAGAGATTTTAAAGGAATTAGCGATAAAGCTTTTGATGGACGTGGTAATTATACATTAGGTGTAACTGAACAAATTATTTTTCCGGAAATTGATATTGATAAAGTAAATAAAATTACCGGAATGGATATTACATTCGTTACTACAGCTCAAACAAACGAAGAAGCATACGAATTATTAAAAGAATTAGGTATGCCTTTTAAAAATATTAAAAAAGATAATAACTAATCGTATATCACATGGCAAAAAAATCAGTAGTAGCCAGACAAACTAAGCGTAAAGCATTAGTTGAAAAATTTGCAGAAAAGCGTGCTGCATTAAAAGCTGCAGGTGATGTTGCTGCTTTAGATAAACTTCCTAAAAATGCTTCTCCTGTTCGACTAAAAAATCGTTGCCAATTAACCGGGCGTCCTAAAGGTTATATGAGGTTTTTTGGTCTCTCAAGAGTTACTTTCAGAGATATGGCTTTAGAAGGTAAAATTCCGGGTGTAAAAAAAGCAAGCTGGTAATTTTTACTATAACTTCTCCATTATGGAGATGCATAGAAACAAAATTTTGAACTGAATTAATTAAAATAAACATGGTAACTGATCCTATTGCAGACTTTTTAACAAGGGTTCGTAATGCTCAAATGGCTGGTCATAGACTAGTTGAGATTCCTGCTTCAAACTTGAAGAAAAGAATTACTGAAATCTTATACGAGCAAGGTTACATTTTGAAATATAAGTTTGAAGATGATAATAAACAAGGCTTAATCAAAATAGCCTTAAAATACGATCCATCTACCAAACAACCTGCTATTCGTAATTTAGAAAGAATTAGTCGTCCGGGTTTACGCCAATATGCTAAACCAGCCGATATGAAGCGAGTTATTAATGGATTGGGTGTAGCTATTATCAGTACTTCAAAAGGAGTATTAACCGATAAACAAGCAAAAGCTCAAAACGTTGGTGGTGAAGTGCTTTGTTTTATAAGCTAACAATTTTTTTTCAGATACATTAAGCCGTACATACACTGCTGACCGGTCTGAAAATTACTAAGAATTAAAAATATATTTGTATGTCTCGTATTGGTAAACAACCTGTAATTCTTCCAAAAGGCGTTACAGTAACAGTTGGAAGCGATAATGTAATAACTGTAAAAGGCCCTAAAGGCGAATTAAAACAAGTTATTGATCGTGATATTAAAGTAGAAGTTAAGAACGATGAAGTTGTGTTTAATCGCCCAACCGACCAAATTCGTCATCGTGCCATGCATGGGTTATATCGCGCATTAGTTAATAACTTAGTTAAAGGCGTTACTGATGGGTATAAAAAAGAATTAGAATTAGTAGGGGTAGGGTTTAAAGCAGCTAACCAAGGAAATATTTTAGATCTTTCATTAGGATATTCTCATAATATCATCTTTGAAATTCCTAAAGAATTAAAAGTAGCTACCGCAACAGAAAAAGGACAAAATCCTAAAATAATATTAGAAGGAGTTGATAAGCAATTATTGGGACAAGTAGCTGCTAAATTAAGAGGCTTGCGTAAACCAGAACCATACAAAGGCAAAGGTGTTAAATATTCAAATGAAATATTAAGAAGAAAAGCAGGTAAAGCAGCCGGAAAATAATAAATAAACTGAATGAAGCTTCCGGCAGAATCGGAAGTAATAAATAAAAATGTATGAATAGTAAATTAGTACAAAGGCAAAAAATACGATACAGAATTCGTAGCAAAGTGGCTGGAACAGCCATTAAACCACGCCTTTCTGTTTTTAGAAGCAATGCCGAAATTTATGCACAGCTTATAGATGATGTAAATGGGCTTACCCTTGCCGCTGCTGCTTCTACCAATAAAGAGATTGCTGTACAAAAAGTAACTAAAATAGAAAAAGCAAAATTGGTAGGTAATTTAATTGCCAGAAAAGCAATTGAATTAGGAATTACCACATGTGTTTTTGATAGAGGTGGTAATTTATATCATGGTCGTGTAAAAAGCGTTGCTGATGGTGCAAGAGAAGGGGGACTACAATTCTAATAATTTCAAAACTGAAATTTAAACTGATAAAATGTCTAAAATAACAGAAAATAAAATTAAAGCCGGCGGTGATGTTGAGTTAAAAGAAAAAGTTGTTGCCATTAATCGTGTTGTTAAAACAACAAAAGGTGGACGTACTTTTAGTTTCTCTGCATTAGTAGTAGTGGGAAATTCTGCCGGAGTTGTTGGGCAAGGTTTAGGAAAAGCCAAAGAAGTTCAGGAAGCAATTACTAAAGGCATTGAAGATGCTAAAAAGAACTTAGTAAAAGTTCCTGTAATGCATGGAACTATACCTCACGAACAATTATCAAAAGCAGGAGCAGCAAAAGTATTAATAAAACCAGCAGCACATGGAGCCGGTGTTATTGCAGGAGGCAGTATGCGTGCAGTTTTAGAAAGTGCAGGTGTAACCGATGTTTTAGCAAAAAGTTTAGGTTCGGCTAATCCTCATAATGTGGTTAAAGCAACTATTAAAGCATTAACACAGTTAAGAGAGCCAATACAAGTTGCTAAAACCAGAAATATTAAATTAAGCAAAGTATTTAACGGATAAGATAATTTGTTTTTGAAATATACTATTTCAAATTACAAATGAATCAATTTCAAATTGAATGACAATGGCAAAAATTAAGATAACACAAGTTAAAAGTGGTATTGATAGATCAGAACGTCAAAAGCAAACTTTAAAAGCTTTAGGGTTAACTAAATTACATTCAACTAAAGAAGTAGAAGCTACTCCTCAAATTTTAGGAATGGTTAATAAAGTGAGCCATTTAGTAAAAGTTGAAAAATTAGCTTAAAATATAGGTTTACATAAATGTTGAATGGTTATGGTGTTTAGCCACATTCAGCATTTATTGTTTTATTAATATGCGAGGGGTGATTCCCCGAAAGTTTAAAATCAATTTAAATGAAACTACACACTTTAAAACCTGCAGAAGGTTCAACTAAAAAGCAAAAAAGATTAGGTCGTGGTGAAGCATCCGGTAAAGGTGGTACATCAACAAAAGGTAATAAAGGAGGCCAAAGCCGTGCCGGATATCAACGTAAAAATGCACACGAAGGTGGTCAAATGCCTATTCAACGCCGAATTCCAAAACGTGGCTTTACCAATAATAATAAAATTCAGTTTAAGGTTTTTAATCTTGGGCAAATTGATCAACTACAAGAAAAATATAGTTTTGCTGAATTTAGTGTAGAAAATCTCTATATCAATGGATTGATTGGCAAAACAGATAAAGTAAAAATATTAGCAACAGGCGAATTAAAATCTAAACTTAGTTTTAAAGTAAACGCAATAAGTGGAAAAGCTAAAGAAGCAATTGAAGCAGTAGGTGGTAGCGTTGAAATTGTTAAGTAATTAATGTAACTTGCCGGACGCATTTATAATGCGTCTTTTTTAGTTTAAAGGAAATAACACTATCAATCGAATTATCAAGTGAAAAAACTTATTCAAACCATTAAAAATATCTGGGCAATTGAAGAATTGCGTCAAAAAATTGTTGTTACGCTTGCCTTGATATTGGTATATCGGGTTGGTACTCACATTGTATTGCCAGGTATAGATCCCAATCAATTAGATCAGGCTAAATTAAGTGCATCGAGAACAGGATTATTAGGATTATTCGATACGTTTGCGGGTGGTGCATTTACGCAAGCTTCTATTTTTGCATTAGGTATTATGCCATACATTTCTGCATCTATTTTTATGCAGTTGATGACTATTCTTATTCCTCAGTTTCAAAAAATTCAAAAAGAGGGTGAGAGCGGCAGAAAAAAAATTAATCAATGGACAAGGTACTTAACTATTATTGTTACTGCCTTTCAGGCCGGAGCTTATTTACAATATTTAACCAATCCGCAAGGTGGTTATGCTCAAGCTATTTTATTAGATAGAACACTCTTTTCCTTTACTACTATTGTAACTTTAACTGCAGGTACATTATTTGTAATGTGGTTGGGTGAAAGAATTCAGGATAAAGGATTAGGAAATGGTACTTCTATTATTATTATGGTGGGTATTTTAGGCCGATTACCACAATCTTTATTACAAGAATTTGGTGCTAAAAGTCAAAAAGCCGGTGGTGGATTATTAATTTTCTTAATTGAAATTGCCATTTTAGTTGCCATTATTTTAGGTTTAATTATTTTAGTGCAAGGACTCCGAAAAATTCCGGTAAATTATGCTAAACAAATTATTGGAAATAGGCAATTTGGTGGCGCTCGCCAATTTTTGCCTGTAAAAGTAAATAGTGCCGGAGTAATGCCAATTATATTTGCTCAAGCAATTATGTTTTTGCCAACCTTAGTTTCTTTTACCAATTTAGATTCTGCCAAAGGTGTTGTTAGAATTTTTAATGACCATAGTAATGCTTGGTATATGTTAATTTATTCTGTAATGGTTATTGGATTTACTTTTTTATATACTGCTTTAATATTTAATCCAAAACAAATTGCTGAAGATTTAAAACGTAATAATGGATTTATTCCGGGTGTAAAACCTGGTCAGCCTACAGCAGATTATATTGGTTCAATAATGGATAAAATAACCTTGCCTGGTGCCATTTTTTTAGCCATTGTGGGTATTATGCCGGGCTTTGCTCAACGCTTAGGTGTAACACAAGCATTTAGTACATTTTTTGGAGGAACTTCTTTACTAATTATGGTGGGAGTGGTATTAGATACTTTGCAACAAATTGAAACTTATTTGTTAATGCGTCAATACGATGGGTTAATGAATAGCGGCAGAATTCAAGGTCGCCAAACTACCATGCCAACTAGTGCGTTATAAAATATTTGTTTATTGAAATTTATCGACCTGTTGGAATTAACACCAACAGGTTTTTTTTAAAGATGACACGCCGTAATAATATGATTTATTATAAAACAGAAACGGAAATTGCATTAATGAAAGAAGCCGCCTTATTGGTAAGTAAAACACTTGCCGAAGTGGCAAAAATGCTTCAACCCGGAGTTGCCACTATTCAAATTGATACATTATGTAAAACCTTTGTGCAAGATCATAAAGCTATTCCTTCGTTTTATAATTATCATGGATATCCGCATAATGTTTGTGCAAGTATTAATGATGTGGTAGTACACGGATTTCCTAATAATATTGCTTTAAAAGAGGGTGATATTGTTTCTATCGATATGGGTGTTATTTTAAATGGATGGCATGGCGATCATGCATATACTTTTATTTTAGGAGAAGTAAACGATGAAGTTTTGCAATTAGTGAAAGCAACTAAAGAGAGCTTGTATAAAGGTATTGAAAAAGCGATTGTTGGGAATAGAGTGGGCGATATTGCATCTGCCATACAAGAGCATACCGAAAAAAAATATGGGTATGGTGTAGTAAGGGAATTGGTAGGGCATGGGTTAGGAAGATCATTGCACGAAGACCCACAAGTGCCGAATTATGGCAAACGAGGCAATGGTCCAAAGCTGAAAGAAAATTTAGTTATAGCCATTGAACCAATGATTAACTTAGGTAAAAAAGAAGTGTATACCGATAAAGATGGGTGGACTGTAAAAACTGCCGATGGAAAACCATCGGTACATTTTGAACATGATGTTTGCGTTAAAAAAGATAAAGCTTTAATCTTATCCGACTATAGTATTATTGAAGCTGCAGAAAAGTTGAATCCTAATTTAAATACAAAATATTATTAAGCCCTTTATTGGGGCTTTTTTATTTTTGAATGATGAATAATCAGAAAACATTACTTGTTATTGGCGGTGGTGCAGCCGGTTTTTTTTGTGCAATCAATGCTGCTGCAATAAATCCTTCATTAAAAATTATTATTATAGAAAAAACAAGTAAGGTTTTAAGCAAAGTAAAAATTAGCGGTGGAGGAAGATGCAATGTTACCAATGATTGTTTTGATATTGAGGAGTTAGCTAAGAAATATCCACGAGGGCAACAATTCTTGAGAAAGGCTTTTCATCAATTTAATCCAAAGCATACTATCCAGTGGTTTAAAGAAAGAAATATTATTTTAAAAGCAGAACCGGATGGAAGAATGTTCCCTTCAACCAATTCATCTCAAACAATTATTGATTGTTTTTTAAACGAAATAAATAAACATGCTATTGAGTTGAGAGTAAACTGCGAAGTAATTGAAATACAACAGTACGAAACTGAATTTTCAATAATTACATCCAACGCTACCACTATTACTGCCCATTTTTTATGTATTGCTACAGGAGGTTATCCTAAATCAATACAATTTGATTGGCTTAAAAAAATAGGGCATACCATTGACGAACCGATACCTTCTTTATTTTCATTTAATATTCCTAATGCAGGCATTACCCAATTAATGGGCATTAGCGTTAATAATGTTGCTGTAAAAATAGCCGGAACAAAATTGCAACAGCAAGGTGCTATTCTACTAACGCATTGGGGTTTAAGTGGTCCGGTAATTTTAAAACTATCTGCTTTTGCCGCCAAAGAATTGAATGAAAAGAAGTATCAGTTTGTGATTGTAGTTAATTGGTTAGGTAATAAAAACGAAAATAGCTTACATGAAGAATGGCATACACTTCGTATAAATTCAGCAACCAAAAAAATGGGTTATGCCAATCCATTTCAACTGCCCAATAGGTTATGGCAATATTTATTACAACAAAGTTTTATTGATGAAAATATTCGATGGGCTGAACTTACTTCCAAACAGCAATATCTATTAATAAAAAATCTTACAGCACAAGAGTTGAAGGTAAATGGTAAAACTACGTTTAAAGAAGAGTTTGTTACCTGTGGTGGAATTGTTGTAAACGAAATTGATGTAAATACCATGCAAAGTAAAAAAATGAAGCATCTTTTTTTTGCAGGAGAAGTATTAAATATTGATGGAATTACCGGCGGATTTAACTTTCAAAATGCATGGACTACCGCTTGGATTGCCGCAAAAAATATTTCCGAAATATCCATGCAATAAAAAAGCAGAATTTTGATTCTGCTTTTTTATTGTTAACTTTTTTTCTTTCCTTCTCCCTTATTTTCTTTATAACGCATATCGGGAGTGCCATCTTTTTTTAAATGTTTGTGTTCTTGTTTTTCTTCTTTATTTTCTTTAAATCGCTTATCCGGAGTGCCATCTTTTTTTAAATGCTTTGCATCATCCGGTTTTGCCATATTTGTTTTGGCAGCTTCCTTTTTTACAGGTTCTTTACCTTTCGATTTATCGTCTTTTTTTGTTTGTGCAAAAGTTACTGTAACTAAACAAGCAATAGCTAACAGCAAGGTGAAAATTTTTTTCATATACAAGTGAAGTTTTAGACAACTAATATAGTTATTACTATTAATATTGGTAAGTTAAAATTTAAACCAAATTGTTAAATTAAATACTGATGATAGCTAAAGTGGATGACCAATATTTAATCAACTTGGTTGAAAGTATTATGGAGTATCAGCTTGAAAAAACCTTATTTTTTTTGTAAAAAAATACTTCTTAAATACGGAAACCTTACCTTTGCCACCCCGAATAAAACCCTCGGGAATTTTTATGATATTAATTAACAAACAATTAAACGCAGATGCTCAGGAAAATGCTGCTGCAACCGAAGTTGCAGAAGTAGTTACTGCGATAACAAATGAACCTGTTGCCGAGCCTGTTATTGAAACAGCTCATGATGATTTTGACTGGAGTGTTGACAAACGTAATGTTAGTTTGTACAGTGCCGAAGAAAAAATTAAATACGATAGTGTTTACGAAAACACTTTTGTAAGTATTGCCGATGGCGAAATTTTAAAAGGAGATGTAGTTGCCTTAACTAAAACCGATGTGGTAATTAACATTGGCTTTAAAAGTGATGGACTTATTTCATTAAACGAGTTTCGTGATATTCCGGGATTAAAAATTGGTGATATTGTTGAAGTATTGGTGGTTGAAAAAGAAGACAGAAACGGACATTTACACCTTAGCCGTAAACAAGCTCGCATTCATCGTGCTTGGGAAAGAATTGTTGAAATTCATAAAACAGGTGAAGTTGTTACCGGATTTGTTACCAGCAAAACAAAAGGTGGCTTAATTGTAGATGTTTTTGGAATGGAAACCTTTTTACCGGGCTCTCAAATTGATGTTAAACCTGTTACAGATTACGATCAGTTTGTTGGTAAAACAATGGAATTTAAAGTGGTTAAAATTAATGAAACCATTAAAAATGCCGTTGTATCTCACAAAGCTTTAATTGAAAGTGATATTGAAGCACAACGTGCCGAAATTATCTCTAAATTAGAGAAAGGTCAAGTATTAGAAGGTACAGTAAAAAATATTACAGACTTTGGTGCATTTATGGATTTAGGTGGATTAGATGGTTTATTATACATTACCGATATTTCTTGGGGTAGAATTTCGCACCCAAGTGAAGTGGTAAAAATGGATCAAAAATTACAAGTAGTTGTGTTAGACTTTGATGATGATAAAAAACGTATCAGTCTTGGTTTAAAACAATTAACACCACATCCTTGGGATGTATTACCTACAGGTTTAGCCGAAGGTGAAGTAGTGAAAGGTAAAGTGGTAAATATTGAAGATTATGGTGCATTCTTAGAAATTCAACCCGGTGTTGAAGGTTTGGTTCACGTAAGTGAAATTACTTGGGCTAATACACCTATTAATGCAAAAGAATTTTTTAAATTAGGCGACGAACATGCAGCTAAAGTTGTAACGCTTGATAAGGATGCTCGCAAAATGAGTTTATCTATTAAGAAAATGACTGAAGATCCTTGGAGCACTATTGAAAATCGTTTCCCAGAAGCAAGTAAACACAAAGGATTGGTAAAAAATATCACGCCTTATGGTGTATTTGTTGAGTTGGAAGCCGGAATTGGTGGTATGATTCATATTAGCGATTTAAGTTGGTTAAAACGCTTTAATCATCCTTCAGAATATACAAAAGTTGGCGAGCAAATTGATATTATCATCTTAGGAATTGATAAAGAAAATCGCAAATTACAATTAGGCCATAAACAATTAGAAGAAGATCCTTGGAATGCATTGGAAGATACTTTTGCTATTGGTACTGTGCATGAAGGAACTGTAACCCGCAGAGACGATAAAGGGGCATTGGTTCAACTGCAATATGGTTTAGAAGGGTTTGCTCCTAATCGCCATTTGGCTAAGGAAGATGGTAAAGCAGTTACTGCCGATGAAACTACACAGTTTGTTGTTATTGAGTTCGATCGCAATGAAAAACGTATTGTGCTAAGCCATAGCAGAATATGGGAACAAGCTCAAGCTGAAGTAAAAGAAGCTGCTAAAAAAGAAGCAAGAACAGAAGCCGAAAAAACTAAAAAAGCCGTGAAAAATATTCAAAATAAAGTTGAAAAAGCAACTTTAGGCGATTTAGGTGCGTTGGCTGAAATTAAAGCAAAATTGAAGGAAGACGAGAACGACGACAAATAATACCTTCTTCATACGAAAGAAAAAAGTCTCACTGGAAAGTGAGACTTTTTTTTATAGGCATGCACCAATTTTGCCTCGCATTTTTGAGTAATGAATAATGCCAATTAAGCTCAGTTAAGTTTAATTTAATTTAATTTAATTTAATTTAATTTTTAATAGTATATGTTGTAACTTTAGCAGTAGTCTATTTATTTTTTGGTATTATAAAGAATGGCTAATGTAAAAATTGACTGGTTAAAATATCCTTCTTTTAAAAACTTTCGGCTATGATTAACCCTCTTGTAAAAAAAAATATTCCCCTTGCTGCTGCAAGTATTACCATAGCTATATCTGCCTTAACTTTAATAGGATATTTCTTTAATTTATATACCCATTTTACAGCATGGCAAATGCAGCATTATGTACTTAAATTTAATACTGCTTTATGTCTTTTTCTTGCAAGTATTGCTTTGCTTATAGTAAATACACCAACGCTTACTACATTCAAAAAATATTTTTTTACTTTTTTGGCAATTTTAATTTTTGGTATTAGTTTTTTTATATTGGTTCAATATATTTTACTTACTATAGGAACAAATGATTTTACAAAGTTGGCAATAGTAAATCTAACATGGCAAACATGGTTGTTTAGTAGTATGAGTGCTTTTGCAGCTTATTGCTGTACCATTCTGGGTATTATTTTTTTACTTATCAATAAAAAAAAGTTTCACTTTATTTTACATGTTTTAATAGTGGCTTTTATATTTCCTTTGTTCATGGTTTTAATTAATATTATATTTAACATTAATTTTAGTTTTATATCGGATTCTGAAAGTATTAGACTGGTAACCGTTATATTATTAATTATTCTATGTGTTGGTGTATTTTATAGTAAGCCATTTGCATATATTAACTATCATTTTCAACAAAAAATTTTCTTCTTTTTTGCAATTATCTCTTTATTGGTTATTTCTATTTTTCATGGAATAGGTAAAAACAATAGCTCTATTATCTCTTCGGAAAAGGGGATTGAACATACCAATGAAGTATTATTAAAAACCAATCAAATACTTATTGGGGCAATTGATATTGAAACCGGTTCGAGAGGATATATCATTACCGGAGATTCCTTGTTTTTATCGCCCTATATTGAAGCCAACAAAAATATTACTATTGCTATTAAGCAATTAAAACAACTGGTAAGCGATAATCCTACTCAATTGATAAGAGTAGATAGTTTAACTGCCTTGTTAAACCAAAGTATAGAAACCCGTAAACTAATTATTGCCATAAGAGCCGGTCACAATTTTGTCTATGGTTCAACAAATGCATTACATTATAATGGCAAGGTAATTACCGATAATATTAGGTTGGTTATTAAACACATTGAAGCGGATGAATATAGGTTGCTTGCTATTAGAGCAAGAGCAAATACTAAAGTTGTTTCAAGTATAAATAAAATTATTTTATTGTTTAAAATTATTTTGTTTGTACTATTACTTACCGTGTTTATTATCATTTATAAAAACATTCGAGCACGTAATATTGCCGAAAAGAAACTTATTTTAATTAACAGCAGTTTAGAAAAAATAGTTGAAGAAAAAGTACAAATAGTAATTGAGCAAGAAAAGAAGTATCACTTTTTATTACAAAATATGCTCGAAGGCATACAAATTATTGGGTTCGATTGGCGGTACATTTTTGTAAACAATTCTGTAGCCGAGCAAAGTAAATATAACTCGGAAGAATTATTAGGATTTACCATGATGGAAAAATATCCGGGAATAGAAAATACAGAAATGTTTAAAATACTTCAACAATGTATGACAGATCGTACACCGCATCGTATGGAAAATAAATTTACTTTCCCCGATGGCTCAACTGAGTGGTACGATTTAAGCATTCAACCCGTTCCTGAAGGTTTATTTATTCTTTCAACCGATATTACCAAACGAAAACAAATTGAGGAAGAAGTTATAAACGTTAATCATGCACTGAATACAAAAGTGGAAGAATTGGCTGCATCGAACGAAGAGTTAGAAAGATTTGCTTATGTAGCCAGCCACGATTTACAAGAGCCTTTGCGTATGGTAAGTAGTTTTTTAGGTTTATTAAAACTTAAATATTATGACGTGTTAGATGAAAAAGGCCGTAGTTATATTCACTTTGCTGTTGATGGTGCAGAGCGAATGAAAAGACTAATTTTAGATTTATTGTCATTCTCACGGCTTAATGCCAAAACCCAAATAATGCAAAAAGTTGATTGTGATGAAGTGTTACTCGAAGTGCATCAAAATTTATTATCAATCATTACAGAAAACAACTGTAGTATAACAATAGCTCATTTGCCTACGCTTATTGGCAACAGAAGTCAGTTAGTACAACTTTTCCAGAATCTTATTAGCAATGCCATTAAATACAAAAGTGCAGACAAACAGCCAATTGTTGATGTTAGTGTTGAAGAAAAAAATACCGAATGGCAGTTTTGCATAAAAGATAATGGAATGGGCATAGACCCCAAATATTTCGAAAAAATATTTATTATTTTTCAGCGGTTGCAGAGTAAAGAAAATTATTCGGGGACGGGTATAGGGTTAGCCATTGCCAAAAAAATAGTAGAAAGGCATGGCGGAAGAATATGGGTTGAGTCGAAACTGAATGAAGGAAGTACTTTTTATTTTACCATTTCTAAAAAAATTAAAATTCAAAACGAAAATTCTAAATAATATAAATTATGTCAAAAAATATTAATATTCTTTTGGTAGAAGATAATGAAGGAGATATTGTATTGGCAAGAGAAGCTTTAGGCGATATAAAAATTATTAACGATGTAGTGGTAGCGAGAGATGGGGAAGAAGCATTAAATTATTTATATAACTCAAGTCATAATCTAACAAAAGATACACTACCCGATTTGGTATTTTTAGATATTAATATGCCAAAAGTAAATGGGTTTGAAGTGTTGATTAAAATGAAGGAAGATGAATTATTAAAAGTAATACCGGTTATTATGCTTACCACTTCCTCGTCGGAAAGAGATATCAAATATTCTTATGAAAATCATGCCAATTGTTTTATAACCAAACCCGTTGGTATGGAGCAATTTATAGAAGTGATACAAAAAATTGAAAATTTTTGGGTAAGTATTGCAAAATTACCCAGCAAATAATGTTACTATACAATACACCATATCATTAATCAAACTTTTCATTATTCATTTTCTGAACTTAATAGATAACTTCTTTAAAAAATCAGAAATAAAATGATACATACTATTCCGTATTTTTTGCTTTTTCAAGTATATGCTCATGCTCTTTTTAAAAGCGTAGTATATAAAATGCAAAAGAAAAAATAAAGGAATACTTCAGTATTGTAATAAAAGCATCTGATTCAATTATTAAAAAGAGAATAAATGCAAACCTATTTTCTCATTTCAAATTATGTAGTATGAAAAATGATACGATAAATATATTATTAGTAGAAGATAATGAAGGCGATATTGTATTAACGTTAGAAGCAATTAAACAAACTAAAGCAATTAAAAATGTATATGTAGTAAAAGATGGTGAAGAAGCTTTATTGTATTTGCATAAACAAAAGTATTTTGCCGATGTTACTACACCCGATATTATTTTTTTAGACATTAATTTGCCAAAAATAGATGGCAAAGAAGTACTTGCCGAAATAAAGAGTGATAATAAACTTAAGTCAATACCTGTTATAATGCTTACTACCTCTTCGTCGGGAGAAGATATTGTAGACGCGTATAACCATTATGCCAACTGCTACATAAGCAAACCTATAGATTTTGAAAAGTTTAGAGAAGTATTAAAAGTGGTTGAAGATTTTTGGAGCAGTATTGTGCAATTACCCGGTCATATAAGCAATTAAAAATCTGAATAATGAAAGAAAATAATTTGCTCCATATTCTAGTGGTAGAAGATAATCTTGGCGATTTTATTTTATTGCAAGAATATTTAGAGATGACACAATTGGCAATAGACAATATTGTTAGAGCCCAAGGAATGGCAGATGTTAATAGCATCATCAATACCAATAACAATATCAATTTAGTTTTACTCGATTTAACCCTTCCGGATAGTACCGGTATTAATTCTGTTATTTCTGTAAATAAAGTGTTACCGCAAACACCCATAATTGTATTGTCGGGGTTATCTAATATTCATATTGCAACCGAAGCTATCACCCTTGGTGCACAAGATTATTTGGTAAAGGGAGAATACGATTATAAAATGTTAGAGAAAACAATTCATTACAGTATAGAACGAAAAAAAATAATGGAAAATTTGAGAGAAAGTAATGAACGGTACGAGTTAATACATAAAGCCACACAGGATACTATTTGGGAATGGGATTTTAAAACACAAAAAGGAAGATGGGGCATGGGCATCATTAATAATTTTGGTTATACTGAACAAGTACTTACTTATGAAGGACATTGGAAAAAAGACCATTTACATTGGGAGGATAGAGAAAGGGTATTGCAAAAACTTAAACATTGCCTCGAATCGAAAACAGAAAACTGGGAAGAAACCTATCGTTTTCAATGTGCGGATAGTAGCTATAAATATGTATATGATAGAGGATTTATTGTGTACGATACTACAGGAAATCCGCTTAAAATAGTGGGTTCTATGACAGATGTAACAGAACGTACACTGCTTGAACAACAATTAAATGAACAAAAAATTACACAACAAAAAATAATTACCGAAACGATTATTGATACACAAGAAAAAGAAAGGCATGAATTAGGAAAAGAATTGCACGATAACATTAATCAGCTACTTACCAGTGCCAAAATATTTTTGGGCATGGCACGAAAAAAAGAGGATGAAAAAAAGGAAGAGCTATTGCTAAGTGCGTATGAAATTATTAATGATGCTATTAATGAAATACGTACATTATCGCACTCGTTGGTGCCACCCTCTTTAGCCGATTTTGGATTACACAATGCATTAAATACGCTTATTTCCAGAATGTATATTGGGGATGGTGTAAAAGTAGAATTACTGTATGAGATAGATGAACAAAACAAAATAGATGCTAAAAAAGAATTAATGCTTTACCGAATTGTACAAGAGCAATTAAATAACGTACATAAATATGCTAAAGCAAAAAATGTAACCATTACATTAAGTGAAAAAGAAGGAATAATTTTTTTAACTGTTACTGATGATGGTGTAGGTTTCGATATGGCTGAAAAGAAAAATGGAATTGGTTTAAAAAATATTAGAAGCAGGGTTGAATTTTATAATGGCAAAATGCAGATTGTTTCTTTACCGGGTGAAGGGTGTACATTAAAAATAAATATTCAAAATGGAGCTTCTACTGAGTTTTAATAATTGAAAGGTTGCTATCCATTAATTAAATTAAAATGTAGCTCGCCAAAATTTTGAAGAGATGATAATTTTAAATCGGCAATTGCCCATCGTTCATCTTTCATTTGAGCATGATGTGGTACTACTACACATTTCATTCTTGCAGCTTTAGCGGCAATTGTTCCGTTAAAACTATCTTCAAAACAAATACATTCAAATGCATTGCTGCCTAGCTTTTCGGCACAATCTATAAAAACTTGCGGATGCGGTTTGCCATAAGCCAATTTTTCGGCCGATGCAATAGCATGTATATATCTTCTTACTTCTATTAAATCTATAATAATATCTATTAACTCCCTTGGCGAGGAAGATGCAATGCCTATTTTAAATTTTTTCTTTTTAAAAAAATCGAAAATATATTGTACGCCGGGCATTATTTTTCCTTTTCGCTCAATATTATTTACAACATATTGCACTATTTTATTTTCGGCTTTAGCTAATTCTTCATTACCAATGCCATAATAGCCAAACCACCATTGTACATATTCTTGTGTTCTTAATCCGGTGGTAGTATTCATTTGCTGCTCGGTTAAGTTAATGCCATAATTTTTAAAAACTTCTGTGGCTGCTTCTTGCCATAAAGGTTCACTGTCAATTAATAAACCATCCATATCAAAAATTACCGTATTCAGTTGCATGCACTATAATTAAGGATGCAAATGTAAGATAGCAGCTTACTTTATTGCAATTTATTCTGTAACTGAGTTTAATTTTTATAGACTGATAAGTGAAGCTTCTCTTTATTTTTTTAATCAAATTAATTTTCGTTCATTAATTCTTGGTTTGTTGAAATAGTTACTTCTATAATGGTTCCTTTACCGGGTTTTCCGGAAATAAAAAAATGGCCGCCAATAGTGGTAATCATTTCATTCATATTTAATATGCTTAATGTTACTTCTTTGGGTACATCGCTTTCTATAAATCCTATGCCATCGTCCTGTATTTCTAATAGAATTTTAGTGGGTGTGATTTCTAATAGAATGTTGACGGTTTTTGCATACAAACGACTTGCAACTGTATAAAGTGATTCTTCTAAAATTCTGAATAAAATATTTTTTATTTTCTTGGGTAATTCTGGGTTAACAGATTCGGTAACTTTAAAATTAGTACGGATATTGGAGGATTTTTCAAACTTCTTAATTTGCCAGTCTATTGCAGCAATAATGCCAAGCGTATCTAAAATACCCGGATGAAGTTTAGCGGTTATTTGTTTAACCGATAGTATGGTACTATTAACTAAACTATGTAGTTTGCTAATTCTATCTATCACTTCATCATTTTGCGGAGTTAAATTTTTTTGCAGCCATGTTATATGCGATTTTATAATTGTTAGTGCATTCCCAATTTCATCGTGTATTTCCTTCGAAGCAGTTATGCGTTCTTCTTCTCGCATATTTTGAAGGTGGTTGGTTAATTTTCGGATAGCTTTATATGATTTTTCTAATTCGGTATCAGTTTTTTTGCGTTCTGTAATATCTAATAAAATGCCTTCAATAATTGGTTCATCTGTAGTGGTATTATATTGTAAAGTGCAATTTTCAATGGCGTATACTATTTCTCCTTTTTTATTAATCAATTCTATTTCCAGGTTATTTAAACTTCTATTTTTAAATAATTTTCCTAAAAAATCGATACTGTTTTTATTGGTAAATGCAAATAAATTAATGTTTTCTTCTTTTAATTGTTTTAAAGATGGAAATCCAAGTAAATTAATAAATGCATCGTTACAGGTAATTATTTCTCCTTTTGTGGTTGCCTGATAAATGCCGGCTAAATTTCGTTCAAAAAGGTTTCTATATTTTTTTTCGCTTTGCAATAAATTTTCTTGTGCTTTAATTTTATCGTTTTCTAAATGTTGTTTTTCTAATGCCGATTGAATTGCGGCAGGCAACCTAATTATTCTATCTTTTAAAATATAGTCGGCAGCACCCAATTTTGTAATATACAAAGCAAAATCTTCTGAAATTACGCCCGAAATAACTATTAATGGTATTGCTATTTTTTTTTTGATGCAATATTTCTAATGCTTCTATTGCAGTAAACTGCGGTAAGGCATAATCGGCTAAAATAATATCGGGTTTAAAATTGTTTAGTTCTTCTATATACTCGTGTTGGTGCATAATGCATTTTATTTCGCATTTTGGCATTTCTTTTTTTAAAAGCATTTCAACAATATCTGCATCGGTTGCATTATCCTCTAGTAATAATACTTTTATAGTTGTTTCCATACTGTTTGGTTAAATAGGTGATTGATTTAATAGTATCCAGTATAAACCAATATTTTTAATTGATTCGGCGAAGCTGGAAAAATGTACCGGTTTTACAATGTAACTGTTGGCTCCCAACTCGTAACATCGTTTAATATCGGGATCTTCTTTTGAAGAGGTAAGAATTACAACCGGTATTAATTTAGTGCGGTCATCTTGCTTTAGTTTTTCTAACAATTCAATACCGTTTATTTTCGGCATTTTAATATCGAGTAATATTAGTTTAGGCATTTTTAATAAATAGTTGCCATTCGCATCTTTATTATCAAAAATAAATTTCAATGCTTCTTCACCATCTTTTACATGATGCAAATTATTGGCAAGATGATATTTCTTTAATTCTCTAATAGTTAATTCGGCATCATCATTATTATCTTCTACCAACAATACATCAATTAAATTTTCTGTAATCATATAATTTAGTTTTGGTTATCCGGTATAGTGAAATAAAAAGTAGCACCTTTATTTATTGCTCCCTCTGCCCATACTTCTCCGCCATGGTTGGTAATAATTTTTGCAACAATGGCAAGTCCAATGCCGGTTCCTTCAAACTCATTGCTGGCGTGTAAACGTTGAAATACTTTAAATAATTTTTCTTTATACTTTTCATCAAAGCCAACGCCATTATCTCGTATAAAAAATACCCACTTATTATTTTGCCTAAAGCTTCCTATTTCAATTGTGGGATGATTGTTATTACCCGAATATTTTATGGCATTCGATATAAGGTTAATCCATACTTGCCGCATTAAACTAATATCGCCAAAACTTGGGGGTAATGTTTGTATTTGCCATTCAATACTGTTGTGGGTATTTTCTCTGGTTTGTTCTTCAATTATTTCTTTCACTAAGGTATTTGTAGAAAAAATTCTTTTACTAACCGGTTGCCTGCCAAGGCGAGAGAATGCAAGTAAATCGTCTATTAAAATTCCCATTCTTGTTGCATTATTTTTAATAACATGCGTAATGCGTTTGGCTTCATCATCTAATTTGGCGGCATATTCTTCTTCCAATATGGAAGTAAAACCCATAATACCTCTTAATGGAGCTCGCAAATCGTGTGATACCGAATAACTAAAAGATTGTAATTCTTTATTCAAATAATCTAACTGAAATTCTGCTTCTTTTCGGGCAGTAAAGTCGGTCATAATGGCTATATATTGTTGGGTAGTATGGGTATCATCTTGCAAAGGCACAATAACGGTATATACCCAAAAAATGGACTTATCTTTTGTATAATCTCGTATTTCTCCTTTCCATATTTCACCTTTTAAAATGGTATGCCATAAATGGCTAAAAAATTCTTTGTTGTGATAGCCCGAGTTCACAATCCGCATGTTTTGTCCAATCAATTCTTCTCTGTTGAATTTGGAAATAGTGCAAAAATTATCATTTACATGTTGCATGTTTCCATTAGCATCGGTAATTGCTATAATGGAAGATTCGTTTAAAGCATATTTATAATTCGCCAAATCTTTTAACGTATTTTGTAAAATTTCATCTATTTGTTTTCTTTCAGTAATATTTCTCCCAATGGCATAAATTTTTCCGGTAATAGTATTGGGTATTGATCGCCATTCAATCCATACATAGCTTCCATCTTTTTTTCTATAACGGTTGATAGTTGTTGGTTTATTTTTATGAGCTACTTGATAATTTTTATATCTTTCCATTGAAGCGGCAACATCATCTGAGTGCAAAAATGTTATAAAAGGAGTTGCTGTTATTTCCTTTTGCGTATAGCCTAAAGTGGTTTCAAGTTGTTGGTTAACAGTTTCAAAATATCCATTATTATTGGCAACTATGCATAAATCATTATTGTTATTGAAAAAGGATTTGTACTCCATTAATTGAGTTTCAATTTTATTTCTTATCAAATTATTTTGCCACACAATAAAAACGGCAATGGTTAGTAACAATAATATACCCGCCAATAATAAGTAAAACGATAGAATAAAATATTGGTAACTTTTGGTATTAGCCAGTTTTCTGGTTGTTAATAAGTCATTTTCTGTAGTAATAATTTCATTATGCAGTTGCAGAATTTCTTCTAAATAATGCTCTCCATTAATGGTAGAAAATTTCTTTTTAGCAATTGCAAATCCTTTTTCTTTTCTTAATTGAATAACGCTATCCGAAAAATTACTGCGAATAATAATTAACTTTTTTAATGAATCTATTTTTGCTGTTTGAGTTGAATTATCTGCAGTAAGATTATTTAAATTTTGAAGGTGTGTATAAAGTTTGGTTTTGGTTGTATGTAACGGCTTAATGAATAAAGAATTGCCTGTAATAACAAATCCTCTTGCAGCTAATACAATATCTTTTAAACTTGTTATTACTTCTTTGGTTTCGGTAATAACTTTATCAGTGCGGGTTACCCATGCTTCTGTATCTTTTACATTTTGCTGGGTTTTGTAAGTAGCAATGCCGGCTAAAATTACACCAGTAGTTAGGATAATAAACAGCAGTAATATTTTTTTATTAAACCCCGTAAGCATAAATATATTTTTAAAATACAGTAAGCAGTGGTACTTAATAGTATTACAGTAGAACAGTTAATTGTTCAGTATACCTATTGTTCTTAATTAAATTTTTTTTCAGTAGATCGGTAGATAGATTCAGTAAAATAGAAATATACGCATTATTTTGGCTGTAAATAATGATTTTTAACAATTAGGCTAAATAGCAATAATAATCGGGGGAAAAAGCCAATTGCTGTTATATTAATCAACAATTTATTTCAGTGCAAAAACAACTGTTACCGTATAAGCTAATTTTATTTTTTTAAAATCTATGGCTAAAGCATCGGCATTGGTATTGGGTGTGGACGATTTATACATTGCTGCAGCATAATAGGGGCGAGGATAATTATCTGTTTCAGTAGGTTCGGTAATAGTAATAGCTTCGCCAACATGCTCGTTAATAGCTTCGGCCAAATAAATTGCTTTGGTTTTGGCGGCTTGTATGGCTTCCATTTTCAATTGTTTTTTAAACTCATTGATGTTGTTATGCGAAACTTTGGCAATAAAAAAATTCTCGGTTGCTTCATCATCCAAAATATTGATGATAGATTCAACTTTGGCTGCCGTATTAACTTGTATCCAATAACTAATTCCGGCATTCATATTCGGAGTTTGTTTTTTATTTTTTCTGTATAGCCAATAATTACTATCAAATCCCTGATAGCTTTGTACGCTAATTTCTTTATCGGTTAAACCAATACTTTTACAAGCAGTTAAGAAATTATTTTTTATTGTTTCAATAGCTACTTTTTCGCCATTCTTTTTAGTGTATTCTCGTAAGTTAACTTGCACATCAATTTCATTGGGAGCAATTTCTAACTCGGCATTACCGGTAACTGTAATAGTTTTTTGTTGTACTGCATTTTGTTGTGCATTAACCCATAAACTGCCCGCAAAAAAAAGGAATACAAAAATATATTTCATAATAAATGTGTTGAATAATAAAGATACCGATGATAGAAAGTTACATAAGTTTTTGAATGAATTTTTCATTTTTAACAGAATGTTTAATTTGTTTATATTCGCCAAATATTGTTGCCAAAACTAACTGCCTAATGAATGTAGCCGAACGACTAAAACATATAAAAGTTGTACGCACAGTTTTGTATGCTGTGGTTGGAGTATTTACTTATCCGGGATTAGCACTTATCAATAAAATTAGAATTGAAGGAACCGAGCATTTAAAAAATTTGCCCAAAAGCAATGTATTATTTGTAAGCAATCATCAAACCTATTTTGCCGATGTAATTACTTTTATACATATTTTTTGTGCTATTAAGTGGAGAAAGAAAAATAGATTAGGATTACCTTATTATTTACTAAATCCCTTTACCAATTTATATTTTGTAGCTGCAGAAGAAACTATGAATGGAAATTTTATTAGTCGGGTTTTTAAATTAGCAGGTGCTGTTACGGTAAAAAGAACTTGGCGTGCCGATGGGAAAGATGTAAAAAGAGAATTAGATAAAACAGATACCTACAAAATTGATAAAGCCTTAGATAAAAGTTGGGTAATAACTTTTCCGCAAGGCACTACCAAGCCTTTTGCTCCGGGCCGCAAGGGTACAGCCCACATTATTAAAAACAATCAGCCAATTGTAATACCGGTTGTTATCAACGGATTTTGGCGGGCATTTAATAAAAAAGGATTGAGTTTTAAAAAAAGAGGTTCTTTATTAAGTATCCGATTTAAAGAACCAATGATTATTGATTATTCTGCCGGTGTAGATGATATTTTAGATCAGGTAATGGATGCCATTGAGCAAAGCAAAAAATTTATGCTCAAAGGCAAACATCATTTAACCAATGTGTTTGATAAATAAATGAATAGCTACACATCATCTTTAGAAAAAAATAATGACTTTAATTCATCTGCATCATGCGGTTGTAATTTGCCACTGAGAATTAAGCGTAATTGTCTTCTTTGCAAAGCACCATTAAAAAGTTTTATTTCTTTTTCAGTTTCAGGAATTACTTCCGGAACAGGTTTTGGGTTTCCGTTGGGATCTAATGCAACAAAAGTAAAAAAGGCTTCATTGCTTTCGTATTTGTACTGATGTAAATTATCTTCTCCAAACACTTTCATATAAATTTCCATTGAGGTATTGAACGAGCGAGTAATATGTGCTTCAATATGTACAATATTCCCTTGTTTAATGGGCGTTTTAAAACTAATATTATCTACGCTGGCGGTAACAACCGGCGATTGGCTATGCCTCATTGCAGTAACACCTGCTGCAATATCCATCCAATACATTAATCGGCCACCCATTAAATTACCGTACGTATTGGTATCATTAGGCAATACTATTTCATTCATTACGGTAATACTTTCGCTAACTTTTTTTCCTTTCATAATTACTTTAATTTATTTTATTGGTTGGCTTTATTGGCAGGTTGTATTAAGTCCCATGCATTGCCATAAATATCTTCAAAAACCGCTACAGTGCCGTATATTTCGGTAACTGGCTGGCGTATAATTTTTATATTATGTTGTAACAGCCTATTAAAATCCCTTTCAAAATTATCGGTATAAAGAAATAGAAATACCCTGCCTCCCGATTGATTGCCAATACTACTTTTTTGTTGTTCGGTAGTGGCTTTTGCAAGTAGTAAACAGGTTTCGTTTGATGCATCCGGTGCAATTAAAACCCATCTTTTATCTGCCGATAATAGGGTGTCCTCTACCAGTGTAAATCCTAATTTGTTTGTATAAAATTCAATTGCTTCATCATAATCATTAACCAACAAAGCAATATGTGCTAATTTCTTTTTCACAAGCATATTTTATAAGGTAATACTTTCTAATTTTTTTAAATAATCATCATCTACATCGGCACCAATTCCTATAGCATCGGTTAATTCTAAATTCATTCTATTGTACGTTACGCCGCCAATTACCGGATCTGTTAAATGCCCCAATAGGCAAGTATCTAAATCGTAAAATCGAATATTATCATTAGCCATTGCAAAGTGTACTTTAGCTGTTAGTGCTACTCTGCTTTCTAACATGCCACCCATCATGCAGGGTATATTATTTTGTTCGGCAACTGTATTAATTGTACGAGCTTCGGCAATACCGCCACTTTTAGCAAACTTAATATTAATGTAGTGTGTTGCTTTATTTTTTATAATTCTTTCTGCATCAAAATGGGTAAATACACTTTCATCTGCCATAATAGGGATAGGAGATAATTGGCAAAGTTGAGGTAAAAAATCATCATTATATTTCCTCATTGGTTGCTCACAAAACTCAATGCCATAGGGTTCTAAATGTTGCAGTACATACAGTGCATCGGCATAATTCCATCCTTGATTGGCATCAATTCTAATTAGTATGTCATCACCTACTGCTTTTCTAATTTGTTGTATTCTTTCCACATCTTCATTCGCATTTTTACCAAGTTTTACTTTTATAATTTTTACGCCATTTTGTTGAAAAGAAATAGCTGTTTCGGCCATAGCTTGCGGAGTGGCAATGCCAATGGTTAAATCGCTTTCAATTATTTTTTTACTTCCACCCAAAAAAGCAAATAACGGTAATTGAGCATTTTTTGCTGCAATATCAAACAATGCCATATCAAAAGCACTTTTTGCCGTATAATTACCGGCAGTAAAAAGTGCCAATTCATTCATTCTTTCTTCAATCTGTAAAGGGTTTTTGTTTTTCCATAACTGGGCAAAATCTTTTGCCATTTCAAAACAAGTGGCTTGCGTTTCTCCAACAATCATTGGAAAAGCAGAACATTCGCCAATGCCGGTTATTCCTTCATCGGTTTTAATTCTGATGAATAGATTTTGGGCATATTGCATAGTGCCGGTAGCAATAGTAAACGGCACCATTGGAATAGTATATTTATAAATTTCTGTGGAAATGATTTTCATTGAACGAATATCTTAAATACTTGCGGCATTTTATGGGCAATAAGCAAGTTTTTGAGTGTTATTTTGCAAGGTAGTTTGATTGGGAGATAAAATGGGATAAGTTGACAAAAAACTATTAACATATGCTGCATAACTGATTTTTTTTTCTTTAATAGCTGCGTACGATATTCGCATAACGAACGTTTTAATTATATGAATATTTCTTTTGATAATACCGAAAATGCTTTTGCATATAAAACCGATAAGGAACTGAAACAATCTAAGTTTTTATTTAATACCATGGATTATCCTTTGTTTGTGCCTATTGGTACAAGGCTTACTCCGTTTATTATGAAAACCGGATTACCTGTTGATGGCATTATTAGGAATACTATTTTTAAGCAATTTGTTGGTGGTGAGTCTTTAGAAGAAACAGCGAATGTGGTAGAAATGCTTGCGCAATATAAGGTTCAGGTTATATTAGATTATGCAGTTGAAGGAAAGCAAGGTGAAGAAAATTTTGAGAATGTGGCTAATCAGTTTATTAAAGTTGTTGAATATGCAGCTACTCAAGACAATATTCCTTTCATTAGCATTAAAATTACCGGATTAGCCCGATTTGGTTTATTACAAACATTAAATGAAGCTCCACGCATACGTAGCGGTATACACGACCATGAAGCCGAAATGCAAGAATGGGAAAAAGTGAAAATGAGAATGCATAAAATTTGTGCAATAGCTGCTGCAAAAAATGTTGGTGTACTGATAGATGCCGAAGAAACTTGGATACAAGATCCGGTAGATAGGTTATGTATTGAACTAATGGAAAAGTATAATAAACAAAAAGCTATTGTTTATAACACCATTCAATTATACAGGCATGATAGGTTGCGGTTTTTACGTTTATCGCACCGAATTGCAAAAGAACAAGGATTTATTTTAGGAATGAAATTGGTACGTGGTGCCTATATGGAAAAAGAGAGAGCTCGTGCTATTCAAAATGGATACGAATCGCCCATTCAGCCTGATAAAGAAAGTACCGACAGAGATTTTAATGCGGCAACCGACTATTGCATTAGTAATGTTACAGATATTTCTGTAATTATTGCTTCGCATAACGAAACCAGCAATTTATATGGTGTAGAACTTTTAGAGAAATACCAACTTCCTTATAATCATCCTCATGTACATTTTTCTCAACTTTTTGGCATGAGCGATAATATTACTTTTAATTTAGCCAAAGCAGGTTGTAATGTAAGTAAGTATTTACCGTTTGGTCCCATTAGAGACGTAATTCCTTATTTAATGCGTAGAGCTCAAGAAAATAGTAGTCTTAATGGACAAACCGGTAGAGAATTATTATTAATTAGAAAAGAGTTGAAAAGAAGAAAAACTGCGTAAAGAGAATTTCACTTATTATTTATTTATTGAAAGCTGTACATATTAATACCGGCATAATGTGTGTAGAATATTGGATATTAGGATATTGGGATATTGATTAACATGCGGTTTTAATATGTACATTGCTCACAATAAAATTTTCAAAGGATACGGTTAAAATAATTGATACAGGATTTATAAAACGGGTTTAATTTTTTAATTATTAACTGAGTGCAAGAAATAAAAATTATTTGTTTAAACAAATAGTAGTATCAATGAAAAACCTGTGGCGATAATTGTTACAAAACTATGCCAACGAATTGCTAATAGCATATTTAGTTAACTCGGCATTATTTTTCATTTGCATTTTTTCTAATATTCTTGAGCGATAGGTGCTAATGGTATGAATGCTAAGCGATAATATATCCGCAATTTCAGATACAGTTTTTCCCGATGCAATTAATTTTAATACTTCAAATTCTCTATCCGATAATGCTTCATGTGGTTGCCTTGACCCCGAGTTATCTATATTAATATTTACAAGTATTTCTGCAATTTCAGGCGTAATGTATTTTCTGCCTCCCATAATGTGTTCAATGGCTTTTACCAATTCTTCTGGAGCACTTTCTTTGGTAAGATATCCGGCGGCACCTGCTTTTAATGTACGTACCGCATATTGTTCGGCTGCATGCACACTAAGAATTAAAACTTTTTGTTTGGGTTTTAATTCTTTCAGTTCTTTTACCACTTCAATACCGGTTTTGCCGGGCATTGAAATATCCGAAACAATAATGCTCCAATCTTGTTCAAGGGCTTTATTTAATAATTCAATGCCATCCGATGCTTCCTCAATTATTGCATTGGGAAAAGCATCTACTAAAATAGTTTTTAAACCTCTTCTTACTACACTATGATCGTCAGCAATCAAGATATTCATAAAAATAAATTAAGATAATTTATAACAGTAATTTCATTAATTCAGCTTCAGTAGGTTGTAACGTAAAGTTACAAATTTTAGGGGGTATCCTACTTTTAAAATAAGTTTTCGCATGTAGGTTAATAAAATGGTGGCATATTAAGGGTTTTAAGGGTTATTGTAAATTAGATATTTGGTATATCGATTTTAATCCTGCAATATATAAATCGTACGAATTATTTTCTGGATGACTACCAATAATTAAATTATCAGGTTTGGTATTTTCATCATTTTCGGCATCTGAAAATTCTCCTGATGATATTGAATTGGCAGAATAATTATCGGCATTTTTTGTAAATGAAAAAGTAAGTACTTTAAAATGTGTTGCTTGTAAATACATGTGTACTATATCAATTTTATTATTGGGCGTTTTGATAATAGAAAAAATACTTTGTCCGTTACCTAAAGCTTGTTTAAAACTAATATTTCCGGTTTTAATATTAAATAAATACAAAACATCATCATACACACCGGCAATATTATCATTATCAAAAGTGATAATTTTTCCGGGATTGTTGGTAGGAAAGTTGAAAGAAGATATAATACTGTTGGAAGCAGGATCGTATACATAAATTTTTCCATTACCTCCCATGCTATTGGTAGCGGCTATAATAGCTTTTGAACTATCGTAAGTTAAGCACATACTGCTAAATTGGTAATTAGCTAAAGCCGATAATTGAATGTTATTGTAGCTGCCATTTTTGTAATAACCCATTTCTAAAGTTCTACCGGAAGAAGCAGTTATTCTATCATTATCTCCAGAATAAATTAAATAATTATTTTTTGTTACGGCTAAAGAAGCAATAAACATAGGTCCTTGATCTGTTGTACCATTGGCATCTTGTGTTCTTGCTAAAAATTGTGGATTGGTTTGTTTAATAGCGGGGGTTGACATGCTTGCTATATTACTTCCATCTAAATTCCAAGTTTGTTGTGTGTTGAAGGAGTATAAATTTCCTTTAGGATATCCGCCTATATAAATATTATTATCAGAAGCATTTCCGGTAGCAATATTATAAATGGAAATTCCGGTATTGCCTAATAATTGAAAATGATTGTTATTATCTAATGCACTAAGTAAAGAATGGTTGGCCGAAGAAATATATAATTTATTATTTAGCCATACACCGGCACCTGTTCTGTAGGTATCGTTTACCACATCGCTAATTGTTATTGAATTTTGTACGCCTGAGTTTAAACTGTAAGATAATTTTTTATTGTAGCTATCCCAATTAATGTTGATGTTTGAAATATCGTTAATGGAATAAGGCGAATAGGCTAATTGATTGGTAGAAGGTGTATTGTAAGCACCTAAAGAAGATGCAGTATTATTTTGTAATTTATAATGTGTATTAATTAAGTGTGCATAAGGTGCATCGGTATATGTATTTAATTCTATTCTGCTGTTTACACCGCTGCTAAGTAATAATGTTTTTTGTTTTGTACTGCGGTTAATAGCGTATAGGTTCCAACTACTTTCTCCGCAAGAAGCATACGTATAAGTAGCATCGCCACTAATATAAGTTACGTATCTCGAAAAATTATCTAAAGGTTGTTGATCAACTTCAAAATTATTATTGTAATTGTATCTAAAAGTCATTACATCGCCATTGCCACCAAATGAGCCACCATATAATGCATTATCGGTACCAACTTGTAATGAATAAATATCTAAATATCTTCCTCCATTTTTAAAAGGTTTGCCCAAATCCCATGCTGTTTGTAGATCCGGATCGTATTCAATAATATGTCCGCCGCCGCCATCACTACCTTCGGTAGCAACATATAATTTTTTATCCATTCCAAAAACGTATCTGGTAATTCTGCCAACTGAGGAAGTTACTTCTGTTCCATTGCTGCTGTTTAATATTTTTACAATTTTATAAGAGTTGTTATCAAGATTTACCACAACAAAATGAAAAGCATTAATAGGAGTAGAACCATTTAATATTCCATTATCAATCATTACTAATTCATATCCTGCATTTGTTTTTGGATGATAGGTAATAAGTGGTAAAATATTAGGATTAAGCGGATTGATTTTGCTGCTAACATTGGTAATGATAAACGGTGTTCCAATATTACTAACTGAACCCGGACTGGCAACTTGTGTTGTTGCTATGGTAGTACTATTAGCCGGAATAATATCTACTTTCTTTGAGCAAGAAATGAAAGCACTAAGAATAATTGGTAGTAATATCATTCGTGAGCTTTTCATAAAAATAGGGTTTATTGAGTTACAGTTTATCAGTTCTAAGGATATTTATTACAGTTGCATAGAGATAAAGGATACGGATTAAAAAACGGGAAAAAAAACGGCCTGCTGATAGTTTTCAGGTTATCAGTTAAGTGAAAATTGGTTCAAAAATATCAGGCTGTTTTACTAAGCTTTGGAGGCTTACTTGTTTAAAGGCATTGTTTTATTAATGCAATAAACAAGTTGTAACTGGGGAATTTTTTTAACCCCGAATAGCCAAGTAAAGAATAAGTTTTTCATAGTTTTCATTTTTTTGGGTTCAAGTTCAAAGAGGATTTTATTAACGGGACAGTGGCTTTAATCGTCTAACTTATTTCTATTCTATTTATCAGTTCCTTTCTTATTTTCTGATGTAAAGTTGCAACTAATAAAAAATGGCACAAATAGCTGAAGTTGTGATTAAA
>DAHXOT010000011.1 GCA_027364735.1 Hydrotalea sp. | reverse complement strand
GCATAGAGCCTTTCGAAAGAAAGACCGGGGTTGACCACCGGACTTTGTGCTACAGCTAACTGCCTCGTGTAGGTTCGACTCCTACCCCTACAGCTTTTCTTATTTCGGTGTTTTAAAGCCTTTAAGTTTCTACTTCGAAGGCTTTTTTATTTCCCGTATTTTCGCCTTCAAGTTATGGGACAAAAAAAACTTATCCGATTCGATGCAATAAAATCTTTTCACAACGTTTTAGAGTATCCTACCAATATTCAAGGAAAATGGAATGAATTTTTTAATAATCAGCATCCTATTACTTTAGAATTGGCTTGTGGAAAGGGCGAATATACAGTAGGTTTAGGAAGATTGTATGCTGAAAGAAATTTTATTGGCATAGATATTAAAGGAAACAGAATTTGGCGTGGCGCTACAACAGCCATAAACGAAAACCTAAAAAATATTGCTTTTGTTCGATCTCATATTGATAAAATAACCAACTATTTTACTACCAACGAAGTAGCTGAAATATGGATTACTTTTCCCGACCCTCAACTAAGATTATCGAAAGCAAAAAAAAGATTAACCCATCCAAAATTTTTACGTTTATACCAACAAATATTGCAACCAAACGGCATTATTCATTTAAAAACCGATAGTCCTAATTTATACCAATTCACAAAAACAGTTATTCGCTTGTTTGATTTAGAATTAATAGAAGATGTAGAAAATATTCATTCACAAAAACATATCCCGATTGAATTATTAATAGAAACTCATTATGAAAGATTAGACATTGCCAAGAGTAATAAGATTCATTACCTAAAATTTAAACTAAATAAAGAATTAAATGTTGAGAATGATGTGCTATTAAACCAACTACTACATGAATCAACCACTGATTGAAGAAATAGATTTTTATTATGATACCGATGGATTAATAGTGTTAACTGAAAAGTATCATCGGGAAAAAGGTTATTGTTGTGGGCAGGGTTGCAGGCATTGCCCTTATAACTATGAAAATGTCCCTGAACCTAAAAAATCAGCTATAATATTATCGGCCTCAAAGAAAGAAGTAGATCAAAATATATAATTTTATTGCAAAAAAAATTGGCTAAGCACTCATCTATTCATTATTCGGAATTACCGAAAAATAAAAACAGCAATTCTTTTTTTAACGATGTGTACGATATTGTTAGGCAAATTCCAAAAGGCCGTGTTACCTCGTATGGAGCAATTGCTGCTTATTTAGGAACCAAATTAAGTGCAAGAATGGTTGGTTGGGCAATGAACAGTGCCCACACTATTTACCCTAAAGTTCCTGCACACAGAGTTGTAAATAGAAATGGCATGCTAACAGGGAAAGCTCATTTTGCAACACCTTCTTTAATGCAAGAATTATTAGAAAAAGAGAATATTAAAGTTGAAAATGATATTATAATTGATTTTGAAAAAAAGTTTTGGGATCCAGCGAAAGAATTATCGCTGTAAAAAATTAATACGGCTATCGATAATACGGACTAATTAACCAATAAACAATAGGACCGCTAATTGCTACATACAACCACAATGGCCAGGTATATTTGGCAAGTTTTTTATGTAATGCAAATTCGGCAATTAATGCACGATAAGTGGTATATAAGATAAATGGTAAAATAATTGCAGCTAAAAAAATATGTGTAAACAAAATGGCCAGATAGAAAAACCTAGTTACTCCTGTTCCACCAAATTTTGTTTCGCCTGCCAATAAATGATGTGCTATATAACTCAACAGAAAAATAACCGATAAAATTAATGCAGCAATCATTATTTTTTTATGCAACAAATAATTTTTCTTTTTTACTGCTACTAATGCCCAAATTAATAAAACCGCAATAACAGAGTTAATAATTGCATTAGCAGTTGCAAATACATGCACATTAAAACCCAGATTAACAGTTAATTTAAACTTACTTAACAATATAACTGCAGCAAATACCACAAAAGAAAAAATAGCAATTAATGCACTTGCTTGCTTGTCATTTTTTTTTATTACTGCTTGTAACATACAATTTAAATTTATTTTCAAATTATTTATCCTTGTTAAAATAAAATACAAGTACAAATGCAAAAACAATTATTACAACAATTGCCCACAACCACTTTAAGTCTATAATTTCTAAAAACAATTCGCTTTTTTGGGTTTTATCTTTTTCTAACATTAATAAGCCAATATCTCTTGCCAGTTTGGGAAGCGATGTTGAATCGGCATCTAAGCCATCATAATAGCCTCTTACTACCATATTTCTATCCAATAACACAAACCTACTGGTATGTACAAAATCCGGACTAATAGGTTCATTACTAAATTTATCAACTTTTAATTCTTCGAATGCAAATTTATAAATTGAATCTTTAGTACCTGTAAGCATCCACCAATTGTCGGGGTTTACACCAAATTTATCGGCATATTCTTTAAGTACTTTTACCGAATCTCTTTCAGGATCGATGCTGAAAGAAATAAACTGAACAATAGAAGTATCAATTTTATTTCTAACATCGCCACCTTTTAAAAAAGATTGTTGCAGCTTAGCCATGTTGGTAGTTAGCTTAGGACAAATGCTTCTACATGAAGTGAAAAAAAAGTTTAGTACAATTATTTTTCCTTTCTTATCGTATAAACTAACGGTATCGCCTAATTGATTTTGTAATCGAATATTTTTTGTGGTATGCCAAATGCTATCATCAATTTGTTTACCCTCTTTTACAATAGATATTACTGTATCTAATAAATATTTTCGGGGCATTATTACGGCTTTATCGCTCGATATTTTCAAAACCACATAGCTAATTAATGGAATTAATATAGCCATCATTAATGCCAGTAAAGCTTTTTTACTCATATATTCTAATTAAAATAAAAACCATCCCGCTAATCGGGGATGGTTAAATAAAATATTCGTTTTCAAAGAAACTTTTATTCTGCTTTTTTTATTTCTTTAACGGCTTCTTTTTTTTCAACCTTTTCGGTACTTCTTTCTTTTTTATACGGATCGTAAGTGTTTCTTAAATTTTTATAAGAATTACCATCGGTTAAAAAAGCAATAATAAACCATACAAACAATAATAGCGGAACAACAATAGTCATTATCATGTTGCGTATTTCATGTTTCAAATGCATAAAATAAGCAACAATATAAAATGCTTTTGACAGCATTAAAATTACAATAACTCCTTTAATTGTTAATCGTATTGTTTCGTTAGTTATACTCATTAACCAAAAGCCCAATGCCAATTCAATAATTGTAAGTACGGAAAGTATAATAGTTACATTAATAATTTCTTTTTTTCCGCCGCCATGATTTTCTATATGTAAAGCATGTGATTGTTCCATGTTATAATAGGTTAAATTGATTAAATTAAATAAAAACAAGTGAATACAAATACCCAAACTAAATCTACAAAGTGCCAATATAATCCGGCTTTTTCTATCATTAAATAATGACCTCTTTTTTCAAATACATTATTTAGTGTCATTATTAGCATAACAATATTAATAATTACTCCACTAAATACATGAAATCCATGAAAGCCGGTAATGGTAAAAAAGTAGTTTGTAAAATTGGTAGAAGATTGTGTACCATCGGCATTTAAAAATGGATTACTTCCCCACCATGCTCCTTCGTGATGCAAGTGTGTCCATTCCCATGCTTGGCAACTTAAAAAGGCTAAACCCCCTAAAATAGTTAATATTAAATTGGTTACTACTGCTTTTTTATTCATTTGGTGGCCTCCATGCACAGCCAATACCATTGTAACAGAACTTAAAATTAAAATAAACGTCATAATACTCACAAACACCAATGGTGCATGTGCACCTTCGGGCATAAATGGATAGGATGAAAACACTTTATTAGGATCGGGCCATCCGGTTGAAGAAAACCGAATAGTTCCATACGAAATAAGAAATGCTCCAAATGTAAAAGCATCACTAATTAAAAAATACCACATCATTAATTTACCATACTCTACATTGAAGGGACTTTTACCGCCACTCCACCATTTTGTTGTTGCTGATACTGTAGTAGTTGACATTGTTAGGTTAAGTTATTAAGGTTCTGAAATTTATTAGCTATTAGAAATAATTAATTTGATTGTTATTTAATTAGATAAAAAAAGATTAATAAATATATCCATAATAGATCTACAAAATGCCAATAGGTTGCCGCAAGTTCAATGGAAATACTGCTATACGTTTTAATCTTTGAACTAAACGCTTTAAAAAAAATGATTAATAAAGCCATTACACCACCTATCACATGTGCAATGTGCAACAACATAATTACAAATAAAAAAGAAGCAGCCGGATTACTTCCCCTTCCTATTAATTGTATTCCATGATTATTTAAAAAACTAAAACCTACCCATTGCAAATAAGAAAATACAATACCCAATATTGCCGTAATGGTAACCAATGCTTTATATTTTTGCATTGCTCTTTCTTTAAACGCTTTAACAGCAAACTGAATTGTAATACTACTTAGCATAATAACTAAAGTAGAATACCAAAAATATACAGGTATATTAAACTCAAGCCAATTGCCCTGATTGCGTTTAACAATATATGCACTGGTTAACCCCGCAAACATCATACAGATACTGCCAATACCCATCCATAACATGAATTTTTGTGGATGAATTTTATTTCTACTACTTAAAGAAGTACTTGGTATTGATATATTTTGACTCATCACTATATAAATAATGTTTGGATGTGATTAATAATTTGTGCTGTTGCTCCTTCGGGAATTTTATTAGCCAATAATGCCAATAAAACTATAGGCAAATAAATATAACTACTAAACATTACCCTTCTTGCTGCTTTTACGTTCATTTCTCTATATAATCTTATGCTCTGAAAAACCATAAATACATTACAAGCAGTTATTACCCACATACTGCTATTTCCGGCAAGATGATAATAGGCCGGCAATAACCCCACTGGAATCATTAAAACACTATACATGATAGTTTGAATGGCAGTAAACTTAGTGGGTCCCTTATCGCTTGGCAATAATTTAAACCCTACTTTGGTATAATCATTATGAGCAACCCATGCAATAGCCCAAAAATGTGGAAATTGCCATAAAAACTGGATAGCAAATAAAACCCAACCACCCACCGAAAAATCATCTTGCCCGGCAACCCAGCCTATTAAGCAAGGTAATGCACCCGGGAAAGCTCCTACCAATACTGCTATTGAGTTAATTTTTTTTAAAGGCGTATAAATATAAGCATACAACAATAAACTAAATGCCGATAGCAAAGCTGAAGAAAGATTAAAAAGATACCACATTAATAGTATTCCTACAGTGCCTGCAATTAAAGCAAAAGTGTATGCTTCCTCAACAGACATTCTTCCATCGGCAACGGGACGCTTTTTGGTGCGTTTCATTTGTGCATCTATATCTTTTTCTACTGCTTGATTAATGGCATTGGCACTTCCGCTTACCAACATTCCCGCAATAAATAAAAAAAGAATCATTGCCCAATCGTAATGTACTACTTTGGGTGCCATCAAATAACAAACTACACAAGAAAAAACAACGGTAAAGCTTAAAGTGAATTTCATTAATTGAAAATAGTCTTTCACTTTAGTTACCAATATATATGATATTGAAGGTACTGTATCTATTGTTTTTTGCATGTTGCGTTATATACTATATTAATTATACCTATTTTAAACTTAGTTTATAAATACAATTACCCCGATAAATTTCAGGGCATTGCACTATTTGAATGTAATCCGAAAAATATTCGAATAATTTTTTAATGCTGAGATTCTTCTGCCCCCACAGGAGTTGTTTGAGGAATAAATTCCTTTCCATCTTTACCATAATCGTATGCCCAACGATGTACTTCAGGAATTTCTCCCGGCCAATTGCCATGACCCGGACGAATAGGTGCAGTCCATTCTAAAGTATTTGAGTTCCAAGGATTTTGTTTTGTTACAATTCTTCCTTTAAAAATAGAGTAGAAGAAATTAAACAAGAATAATATTTGGGTTGCAAATACAATCATTGCTACTATACTAATAAATTTATTAAGGTCGGCAAATTGCTTAAAACTTTCCCAAGTGCTGTAATCGTAATAACGGCGTGGCATACCAGCCAATCCTTCGTAATGCATTGGCCAAAATATTAAATAAGCACCTACTAATGTTATCCAAAAATGAATGTAGGCCATAGTATTATTTAAGTATCGACCATACATTTTGGGAAACCAATGATAAATACCTGCAAACATGCCAAACATTGAGGCAACACCCATTACTATATGAAAATGGGCAATTACAAAATAGGTATCGTGTAAATGAATATCCAAAGCAGAGTTTCCTAAGTATATACCTGTTAACCCACCTGAAATAAATAAACTCACAAACCCAATTGCAAATAGCATTCCGGGTGTAAAACGAATATTGCCTTTCCATAAAGTAGTTAACCAGTTAAATACTTTAATAGCAGAAGGTACAGCTATTAATAAGGTTAATAATACAAAAACAGAACCTAAGAAAGGATTTAATCCGGTTACAAACATGTGGTGTGCCCACACTAAAAAGGCCAATACTGCAATAGCAAACATGGAACCTACCATGGCCATATAACCAAAAATAGGTTTACGTGCATTGGTAGATAATATTTCGCTTACCATACCCATTGCCGGTAATAAAATGATATATACTTCCGGATGACCTAAGAACCAAAATAAATGTTGAAATAAAATAGCGCTACCGCCTTCATTTTGTAAGGCGCCAACACCATTTACATATATATCAGATAAATAAAAGCTAGTTCCAAAGTTTCTATCAAAAATTAATAAAATAAATCCGGAGAATAGCACAGGAAATGATAAAACACCTAATACAGCAGTAAAAAATAATGCCCAAATGGTTAAAGGCAATCGAGTCATACTCATTCCTTTTGTACGCATATTTAATACTGTTGCTATATAATTTAAACCACCCAATAAAGAAGAAACTACAAATAATGCCATAGCAATTAGCCATAAATCCATTCCTGTTTTGGAGCCGGGAGATGCGCTACCCAACGCACTTAATGGCGGATAGGCAGTCCAACCACCACTGAAAGGTCCCGTTTCAACAAACATAGAAGAAATCATTACAATACTTGCTGTAAAGAAAAACCAATAAGATAGCATATTCATAAACGGAGATGCCATATCTCTTGCACCAATTTGAAGAGGAATTAAAAAGTTTGCAAAAGTGCCGCTTAATCCTGCTGTTAGTACAAAAAATACCAATACGGTTCCGTGTGTAGTAACCAAAGCATAATAAGCTTCCGGTGTAATTCTTCCATCTTTCACCCACCATTTTCCTAAAATATCTTCTAACCAAGTAAAATGGGCATCGGGATAGCCGAGTTGCAATCGAAATAGCACACTCATCAATCCGCCTAAAACAGCCCAAACCATTCCTGTAATCAAGAATTGTTTAGCAATCATTTTATGATCTTGGCTGAACACATATTTGCTAATAAATGTTTCTTGATGATGATGCTCGTGATGATCGCCATGAACTGTAAGGGCTTCGGCATGTGCATGAAGAACTTCGTTACTCATATAAATAGGTTCGTGTTGTTAAGGTAAACAATCATTTTTATAGAAATGATTGCTAAAAATTATTTTTTTACTATAGTTGATTTATCTGATGCTGTAGTTATTACAACAGGAGTAGGTTTTGTGGAAATACTATCTGTTGCGGGTGGTGGCAGATTGTCTGGATCTTTATTAGGGAAAGCCGCATAATAATAGGGTTTTTGCTTTGCCATCCACTCGTCAAATTCTTCTTGGGTTACAACTTGAATAACTCCTTTCATAGAATAATGGCCATTGCCACACATTTGATCGCAGCTTATTTCGTATTGAAAATTATCGTTTTTAGTTATTCGCTTCATTTCTTCTGTGGTATACTTTGGTGTAAACCACATAGTAGTAGGAATACCGGGTACGGCATCCATTTTTAATCGAAATTGAGATAAACCAACATCATGTACCACATCTCTAGAGCCAATTATTAGTTTTACAGGTTTGCCTTTAACTACATACATTACTTGTTCGGTTACAATATCATCGTGTGTAGCAGGGTCATCTTTTAAATTTAGTTCAGCACTATCATTCCAAACCAACCCTAATGAATTGCTGGCAGGGTCAATTACTTTATAATATTTTTTTCCTAAAATACCATCTTTCCCCGGGTATCTAAATATCCATCCAAATTGCTTGCCGGTAACTTCTACTACCATGGCATTATTAGGTGCATCGCCGGTAAAATATAACCAGTTGCGTAAACCAAAAATCACCAATCCGGTTAAAACAATTGCAGGAACTACAGTCCACAATAACTCTAACTTATTGCTATGAGGGAAATAGAATACCTTATTATTTTCTTTTTCTTGGTATTTATACGAAAACCAAAACAATAGTATTTGAGTAATAATAAAAACAATGCCTGTAATGGCAATAGTCCATTTTAACATGGAATCTACTTTTTCTCCTTGTACACTTGCGGCATCGTGGGCCAGTAAGGTTTTGTCAAATAGTATGTGATTGCAATACCAAACTCCAAAAAGTCCGGCAATTAAAAAACCTACCATCAAAAAACCGTTGATTTTATTATTGTTTTTACGGTTTTGTTCTTCTCCTTTGAGAATTGCTACATATTCGCTGGCTTTTGATATCTGAAAAATAACCAGATAAATTAATACAATTACAGCGATTGACAAGTATAGGGTCATGTTATATTGATTGAAGATTGATTGTTGTTGCTCTTTACTTGCTTATCTTGACAAGATAATTAGGTATGATGTATGATACTTTCTTTTAAGAAAGGATGATATTTTGGAACTAACGGCTTTGATGCCAATGCTTTTGAAACAAAAAATATCATCAATCCAATAAAGAAGCTTAATATACCAAAATCTAACCATCCCAAGGTAACTGTTTCTTTACTAATACTTCCCATTACCATTTGATAAAAATCTATCCAATGCCCAAAAATAATTAAGATAGCCATAAATGTAACCAATGTATAATTACGTTTCGACGATCTCTTCATAAATATTAATAGAGGAGAAATAAAATTAATGATAAGATTTAAGAAGAATAATCCTTTATATGGCCCTTGAACTCTGTTTTTAAAATAAATAGTTTCTTCGGGCTGATTAGAATACCAAATTAACATGTACTGAGAAAACCATAAATAAGCCCAAAATATAGAAAAAGCAAACATAAATTTTCCTAAATCGTGTAAATGCTCTTGGTTGGTATATTCTAAATAACCTTTATTTTTTAAATAAATTACCCATAGAGCAATTAGTGACATGCCCGATACAAAAGAACTTGCAAAAGTGTACCAACTATACATGGTACTATACCAATGTGCATCAATACTCATCATCCATAACCAAGGTACTGTAGAGCCAACAGTTAATGCAAACCATACAATAAATAATGCTGCTCTCACTGTATTTCTCCAAATAAATGAATTTCCTTTTTCAGTATCCATTCTTTCTTCATCTGCTTCATTGCTTAATTGTCTCATTCTCCAACCTAATAAACTCCATAATCCTATGGCCAATATAGTCCAAATAGTGAAAAATTTTACATTTAAAAAGCCCGATTTACCGCGTAAAACCTCATCAGTTTCTACCGATTTAGTATCTAACCAATGATAAATATGATGGTTGCCTGTAAATGCTATGTATAATAACACTACTAAAGTAATTGCACCAAATATGGGTACCATTGTTGAAATGGCTTCAGGAATTCGGCGAAAAGATTGTTGCCAACCACCCATAGCTAATGTTGTTACGGCAATAAAAAACATACTGGCATTAGTAATTAATGTCCAAAATATAGTATTATACATAATGGTGCCAATAAAAACAGCACGCTCTTCTTCGGTTCCTGTTTTGGTGGCAAACCCTGCTATTAAAGCTAATAAACCTACTCCCATTAAAGCAAATGCCCATGTTTTTAATTTTCCGGGAATTTCGAATTGTTCTTTTATAGTAATTGATGATGACATCTTTAATCTTTTATATCAGTTTTAAAAGGTATTTAGTTTTTTGCAGTAGCAGCAGCACCCGAATTATTTTGGGCTTGCTTCATTTTAATATATCTAATTATTTGCCAACGTTGTTTACGTGTTAATTGCGAAGCATAACTGCCCATTAAATTCTTTCCATACATTACAGAATAAAACATTTGTCCTTCCGGCATTGCTTCATAAGTAGCATTTCCAACTAACGTGGCAGGTTTGGCAGGATAAGGCCCATCACCACCTTTATACAAAGGACCATTTCCATCTAATTTGGTACCATGGCAAATGGCGCAATTAATTAAGTAAAGCCTTTCTGCTTCAACATAGTCTTTTTTACTTAAAGAGTCAATAGGACTTTTTATTAATTTGGAAGCAGCGTAATTTACGGTATCACCGGGCATATCTTTTGTTAATGGAAAAGGAAATTCTTCTCCTCGAGCAATGGTACCGGCTACAGGAAGGTTAGTATAGTTAATACCTTCTTGTGCTAGGTTACTATGATCTGCATAGGTTTCATAAGCACGGCTATACGCCATATCGGGCACATAAACATTGTTGGGTTTACGCTTTACCTCATTGCAACTTACTACTATTGCAATAAAAGCTATACTAAAGGTTATGATAAATAATTTCTTCATTGTTGTTCAAATTCATAATTAAACTAAGCAGCTACAATTTGTTTATTTTCAAAAGGCATTTCTTCTCTATCGTATCTTCCAATCCACCATCCTTCTTCTACAAAATGACTATCGGTTTCAACTGCACCGGCATTGGATAAAAATGCTTTCAAATCTTCTACATTTGTTTTTTCGGTTGTTTCAATTACCATTACAAATAAATCGTCGGTGGCACGAGGATGAAAATGATGTCTTTTTACAAATGGTGCTAATTGGGAAATATAGCAAAAGGTAAGTACCATACCTACAGCTGCAAATAAAACAGTTAGTTCGAATATTATCGGAATCCATGCTGGTAATGAAAAATGCGGTTTGCCACCTATATTCAGAGGCCAATCATAAGTAAGTATCCAACTAATTCCTCCTAAGGCGGTTATGGTGCCGGTAATGCCATAAATAAATCCTGCTGTATGTAAGCTTGTTTCACGCATTCCTAATGCATGATCTAATCCATGCACAGCAAATGGTGTGTATACATCTTTAATTTTATATCCTGCAGTACGAACTTTTTTTACTGCCGGAAATAAAACTTCTTCGTCATCAAAACAGCCAACAACAAATCTTTTTTTTGCCATATTAATTTCCTTATCGGAATTTATAGTTAAAAAATGCAGTTACACGTTTATTAATTTGAGCTTTCATTATCAACTATTGTATGCCCATGCCCACTGTGCCCGAATACGCTTGCATCTACAGCTTCTAAATGCACCATTTTTTCCTTATAATTTTCGCCGGTTGTTTTAAGAACATATTTTATTTCCGCAATTGCAATTACCGGAAAATATTTAGAGAATAAGAAAAAGCAAGTGAAAAATAAACCGAATGTTCCTAAATAAAACCCTATTTCCCATATTGTTGGGCTATAATATACAGACCAAGATGAAGGCAAATAATCGCGATATAAGGAAGTAACAATAATTACAAAACGCTCGAACCACATGCCTATATTTACTATTACACTCATAAAGAAAGTAACATATAAATTTCTTCTTAATTTTTTAAACCAAAAAATTTGTGGGCTTAGTACATTACACGCCATCATTCCCCAATAACTCCATCCATAAGGGCTAAATAAATTGGCGCGGCTATACCAAAAAGTATATCCTTCGTATTTATTTTGGCTATACCAACCCATAAATAGTTCGGTTAAATAGGCTACACCTACAATAGAGCCAGTTGTTACAATTACTTTATTCATTGCTTCAATATGACCAATTGTTATGTAATCCTGCATACCAAATACTTTACGTACAATTAACATTAAGGATTGTACCATTGCAAAACCCGAGAAAACGGCTCCTGCAACAAAGTAAGGAGGAAAGATAGTGGTATGCCAACCAGGTACTACTGAAGTAGCAAAATCGAAAGATACAATTGTATGTACCGATAATACTAACGGTGTACTTAATCCTGCTAAAACTAAGGATAAAGATTCGTGCCTTTGCCAGTGTTTTGTAGAGCCACTCCATCCAAATGAAGCAACGCCATAAAAATATTTACGCAATTTTGTTTTTGCTCGGTCACGTACTGTTGCTAAATCGGGTAATAATCCGCTATACCAAAATAATAATGATACAGTAAAATAGGTAGAAATGGCAAACACATCCCATAATAATGGTGAATTAAAATTTAACCAAAGTGGCCCACGTGTATTTGCATATGGGAAAACGAAAAAAGCCATCCACACACGACCCATGTGCCAAACAGGAAATTGGCCGGCACACATTACTGCAAAAATGGTCATTGCTTCTGCGGCACGATTTACACCGGTTCTCCATCCTTGCCTAAATAATAATAAAATTGCTGAAATTAAAGTACCGGCATGACCAATACCTACCCACCACACAAAGTTGGTAATATCCCAACCCCATCCAATAGTTTTGTTTAAATTCCACTGACCAATACCATAAGTAACATCTCTATAAACAGAATATACTCCAAAAAGTAATAATGATACTGCAATATAAAATCCTATATACCATAATTTACTTGGCTTGGCTTCAATGGGCCGTACAATATCTTCCGTTACATTGTGATAGGTTTTTTCTCCATACACTAACGGTTCTCTTAACTGTGATTCGTACTTTAAATGCATCTGCTTTACTTATTTAAAACCGGTTTATCCGATTGAAAAATTTATATTTAATCAACTTTAGCTCTTTATGTAGCATCTTTATATGCTTTACACTTCAACTATAGCTTTTTTAATTAGCTACTTTTTTCTACGGCTTCAATTTTCTTTTCTTCTTTTTTATCTCCTTTCAACCATTCGTCTTTTTCTTCTGTATCTAAATTTCTAACTTTTGCCAAATAGTTTACATTGGGCAATACATGTAATTGCTCTAATGAATAAAAAGTGCGTAATGGATTTTCGGCACGTGTAATGCTAATGGCACTGTGTTTACTATTTACATTGCCAAATACAATTGCATCTGTTGGGCAAGCCTGCTGACAAGCTGTTTTTATATCACTATCTTCTAATGGTCTACTTTCTTTTTTGGCTTTTAATTTTCCTTCTTGCAAGCGTTGAACACAGAATGAACATTTTTCAATTACACCTCGAGATCTAACTGTAACATCAGGATTTAATACCATTCTTGTTAAATCATCATTCATATCCATCACCACATCGTTCACAATACCGATTTGATTATCTGGGAAACTATCAGCCCCTGTATAATCAGCCCAGTTAAACCTACGTACTTTATAAGGACAGTTGTTAGCGCAATATCTTGTACCAATACAACGGTTATAAGTCATTTGATTTAACCCTTCACTACTATGGTTAGTAGCTGCAACCGGACAAACATTTTCACAAGGTGCATTATCGCAATGCTGGCACATCATTGGCTGAAATACCACTTTCGGATTACTTACATCACCACTATAATAACGATCTATTCGCAACCAATGCATATCATGAAATCTCATTACTTCCGGCTTTCCTACAACTGGTACATTATTTTCTGCATGGCATGCAACAACGCAAGCTGCACAACCGGTACAAGTGTTTAAATCAACACTCATTCCCCAATGAATACCCGGCTTATCATAATAAGGATAAATAGTTCCTTCTTTTTCAAAATTTTCCAATCCACCAAAAGGCTTTAACTCTTTCTCTCTATCATCTCTAATTTCATTAGGTTCTTCTTTAAATTGAACCAATGCTAATTCTTTCATCACTTCTGTACGCTTCCCTTGCTTGGTATCGTAACTTCCATGTGTTTGTGTTAAAGCTACTTTATATAAATCATCGGTCAATTCTGCTGTAACATCGGTTACAAAATAATTTACTGTAGTGCTGCTTCCATCTACAAAAGGAAATACATTTTTTCCTGTACCAATAACTGCTTTACCCATTTTATCTGTGCAACCATATCCAAGTGCAATTCCAATAGTATCAGGGTGTGTACCGGGTATAATTAATGCAGGAAGTGATACCGATTTACCATTAACTGTAACTTTTACAACTTTTTTAGCGGGCTGTACTTCGTATGCATCAGCTTGTCCATCATTGCTTAGATCAATATTAAGTAATGTTTTAGCCAATGAAGGCGAAACAATAACATAATTATCCCATGTTGCTCTGGTTACGGGATCGGGTAATTCTTGTAGCCATGGATTGGATGCTTGCTGACCAGCACCTATTGCTACTTTTTCGTATAACTGCAATTCTAATTTTCCACCTTTCTTACTGCTGCTAATTGCAGAAATTGCTGAAGCAACAACGGTTGAGTTAAAGGCAGTTGTAGCAATAGTCGTAGTAGCTGTTGGATTTACAACTCCATCTTGTAACGCTTTATTCCATCCATTTTCGCCACCAACTTTAGCACTCCAATATGATTTAAAATAGGTTAAATAATCTTGCGTAGAACCACTCCATTTCAATAAACTATCTTGCCATTGGCGAGTTTTAAATAATGGAGCAATTGTTGGTTGTAAGAAAGAAAAATAACCTGTTTTTGCTTCTGTATCGCCCCAACTTTCTAAATAATGATGATCGGGAATACTGTATTTACAAAGCTGTGTTGTTTCATCGGCTTTAGGATTGAAAGAAACCGTAGTTTCTACTTTTTTTAATCCATCAATAAATTTTTTGCTATTGAACCAAGAATATGCAGGATTAGCACCATAAATTAATAAAGCACCTATATTACCTGCATTCATATCGTTTACTAATGTTGCAAAATCTCCATCAATACCTTGACGAGTATTGTAAGTTGTAGCCCAATCGATTGTTTTGCCATTTGATTGTAATAATTCATTAATGGCATTTACAATTATTTGAACATTTACATCATTACTTCCGCTTACAACCAATGCTTCGCCTTTGTGTGCCAATAGTTCTTTAGCAACTTTTTCAACTTGTTTTTTAAGTGTTGCATCGCTAATAGAAACAGATTGTCCATTTAATCCATTGAATAATCCCAATGCTACAGATCCTGCTTCAGAAGGGCGGTGTAAATATCTTTCATCTGCATTAGAACCTGTTAAACTTGCTACGCTTTCAAAATGAAAGTGTTTAGTCATTTCAGGCTTTTTCTCATTTATTTTTTTGCCCTTTGCATATTGCTTGGCAAATTCAATAGGACTTAACCAAGTGCCTAAAAAATCGGCATTTAAACTAACAATAATTTTTGCATTATCGAAACGATAAGATGGAATAGTTGCTTTACCGTATGAGGCTTTATTAGCTAATAAAATACCACTATACGAAATCGCATCGTACACCACTTGCTTTGTTCCGGGGTATTTAGCCATAACTTCTCCAATAATAGCTTTTGTAGAAGGAGAAGTAATTGTACTTGTTAAAAAAACAACTGGCTTTTTTAGTGCAGCCAACTCTTCGGTTATAGCTTTATCTATGGCATCGAAAGTGGCTTCTTTTCCATTAATAGAAGGGAATCTTAATCTGGCAGTATCATATAAATCTAATACTGATGCTTGTACTCTTGCAGAAGTTCCTCCGGAGGTTACAGGACTTAAATTGTTCCCTTCGATTTTAATAGGACGACCATCTCTTACTTTGGCTAAAACACTAACAGCATCGCCATCTTGTACATAGGTGGTTGCATAATAATCGGAAACTCCTGGAATAATATCTTCGGGTTTATTGGTAAACGGAATTGCTTTTCTTACAGGCACTTCGCAACTTGCTGCAACTGCTGCTGCGGCAGTGCTAAATCCGAGATATTTTAAGAAATCTCTGCGAGGAGTAATTGCTTGTAAAAAGCCTTTTGTATCTGCCTCAAAAGGAAGTTCTTCACGAAATTCGTCCTTCGATGCTTGCTGATAAGCTTCAGAATTATTTAATTCTCCAAAACTTTGCCAGTACTTGTTATCGCTCATAGTTTATGCTGATTGATTGCTAGTTTTATTTAGCAATTTTCAATTGAAATAATTTTAATAGTGACATTTTTGGCATTCAGTTCCGCCAATAGTTTCTACAGTAATTCCTTTTGCGCTATCAATTTTTCTATTCTTTAAATCTTCATGATATTTTTCATAAATACTATAAAAACCATTTTCTTTAAACTGAACTTGAGTAGTACGATGACAGTTGATACACCATCCCATACTTAAATCTGCAAATTGTTTTACTTCATCCATTTTAGTTATTTCACCATGGCAAGTTTGACATTGAACTTTACCTGCTTTAATATGCTGAGAATGGTTAAAGTAAACATGATCGGGTAGATTATGGATTTTTACCCACTCAATTGGTTTTGCTTTGGCAGGGTCCCAAGGTTTACCGGGTATAAATCCGGCATATTCATATAGTTTTTTAATTTGATCGGTGCCATTAACTTCTTCTCCCTCTTCATTATATATTTTCTCTCCTTTATATTCATTAATTGCAGCATGGCAATTCATACATACATTTAAGGATGGTATACTTGCTTGTTTACTATCTTGAGCACCGCCATGACAATATAAACAGTTAATTTGGTTAACACCTGCATGTACTTTATGGGAGTAATATATGGGTTGTATGGGTTGATAATCTTTGTTACGGCCTAACCCAATTGCACTTTTTGTAGTATAATAACCTCCTACTAAAAATAAAACAATCACTACAAAAGCAATATATGTTCTGTTTTTCCAGAATGGAATTGGTTCGGCTGAAACAACACCTTCTTTACTATCAGATAATTTTCTCAAATTACTATTTACTTGTAGTAGTATAAAAGCAATAACTGCTAATATTAAAGTAAGAATACCAAATAATAAAGTATTATCTCCTTCTTGAACAGGAGCCCCGCTACCTGCCGTTGCTGCTGCAGGAGTAGTTGCCGGTTTCCAATCTTTAACATAATCCAAAATTGCATCTATGTCTTTATCGCTAAGACTTGGAAATGCATTCATTGGAATTTTGTTGTTTTCGTTAAACAGGTTTACTGCATAACTATCGCCGGTTTTAAGATATGCCTGGCTATTATGTATCCATGCGTGGAGCTTTTTTCTATCTCCACCCCAACGATCTTCAACTCCTTTTAGAGCAGGGCCTGTAAGTTTCTTATCTATGGCATGGCAAGAGGCACAATTTTGAGAAAAAAGGGCTTTGCCATCTTGAGCTTTTACTTTATTGCCAAAAGAAAAAATGAAAAAAATAATTGATCCTAAAAGGAAGGGTCTAATTATACTTCTTATAAGTATCATATTCGCTATTGAATTGAACTGTGTGGAAAATATCCTTAAATGGGTGCAAAAATATGACTTGAACTTGACAAAAGTTCAATGTTTTAAAATATTTTTTTCTCCTTACCAGTATTGAATTTCGAAGAACGATTTATTTTTTATTATTATTTAAAATTTTATTATTGATGTTTTAACAACAGTTTTTACACCTTTCATTACCATAATTAGCCATAAATACTTTATTTCGTATTTAAACACCCTAACTAATATTTAGTAGCTTTAATGATGCATACTACAACTATCCAAAAAAAAATTGCTGTATTTGCTTCGGGTGCCGGATCTAATACAGAAAAAATAATTATGTATTTCGCATCCCACCCTTCTATTAGTATTTCATTGATTGTTTCGAATAAAGCAAATGCAGGTGTATTAAAAATTGCTGCTAATTTTTCAATTCATACTTTAGTTATTGAAAAAGAAAAATTTTTTACTCAAAATGCTTATACCGATGAACTTAAAAACTTAGGTATTGATTTTATAGTATTAGCCGGATTTTTATGGAGAATTCCTATAAAATTAATTGAAGCATATAGCAATAAAATAATAAACATACATCCTGCTTTATTACCAAAATATGGCGGTAAAGGAATGTATGGCCATTATGTACATGAAGCAGTAATTGCTGCAAAGGAAAAAGAAAGCGGCATTACCATTCATTATGTAGATGAACAGTACGACCATGGCAATATCATTATCCAGATTAAATGTAGTGTTGCTGAAAATGATACACCCACTTCATTGGCTGAAAAAATTCATCAATTAGAACATCAATTCTTTCCGTCAACCATTGAAAAATGTTTAATGGAACAAAACCATTCGCTTACTCTTTAGTTTTGCAAGTTTTTATACCAAAAGGCAAGTATAATGGGCAAAAGCTTATAAAAGAAGTTAGTAAAAACACAGCGCCTAATACAAGTAATACAATTCCTGTGGTACCTGATACTGTTTTAGTGAGATACAATACTGCAAAAACAATGGCTACAAGAACTCTTATTATGCGATCGGCATTACCCATATTTTTTTTCATAATTAACTAGTTTGGTTTATAAAAAATTGTTACCAAAATAACCTTAAAATAAAATGGGTACTATGACAAAAATCACATACAACAAACTATCCGGGAATACGAGAAATATATTTTTCAATTTCTTTTATTTGATCAACTACCTGTTTGGTTGTTGGTTTACAGGCTTTCGCCTTTCTAAAAAAGTCTTTAGCAGCTCTAAATTCTCTTTTATTCATAAATATTTGGCACATACTTAAATAAGCAACAGCCTCGCTTTCTTTATCGGGTATGCCGGCTCTAATGGCTGCTCTAACATATTGTTCAGCTTGTTTTAAATCGCCTTTTTGCATAGCCATCATTCCCAATTGTAATTTATTAGCACCCTCTGCTTCGGGTAAAGCAGCCCCTAATTCATTACTCTTTTTCAGGTGTTTTTCGGCAGTATCAAAATCTTGCTTCATCATGGCTAAATTACCCTTTATGGTATAATAAGTAGATCGAACAGGTTTATACAATAAATTAGGAAACCAAACCATATTTAATATTTTTTCTACCTCATCTACATTGCCTTGTTCCATAGGCTCTTGAATTAAACGCAATGGGCCAATAAAAAAATGACTGAGTATTGCTATTATAGCAATAAAATATAAAATAAATGCCGGCCAAAAACCATTGGTAATATTGATTGTTACAGCCAATATAATTGATAAGATACCTAACCAAAAACGAAACTTAATTAGTAAATTGTAAAATTTCATACACTATAAATATAAGGGCTGCAAAGATAGGGTGCAAGCAGCTATTTATCATCATTCACTTCAATCCAATAACCATCCGGATCTTGTAACCATAGTTGATGAACCCCATCAACACGGGTTGTAATTTGGTTTTGTGTGCCATTTACATCTTGCCAATTGATTGCATTGGCTTTTAACTTTTGTGTAAATGACATAATTGAAGGAACACTAAAGCAAGTATGCTGATTAACGTAATACTCTTTTTTTTCGGTTGCACCTTTAATAATATGCAACATAGTGTGAGTTCCGGTTTTTAGCCAAACATGTTTGCCATCGTGAAAAGGTTCGGATACGGTATCTAACCCAATAATGGTTGTATAAAACCAAGCCGATTTCTCTAAATTAATTACATAAATAGCAGTATGATTTAAAGTTACTTTAGACTGAGCATGGGCTTTGGTACTAAAAGAAGTTAGATAAATAGTTGCTATAAAAAACAATCTTACGTAGGTCATTTTTATTTAAAAGTAGTATTTACTATTTAAAGTAATAATACTTACCCGAAACTATTATTTTTGCAACTATGGCCCCGTAGTTCAATGGATAGAATAGAAGTTTCCTAAACTTTAGATACAAGTTCGATTCTTGTCGGGGCTACCAAAGCGGATAAATTAGTGTTTGCACTCGTTTGTCCGCTTTTATTTTTCTCTAAAACCCTTGCTATGCTTGACATCCAGGAGAAAACTACATTCGCTTTTTGGGTTAGATAATGCCCATCTTTCTTATCATACATAATACCCTCAGGAAATAATAGGTATTGCAACTTTTGCTTTAGTTGATAATTGCCAGAACCCCATATTTTATTGAGGTTTCCAGCGATTGTAACAGAAAAATCAATGTATTTATTGAGGTTAGATAATTGAAAACTCACTTTTTGAAGCTCTCTATTTATCTCATTTTTTTGTTCTCTATACTTTGCAGAATACTTTTCAAATTGGTCTTTCTCTATTTTACCAAGCACAAACCTTTCCTCTATTCCTTCAAGTACATTTTCCACCTCAGTAAGCCTTGTTCTCAACTCACTTTCATACACAGCATTTTGCTTATTCATAAAGTGGTAAGTAAGCCTCAATTGTTCTTTTAAAGGCTCAATAAAGCGTTTATCCAAGCTGTATTCACTTAGTAGTTCTTCATATTGCTGATGCAGCCTTTTAGCATTACCATTACAACCACAACCTATTTTATTGCACTTGTAGTAATGTATATTCTTTTTCCTATTCAAGTAACCTGTCATTGGTGTGCCACAAGCTGCACACTTAACAAAACTCTTCAAAGGCAAATTATCATCTTTACTGTTTTGTGTGTAGCCTTGTGAATGCTTTGCAGTAAGGTTATTTACTTTCAAAAAGATTTTCTCACTTATCAATGCTTCGTGCCTACCTTTTACAAGTTCACCATTTAAAAGGTTGTGCGATATAATGCCACAGTAAAAAGTATTCCTAAAAATATCAGTCAACCTTTGCATTGTTAAGTTCAAGCCAAGTGCTTTACACTTAGCAACAATTTCCGTATTGCTTAACCCCTCATTGGCTTTCATTAAAAAAGCATTTCGCAATAGCTTACCCTTTTCATTAATCACTATTTTTTGTTCCCCATTTTGCCTTAAAAGGTCATATCCTAAGGGTGCTTTACCCGACCACATTCCACTTCTTAATTTTTCTACCATTCCAGCTATACACTTTTCCCTTCTCAAATCATTATCATACTGAGAAAAAATGAAGTGTATATTTTGCTGTAAAGCCCCACTTGCGGTTGTAGTGTCAGTTGGTTGCGTTACAGCCAGTATCACTACACCTGCCTTTCTTAGTTCATCTGCTATATAAATAGCATTTGCACCTGAACGGCTAAACCTATCCACGCTGTAAACAATGATATAGGAAATTTTTTCCTTGCTTTGTTTGATAAACTTTAGCATTCTCTGAAATTCAACCCTCTCATCATTTTTAGCACTTTCATAAGTACCCCCAAAGTCACCAAGTACATTTAATGACCTTTGCTTTGCCAGTCCTAAGCAACCTTTCTTTTGTGTTTCAAGGCTCTGGTTATTATCAGCTTGTTCCTTAGTAGATACACGTGTGTAGATTACAGCATTTTTAGTTGTAGCTACTTTAGTTTCTTTACTATACTTAGCAAAGCCTTTCAAAAGTTCAAGATTGCTCATTGTACACGTTTAATTCATTTTCAAATAATTGATAGGTAATTAGCGAAAACACCTGCAATGCAGTTGCCACCTGTTCAGCCTCTGCATCAGTTAGGTTTTCCAACCCTTTGTACCTTCTTAGTTCATCCGTTGTTAATTCATTACTTTGTAATTGTTTTTTACATTTAACTACTTTCAACATTTAGTAATCGCTTCGCCTTAACTCTGGTGCATTATCCAGTCATTAAAGCCATTGGCAATTATTATAGGGTGCATTATCCCTTTTTATTTAGTTTCTTTTTAATTGTTCGCATCACAGATACTTTTTTACCGCCGTCTATTACAACTTCAATTTTTTGGTAGTTGTGTTCATTTATAACATCAACTATTAGCTTACTTGCATCAATTCTTTGCAATGCTTCAACCACCTGCATTTTACCGTTTTTATAAGTGATAGTAGCCTTTTCCAAACTTCCAAGCCTTAAAAATGCCAATAGTTCCATTTCATCCATTTCAACAGGCAATTCAGCTTTTTGTACAGGCTTCAAATCCACAGCAGGAAAAAAGTCTTGCAATATCTTGTTCAGGTTTAATTGTATATGGTTTTCCACTTCGCCAAATTCCCTTGCCACTTTATACTGTGTATAGTTCGTAGGCACACAAATACCATCTTTAAAAACCAAAAGCAAAACAGGCATTTTATTACCAATGGCAAAAGCTGTATAAAATTCAAGTATCGGCATAGCTACACCATACTTGTTTTTTTCAAATTCAAGGCTTTCTCTAACAATCTTTATAGTATTCCACCCCATCCCAAATTCTCTTAACTCACAAACTATTTTAAGCCAAAGGGCATCTATAATACTAAATCTTCGCCAGCCATTATTTTCATTCGCATCTATTAAGCCTTCCTTTGTCCAATCATATATTTGTTTTCGTGTAATTGTTTGCAGCTTAATATTGCGTTCTTTATCGTTTAGTATTTGAGAAATTCTATTATTACTTATATTTTTAAAGTAGTCTTTATAGCCAATATCAAATGCCTCTTTGCGATATACTGCAACAGAATCTTTATTTTTATCATTATTATTTTTTTGCAGTATCATTTATAACTTATTTTGAAGAGTTCAAAGATAATAAAACGTTACCGAATAGTAACGTTTGTGGATAAATTAAAACATAAAAACAGGTAACTTAAGTAGCAGCCTATGCCTAAAGATTTGCAAATACCGTCAACAAAAAATGTAACTTTCGAGGTACTGCGTTATCAGTTAGTTGTAGATAAAACAATGCAAGCTGATGCATTTAAAAATTACAGTTCCCCTGAACAATTAAGAGCAGATAAGAACAACATTTTTAGAGATGTTATTACCAATCAAAACTTTCGTTTTAATTCATCCAGTACCAATATTAAATCCAAGTTGCTCTACCAAAAAGGCGATATGTACTATTTTAAAATAAGTACACGCCGTAAAGCACGTATTTATAAAGAAGATTTTACTGAAGATACCATTGATAATTTCCCAAACATTATTGTAGCCGTTAATAACGACCCTAATGTTCAGAAAATAGCTATTCAATCCAGCACAAACCCCTTTAAAGACGTTGAAACAGTTAGGCGTTTTATTGTCGAGAGCCTTGATGCTAAAATGAAAAGTCATAGCCTATCATTTTATCTTGAACCTATTTTCGATAAGCAAGACTTCTGGCATTTTGTACGTAAGTACCCCAACCAAATTACGCAGCTTAACTTCAATTTTATTTCACCCAACCTTGCCAATATTTCTAAAGGGCTTTCTATCGACCTTAAACAGGGCTACGAAGAAACCAATATGCACAAGGCAAAGTTTGAAATGAACGCTGAAAAAGGCAGTGTTTTGAAAATTGATGAAGAAGGTAAGTTTGTAAATGGCTTAGTATCTTACATTGCTGATGGTGGTGGTACTGATGGTGGTATAACTGCAAAAATATTAGGTAAACGAGATTTGTTAAACACTGCCCAAAATCCTAGTGAGTTTGTCATTGATGATAAATTCATTAAGGATAACAACTGGGAAGCATTGAACGAACAATTTAAAGACATACTACTGTAAAAATAAATTATGACATTGCCGAAAATAATAGATAACTCAATTGATAAATACCAATTCAAAACTGTTTTTAAAGAACTGCTTTTATCAAATAACTATACGCAAATTTCAATTGCTACTGGCTATTGGGACTTACCCGGTATGGTTGAAATTTTTGAAGAACTAACACATTATTTTGAACGTGAAAATGTAAGCTTTCGACTTTTGTTGGGTGAAGAACCTTATGTCAAAACCTACCAGTTAAAAGAACCGATAAAACAAGACCCGAATTTTCCCCAGAAATATTTAAAGGCAGATTTAGAAGTCTTAGAATTAAAACCTGAGTTTCAAAAAGTAACAGCTTTACTTTCTAAGTATCTTGTTAAAGAGGGAAACGAAGATTCAAAACTTCAAATTAAAGTCTATAAAAAAAATTTCCTTCACGCTAAATGCTACATTTTTGGTACTGAGCAAGAAAATGCAGTAGGAATAATTGGAAGTTCAAATTTTACTAAAAAAGGGCTAACAGAAAATTCTGAATTAAATCATTTAGAAGATAATAATGGCACAGTAAACTATCGTAGGTTAAATATCAACCAACACCCCTCACACCGTAGCTGGTTTGAAGACTTGTGGAATAATAGTGAAGATTGGAACTTAACTTTTGACACAGAAATTTTAGGTTTAAGCCAATTTGGTAATATTTCTTATTCACCTTACGAAGCATATATAAAATTGCTTTACGAGCTATATGGTGAAGATATTGAAATAGAGGAAAAAATTAAATTGGAGGAGAAGTTTGAAAAGAAAAACACCCTAACTGTTTTTCAACAAGAAAGTGTTCGTAAAGCCATCAATAGGCTTAACGATAAGCGTATAGCTATGTGCTTAATTGGCGATAGTGTTGGTTTGGGTAAATCATACATTGCAAGAGATATTATTGAACAATATGGCTATTTTGAACGTAAAAATGTGGTTATAGTTTGCCCAGCATCACTACGTAATGATTGGATAAACCATATGAGAGAAATTACAGTAAATGCCTCTGTCTACTCAATAACTGAATTTGCAATTGATACCAGCTTTGAGAAAATACAACAAGATTTAATCATTCGTAAGCGAACAGGAATTAACAATACAGCTATCGATTTATTGGTAATTGACGAAAGCCATAATTTAAAAACTCAGGGTAGTCAATCATTCCAAAATATCTTGTCAGTCATTACAGATAAAACATATTGTAAAGAACTACCTAAAGTTTTAATGTTGTCAGCTACGCCAGTAAATAATGGGGTGAAAGACTTAGCTAATCAAATACTATTGGCAAAAGGTGGTGATGAGAAATTCTTCAACAGTTATGGCATAGATAACTTGATGGGTTTATTTGCTAATACTCAAAAAAACTTCAAAAGGTTAACTAGCGAAGATGCATTTAGTGAGTTATACCCAATTTTAAATAAAATAATGGTTAAGCGTACCAAGCATCAAGTTAAAAAAGACTTCCCAGATGCTACATTAAACGGTAAGCCAATCATTTTCCCAGAAGAAAGTTTATTCAATGAATTGTATGAATTAGACAACAAGCAAATCCGTAAAACAATCAGTGAGAGTTTAAAGGAACTTAAAGAAAGCAATATTCCTTTGTACAATGCTTTTACAAAAGACCTTACAGAGAAGCAAGAGGAAGAATTAGAAATACAAGGTGTGTTAGACTTCTTCAATAATTTTGAAGTAGAAAAGGCAAAAACTAAAAACGAAGTTGAGTTCCAATCCATATTTCATTTTATGGATAGAGCTATTAATAACCTCAAATTAGTGCCTTACAGTTATTTGAGTGAGAAAATTAATAAAACTGTGTTTGAAGAGGTTCAGGCTAATGCAAGAAAAAACTTAACAGGTGTAATGAAGGTTACAATGTTTAAGTCTTTCGATTCATCAATTTATACCTTCAAAAAAAGAATTGAAAAATACACAACCTATCTGCTAAATTTTGAGGAATTATTTTTTCAGCAAAACAAAGTTGTTAAGCCAGAAATAATACAAAAAGCAATAGCAAAGCAGGATTTAGATGATTATAAAGACATCGATGTTATAGAAATCATTGCTGAGGAAATTGCATTGTACAATGAAAGAGAGCAAGCTAAAAAGACAAAGGACATAAAATACAGAGTACAACCAGCCGAAATGCTCATTGTGCCAGAAGAATACAATATTGAAGCACTAAAAGCTGCAATAAAGCAAGACAAAGAAATTATTGCCTTAATCACACACGTTTTAGCCAACATTAAGTCCGATGCTAAGTTAACTAAACTCAAAGCGTTAGTTAAAGAGCTTAAAGGCAGCAAAATTCTTATCTTCTCTTACTTTGCTACAACAGTCGATTATTTAAAAGAAGCCTTTACAAACGATTATTTAAACGAGTTAGAACTCACAAGTGAACAAATTGCATTTTTAAAAAGCAAAAACGGAAAAGATAAATCTTCCTTTGTTCAACGATTTGCACCAATTGCCCAAAAGCAAGAAGTTGTCAATGGCAAAATAAATGGTAGAGAAGAATTGCAAATTTTAGTATCTACGGATGTACTTAGTGAAGGTCAAAACTTACAAGACTGTGGCATCATTATCAATTACGACTTACATTGGAATCCAGTAAAAATGATTCAGCGTAATGGTCGTATCAATCGTTTGGGTTCTACTTTCAACACAGTAAAAATCCACAACTTTTTACCCGAAGGTCAATTAGAAAGGTTTTTAAAATTAATCCAACGCTTACAGGAGAAAATCAAAATCATTGGCGGTAGTGTGGGTATTGATAGTAGTATTTTGGGCGAAACCATTACCGATAGACAATTTGGCTTAATAGCAGATATATACTCAGCCGATGCAGTTAAGCAAAAAGAAGCAGTTGAAAAATTAGAACGTGAAAATGATTTGGCTTTTGATGAGGTATTTGAAAATGATTTACGAGAGTTTATGCGTAAAGCCACAGATGCCGAAAAGGAATATATCCTCAATATGAACTTGAACAAATGGATTGAGCTACCAAGTATTGACGATAACAATAAACTAATGGCTTTCCATATCGATAAAGGAGTGTTTGAGTTTATTAAAACTGATGGCAGAAAAGTAGAGAAAGAACAAAACCAACTTAAAGTTTTAAACCAATTAAGAAGTTTTGATAAGAACCGTCAAATAGAAAAAGTTACTGTTGAACAAAAAACTGAGTTGGTACAAAAAGGCTTAAAATTATTTGAAGCAGAAAGGGCTTATCAAACTACTTTAGAAGGCACAGACCTATCTGAATTTATGGGTGTAAAAAGTACAGCAGGTGGCAGTAGTTTAAAACCTACTAAAGAAGCCTTATTAAAACTATTAAGTGAAAATACAGAACGTTATTCTACCGATAACATCAATCGTTTACAAAAGCTAATTACTTCCCGAAATTTAGCCTTTGAAAATAGGTTACGTTCATTCTTAAAAATAAACAATCAACAAGTAAGCATAGATTTGTTAGATACTTTGGCAATACAAAGTGTGCATTTGGTAAAAGATGAGGCAACTGTGCCACAACTTAATCCAATTATGTGGTATGGCTTTTATGCCAGCGATAAAACGAGCAATTAAAAATGACGATACAACAATTAGTAGAAAATAAATCATCTTTAGACTATCAGCAAATTTGTATATCGCTGATAGAAATTTTTGCTGCCAACGAAAAAGTGAATTGGGATAGTGTATTACCAGCCCAGCAACAGCAATCGTTTTTTGGCGGCGAAACACTTCGTTTAATAGCCGACCACCCCATCCTTTCTAAACAAAGCGATATACGCCCCATTGCTTTAAAACGTGGTTCTATATCTCAAATGCTATTCTTTTATCTTACCTTAAAAGATGATAGCCTTTCTAAAAAGAACATTCAGGAAGTAACTAAAAAATTTATTACAGGTGGCGATGCAAACCGTTACATCATTTGGTTTTTTGGCAATACTAAAAACACAGAATTAAAAGTGGTATTAAGTGCCAAAGAAGGTAAAAAAATCGTATTAAAAACCTTACCCTTTGCTGCAAGCCAACCTTACTACAAAACCTACAACTTTATACTAAACGAGGTTAGCCAAAAAGTAAACCAGCTTTTTGTAGAACCTACTGATTTGTGGAAAGCACTTTGGAAAGCCTTTGATATTTCTATAATCAATCGCAATTTCTACGATGAAATTAAAGCAGCTTTTACAAGTCTCATAGCTCAATTAAATAAAACAAACAATCCATTTAAAACCGATGAAGACCGTGTACAATTTGCTATACGCTTAATTGGTAGAATTATTTTTTGTTGGTTTTTAAAACGTAAAGATGTTCTGCACGATGCTGCAATTTCAGCAGATGCAGTTGAAAAGCACCAATTAAAAAATTACTATCACGATTTATTAGAGCCTTTGTTTTTTGATGTATTAAACACACCCGAAAAAGAACGTAAAGCAGGGCTTCCTAAACTAATTGCACATTATCCATTTTTAAATGGTGGTTTGTTCGAGGCACAGGAAACCGACTTTAAATACCATTTATTATTAGATATTGAAAACAGTTGGTTTTATAATCTATTTTCAAAAACCTTAGAACGTTACAATTTTACGGTAGATGAAAACAGCAGCAGCAATGCAGAAATTGCAATTGACCCAGAAATGTTAGGGCGTATTTTTGAAAATTTATTGGCTGAACAAAACCCCGAAACAGGCGATAGTGCCAGAAAAGCTACTGGTAGCTTTTATACGCCACGAGAAATTGTGGATTATATGGTAGAGCAAAGTATTACCGAATTTTTAAAAACAAGTTTAGAGAACTATACTACACAGAAAACGGAAATTAAAGAAAACCTTTTTGGCATTGTACCCAACCAGCAGCTAAGCCTACCCAAAGTTGAAAAACTAAAACTGCATAGCAATTGGCAACAAGATGTGGAAGACTTTGTTCATATGCAAATATTACCCGATGCATTAGCTAAGTATGAAGAAATTATAAGTAACGAATTAAATAAAGTAAAAGTATTAGACCCAGCTTGTGGTTCAGGTGCATTTCCTATTGGCATATTGCAAAAAATTGTTGCACTAAAGCAACAACTACACCCCAAAACAAAGAACTATAATCTAAAATTAGATACCATACAAAACAGTATTTATGGTGTAGATATACAACCAATGGCAGTGGAGTTAAGCCGTTTACGTTGTTGGTTAAGTTTAGTAGTTGATGAAGACCCGAAAGATATTAAAGCCTTACCCAATTTGGACTTTAAATTTGTTTGTGCAGATACTTTAATGGAAGTAGGTAAAATAAAACAATTAAATATTGGAAACTCTCTCGAAAAAATAGAAGAGCTAAAAACATTACGAGCCGAATTTTTTATTGCCAGTGGCAAACGCAAAAAAGAACTAGAGAAGAAATTTAAGCAAATACAAACCTCGTTAAACAACAATTTTTTAGAGTGGGATGGCAAAAGCAAATTGGTTGAAAATTTAGCAAGTTGGAAACCGTTTGATAACCACAAAACAGAATGGTTTGATGCTTTTTGGATGTTTGGAATACAAGATGGCTTTGATATTGTTATTGGCAATCCACCTTATGTGCAATTACAAAATTTAACAATAAGTAAAGAGAAGTCCGATTACCTTAAATCAATTTACTTCTCAGCACAATACAAAGTTGATTTATACCATCTTTTTATTGAACAGGGTATCAAGGTTGGCTCTTCAAATGGTGTTATATGCTTCATAACGCCAAATACTTTTCTAAAAAATAAATTTAACAACAAACTGAGGGAATATGTTATTAAGAATACACGAATAATTAAACTTATAAGATTTTTTGTTTCTGTATTTAATCAGGCATCTGTAGACAATGCAATTTTTGTATTCCAAAAAGATAATCGAAAAGTATTTGAAAATAGTATTCAAATTTTTGATGTTATAAATGAGAGCTTCTTTGATTCTTTAATCAAACCCAAAATCATTTCACAACAAGCAATTACGGAAACAGCATATTCATTTGATGTTGATAGTAATGCTGAATATTCTGAACTTTTGTTAAAAATCGGTTCGCATAAAAAAATACAAGACTTTGGTAGAGCATATTTTGGAATACAAACATTTGACCGAAAAAAATTTGTTAGTACAGAAAAAATAAACGAAAACTATAAACCAGTTGTTGATGGAACAAATGTTTTAAAATACTTCTTAATACATCCAAATGAGTGGATAGAGTTTATTCCATCTTCAATTAAGAGTGGTGGTAATTCAGAAGTTTATTTGAAAGACAGAATACTCGTAAGGCAAATAGGTAAGTATCCTGAAGCTGCATACTGCGTTCCCGAAATCTATACCTTAAATACTATTTATAACATATTTCTTAATGAAAATTCAAGTGTGTTACTAAAGTATGTTTTGTCAATAATAAATTCTAAAGTTATTAAATTCTATTGGCTAAATAAGTTTTATGATAGTAAAGAAACATTTCCAAAAATTAAAAAAGCCCCTCTTGAATCAATTCCAATACCAGAAATAAGTTTACTGAAACAGCAATCATTTATACGAATAGTTGATTTCATTCTTTTAATGAACGAAAACAAAAAAACTATCCAACCATCGGGTTCTAATAATTTAATTACAAATACATTAGAAGATATTGCTGACGGAATGGTATTTGAACTCTTCTTTGAAGAAGAAATGAAATTGAAAAATATTGATATTATTAAACTGGTAGAAGCCGAATTAACAAAACTAAAAGGCAGTAGTATCAACGAAAATATTGTACAGTTTTACAATGCAGTTTCTTCACCCGATAGTGAAATACGTAATCGTATTTTAATGTTCCCAATTGCTAGCCCTACTATTTTAAAACCCATTTTACAAGGATAGTACTATGGCAGCAAAACGTACCGTACAAAAGATAACATTAAAAAATTTCAAGGCTTTTAGGCAAGAGCAGGTAATTGATTTAAAGAATAAAAACGTTTTAATTTATGGCAATAACGGTGCTGGTAAATCGTCTATTTTTTGGGCTTTATACACTTTTTTGCAAAGCAGTATCAAAAGCGATGAGGATATAAACAAGTACTTTAGGGTATTTAATGAGGCAGATGCAACCACACACCAATCATTACGTAATGTTTTTGAAGCAGCAGGCGAAAATTCATACATAGAGCTAACAGTAAACGATAAGGGTACAATTAAAACCTATCAAATACCAGCAACACCTATTGCAGCACCAATAACCCCAGTTGAAAATGTTGTTGCCGATACAGAGAGCGAAACACCTTCTGTTGTTGAAGTACCAATTGATTTATCGCCCATTGCACCAGCAACAACCGAAGTTCCAGTAGTAGCAGAACCAGACACAACTATAAAGCTACTAAATACCACCAGCGATTTTATAAACTATAAATTGCTCAGTGGTTTTTACAGCAGTTCTCATAAATACGATATTAACCTTTGGAGTGTTTTTGAAAGGGATATTTTCCCCTTTATTACAGATGATATAAACGATAAAACCTTTCTTGATAAAATTATTCAAAACACAACAGATGTTTGGCGTTATGAATCTGGATATGCTTACAGAGAAGGTTGGAGAAAAGACAATTACATAGCTTGGTTAGACGCTGATGTTAATGGAGAAATAGATAATTTACTTGGTTTAATTCAGCAGTATGCCAATGAGTTTATACGAGAACATTTTTACAACAATACTGATGTTTTAAAAGTAGAATTAGAGTTTACCAAACGTTTTACGTTCGACCTAATACTCAAACAAATTTGGCTTGAGCAGAATAAACACATTAGAGAAAATGAATTAGCTATCAAATTGGTAGTTAAACAATATGATGCTGCTACAACAAGTTGGATAACATTACGAAGGGTTCAATCCTTTCTAAATGAAGCTCAATTAACACGTATTGCATTAGGTATTCGTATTGGTGCTTTACGTACAAGAATGCAAACTACTGAGTTTAAGTTATTGGTGTTAGATGATATGCTTATCAGTTTAGATTTAAGCAATAGAATGGAAGTAGTAAAAATTATTTTAAACCACAATAACAAACCATCACTAAAATTCTTCGATAGTTTTCAAAAGGTCATACTTACTCACGATAAAGGATTCTATAATATCCTTAAAAACTACACAAATGCTAATGAATGGCAGTACTACAAGTTAACTAAAGTTGAAAATTCAAACAATGCACCAAATTTAACTCTCGATAAATCACACATAGAAAAGGCTGCTAAATTCTTAGCTGATGGCGAATATGATGCCGTTGGTAATGAGTTAAGAAAAGAGGTAGAAATGATTTTGAAGAAGTATTTAAATCATAATCTAAATTCTACAAACGAAGATTTCACAGAGTTGTCAAAAATGATTAAGTCAGCTTATGAAAAATACACTGAAAACGAAAGGAACTTATTCAAAAAAGTATTTGTTGACAACGCTTTGGAATTAGACATAATAAAGAAAATTGAACAAGATTTTGAAAATGATGATAGCCTTAATCCTGAACAAAAAGGTAGATTACGAAATTTGCAAAAAAGTCTAAAAAAGTATTTGATAAAGCAGTACGAGGTTCGTGATGAAAAAGAGAAATTATTCATTGAGTTAAGAACTATATTAGACCGTATAATGAATCCAGCATCCCACGCCTCTGGCGAATCTATGTATGCACAGGAATTGGAGGATGCAATTGAAAAAGTAAAACAATTAAAAGCAGTATTAGAAGCATAAAAAAAATGACCAAGCAAGATTTAAACATATTATTAGAAGAGCTTTGTAAACAACCACAAGAGCAATCTTGGTTAGAATTTAAATTAAACAAAGGCAGTATTACCAACGATGAAATTGGTGAATATATTAGTGCATTAAGTAATGGTGCAACTATTAGCAATAAACCTTTTGGTTATTTAGTTTGGGGTGTAGAAGATGGTACACAAAATATTGTTGGCACTAACTTTATTTTCTCAAAAGCAAAGCAAGGAAATCAAGATTTAGAACTGTGGGTTAGAAATTTGTTACATCCAAAAATCAATTTTCAAATATTCGAGTTCAAATATGCAGGTACGCACCCAATTGTACTTTTACGTATTCCAGCAGCTAAAAGCGAACCAACACATTTTCAAAAAAAACCTTACATACGTATAGGCAGCCACAAAACCGACCTTCGCAATCATACAGAGCTAATACGTTTAATTTACAATTCACAAACAGACTGGAGTGCTCAAATTATTGAACAGGCTACCATAAACGATTTAGATGAAGCAGCTATAAAAGTTGCAAGAGAAAAGTTTAAAGAAAAGAGTTCAAGAGCCTCTTTTTACAACGAAATAGATAGTTGGGATAACAGTACTTTTTTAGACAAAGCCAAAATAAATATCAATGGTAAAATCACCAATACATCTATTATTCTTTTAGGCAAAGAAGAAGCATCACACTATTTGCTTCCAGCTATTGCAGAAATTACTTGGAAATTAGAAACAGAAGAAAAAGCCTACGAACATTTTGGAACACCCTTACTATTAAATACTACCAAAGTATTACAGAATATACGTAACGTTAAATACAAGTTCTTTCCTGATAATGAGCTACTAGCTACTACAGTAAACAAGTACGATACAAGAACTATTTTAGAAGCATTGCACAACTGTATTGCACACCAAGACTATTCATTCCACAGTCGTATTATAGTTACCGAAAAGGTAGACAAACTTATTTTTTCAAATGCAGGTAGTTTTTACGAGGGTAATCCTGATGACTATGCAGGTGGAGATAAAACCCCAGAACGTTATAGAAACCAATGGTTAGCAACTGCTATGGTTAACTTGGGAATGATTGATAGATTAGGTTACGGTATTCATACAATGTATATAGCACAGCGTAATAGGTTTTTCCCATTACCCGATTATTTATTGTCAGAACCTCAAAAAGTAGTACTTCAAATTTATGGTCATTCAATAGACGAAAACTATTCAAAACTATTAATCGAAAGAAAAGACCTTTCTCTTAGCAGAGTAGTGTTATTAGATAGAGTACAAAAAAAATTGCCAATAACCGAACAGGCAGCAGCAATGCTTAAAAAAGAATGGCTTATTGAAGGTCGCAAACCAAATTTTTATGTTGCAGCATCAGTAGCAGCTTCCACTAACGATAAAGCAGCTTATATTAAAAACAAAGCCTTTAATAAAGCATATTACAAAACACTTGTTTTAGAATTTCTAACAAAATATCATAAAGCTAGTAGAACAGAAATTGATACCCTTTTAATGGATAAACTTTCTAATGTGCTAAACGAGGAACAAAAGCGTACTAAAATCAGAAATCTACTCTACGAGATGTCTAAAAAAGACAATACTATTTTAAATCAAAGCACATCTACAGCTAACCCCATTTGGGTGCTTTCTTTGTCTTCCGAAAAGTCAAATTTAGATAAGGATTAAGATAGCATTTTCATTAAATTTCACTAAAAAACATTGATAATCAATGATTTTAAAGCTATTTGTAAGACAGGAATAAGATAGGAATAAGATAAGAACACAGATAAGGCAAAGACAGCCCACACCCACAAAATACGGCTTGTGCAGTGCTTTACACAAAGCCTTCCCGATACTGCACTTTGTGTTGCCGCCATTTTTAACTGCTATACTTTTTTTTGCAATGCAGCTATGCTATTTGGCACATTGCAAGCCTCGTTCCTCGTTTGCAAAGAGCCAAGCCATCCACATAAGCAATGCATAAAAAAGACAGTCATTCCAACCACCACCACCATTCCTTTATAGCAGTACAAAAATGGACGGAAGCATACTTAAACATAAAGTGCCATTATGTAATTTTTTGGCGTAGCTTATCAAGAATGCAGGGCAATCAAAAAATCACATAATCACTTTATGTTAAGTAGCCAACACAAGCATTTTGATAAAATGCAGCCGTATTTTCTTGCCTATGCTTCCAAAACCCCAAGCACCCCACCCAACCCTTTTATAGGTAGCAGTAAAAAATGAAAAGCATAGTTTGTCTTTATTGCCATTTGCTTCAGGCAGCTTCATTCATTCCACTTTCATTACGTTACAGCGTTGCGTTCATTACGCTTTGCTACATTCACTACACTACCTTTCACTACATTTCAGTTCCATTCATTTCAGCCCCTTTCAGCAACGCACAGCAACAGCCTTTCTTCATTCCATTTCACAAGCCTTGCTTTGTTTTTGTGTCTTGGTATTTGTCATTGCTTTGCTGCTTTGTATGTAGTGGGCTATCGCCAAATTACTACATACGGCTTGGCTACATTTCCAAATCCACAAGCCACTTCAAACCCCTTGCATTTGCTCATTCCATTCAGTCAGGCACTTGCTTTATACCCTTGCTGCTACTATTGGTATGCTTTCTTTTTTACTGTAATTGTTTATCCCAGCCTATGCTGCAAGAAATGGTATGCTTTTTTATTTCCCCTCTTCCAGAGGGGCAGTGGTGTTTTGAAGAAGAAAAGGAAGAGGATAGTTTTTCTATTGCCCAGCAATAGGCAAATTTATGCCCTCTTTAGTCGGCAAGGTCATCACTACACTTCGTTTCGTTTGCCTATCGGTTTTTGCAAAAAAATCTTACCCTGTTTTTAGCTTGCCTTAGCTATCGCAAAATTGGCAAGCAACAGGTAGTATTTTTCTTGCAAAAAACCTTGCCTTCCCTGCCCACGCTGCATTTGGGTTGCCTATCGCTGGCCAATAGTGGTTTTCTGCCATTAGTAAAATCCAGTGGTAGTTTTTATGTTTACTTTCTCAATTAATAGTTACAATCCAACTATTCAAAATGCTATTGCAGTACCCCATTTTTTCATTTTAAGTAAAGGTTTAAATAGCGGCAAGCCACTTGAAAATCCTTGCCCTAATTGTTTTGTAATCACAGTAAAAACAGAAGAAGAGAAGCAGTTTTTATATTGGTTATGTTGGGGTTTATGGCAGTCTAAAAAATTCTATCATTTACATACTGGTTCGGTTATTCCTTTTATTCGTTTACACGAGTTTAAGCCATTCATAAAAGAACAAGCTGCCACAGCTTTTGCAGAAAAAGAACAGTACCACAAAAATGTAAAAGCCCTGCAACAGTTGGAAGCACTCGAAAAAAACTACAAGCAAAATCTGCTGTTGATAATGGATGCAAAAAGAGCAATCTTTCACAAGGCTACTGCAAGGCGGTAGTGCCTTTGCCTAACATTTTTTATACAGCAAAAATAGCTACGGCAGCCCGACACAAAGCCCTCTAAAAAAAACAAAAAGACAGCCGCCATAAACACAGACCCAACTCACAGAGCCATCATTTATGCGGCTTCTGCTTTTGGTTTTTTATCTGCCTTCGCTGGTGGATGCTTATAAAAAATTTAGTTATGCAAAAACAGCTTCGCATCATCAGTCGTTCTCGTTTGGCAGTTTGCCCTC
>DAHXOT010000046.1 GCA_027364735.1 Hydrotalea sp. | reverse complement strand
AATGGATGGTTACGACTTGCCGCATTCCCAAAATGTTCCGTAAAATATGGAATCATGGCTTCCAACACTCTCGGATCCATGGGAGTGGTAGCGTTATTATCTAAATAAATTGGTAACTTCAACATACTATTGATTGTTATTTTCTTACTAACAACACAAAAATAGCATTTAAGGTTTTATAATTAACTTAATGGAATTAAAGCTGGGCTGAAATTCCAAATCTCGTAAGCTAAAAATTAATAAATGAAAAGGATTGAGCATATTGGAATAGCAGTAAAAAATTTTAATACATCCGTTCCGCTATTCGAAAAAATCTTGAATACTTCATGCTATAAATTTGAAAAAGTTGATAGCGAAATGGTAAATACTGCCTTTTTTAAAGTGGGTGAATCGAAAATTGAATTGTTAGAAAGTATGGATGAAAATGGAGTAATAGCAAAATTTATTGAAAAGAGAGGTGAGGGCTTGCATCATATTGCATTTGAAGTAGAGGATATTTATGCTGAGATGAAAAGATTATTAAATGAAGGATTTACACTTTTGAATAAAGAACCAAAAATGGGTGCCGATAATAAATTGGTTTTTTTTATGCATCCAAAAGAAACAAATGGGGTATTAATTGAGTTATGCGAAGAAGTAAAAAAGTAAAATGGGTATTAATGCCTATAAGCCCAACTTTTCTATTGCAATTTGAGCGGCAATTTGACTGGCATCTTTTTTATTAAAGCCTTTTCCTTGCGATAAAATTTCGCCATCTAACACCGTGTTTATGGTAAAAACCCTTCTTCCGCTTTCTAATTTCTCATCTACTAATTCAAATGCCAAATTCTTGTTGTTTTTACTTGCCCATCCAATTAGTTTGTTTTTAAGGTTAATATCAATTTGTTCTAAATCATCTACAAACATGTGCGGAATAACAATTTGTTTTAACACCCACTGTTGCGTTTTAGCATAGCCTTTATCTAAGTATATAGCACCAACTATTGCTTCTAAAGTATTTCCAAAAATTTGGCTGCTTTTTAATGAGTTATCGAACTTATTATATAAGGTAACTTTTTTAAAACCCATTTTAACAGCAATATCATTTAGTTGCTGCCTATTCACCATTTTACTACGCATTTCTGTTAAAAAACCTTCGCCTTTATACGGGTATCTTTTAAATAAATAATCGGCTACAATGGTGCTTAATATTGCATCGCCTAAATATTCTAGGCGTTCATTGTTTTCGTCTGGAGTATCTCTAATTGAACGATGGCTTAATGCTATGCGATAAAGTGTTTCGTTGCCTGGTTTTAAATTTAAAACATTAGCAATTTCTTTCTGAAATTTGCTTTTTTTTGATACGGGAATAAATTTTTTTAAGAATTGCACAATTGTTAAGCTACATATTTTTTTACAATTACACAGGCATTATGTCCACCAAACCCAAATGTATTACTTAAAGCTGCATTTACTGTACGTTTTTGAGCCTTATTAAACGTAAAATTTAGTTTTGTATCCAAATCGGGGTCGTCTGTAAAATGATTAATAGTTGGAGGTACAATATCGTGTATAACACTTTTAATACAAGCAATTGCTTCTATAACGCCGGCAGCTCCTAAGCAATGCCCGGTCATAGATTTGGTAGCGCTTATGTTTAAACGATAAGCATGTTCTCCAAAAACGCTTGTAATGGCTTTTACTTCGGCAATATCGCCTAAAGGAGTAGAAGTACCGTGTGTATTAATGTAGTCAATATTTTCAGGGTTCATATTGGCATCGGCTAAGGCAGCAAGCATTACATTTTTTGCTCCTAAACCTTCCGGATGAGGTGCGGTAATATGATAAGCATCGGCACTGGCTCCTCCTCCCGCAATTTCGCAATATATTTTTGCACCTCTTGCCAATGCGTGATTTAGTGTTTCTAGAATTAAAACACCCGAAGCTTCACCCATTACAAAACCATCACGATCTTTATCGTAAGGGCGAGATGCAGTTTGAGGGTCATCATTTCTTTCGCTCATGGCTTTCATGGCGTTAAATCCGCCTACACCTGCTTCACTTATTACAGCTTCGCTTCCGCCACTTACAATAATGTCGGCTTTACCTAATTGTAATAAATTGTAGGCTTCAATAATGGCATTGGTACTGCTGGCACAAGCACTTACAACTGCAAAGTTGGGGCCGCGTAAATTATGTCGCATAGATATTTGCCCGGCAGCAATATCTAAAATCATTTTGGGTATAAAGAATGGATTGAAACGAGGAGTACCATCGCCTTTGGCAAATTCCATCACTTCTTGTTGAAAAGTAATTAGTCCTCCAATACCACTTGCAAAAACAACCCCAATTCTATCGGGATTAATATTGGTTTTATTTAGTCCGGCATCTGCCATTGCTTGATCGCTGGCTACCAATGCAAACTGAGTAAAGCGATCAATTTTTCTGGCTTCTTTTCTATCAAGAAACTGAACAGGATCAAATCCTTTTACTTCACAGGCAAATTTTGTACGAAATTTTGAAGCATCGAAATTAGTAATGGTATTAGCACCTGAAATGCCATTAATTAAGCCATTCCAATAATCATTTACATTATTGCCAATTGGGGTAATAGCCCCAATTCCGGTAACAACAACTCTGTTTAATTCCATACTTGAAACCTGTTTAAGTGATAATCCGCCTTATTTTAGCCAATAGCCGAAATAAAGCGGATTAATTATTCCATGATAATGGGGTGTAAGATTCTTATTTAGCGTGTTCTTCCAAATAAGCTACAGCCTGGCCTACTGTAGTAATAGTTTCTGCTTGCTCATCTGGGATTGAAATGTTGAATTCTTTTTCGAACTCCATAATCAATTCAACGGTATCCAAAGAATCGGCACCGAGGTCGTTAGTGAAAGAAGCTTCATTAGTAACTTCGGCTTCATCAACACCTAACTTGTCGACAATAATTTTCTTTACTCTTGTTGCGATGTCTGACATTGTATTAAGTTTTGTTTACGCCGCAAAAATATACTTTTTAGCAAATCTGCAAGAGATTATTAAAATTTTGTTTTCACAAACTGCATTTTTTATTGTGTATTATTAAATATTTGCACAATCGAGTGCCCTTTTATGCATGTTCTTACTATTTTCACAGTAAAATTTGGTAATTCTTTATTATTGGATGTGTTAAAATTCAATGTATGCCACTTAAAGAAATAGATTTTGGTACAGCTGAATATCAACAAATGATTGATTTGCGGTATGAAGTATTACGTAAACCTTTGGGATTGAGTTTTACTGATCGGGAAAAAGAACGTTCTAAAACAGATATTTTATTAGGTTGTTTTGATGAGGATGAATTGCAAGCATGTTGTATGATTACTGATAAAGGAAATGGTATTGCCAAACTAAGGCAAATGGCTGTTAGAAAAAAATATCAGGGTACCGGTATAGGAAGAGAATTGCTTTTATATGCCGAGACTATTGCCCGTGCTAAAGGATTTAATAAAATAACCATGCATGCCCGTAATACAGCACTTGGATTTTATGAAAAATTAGGATATAGAATTATAGGAGAGGAGTTTATTGAAGTAACTATTCCGCATTTTGAAATGGAGAAGGAATTATAAGCTTATTGCCCATCATTACTGATGTATTTTTTCTTGTAATAATTTTTTTATTTCGTTTTGTTTTTCGGTAGTTAAATTATCCTTAGGAATCAGGAAGAAACTTTTGCTGTCAAAATATAAATGAAAGAAATAAGTGCTTTCGAAGTATTTATTAAATTTTGCCCATTTCCATATTGCAATGCCTTGCCCATTATCTAATCTTATTTCTTCGTTGTAAAAAAAAATAGTAAATCTATCTTTAAAAGTGGCCGATTTTTTATAAATGGTATATGGTAAAATGTACCAAATGGCTATCATAAGCATTAGCCAAATAAACGATCCCATAACAAAAGGTTCGGGTCTTATTTTTTTGGTATAAAATAAAATTGCAGATAATATGGCATAAATATTTACCACTATCATCATTAGTTTAATTTCTTTTTTGGAGATGAAGTGTAGCCTTAATGCTTGAATTACCTGTTTTTTGTTGTAAGTAAATTGTAGTTGCATAAAAGAGTTGCGAAGATAATTTAAACCTGCAAAAAAAACCGCCTCAAAAAATTAAGGCGGTTTTGTATAATTAATACGGTGAAGTTATTTAACTGCAGCCCATGCTATTGCCACAATTTAAACACTTATAGCAAGTACCACTTCTAATAGTAATATGTCCACAAGTATTACAAGCTGGTGCATCGCTTTGCATGTTTTTAGCAGCAGCATTTATCATGTCTAATCCGGCATCTGCTTTAATGGTAACTGCCCGTTGAACTTTTTGTGATGGGGCACTGGGTGTTGCATTGGCAGATGATGATGCAGTAACCCGCACACTACTTAATTCCGGTTTATCATTAAAAGTAATATCATCATCAATGCCTGTATTGGCAATATCTGGTTTATCTAATACATGCACTAAATCGGTTCTGCCTAAATATTCGTATGCTAATGCTCTAAATACAAAATCAACTAAAGAGGTGGTAGTTTTAATATTTGGATGATCTACCATTCCGGCCGGCTCAAATCGGGTAAATACAAATTTTTCTACAAATTCTTCTAACGGAACACCATATTGTAAGCCAACTGAAATAGCTATGGCAAAACAGTTCATTAAGCTTCTTACAGTGGATCCTTCTTTGGCTAAATCAATAAAAATTTCTCCCAAAGTTCCATCGGTATATTCTCCTGTTCTTAAGAATAAAGCCTGACCATTAATTTTAGCTTTTTGAACAAATCCTCTTCTTTTTGCAGGTAAAGCTTTTCTTTCAACAATGCGAGATAATTGGCGTTTAAAGGTGGTATCTGTTGATGCCGCCATTCTTTTTTGTACTTCTTCTAAAAGTTCTTCAACACTTAGTTTTCCTAAATCTACAATATTAGATTCTGTTTGTATTTCTTTATTGAAGGAACTTGCAGCATCGCTGTTTATTTGAGAATCATCAGCGGTAGATTCTTCCGTTTTTTTCTTTTTATCCGATTTGTTGCTGAGCGGTTGCGATAATTTAGAGCCATCTCTATATAGAGCACAAGCTTTTAATCCTAATTTCCAGCTTAGCATATAACTTTCTTCAATTTCTTCAATGGTTGCTTCGTTAGGAAGGTTAATAGTTTTAGAAATAGCACCACTTAAGAAGGGTTGGCAAGCAGCCATCATTTTAATATGCCCATGTGCATGAATATATCTTTGACCAATTTTTCCGCATCTGTTAGCGCAATCAAAAACGGGTAAATGTTCTTCTTTTAAATAAGGAGCTCCTTCAACTGTCATTGTTCCGCATACGTAATTGTTAGCTGCTTCTATTTCATCGTAAGTAAAGCCTAAAGATTCTAACATATTAAAATTCCAATCACTGTATTGATCTTCGGTAAAGCCTAAACGTTGTAAGCAGCTATCACCTAAAATAAAGCGGTTAAAAACAAATCCTATTTCAAATGCCGATTTAGCTGCCGTATTTAATTTAGCAATTTCATCTTTGGTAAATCCTTTTTCGCTTAGCGTTTTTTCATTAATAAAAGGAGCACCATCGAAACTTGCTGCACCAACTGCATATTTTTCTATGGCTGCAATTTCTTTTTTTGAATAACCTAAACTTTGTAAAGCATTGGGAACAGCGCCATTAATTATTTTAAAGTAGCCGCCACCGCTTAATTTTTTAAATTTCACTAAAGCAAAATCGGGTTCAACTCCGGTAGTATCGCAATCCATTACCAAACCAATCGTTCCGGTAGGGGCAATTACGGTAGTTTGTGCATTGCGGTAACCATATTTTTCACCTAATTGAACGGCATCATCCCATGCTTTTGTAGCCGATTTTAATAAATAATCCGGGCAATATTGTGCTTTAATACCAACTGGTTTAACGCTTACACCTGTATAAGCCTCGTCTGCATCGTAAGCTGCTGCACGGTGGTTACGCATTACACGTAACATATCTTCTTTGTTTTCGTCGTATTTTGCAAATGCTCCTAAGAAAGAAGCCATTTCTGCCGAAGTTTTATATGCAATACCCGTCATAATTGCACTTACCGCTCCTGCAATGCCACGGGCTTCTTCACTATCATAAGAGATGCCACTTAGCATTAGGATGGTGCCTAAATTGGCGAATCCTAATCCCAATGTTCTATAATCGTACGATAATTGAGCTACTTCTTTTGAAGGAAATTGAGCCATTAATACGCTTATTTCTAAAACGGTTGTCCATAAACGGCTAATATATTCTAAACCTTCAACATCTAATAAATTGGTTTCTTCGTTGAAGAATTTACGTAAATTAATAGAAGCTAAATTACATGCTGTATTATCTAAAAACATGTATTCGCTGCAGGGATTAGATGCGTTGATACGGCCGCCTTGAGGACAAGTATGCCATTCGTTAATGGTGGTATCGTATTGAGTTCCGGGATCTGCACAACGCCAAGCTGCATAAGAAATGTGTTTCCATACTTCCCGAGCCGGAATTTTTTTCATTACTCTGCCATCGGTTCTTGCCTTTAATTCCCAATCTTCATTATTTTCTAATTTTTCAAAAAATGAATTAGGAATACGAACTGAGTTATTAGAGTTTTGGCCGCTAACAGTTAAATAGGCTTCTCCTTCGTAATGAGAATCGTAGCCGGCATCAATTAGTGCACCTACCTTTTTTTCTTCTTGCACTTTCCAATCAATAAATTCCATTATTTCGGGATGATCTAAATCTAAGCAAACCATTTTTGCTGCACGGCGGGTAGTTCCACCGCTTTTAATAGCACCTGCTGCTCTATCGCCAATTTTTAAGAAACTCATTAATCCGCTGGAAGTACCGCCGCCACTTAACTTTTCGCCACTGCCACGTATTTGAGAAAAGTTGGTGCCTACACCACTTCCATATTTAAAAATTCTTGCTTCTCTAACCCATAAATCCATAATGCCACCTTCGTTTACTAAATCGTCATTAACACTTAAAATAAAACAAGCATGGGGTTGAGGACGCTCATAAGCATTTTTCGATTTTTTTAATTCACCATCAATAGGGTCAACATAATAATGCCCTTGAGGTTTTCCGGTAATACCATAACTTTCGAATAAACCGGTATTAAACCATTGTGGTGAATTGGGAACGCAAGATTGATTTAAGATACTATACACTAATTCATCATAAAATATTTGTGCATCTTTTTCTGAAGCAAAATAGTTATAACGTTGGCCCCATACTCGCCAACAATTTGCCATACGGTGTGCCACTTGCGTAACAGAAGATTCTCTACCCAAACTTCCATCGGGTTGCGGTACGCCGGCTTTTCTGAAATATTTTTGTGCAAGAATATCTGTAGCAATTTGACTCCATTGTTTTGGAACTTCTACATTATTCATTTCAAACACAATTTCGCCGGTTGGGTTTTTAATTACACTGGTTCTGTAATCGTATTCAAATAAATCGAATACGCTTAATTCATCTTTGGTGAAGCGGCGAGTAAACTGTAGTCCTTTGTTAGTTTTTTGGTTAGGCATTTGCTCAGAAATTTTATAATGACTTAGATGATTGTTGCATTTCCCCTTTTTAAAAAGTTTAAGCGGTTGACGAAAATATCTTTCTGTATTTAAAAATCAAGCTCGTAAATATCAACAAGCTGTGGAAAATACATGTTAATTTCTATGTACTGCAAAGCCTGTTTGCCTTTGATGAAATGTTAACATGTGTAGAAAAGATTTTTAGAAAAATAATATTGAAAAGTGATGAATTTTATGTATAATGATATTTTGAGAAAAGAGTATCTATTACAATAAGATGAAAGCAAAATAATTATAGTAATCAAAAAAACTTTTTGCATTTTTGTAAAGGGTATTAAGTAATAATTGCATGAAGCAAACCATATATCAAAATATTATATCAAGAAAAAGGGCAGAGAAGAAGTCCTTTGCTGTTTTAATTGATCCGGATAAAGTAGATGCAAATAGTATTGAGCAATTGGTAGGTTTGGCAACTAATGCTCAAGTTGATTATTTTTTTGTAGGAGGTAGCTTAGTAATATCTAATTATTTAGATGATTGTATTAGGCAAATCAAAACTTCTTGTGCTATTCCTGTAATTCTATTTCCGGGCTCACCAACGCAAGTAAGTAGATATGCAGATGCATTATTATACCTTTCTTTAATTTCCGGGCGTAACCCTGAATTGTTAATTGGTCAGCATGTAGTTAGTGCTCCATTTATTAAGCAAAGTGGGTTAGAAATCATTTCAACAGGCTATATGGTGATTGATGGCGGAAGCCCAACTTCTGTTTCTTATATATCAAATGCCACACCCATTCCTGCCGATAAAAATGAAATTGCTATGTGTACTGCAATGGCAGGAGAAATGTTGGGAATGAAATTAATTTATATGGATGCGGGCAGTGGTGCTAAACGACCCATTACCGAATCTATGATTGACAAAATTGCACAAAATATTACTGTGCCATTAATTATAGGAGGGGGCATTACTCAGCCCGAAAAAGCGTACCTAAATTGTAAAGCAGGTGCAGATATTATTGTTGTAGGCAATGCTGTAGAAAAAGATCCTACGCTTATTAAAGAAATGAGCGATGCCATACATTCCATACCTATAAAAATTTAATTACAAGTTACGGTTACTTTATTTTTTAATAAAGCTGTGGTTGTTTGTACAATGGCTTGTGCATCGTAATTACATTCTCGGTATAATTCTTTTAAAGATCCGTGCTCTACAATTTTATCGGGAATACCTAATAATTTAACTTCGGCAGTATAACCATTTTTAGCCATAAACTCCAGAATAGCAGAACCAAAGCCACCTACAATTGTTCCGTCTTCAACTGTAATTATTTTTTTAAACTTCATAAATATTTCATGCAATAGTTCTTCATCTAAAGGTTTTACAAAACGCATATCGTAATGTGCAGGATTAATGCCTTGGGTTCTCAGTTCTCTTATGGCAGCTTGTACAAAATTTCCGGGATGACCTAAAGATAATATTGCCACATCTTCTCCGTCTTTTAATCTTCTTCCTTTGCCAATGCTTATTTCTTCCATTGGTTTTCTCCATTCAACCATTACGCCTTCGCCTCTTGGATAGCGAATTACAAACGGATTTTTGGTAGAAGGTAATTGAGCGGTGAACATTAAATTCCTCAACTCTTGTTCATTCATGGGTGCGCTGATAATCATGTTGGGAATACAACGAAAATAGGCAATATCATAATTTCCGTGATGAGTAGGACCATCATCTCCTACTAATCCTGCTCTATCTAAACAAAATACTACAGGTAATTTTTGGATGGCTACATCATGCACTACCTGATCGAAGGCACGTTGCATAAATGAGGAGTAAATATTGCAAAATACTTTTAATCCTTGTGTTGCCATACCGGCACTTAATGTAACAGCGTGTTGCTCGCAAATGCCCACATCAAAAGTGCGGTGTGGCATTTTTTCCATCATAAACTTTAAAGATGAACCGCTAAGCATAGCAGGTGTTACGCCCATTATTGTGTTATTTTTTTCGGCAAGTTCAATAATGGTTTGCCCAAAAACATCTTGGTATTTTGGTGGTTGTAAAGTATCTGTTTTTTTCTTATAAATTTCTCCGGTTACTTTGTCAAATAAGCCTGGTGCATGCCATTTGGTTTGATCTTTTTCGGCTAACGAATAACCTTTTCCTTTTACGGTAATGATATGCAATAATTTGGGGCCCGGAATATTTTTAAGGTCTTGTAATGTATCAACTAATTTGGTAATGTTATGCCCGTCAATTGGTCCAAAATATCTAAATTTCAATGATTCAAAAAGGTTGCTGCTTTTGCTAATCATTCCTTTTAAACTTAATTCTACCTTGCTGGCCATTTCTCTGCTAAAGTTTTTTCCTGCAGGCAATTTTCCTAATATTTTCCATATTTCATCTCGCATTTTATTGTAGGTATGCGAAGTGGTAATATCGGTTAAATATTCTTTTAATGCACCAACGTTGGGGTCAATACTCATGCAATTATCGTTCAAAATCACTAATAAATCGCTATCGGCAACTCCTGCATGATTCATGGCTTCAAAAGCCATACCGGCTGTCATACTTCCATCACCTATTATAGCAATACTTTTTTTATTTTCTCCTTTGTATTTAGCTGCAATTGCCATACCCAAAGCCGCAGAAATGGAGGTAGAAGAATGCCCTACACCAAATGTATCATATTCGCTTTCTGTTCTTTTAGGAAAACCACTTAACCCATTGTATTTTCTATTTGTAATAAATTGCTCTCTTCGGCCGGTAAGAATTTTATGACCATAAGCCTGATGACCTACATCCCAAACCAATTGATCGTAGGGCGTATTATAAATATAGTGTAAAGCTACCGATAGCTCTACCACGCCTAAGCTTGCTGCAAAGTGCCCACCATGCACACTTACTACATCAATGATATATTGCCTAAGTTCATCGCATAATTGATATAGTTCATTTCGTTGAAGCTTACGTAAATCAGCAGGGCTATTAATAGTTTTTAATAAGTTACCGGGTATAATTTCCATAAGGAATTATTTTGTTATTGTAAAAATAGTTTTTTTATTGATGAAGCGAATGATAAAAGCATACTAACACTTGAAAAATAATACTGTTCGCTTTTGAGTTGTAATATTTTACCAAATAGCAGGCATATTTGCCTTTAATCAAAATGTGAAGAGGTTAACACTCATTAGCTTTTTATCTTTGATGTTACATGAGAAAAAAAATTTCGGCATATTGGCTTAGCCAAATTGGCGGGTGGTTATTTTATGGATTAACTATGTTATTTTTTTTATTTGTTTTTGAACAGAAAATAACATCACTTTTTTATACAAGAATAATTGTATCTATTTTATTGGGTATCATTTTTACACATATCCTTCGGAAAATTATTCTTGTTTTTCAGTTAAAACCTTCAGAAAATAAAAGTAGATGGGTACTTTTGGTTTTCTTTGTTATTATAATATGTTTGGTATATAGTTTTACCGATAGTGCAATTGTAGAATGGTTTAAGTTGTATGATCCTGAACGAAAAATTTCTTTTCAAAAGCGTGCCTTTTTTAATTTAGCCAACGATACACCCATTATCATAATATGGGTTTCTATTTATATTGTTTGGCATTATGTTGAATCTGCAAGGCAGCAAGAAATTGATAAAGTGAAATTGGAATCTTTAGTAAAAGAGTTGGAATTAAAAACCATCAAATCACATATTAATCCACACTTCATTTTTAATGCACTAAACAGTATTCGTGCTTTAGTGGATGAAAATCCGGAACGTGCCAGAACAGCTATTACCGAATTAAGTAATCTGTTGCGTAGTAGTATGCAAACAGAAAAATTAGAATTTACTTCTCTTGAAAAAGAATTAGATATTGTAAAAGATTATTTAGCATTAGAATACATTCGGTTTGAAGACAGGTTGCAAGTAGAATATGATATTGATGAAGATACTTTAGACCAAATTATTCCGCCTATGATGTTACAAACCTTAGTAGAAAATGCTATTAAACATGGGATAAGTAAACAAGTAAATGGAGGAGTAATTAGAATTATTTCCGTATTTAAAGGTGATCATCATGAATTGATTGTTCAAAATTCGGGAAAACTACAAACTACAATTAACAGTGAAGGTTTTGGAATAACAAGTACACAAAACAGATTAAAAATATTATATGCAGGTAAAGCAACTTTTGCATTAAAGGAAATTACTGAAACAATAGTAGAAGCAAAAGTTATTTTACCAATAACAATAGATTAATTTAATTTTAAAGTACCGAAATAAATTTTTCTCATTATGCCAATTAAAGCCATAATTGTTGATGATGAACGTTTAGCACGCAATGAGCTAAAAAAATTATTACAAACGCATCCCGAAATTGAAATAATTGAAGAAGCCGCTAATGCATCGGAAGGGTTGGAAAAAATTGAAATGTTTAATCCCGAATTAATTTTTTTAGATATTCAAATGCCGGGTAAAACCGGGTTCGATTTATTGGCCGAAATGGAAAAATCGCCTAAAGTAATTTTTACAACCGCTTACGATGAATATGCTATTAAAGCCTTTGAAGTTAATGCCTTAGATTATTTATTAAAACCAATTGAACCAAAACGATTAACCGATGCCTTGCAAAAATTGCAAGATGAAATTCAAAAAGAACGTGCCGGCATGAATGGTGTTTTTAATAGAGGTCCATTAACCGAAAACGATCAAGTATTTGTAAAAGATGGTGAGCGTTGTTGGTTTGTAAAATTGGGAGAAATTCGTTTGTTTGAAAGCGTAGGTAATTATGCCAAAGTATATTTTGCCAATAATAAACCACTTATCTTAAAATCGTTAAACGCCTTGGAAGAAAGATTAGATGAAAGAATGTTTTTTCGTGCCAACAGAAAGCATATTATTAATTTAAGATGGATTGAAAAAATTGAACCCTATTTTAATGGAGGATTATTGGTAGATTTAAAAGGTGGCGAAAAAATTGAAGTTAGCAGAAGACAAACAGTTAAATTTAAAGAAATGATGAGCTTGTAAATTGTACATAATCAATATTGTTAGTATGAAAAAAATACTTTTAATGGGGTTATTATCAATAATAACCTCTTTTTTATTGGCACAAAACATTAATTCTATCATCAATAAAACGGAGGTTGAACGCATTGAAAAAAAATTATCTTCCGATGAAATGCAAGGCAGAAAAGTATTTACGCCGGGAATAGAAAAAGCTGCAGTTTTTATTGAAGAGCAATTTAAGAAAGCGGGCTTACAACCTTTAGCAACAAACGGTAGCAGCTATCGCCAAAATTTTATGATGCTGAAACTAACAAGCAGTAATGCCAGTTTGCAATTAGAAGGAAAAGAAATTCCTGCAGGTCGTTTTTTAATTCGTTCTCCCGAAAAGTTGTTAGATATTAATGAAAATTCCGGCTACACAAAAGTTGCCATTACAAAAACTGATAGCGATTTTTTCACACATTTATTACAATTACTGCAAGTTCATCACAATCAAATCATTTTTGTTGATACTTCATTCTCAGCATATTTTCCTCGATTAAATTATTATTTGAGGCAGTTTTTACAAAATGCAGCTTCAACTATTTTAGTTTTAACAGATCAAACCAATCCCGAACATTTTCAATTAAAAGCACAACAAGTTTTTACCGAAATGCCTTTAAGTAATTTGGTAGGTATTTTACGCGGAAAAGAATTGCCTAACGAATATGTTATTTTCTCCGGTCATTACGATCATTTAGGTATTGGTAAAGCCATTAACAACGATTCTATTTATAATGGCGCCAACGATGATGCGGCGGGTACTACGGCTGTTATTATGCTGGCAAAATATTTTTCTCAATTGCATAATAATAAGCGAACATTAATTTTTGCTGCCTTTACTGCCGAAGAAATTGGTGAATATGGTTCTGCTTATTTTTCAGATCAATTTAATCCCGATGCCGTAAAAGCAATGTTTAATATTGAAATGATTGGTACCGAAAGTAAATGGGGAAAGAATTCTGCATACATTACCGGTTATGATAAAACAGATATGGGAAAAATTTTGCAAAGCAATTTAAAAGGTTCTCAATTTAATTTTTATCCGGATCCATATACGGAAGAAAATTTATTTTATCGTTCCGATAACGCTACGTTGGCTATAAAAGGTGTTCCGGCTCATACTATTTCAACTTCTAAAATGGATAATGAACCTAATTACCATCAATTAACCGATGAAATAACAACGTTAAACATAGCTAATATGACAGAAATTATTAAAGCCATAGCTATCAGCTCGCAAACAATTATTAATGGAAAAGATACGCCATCTCGCGTTAATGCATCCGATTTGAAGTAAATAATTAGGTAAAAAACAAATGTGCAATTTCTTTTTGGGGTAGGTAACAGGTATCTTTTTTTCCAAACCAATGATACCTGTTAGGGGCAATTAAATTATACAAGCCATTTCGTATAAATGCAGGTATAATAATGCATATATACAGTAAATTCCATGGAAATATAAGTTGTTTTGCAATGCGTAAAGCGGCAGTAGATTTTGTATAAATTTTTTCTTTCTCTAATAAAACTACCGATTGCAGATTTTGATTAGTAAGAAAAAAATGTTGCAATACTGTTAATCCAAATTGGCTTTGTAAAGAAGCGTATCTAAAAAATTGATGCTTATCTTTTCTTATAACAAACTGTACGCTACCCGAGCACAAATTACATATACCATCAAACAAAATAACCGAATTTTTTAAGTTACTTAATTCATTCATTGTAGCAAGATGGTTTTGTGGTTGAGTAGTATAAAAAACCTTATCCCATATTATGAAACACTTTATTTACATCTTCATCTTGTTCCAAACGTTCTATTAATTTACTAACATCTTCGGCCTGCTCATCGGTTACAGGTACCGTGGTTGTTGGAATCCATTCCAACTCTGCACTAATTGGTGTTAAATTTTTATCTTCCAGAGCTTTTTGCAATTTACCAAAATCAACAAAGGCACAACGCAATACAATAATGGCATTGTTGTTATCGTCAACACTTTCGCCCAATTCATCTAAACCAAAATCAATTAATTCTAATTCTAATTCTTCAATATCCAAACCTTCGGGTTTTAATTTAAACACCCCCATTTTTTTAAACTGAAAACTAACACTTCCACTGTTTCCCATAGCACCGCCACCTTTATTAAAATGGCTTTTAACATTTGCTACTGTTCTAACGTGATTATCGGTTGCAGCTTCTACCAATAAAGCAACACCATGAGGGGCATAACCTTCGTACATTATTTCTTCGTAATTTGTGGTGTCTTTTCCCAGGGCTCTTTTAATGGCCGCTTCTACTCTGTCTTTTGGCATACCCACACTCTTCGCATTCTGAAAACACCTGCGTAATGCAGGATTGGTAGCAACATCGGGGCCACCGGCTTTTACAGCAATTACAATTTCTTTTCCAATACGTGTAAATTGTTTAGCCATTCTGTCCCAACGGGCAAACATGGTAGCTTTTCTAACTTCAAAAATCCTTCCCATTCTATATAAAGTTTAAAATAAGTGGTTAATAATTTTTATTAAACGAGCATCGGTATGATATGGGTACTTCGTTGCATCGCACACCGGTACTTTTGGTACAAGCGGCAGCAAATTTAGCAGATTGCCCGCTACCAACAAAAAACCCCGCAAAGCGAGGTTTAAAAAATTTTGCTTGAATGGTAATATATTTTGTGCATTTGCTATTTGTAAGATGAAGCTGTAAACAGCTAAGATATATAAACGTTTCATGTTTTTTGGGTTAAAGATTTTCTAAATGAAGTACAAAGCCTATTGAAATCTGAAGGCCATTTTTAGTACTATTAAATGCGCCGGGAGCATTTTCGATAGATATTATTTTTTGAGAATAACCTAATAAAATTTCCATACCCACAGTACTATTAAATAAAACTTCTGATCCCCCCATTATGGATAAATTATTAATTTTTCCATTTTCATGTAATGCTCCTAAATATTTATTAATTCCAAATTGATAACCAACATCTACCAGTATATTAAATTGTTTCTCAGTATTCAGAAAATAATATCTTGCAAAAGGGCCAATAGCTAATTGGTACGAATTAGTTGAACCTCCCCCTGGACTTGTTGCTTCCCCTTTATTTGATGAAAAGTAAGGTCGTAGTCCAATGGCAAACTTATCAATCATGAAATATCCTGCAGATGCAGTTATGTCAATATTTGTATATATAGATGTTTGGTTGTAATTAGGAGTGCTGTAATTTTCGTTGTATGAGTATAAACTTCCACTACCCCCCACCAACCAAGTACCTTTAGTTATTTGGCTGGTGGCAGAATAAGAAATAAGTAAACCAGTAAAAGCTGTTAATAGTAAACGTTTCATGGTAATTAGTTTAAAGGGGGTTTAAATGAAATTGAAATCCAATACTTACCTGAAACCCATTACGAACATCTTTATAATCATTCGGTATTTCTTCTGTTTTAGCAGTATAACCCAATAAAAATTCTAAACCAATTGAAGAGTTGAAAAAAATTACTGGTCCGGTTGCAACTGAGAATATATTTAGTTTACCATTAGGTCCAAAAAGATCCGCTACACCAAATAGATAGCTTGCATCAACTAAAATATTAAAAGATTTTTCTTCTTGCAGAAAATAGTATCTTGAAAATGGTCCAATTCCGTACCTGCCACTTCCAGTTATAGATCCAGCAAAATTTTTTCCTTTGAGGTAATTGACATAAGGTCGCAATCCTAATACCAATTTATCTGCAACAAAATAACCTGTAGAAGCAGAAATATCAATATTCACATACTTATATTGAGTAGAATAAGCTGAGGTTAAATAATTTTGGTTATATAAATATAGTTGACCACTACCCCCCACCAACCAAGTGCCTTTAGTTAGTTGGCTGGTGGCAGTATAAGAAATAAGTAAACTAGTAAAAGCTGTTAATAATAAACGGTTCATGGTAATTGTTTTAATGGTTTTAAAATAATTATTCTACGGCGGGTGATATGCCGGAGTCAGGTATTTCTTTAAACATCTCATACAAAAAAGTTTATTGTATAAATTGCAAAAAAGCAATACCTCAAATTGCTAATTTTTCTTATTAAACATAGCAAAAATTGCTTTACAAAATGTAAACATATCTATAAATTTTGTAAAGCAGTTACTATTGTTAGTATCAATAAAAATACATGTTGTTCTTAAATTTAGCGATTTTTTTAAACTGCTTTACATGGTATAATGCTTTACAGATAAGGGTTGTAGTTGTTTTTATTATAAAACTTACCGTGTTTTTACGGTGTATATATATGGTATTGAGGCTTAAAAAAAAGGTATAAAAAATGTAACTGTAAAATAGGGTTATATATGGCCATGATTGTAAAAAGTTGTAGTACCCAATTATGGCAAAACCAGAATGGAACTATTTTAAAAAAATTGCCTGTAATGAATAATACTTGTATTGATTTAATTATTCAAATATGAAAATAATATTTGCAGGTGCCGTTTGATGTTGTATTACTGACCACTCAGGTGCTAAAAGTAAATGCCCATTTGTTGTTAAGCTGCTACCAATAACATGCATAATAAAATGAATGAATAGCAGTCAATTCAACCGGATAGCCATCATACTTAACTGCTTAGTTAAAACCAACAAAAAACCCCGCAAAGCGAGGTTTAAAAAATTTATTCAAAATCAGATGCATGTGGTACTATCTCTGAAGGTGAGCGAAGTTTACTGTTTTTTCTTCCATAAATAAAATATACTATCAATCCCACAGCCATCCAGCTAAAAGCAACTTTTAGTGTGGTTTGATCTAAACCCACGATCATGGCAGTACAAACTATTATACCTAAAATAGGTACAAGCGGTACTAATGGTGTTTTAAATGCCCTTGGTGTTTTTGGATCCGATATTCGCAGCATCCAAACACCACCACTAACCAATATAAATGCAAACAATGTCCCGAAAGAAGTTAAATCACCGGCAACACTTGCGGGTACAAAAGCAGCAAACAATCCAACAAAAACAAATAAAACCATATTTGCTTTATAGGGAGTTCTGAATTTAGGATGCAAGTCAGAAAAGGCTTTTGGTAATAAACCATCATTACTCATTGTATAAAACACGCGGCTTTGTCCCATTAGCATTACTAATATCACTGAAGAGAATCCTGCTAAAATCGCAATTGTAACAGCTGTTGCCAACCAACTATATCCAATCATATAGGTATTAATTGCATAAGCAACAGAAGCTTCTTTACCCGCTGTAGCAAACTCTTTCCAGTTAGCAACACCTGTAAGAACATAAGAAAATAATATATATAAAAT
>DAHXOT010000053.1 GCA_027364735.1 Hydrotalea sp. | reverse complement strand
AACTTTCTAAAATTTGCCACTGGAAGTCGGTTGAAAATTTGTTTTTTTTGTCATTAACTCTTTAACGACCGATTTCCTTCTTTTGTCTATTCATCAAAAACTTTACAACTTTTTTCTAATTTAACTCAAACAGCTTCTAAGAAGCAAAAATTAATTATAGTGTAATATATATTTTCTGTATCTTAGATGATATAACCTTTATCCAAATAATATCCTTATGACTTCAAAGAATCCTAATTCCGGTAAAGCCCAAATCCTTATTGTGGAAGATGATATTTACATGCAAACCATTTTGAACGAATACTTATCGCCCATGTTTGATGTAGAAACAGCTACCAATGGAATGGATGCATTATCGTATTTGCAAAGTGGCAAAATTCCCGATTTAATTATTTCAGATTTAAATGTTCCTCAGCTAAATGGATTAGAGCTAATTACTCAAATTAAAGCGAGCGACTTTTTTAATTTAGTACCCATAATGATTCTATCGGGAGAAGAAAGTTCCGAAATGCGTATTAAATGTTTGAATGCCGGTGCAGATGATTATGTAGTAAAACCATTTAATCCAAGAGAACTTGAATCGAGAATTAAAGTTATTTTAAGGCGAGCCGGTAAATCTTAACTTAATGCTACATCCTATGACTAACAATACCTCTACCAATTATACTAACGAAATTATTGCATTAATACAGTGCGATGATACTGTAAAAGAATTTTTTTCAAGTATTAATTTTAATCAACGTCAAATAATTAGTTTTAATAATGGGCTTGAAATTGCCAACAGATGGCAAAAAGAAAAACTAAATATTGTTGCTATTTTTTCTCAAAGCGAAATTTTATCTGTTGCCGGAATTTCATTATTAGAAACATTTCAAAAAAAGAAATTTCCCAATGTTCCGTTCTTTTTAATAATTCCTCCACGGCATATTAATGATAATAATAAAAATCTGGCATTACGTGCAGGTATTGCTGAGGTATTTATTTTACCATTAAATAAAGAAAGCATAGAAATACGAGCCAATTTTTTAATTGACCATTGGAAAGAGATAAGCGAAAAAAATAGCCATAAACGATTTACACGTTATAAAACACCTTTTATAAAAAGAGTGTTTGATATTTTTTTTGCAGGGCTTGCTTTGCTTATGCTATCGCCTATATTTTTATTGATTTATATTTTAATACGGTTAGAATCAAAAGGACCTGTATTTTATTATTCCTTACGCGTAGGAACGGGATATCGAGTGTTTAAATTTTTTAAATTCCGGTCAATGTATGTAGATGCCGATAAAAGATTAAAAGATTTAAAACATTTAAATCAATATAATAACGCAACTAAAACTGTTGGTGAATCGGCAGCAGCCAGTACCGATGAAGATGTTTATTTGTGTGAAACATGCAGAACAGCAGGAACTTCTTGCCAATTTCCTATATATGCCGATAAAAATCAGTGGTGCGAAAAAGCATATATGGATGTAAAGAAAACTAAATCGGGCTCCGCATTTTTTAAAATCAAAGATGATCCGCGTATAACCAAAATTGGAAAATTTATTCGCAATACCAGTATAGATGAATTACCTCAATTGTGGAATGTAATTATTGGCGATATGAGTATTGTTGGCAATAGGCCATTGCCTTTGTATGAAGCTGAAAAATTAACTACCGATAAATATTCGCTTAGGTTTTTAGCTCCTGCAGGTATTACAGGTTTATGGCAAGTTGAAAAACGTGGTGGCAAAGGAGAAATGAGTGAAGAAGAAAGATTGATGTTGGATAATGTATATGCACAAAATCATAGTTTTATTAACGATATCAAACTTATCTTGAAAACAATTCCTGCATTATTTCAGAAGGAAAATGTATAGGAACTTATTGCAAATTTGTTTAATTAAGAAAATTATAAATGAATATTCTTAATTAATTCTGCAATTGTTATACTCTTATCCAATCATTCATTTCAAAACTATATTGTTTAATAACTTTAGCCGGATTACCAACTGCTACAGAATAGGGAGGAATGTTTTTAGTAACAACAGCACCTGCTGCAATTACACTGTGTTTGCCAATGGTAACTCCCGAAGTAATTACAGCATTGGCAGCAATCCAGCAATCATCTTCAATTATAATAGGTGCAGTTAATATTTTTTGTTCATGAATTGGCAAATTAATATTTCGATACTCATGATTTAAAGCACTTGCAACAATGTTTTGGGCTAAAATTACATTATTGCCAATTGTAATTGGACCAATAATAGTGTTCCCCATTCCAATTAAAGTATGATGACCAATAATAACATCACCTACACCATTATTAATTGTACTAAAATCTTCAATGGTAGAATTACTACCCAAATAAAATTGGTTAAAAGGCAAAACATCTAATCGAATATTACGCCTAATGGTAGCATTTTTTCCACGTTTATGAATAAATGGATTTATGAACCATTTAACCCATAACCTTGGTCTGGCTTCGTTTTTAGGAATTAATAAACGGTGAACAATTTTTTTTAGTTGCGGATTGTTTTTGATGGTATTTTTAAAGGACATGGCATAGGATTATATACTCTAAATTAATCCTTTTTCGAAGTAAAATTATATTACTGCTTAAAAAATATTTTTCATTTAGCCGATTAATTGCTTAAAAAATTGAAATGTTTAGTTTAAAGAAAAGTATTTTCATTACCTTTAAGAATAAACAAATTAAACCAAATATACTTTTGAAAAAAAAGTATCATAAGGTAATTGAATAAAGAATATCCAATAATGCCGTTATCTGTGAAATACCTATTTGTTCAAGTTGTATTTGTATGTAGTACTTTTTTCTGTAGTGCTCAAGATTCAATGATTCCTGAAGTAGATTCTGTTTTTCTTCATAAATTAATTGATACTGCAAAATTATATTATCCCAGAATGGGAACTTTTAATCATAAAATAATTATTGCAAAAGACAATGTAAAAAAGAACCAAGTGTCTTGGTTCGATTTATTTACTTTTTCATTTTCTTATAGCCCTTCAGGCGCAACCACCATTGTAGCACCTACATTAACAGGTTATCAGTTTGGAATATATTTTAATTTAGGTAATGTTTTATTTAAACCACATAATATAAAACAAGCCAAAGAAGAGTTGGCTATTGCTAAACTAAATAAGAAAGAATATGATTTGAATATTGAAGCTGAAGTAAAAAGCCGATACTATAAATATATTGAACAACAAACAATTTTGAAATTGCAAAATGATACCTATTTAGATCTGGAAAGTGTATTTAAACAAGTAAAGTATAAATTTGAAAAAGGAGAAGAAACCTTTGAAAACTATAATAAAGCTCTGGTAGCTGCTTCTAATCAAAAACAATTTATAGTTGTTTCTCAAAGTGCTATAATGGTTGCGAAAAGCAGCTTGGAAGAAATTGTTGGAAAAAAATTATCAGACATTCATTAATCAATGGAACAAAATAATTTTATATCATTAGTAAAGCGTCAGAAATATATAATTATTGCTATTCCTATATTAGCGGTTATTATTACTTATTATTCTGTTCGCCATTTACCCGATAGTTATACTTCTCATGCCAGAATAGCAACCGGATTAATCGATCAATCGCAAAAACAACTTATCGATAATACCCAATCTGAACCGCAGGAATCAAAAATTAATCTTCAGTTTAGTAACCTTATTCAGATGATGCAACTAAAAAAAGTTGTTAATCAGGTTTCTTTTCAGTTAATGATTCATGACCTTACTTCCGATTCGGCATTTCATCCTAATAACAAGCAATTAAAAGAACTATCGACTATTGCACGCAAACATGCTACAAAAATATTTACTGAATTATACGATACTAAAAGCGATTTTAAGTTATGGATTGATGATCAGGTAGGATTAAAAAAAGCAATGCAACGAATGGGGTACGATGATGCATCTTTAACAAAGAAACTATTAATTTATAGAGCCAATAATAGCGATTATATTGATATAGAATACGAATCGGATTCTCCATTATTATCTGCTTTTGTAGTAAATACTTTTTGTAAAGAATTTATAAATTATTATTCCGAAAATGTTAGGCAAAATGAATTAAAAGCTGTTGCGTTTTTAGATAGTATCCTCCAGAAAAAAAAGGCGTTAATGGATACGCAAGTAAATCAACTGAAAAAATATAAAATTGATAATAGAGTTTTAAATTTAAATGAACAAGCAAAAAGTTTATATGCACAAATCTCCGATTTTGAAACCAGAAAAGAATTGGCAGATAAAGATATTTTAGCTTATTCGGGAGCTTTAAAAAGTATAGAAGATAAATTTAATCCTAAAGACAAAAAATATCTCGAGAGCACATTTGTTCAAATCAATCAAGATATTATTGATACAAAAAATATTTTAAAGCAATTAAATGACGATTACATAAAAAGTAATTATGATCCAAAACTTAAACAAAAAGTTGATTCTGTAAAAAACATTTTAACATCACAAATTCATCAATCAACCGATAAATATATCTTAAATCCTCTGGCAGCTAAAGAAAGCTTAGTGCTTCAAAAAATTAACATAGAAGTTAATTTAGATATTGCAAAGTTTAGTGTAAAATCTTTAACTGATGAGCTACAGCGATTGAATGAAAAGTTCGATAAATTAGTTCCGCACGAAGCTGTTATTCAAGCTTATGAAGAGTCTATCGATTTTGCCAGTAAAGAATATATTGAAATTCTTAAAAAGTATAATCAAACAAGCATTGAATCTACATTATCCATTCAACTCCGACAAGTAGAAGCGGGCATACCGGGCATTGCACAACCCTCTAAAAAAGTGTTATTAACCATAGTAGGAGGTATTGTAAGTTTTGTACTTTGCTTATTTGTTTTATTTGTTTTATATTATTTAGATGATTCTATTAAACTCCCCAAAGAGTTATCGAACAAAACAGAAATTATTACATTAGGTTTTTTGCCCTATATAAAATCTTCTTTACTTGATTTAGATGATTTGTGGCATGGTGAAAATAAAGAAAGTGAAAATAGTAGAAATTTATTGCGAGATATTCGTTTTGAGCTTGATGCCGAATTAAATGGATTGAAAATAATTGGTATAACAAGTTTAAAACCTGCAGAGGGAAAAACATTGTTTGCTTTTGGATTAGCATATGCTTACACAAAAATTAATAAGCGAGTATTATTAATTGATGGTAATTTTTATAATGCCGGTATTACTAAAATATCAAATGCACAATTGTATTTGGAAGATTACTTAAATACCGAAAAAATACATCCGGCAAATCAGTCAGAGGAATTAATTAATGTTTTAGGTGTAAAGGAAGGAGATATTTCTTTATTTGAAATTTGTAAAGAAGCTACTATACTTCAAAAATTTGAAACACTAAAAAGTGTGTATGATATTATTATTGTAGAAACTTCTGCATTAACCAGTTTAAACAAAGCAAAAGAATGGTTTAGTGTTGTTGATAAAGTTTTAGTGGTGTTCGAAGCTAATCAGTCTATTTCTTTAGATATGCAACAACAAATTCAATATTTAAAATCATTAAACAATAAATTTATTGGCTGGGTCTTAAATAAAGTATCCGATAGGCCAATCAAAAAAATAAAAAAGAAAAAAAACTTTTAATCCTTTAAACTATGATACTCGCTATTTTTCATATTTTATGGAATATTATTCAATGTATTATTGGGTTTAATTTAGTATTTCCTATACTGCTTTTTATATGGTATTATGTAAGAAATATATTTGTTCAAACAAGAATTAACCCATCAACTGCAGAAGCCGATTATGCAATTATTGTAACTGCTTACGAGCAAACACATACTTTGCCGCCTGTAATAGATTCTATTTTACAGTTACAATACACTAATTATTTAATTTATATTGTTGCTGATAAATGCGATGTAACTAACCTGCATTTTGATAGCAGTAAAGTAATTATTTTACGTCCCGAAGAAGTATTGGCAAGCAATACACGATCTCATTTTTATGCTATTAAAAACTTCAAACGCAATCACGAACGATTAACAATTATTGATAGCGATAACTTAGTAAAACCAGATTATTTGCTTCAATTAAATCAACTATTTGATGCCGGATTTGAAGCTGTGCAGGGAGAGCGAAAAGCAAAAAATTTAAATACAAATTATGCTTGTTTAGATGCAGCAAGAGATATTTATTATCATTTTTATGATGGCAAACTTTTATTTGCTTCCGGTGCATCGGCCACACTTGCAGGATCGGGTATGGCTTTTACCGTGAAATTATACAAAGATTGTTTGGAACGTTTGGATATTACCGGAGCCGGCTTTGATAAGGTTTTGCAAAAGCAAATTGTTATACAAAATAAACGAATTGCCTTTGCCGATAAAGCAATTGTTTACGACGAAAAAACAACTCGATCCGATCAATTAGTTAAACAACGTGCACGATGGATTAACACCTGGTTTAAGTATTTTAAATTTGGTTTTGTTTTATTATTTAAAGGCATTACTAATTTTAATTGGAACCAGTTTTTATTTGGCATTGTATTACTTCGGCCACCGTTATTTATTTTTTTATTATTATCTTTATTGTTTATGGTAATTAATATATTCTTGATGCCTCTTTATGCCATATATTGGTTGGTTGCAGTAGCATTATTTATTCTTGGTTTTTTTATTGCATTATTGAGTTCTAAAACAGATAAACGTATTTATCATTCATTATGGAATATTCCTAAGTTTATTTTTTATCAAGTATTATCATTATTGAAAGTTAGAAAAGCTAATAAGGTATCGGTTGCAACGCAACATTATTATGATAAGAAAATTGATGAACTGAAATGAGGTTAATAGTGAATCAATAAATTGAAGTAGTGATGAAAAATTTCTTAAGAGCTCTTTTTCAAAAAATACTGGGATACGATAATTATCTTTTTCTTTTTTCTCTCTTTTGTATTGAGAGAATGAATTGGGGTAAATATGAACAATCGTTTCGTTATTTCTTACATATCGTATCTGAAGATGGTGTATTATTAGATATAGGTGCAAATATTGGTTTTATGAGTATTGCCATGGCAAAAAAATTTCCTGAAAAAAAGGTAATTGCTTTTGAACCTATTCCGGCTAATAGTAATACCATTAAAAAAGTAATTCGTTGGTACAAAATATCGAATGTGCAATTGCTTGAAGTTGCTTTAGGTAATGCTAATGGAAAAATTGATATGGTAACGCCAATTATTAAAAACTCAAAGCGGCAAGGACTGAGCCATGTATTACAAGCAAACAATACCGAAGCTTGGAATACAGGAGAAGTATTTTCAGTTCCAGTGTATAAGTTAGATGATATTGAACTGCAAAACTTAAAGCAAAAAATTGCCGCAATTAAAATAGATGTTGAAAATTATGAGTTTGAAGTATTGTGTGGTGCAACTTCATTAATCCGAAAAAATAGACCAATTGTTTATGCCGAACTTTGGAAAAATGAGAATAGAATGAAGTGTATTAATTATTTTAAAGAGATGGAATATTCTGTAAAAATATTTGATGGCACTTCGTTAGTAAATTTTACTGATCAGGAAGAAACTAATTTTTTCTTTTTACCAAATATGTAAGTGCAATGAGAACTTATCCTGAGAAGAAAATATTATTTAATCCAATTGCAGAAGCCGCAAAAAAAAAGAAGACTGCAGAAATTACCAGAAAAGTAGCTATTTATTTTTCTCTATTTATTGTTGCATTTTTCTTTTATAAAATGTTAGCTCCTTGATAAATTATACACAAATACCTATTAAAGAATTACCCAAAAGTAATTGGCAGTTAATTAAACAAAAATTAACGCAATGGATTCTTATTGATAAAATGTATAACATTTTTGGTGTAGGTATTTTAATATTAATGTCTATAATTTTATCTCTTGGTATTGCTAAAGTTGGACTTGTATTTGGCATTTTAATGATATTGTTTTTTGTTGCAGTAGTAGTTGTGGGTGCGTTGCTATTAAATATACAATTTGGAATAATTGTGTATTTAACTATGGCTTTTACTATTATGTTTTTACTGCGGTATGGGGTTAATTTTCCTTTAGGTACATTAATGGATGGCATGTTACTTTTATTTGCACTGCATTTTTTTATTCAGCAAAAGAAAAAACCTAATTGGGAAATATTAAAAGGGCCGATAAGTACATGGATTTTAATTTGGATTGGTTATAATGTTTTAGAGCTCTTTAATCCTACAACCGAATCGAGAATGGCTTGGATATATACCATACGTTCAATGGCATTAGTTACTTTAATGTATTTTATTTTTTTGTATAATATTCGAACTAAAAAATTTATTCGATTTATTTTTAAATGGTGGCTTGCTTTTATGGTAATTGCAGCTTTATATGCATTTAAGCAAGAATATTTTGGTTTTTTTGATTTTGAAGATCGCTATAACAATTCCGAAGGAGTTCCTTTATTGCTTTTTATTGCAGGCCATTGGCGTAAGTATTCTATTTTTTCCGATCCGGTAACTTTCGCTTATAACATGGCTATTGCAAGTTTACTTTGTATAGGGTTATTAACGGGGCCATTAATAAAAATTCATAAACTAATTCTTGTAATTATAATTGGGGTTTTATTATTAAATATGTTGTATTCAGGAACACGTGGAGCTTTTCCATTAGTGCCTGCCAGTTTAATGTTATACGCCATTTTAAATTACAGTAAAAATATTTTAAAATTAACTGCAGTAGCTACAGTATTTGTAGTAGGGTTAATATTTATGCCAACATCTAACCAAAATATTTTGCGATTTCAATCGGCTTTTAGACCAAATGATGATGCTTCCTATAAAGTACGAAAAATTAATCAGGCAAGAATAAAACCTTATGTATGGTCGCATCCAATGGGTGGTGGATTAGGTTCTACAGGCGAATGGGGAAAAAAATTTGCACCCGGTTCTTTCTTATCCAGCTTTCCGCCCGATAGTGGTTATGTAAGAACCACTGTAGAATTAGGATGGATTGGCTTAACTATATTTTGTGTTTTAATTTTTACCATTTTAAAAACAGGAATTAATAATTATTTTAAAATTAAAGATCCAGAATTAAAGTCGTATTGTTTAGCAATGGTATTAATGGTTTTTGCGTGGAATATTGCCAATTTTCCTCAAGAAGCATTGGTGCAATATCCTTCAAATGTAATTTTTTATTTAACGGTTGCTTTAATGAATATTACTTATAGAATAGATCAGGAGCAACAAAAATCTGGCATATATGAATAACAATGAAATCATTTCAGGCAGAGATATTGTTATTGTTGGGCAACAACCTTGGGATGTTGAAATTGGAAGCAATTGTAAAGATATTGCTTTAGAAATGGCGAAGCATAACCGCGTTTTATACGTAAACTCTCCTTTAGATAGAATTACATTGCTTAAAAGAAAAAATGAAGCGAAAATTAAAAAACGTATTGATGTAATTAAACATCAACAAAATTCAATTGTTCCAATAAAAAATAATTTATGGAATTTGTATCCCGATGAATTAATAGAATCAATCAACTGGATTTCTATTCATTCCGTTTTTAAATATTTCAATAAAAGAAATAATAAAAAATTAGCTAAAACTATTCAAAAAGCTATCAATGAATTACAGTTTAAAAATGTAATTCTTTTTAATGATAATGATATGTTTCGCTGTTTTTATTTAAAAGAATATTTACAACCGGCAATAAGTATTTATTATTCAAGAGATTTTATGTTAGCGGTTGATTATTGGAAAAAGCATGGTGAAAAATTAGAGCCCAAATTAATTGCCAAAAGCGATATATGTGTAGCCAATTCGGTTTACTTAGCTAACTATTGTAAAAAATATAATGCCAACTCTTTTTATGTAGGACAAGGTTGCGAGTTAGAGCCTTTTAATAATGCAAAAAATACATCAACGCCTACCGATATTGCAACCATTCATCAACCAATAATTGGATATGTTGGTGCATTGCAAAATTTACGATTAGATATACATATCATCGATCACATTGCAACATTAAAACCGCATTGGAGCGTTGTTTTAGTAGGGCCCGAAGATGAAGCGTTTAAGAAAAGTGCACTTCATTCGCATAGTAATGTATATTTTTTAGGAGCAAAAGATCCGAATGAATTACCTGCTTATATTAATTCATTCGATATATGCATCAATCCTCAAATTGTTAATCAGGTTACTATTGGAAATTATCCCAGAAAAATTGACGAATATTTAGCTGTAGGGAAACCGGTTGTAGCCACTAAAACAGAAGCAATGAGTATTTTTAGTAATTATGTATATTTAGCAGAATCTAAAGAAGCCTATTTATCGTTAATTGAAAAAGCTTTAGAAGAAGATAACGAAAAACTACAAAGCGAAAGAAAAACATTTGCTGCATCGCATACTTGGGAAAATAGCGTTAAAGCTATCTATGCTGCAATTAATCATATTTTAATAAAATAATAGATGTTACAAACCAATCAGCCAATAAGCATTGGAGTAGCCTGCGATAATCATTACATTATGTTATTGGCAGCACTTATAAAATCAATTGAAGCAAATATTCGCGAAGGCCAAAAAGTAAATTTGTATATTATTGAAGACAATGTAAGTAATAGAAATAGAAACAAATTACAACAATCTATTAATCCTGAAATAACAACACTTATTTGGAAACCTATTCGTTCTATTATTAGAAAAATTATTGCCAATAAAATGAAGTTGCCAGTGGATAATAGCTCTTATCCTATGAACATTTATTTTAGATTTTTTATTCCTTTTTTTGTTCCTGATGATGTTGAAAAAGTTTTGTATTTGGATGTAGATATGATAGTACAAAAAGATATTACTGAGCTCTTTGAAGTTGATTTAAATAATCATGTTGTTGGAGCTGTTTTAGACCCAAGAATACTAACTTTCGATAATTCATGGGGTGGGGTTTTAAATTATAAAGCGTTAGGTATACCAGGCGATACTAAATATTTTAATACCGGACTATTGTTAATGAACATTCCAAAATGGAAAGAGTTAAATGTTACCGAAAAAATAATGCAATGTATTTATGATAATAGAAAATTTGCTAACTATCCCGATCAGTATGCTTTAAATATTGTATTGGCTAATCAATGGGTAGAGTTAAATTCTTTATGGAATCATTTTTGTGTGTTTGAGCATCCTTCTCCCTATATCATTCATTTTGTTCAACGAAAGCCTATTTATCAATCGTATAATAATAGCCTCATTTATAAAGAAATATTTTTTAGTTATTTAAATAAAACTAAATGGAAAAACCTGCAGCCAATTGGTGAAATGAATAGGTATGTAAAAAAGATAAGAAATATTATTGATAAGCTGTTTTAAATAACTATTGGCAATTATAGCTTTTTTATTTTAAAAATTTATGAAATAAATCTTTCAGTAGCTTTTTAAATATGCGTTTAAAAAGTTTTAAATCGTGTAATGGAATAAACTTCCAATAACCACGGTAGTTAAAAATCCATCGCATAAATCCTTTTATATCTTTATGTTTAATGCATCGCCTAATATCTCTATCAAAAATGGCTACTTCATATTTTTTATCAGTAAATACAATAGGTTCAATATTTTTTTCTTCTACAATTCTTTTTATTCCTTCAGAAAAATTATTTGCCGTAAATCTTGAATAAGCCATCCATAAATTTACTCTGGCATCAACTTCAATTAAATAATATATTTTCCTTTCCGGATGATAGATATATTGAATACTGGCAAATCCATTTAACCCAAGACTTTTGCCCAATATATGTAAGTGTTCTTCTATATTTTTATCTTGATAATACAATCTTCTGGTTGTGAATGAAAATTGATTGTACATGTATGATAAAATTTCGGCACAATTATACATAACCAATTCACCATTTCTAAATAATGCTTCTAAACCAATATCTTTTCCTTTAATAAATTCTTGTAAAACTAAATTAGAAGTATTATTTACTTTATTTAAGCAAGAAGCTAACATAGATGGCTCTTCACAGTATTGAATGCCTAATCCAGAGAAACTAAAATCTTCCTTTAATAAAATAGGAAATTGAAGGGTGTTAATAATAGAGTCAATATTATCTTGCTGAGAATAGGTAATAAATTTTGGTGTTGCAATATGGTGTGTTGCACAAAAATTTGATAAGCCTGCTTTTGACGATAATACTTCTCTATTTTCTATTTTATTAATGGGCATTATTTTTTTAAACAATTCTTCCGATTCAATGCCATCGTTCATTAGTTTAACAGTTTCATCATCTAACAGTATTATCCAAAAATAATAGTTGGGATTATCTTTTACTAATTGTAATAGTTTAAGTTTAATTAATTCTGCATCTTCTGGAACTTCAATCCACTTATCATGAAATCGATTTGATAAGAGCCAAGAGTTTTTAGGGCAAAGCACTTCTATATTAACATTTTTGCCTGCTTTCTTAAATAAAAAAGGGATTTCTGCCAGGGTATCAAAAAAGCTGTTGATAGATACAAGTAGTATATTTTTCATAGTAAGGAGGATAATAGTTATGCTTAACAAATAAGCTTACTTGGTGTAAGGTAAAAAAATGTAGCCAGTTTAAAACAAAATAGGATAGTTATTTTTTAAATAAAAAAAAGAACAGGAAATGGTTTATTTAATAAAAAGGTTTTAAATTTAAGGAAGTTTTAAAATATCTTATACCCTTTGTGGGAAGGAAAAACCAAATGACTATTATTAATCTTGTTTCAAAACTCAGGAACAAACATTTTCTTGCTCTTGTAGGAAATTTAATTATTTCGGGTGTTGGTGTTTTAACCATTGCCTTATTGTATAGAACATTAACTAAAACCGATACTGGTACTTGGTTCTTCTTTCTTACCGTTTATGGGTTGGCCGATGCATTGCGTAATGGGTTTTTAAATACTGCAACAGTAAAATATTATGCCGGAACAACCAAAGAAAAAGGCGTTGTTATTTTAGGTTCGGTTTGGTATTTAGCTATTGCAATAACATTGTTAGTAGTGATAGTTAGTATGGCTTTTATACCCTTACAAAATCTAATTACTAACCATCAACTTATTATTGTTATTGATTGGATAGGATTTACTTTTATTACTTCCTTGCCCTACTCTGTTACCTACTGGATATTAATGGCAGAAGAAGATTACTCAAAAATATTATGGCTACGTTTAATTAATAGCGGCTCAATGATTATTATCATATTAGTAATGGCAGTTTTAAAAATAGCAACATTGTATAATATTTTATTGGTAAATGCATTAACCAATTTATTAACCAGTTTAGTTGCAATACTATTAGGCTACAGTAAAATTAAAACGTTAGTATATAGAGCAAAAGAAACTATTCTTGAAATAGCACATTTTGGTAAATACAGTTTAGGCACAACTATTAGCTCTAATCTATTAGGAAGTATTAATACATTTATTATAACATTTATGTTAGGTCCTGCTGTATTAGCTGTTTATAATTTACCACAACGGTTAATGGAAATAGTTGAAATTCCTTTACGGAGTTTTGCCGGTACAGGCATGTCGGCAATGGCTACTGCATACAATACCAATAACATGTATCATTTATATTTTGTGTCTAAAAAATATGCAGGGGTATTAACTTTTGCATTTATTCCAATTGTTATTTTTTCGTTTTTTACTGCCGATATTTTTGTAGGATTATTAGGTGGTGGAAAATATGCCGGAACAGAGGCTGCTAATATCTTCAGACTCTTAATGTTTTTCTCTTTATTTTATCCTATCGATAGATTTAACGGAGTTACTTTAGATATTTTGCATCAGCAAAAAATTAATTTTTATAAAGTTCTAATAATGATGGCAGTGAATATTCCTGCTGCTTTTATAGGCATGTATATTTTCCACAATATTTGGGGTGTTGCTGTTGCGGTGCCGTTTACACTTTTTGCAGGCATTGTTTTCGGGTACTATCATTTAAAAAAGCACATGCAATATTCTCTTCGCGATATTATTATTACGGGATATACCGAGTCATTAGTTTTTTTAAGAGAAAAGGTTTTAAATAAACGCCCAATATCTTCCAAATAAAACCTATGAAAAAAGTTTCTATCATATCTGTCAACTTTAATCACAGTCATGTTACTGATGAAATGTTAGATTCTATAGCTGCAAAAAATACCTATCAAGATATTGAAATAATTGTAGTAGATAATGGAAGTAAAATTAATCCCGTTCCGGCATGGAAACAAAAATATGCTCATGTACAATTTATACGAAGTGAAGTAAATACCGGTTTCGCAGGTGGTAATAATATTGGCGTACATGCTGCATCGGGCGAATACCTGTTTTTTGTAAATAATGATACAGTTTTCACAGAAGGATTAATAGAAAAATTAGTAGATACTTTAAACAATAATGTACAAGTTGGCATTGTTTCTCCTAAAATAAAATATTTCGATCAGCCTAATATGTTACAGTATGTAGGGTATACCGAAATGAATTATTTTACCGGAAGAAATCTGCAAATTGGTCAATTTGAAATAGATAATGGTCAATACAATCAACTTACCGGTAAAACAGGATTTGCACATGGCGCTGCAATGATGATAAAACGAGAAGCAATTGATAAAGCAGGATTGATGGCTGAACACTTTTTTTTATATTACGAAGAAATGGATTGGTGTGCAAGAATTAAAAAGCAAGGTTATGAAATATGGACCAACCTCGATGCTTTAATTTATCATAAAGAATCGATTTCTGTTGGAAAAAAAAGTGCATTGAAGGAATATTTTATGAATCGAAATAGAATCTTATTTGAAAGAAGAAATGCCAATTATTTTCAATATTTTATTTTTATTTTATTTTTTTTAATAGTAGTAACACCTCGCAACGTATTCAGTTATATAAAAGGCAAACAATATAATTTTATTACTTGGTTATTTAAAGCAATTTGGTGGAACTTTACGCATAATACTAATAGTAATCAATTAGGTTACCCTTTAAAATAATTCTATGAAATGGATATTTTGGATTAGTCTTTTTATTGTTTTCTATACCTACGTTGGTTATGGTATAGTTTTATATTTTTTGGTTAAAATAAAAAGCTTTTTTATAAAGCCTGTAGCATTATTCGATGGTAGTTATACGCCTTCACTTACATTAATTGTAGCTGCTTACAATGAAGAACAGGTAATTGAAGAAAAAATAAAAAATACATTATTGCTTCATTATCCGGAAAATAAATTTCGTATCATTTTTATAACGGATGGTTCTACCGATAAAACCGCTTCTATTATTGCCAATTATCCACAAATTCAATTATTACATCAAGAGGGTAGAAGTGGTAAAATTGCCGCAGTGCATCGTGCTATGCAACATGTACAAACAGAAATTGTGGTATTTACCGATGCTAATACATTTTTAAATAAAGAAGCTTTATTGCGTATTGCCAAGTATTATGTTAATCCTAAAGTTGGGGCAGTTTCCGGAGAAAAGCGGGTGCATATTGAAGATGCATCAGATGCAACAGCCGGAGAAGGATTTTATTGGAAATATGAATCTAAACTTAAAAAATGGGATGCCGAATTATATTCAGTTGTTGGCGCTGCAGGTGAATTATTTAGTGTAAGAACCAATTTATACGAACCGGTTGAGCCTGATACGTTATTAGATGATTTTATGATTTCTATGAAGATTGCAATGAAGGGTTATAAAATTGCTTACGATCCCGATGCGTATGCAGTAGAGAGCTCTTCAGAAAATTTAAAAGAGGAATTAAAAAGAAAGGTTCGAATTGCTGCCGGCGGTATTCAATCAACAATTAGAACCCGTAAATTATTCAATCCTTTTTTCAGACCATTACTAGGTTTTCAATATATTAGTCATCGTGTATTACGGTGGACAATCACCCCGTTTTTAATGCTTCTTTCCTTACTATTAAATTGCATAATTGTTGCGCAATCTGCCAGTACAATTTTTGTTGTATTATTAATTGCACAAATTGGTTTTTATACTTCAGCAGTGGTAGGGTGGTTGTTAGAAAGCAGGCAAATACGGGTTAAAATATTATTTATACCCTATTATTTCTGTTTTATGAATTACTGTATGTTGGCAGGCATGTACCGCTATTTCTTTACACAAAAAGCATCTGTACTTTGGGATAAGGCAAAAAGAAAATAATTTTTTTAGTAAGCTTTTGTATTTCAATTAAACATCGTTGCGTCGCACACTGCTACTGCATATCGTTGATCAGCTAATTGATAAAATAGTTATTAAAGACAATGCCATACTTTAAAGTGTGGCATTGTCTTTAAAAGAGAGCTATAATATTTCTTTTAAGCTTTCTTCGGTTGCTTCAATAGTATAATCTAAATCTTTTTTAGTTAATGCATTATTTAAAAACCAACTTTCAAATGCCGATGGTGGCAAATACACACCACGTTGTAGCATGGCATGAAAAAATTTCTTAAATAAATCATTATTAGCCGATGCGGCTGTTTCAAAATTAGTAACTGCATGATCACTAAAATGTACACTAATCATACTTCCTAATTGGTTAATAACATAAGGTGTTCCACTTGCTTGTAATACTTTGGTTAAGCCATCTTTTAAGTAAATAGTTTTTTCTTCCAATTCTTTAAAAATAGAAGGCTCGTTATTTAAAATATTTAATAAAGTATAACCTGCAATCATTGCAATAGGGTTTCCACTCAATGTTCCTGCCTGATATACATTTCCTAACGGGGCAACCGATTCCATAATATATTTTTTTCCGCCAAATGCACCAACAGGTAACCCTGCACCAATTACTTTTCCATAAGTAACCAAATCGGCATTAATATGTAATCTTTCTTGTGCACCGCCTTTTGCTAAACGAAAACCTGTCATCACCTCATCAAAAATGAAAACAATATTATTTTCATCACAAATTTTTCTAAGTCCTTCTAAAAATCCTGCTTCGGGTAAAATACATCCCATATTACCAACAACAGGTTCGGTAATGATAGCTGCAATTTCATTTTTATTTTCTTCTACTAACTTCTTTACTGCATCTAAATCGTTATAGGCACAAGTCAATGTATCATTGGCTACACCTGCTGTTACGCCTGGTACTGTTTGAATATTAAATGTAGCTACACCACTTCCTGCTTTTACTAAAAATGCATCGGCGTGGCCATGATAACACCCTTCGAATTTGATAATTTTATTTTTTCCGGTATAACCACGTGCAACACGTACTGCACTCATACAAGCTTCTGTGCCGCTGCTTACCATTCTTATTAAATCGATGTTGGGAGTCATTGATTTAATTAATTCGGCCATTGCAATTTCTAATTCGGTGGGTGCTCCGTAAGATGTAGAGAGGGTTGCCTGTTCTTGTATGGCTTTAATAACCGGTTCGTAAGCATGGCCTAAAATCATAGGTCCCCAAGATGCAATATAATCGATATACTTATTTCCGTCGGCATCATATAAATAAGCTCCTTTGGCTTTTGATATGAATAAAGGCGTGCCACCAACACTTTTAAATGCACGAACGGGGGAATTTACTCCACCCGGAATAGATTGTTGTGCTCGTGAAAAAAGTTCCTGACTTTTAGAAATGTTCATATAAAATAATATTTTAGTTGATGTACCTGATGAAGTACAAGTGTGCGACGCAACGATAGCTGTGGCAAATTCTATAGCTTGGTAAAAAATAGGTTTCTATTCAAATGTATATTCTTCTCCAACAAGCTCGTCGTAGCCTTTTGTTTTTTTGGTTGCTTTAAATTCTATGATTCTGTAATCGGCAAAACCATTGATGTTGAAAGGATCTTTAGAAACAATATCTTCAATTCTTTCTCTGCTTTTTGCTCTCGCAAATATAATTCCACCATCGCGTGGTTCTTTGCGTCCGGAGGCTAAAAAGTGGCCGGTATTGTAATACTTCTCAATGTAATTCATGTGTGCCTCTAAATTCTTATCTATTTCTTCGGCAGAAACTCTATAAGTTAATTCAATGATATACATAAAAAATTATTAAGGGTTATGAAATTAGTTGTACGGCTTGTTTAGCAAAATAAGTAGCAATTAAATCTGCACCGGCACGTTTAATGGACGTTAAACTTTCTATGATGGCTTTTTCTTCATTTAGCCAACCCATTTTTGCTGCAGCTTTTATCATGGCATATTCGCCACTTACATGATAGGCACTCACCGGAACATCTACTGTATTTTTTATTTCGCGAATAATATCTAAATACGCCATTGCCGGTTTTACCATTACAATATCGGCTCCTTCTTCAACATCCATTAAAGTTTCTTTAATAGCTTCTTTGCGATTGGCATAATCCATTTGATATGTTTTTTTATCGCCAAATCCGGGTGCACTATCCAATGCATCGCGAAATGGTCCGTAAAAGCAGGATGCATATTTTGCACTGTAACTCATAATACCAACATTAGTAAAATTTTCGTGCTCTAATGCTTCGCGAATGGCACCAATTCTTCCATCCATCATATCACTTGGTGCAACAAAATCGGCTCCGGCTTGTGCATGACTTAAACTCATTTTTACCAAAGCTTCCACTGTTGCATCATTTATAATTTCGCCATCTTTTACAATTCCATCATGGCCATAAATAGAATATGGATCCAGTGCAACATCAGTCATAATAAGCATTTCTGGCACTGCATCTTTAATGGCTTTAATGGCGCGTTGCATTAAACCATCGGGGTTCCAAGCTTCTTTTCCGGTATTATCTTTTGTTTCGTCTTTTGCTTTTACAAATAATAAAACAGATTTAATTCCTAAACTCCACAGCAACTTCACTTCTTTAATGGTGAGGTCAATTGAGTAACGAAAATAATTTGGCATCGATGGAATTTCGTATGCCACATTGGTTCCTTCATCAATAAATAAAGGTGCAATAAAATCGTTGGGGGTTAAAGCATTTTCTGCAACCATACTTCTTATGGCAGGTGTTGCACGCAATATTCTGTTTCTTCTTTGTAAATGCATAGAATGTATGATTTATTGATGTATGATATCTGATTTGTTGATGCATGATTTGTATCCGACATTAATACATCATACATCCTACATTTTATTTATTTTCTTTTGTTTGCTTTTGCAGTTTTATCAGTGGCAGCGAATATGGCTGTTAATTCATTCGCTTCATTGATTAATCTGTCAATTTCAAATCCGGTTTTTATTTCAGCTTCTTTAATAACCTCCAACCAATAATGGCTTTCGTCTGCTTCTTCTAAAGCAATTTCAATTTTATAAATAAAATCTGCATTTGATTTTGCTCTAACACTTGCTCTGTAATTCGCACCCACTGAACCTGCTGATCTTATCAATTGTTTTGCCGTTTCAAAGCCTGCAGCATTTCTAGGAAAATCATCGCAAAGTTTAATAATATCTACATGAAATTTTTTTGTTCTGCTTTGTAATTCTTTTCTGTTCATAAGAAAAATTTATGCTGCAATTTAAATCAGACATAAATAAATCAACATCAAAATATCAGACATCATCAAATCAAACATCAGACATTTTAAACTCTTTCACCGTATCCACAAATGCTCTTGCATGATCTACAGGAACATTTGGTAAAATACCATGACCTAAATTGGCAATATATTTACCTTTTCCAAAAGCCTGCAACATTTGCTTCACTTCTTTTTTAATTACAGGAATAGGCGATAATAATTTTGCCGGATCAAAATTACCCTGAAGTGTGATATTATTTCCTGATAATTGTCGTGCCATTTTCGGTTGTATACACCAATCAATTCCCAAACCTGCTGCACCTGTTGCCGCCATTGCATCTAAGCTATGCCATACACCTTTTGCAAAAATAATTACAGGCACATCATCTTTTAATGCAGCAACAATTTGACGAATATATTGTAGGGAAATATTTTCAAAATCAGCAGGGCCTAATAATCCGCCCCAGCTATCAAATATTTGAACGGTATCGGCACCAGCCGCAACTTGTCCTTTTAAATAGGCAATGGTTGTATCGGTAATCATTTGCAATAATTGATGTGCCAATTCTGGTTGCATATAGCAAAATGCTTTGGCTTCATCGAAAGTTTTGGAACCTTTACCTTGAACCATGTAACAAAGAATTGTCCACGGTGCACCGGCAAAACCAATTAAAGGCACTCTTCCATTTAATTGTTGCTTAATTAATTTTATTGCATCAAAAACATACCCCAGTGTTTCATCAACATTTGGTACACGAATACGCGTTAAATCGTTAATAGTTTTAATTGGGTTGGGTAAAATTGGTCCTTTACTTTCAATCAACTGAACTTCCAATCCCATGGCTTGTGGCACCACTAAAATATCCGAAAATAAAATAGCTGCATCAACGCCAATAATATCAACGGGCTGTAAAGTAATGGCAGCAGCTAATTCTGGAGTTTGGCATCTTTCAAAAAATCCATATTTTTCTCTCAGTACCATATACTCCGGCAAATACCTTCCTGCTTGACGCATCATCCATACAGGAGTACGTTCGGTAAATTCGCCTTTTAATGTTCTTAATAATAAATCGTTTTGTATGATGTTCATGTTGTATGTTGTAAAGTTGTAAAGTATTGTATAGATAAATTAATCATTGCATCTTTTCCGGGCCATTCGCTGGTAATTATTTTGTTATTGCTATAAGTTTTTATGGCTGCTGTTGTTGTATTTCCGATAGAGAAAAAAATGGTGTTATTATGTACATTGTTTACTGAAAAAAAACTGTGAACAGCACTTGGACTAAAAAAAAGTATTGCAGAATAATTTTTTTCAATGCTATGAGGTGTTTGAATAGTAGTGTAAACCACTTTTTCAATTACTCGAATTCCTTTTGAAGTAAGTTCTTCGGGTAATTCGTTTAATCGCCGATTGCCACAAAAGAAAATAGTTTCAGTAATAGAATGATCTGCAGAAATAATTGTAGCAAGTTCAGATGCATTTTTTGCAGTTGCTTTTATTTTGGCTTCTCCAAAAAAATTAGTTGCTATATCTTTTGTAGTACCACTTATGCAGTATATATCCCAATTAGGTATCAATTGTAAATGATTAATTACCGCATTAACAGCATTCATACTGGTAAAAATAATTGCATATTTTTTTTGAGCCAAGTGATGAATATCGGCAATTAATTCTGGCGATAATATTTGGTTTGTTTCAATAAAAGAATAGCAATCAATAGAAATATTTTGCATAGCTGCTTTTTGAATGATATTTTCATTCAATGGTCTGGTACATAATATTGTAATATTATTTTCCCTCATTTTTTATTGCTTCAACAATTTTATCGGCACCATTGTTCAATAAGTTTTTTGCGGCATCTATTCCTACGTTATTTGATTCGTTGATAGAGGTAGTTACTTCTATTTCTTTTTTTTCTTTTCCATCTAATGAAAAAATATTTCCTTTAAAATAAACTGTATCATTTTTAATTTCGGCTAAAGCACTTATTGGAGTAGAGCAACCACCCATTAATGTTTTTAAAAAATCTCTTTCAATTTTTGTACAAATGTCTGTATTGGTATCATTCAATAAACTTATAATTTCTTTTGTGTTATTATCTTCCTCTTTACATACAATAGTAATAGCACCTTGTGCTGGTGCAGGAAGCATCCAATTCAGCTCTATAGAGGTATTGGGGCGAAGATTAATTCTTTCTAATCCTGCTGCCGCAAAAATTGCTCCGTGCCAATTATTATCAGTAACTTTTTTTAAACGTGTATTAACATTACCACGAAGATTTTCAATATGATGATTGGGGTAACGGTTTAGCCATTGTGCTTTTCGGCGAATACTGCTGGTAGCAATAGTGAGTGGTAAATGGCTTGTTGTAGTATGAGGTTTATTAAGTATTTCTTGTATGGTTGTAAAGTTATCTTTTACTACCAAAATATCTTTATAATTGGCTCTTGGTAAAACTGCCGCTTGAACAATTCCTTTGGCTAATTGTGTTGGCACATCTTTCATTGAATGAACTGCAATATCAATAGTGTTACTTAGTAATGCGGCATCTAAAGTTTTTGTAAAAACACCTTGAACGCCCATGGCATATAATGGTGTTACTAAATCAATATCCCCTTCACTTTTCATATAAACCAACTCACTGGGGATGCCTTTTTCTTTCAGTAATTGCAATACAAGGGTTGCTTGCCAAACTGCTAATTGACTGTCTCTTGTGCCAATGCGTAATTTTTTTTTCATGAAATATTAGTTAGGCTAAAACCGGTTGTGCAATGTAATTATTTATTGCTTGAATATAGTTACAACCCGGTGTATGTTGGCTGCGCATGGTTATTGCCAAATTATTGATTACTTTTTGAATAGATTCTGCATCTGCTAATGGAGCTTCTTCACAATCAAAAGCTGATTTGAATAAATTACTTTGATGTAAATCGTGTAATTTTTGTTTTAAAGATCTTAGCACAGAAGCATGTTTACGCATACAATTCCACTCATGAAATTCATTCATATATGCTTGAATAATGGCTTTAGCTTTAGGAACTTCTTCTATCCTTTTTTGCAAAGTGGCATCATTAATTTTAGACAAATCATCTACATTGGCTAAAGTAATATGCGATAGTTCTTTTACAGCTACTTCAATATTATTGGGAATAGAAAGATCTAATAATACTTTTTTAGATGAATGAAGCAAATCCGATTTTAATATTATTGGCTCTTGTGCATTAGTAGCAACAATTATAATATCTGCAGTTTGAATATGTTGGTTTAGTTGTGTATAATCGGCAAATTGTATACCTAATTCTTCAGCTAATTCTTTTGCTTTATCGGTAGTACGGTTTATGATGGTAATATTGGTTGTTTCTAAATAATCTATTAAGTTTTTGCTGGTATTTCTTCCAATTTTACCTGTGCCTACCAATAATATTTTTTTATCAGAAAAATTCGAATAAGCTTCTTTTAAAAATTGTATCGCTGCAAATGCAACCGAAACTGTACCGCCGCTTAAAGCCGTTTGATTTTTAATAATTTTTGACGATTGTAAAACAGTATTAAATAGTCTTTCTAAAAACGGGCCAACTAAGCCATGTTCTTTCGAAAATTTGAAAGCATTTTTCATTTGCCCTATTATCTCATAATCACCCAATATTTGCGAATCTAATCCTGCGGCAACCGAAAAAATATGTTCTACAGCTTCTGCACCTTGCTTAATGTAACATTTGGTTAAAAAAATATCTTTTGTTCCAGTGGTTTCGTTGCACAATAAATCTATTAAAAATTCGGCCGAAGGTGCCAATCCATATATCTCGGTTCTGTTACAAGTGCTTAAAATAAAAATTTCTTTTACATGTACAGAAGCGGCTTTTTGAAGTAATGATTGATATTGGGTATTATTAATAGCAAAATCACCTCGTACCGATGTGTCGGTTTTTTTATAATTTATTCCTGCTACAAAAAACTGCTGATAGTGCATTTCTCTAAAATCTTTGTTACAACAAAATTATTTGGTTAGATGCCCGAAAAAAGATGACTTTCATCAATCCACTGTCATTTTATTGTCATCTTTAGTGTAAAATCTTTTAATGACGATATTCTAACAATTTTTTATCTGCTAACAGACATTTTTATGACAATAAACTTTACCACTACATCTTTGTTCTGTTACATTTGCAATCATTTCATTTATGGCAACAACAATTAAAAAGGGAATAATTTTAATGAACTTAGGTTCGCCCGACTCTACACAAATAAAAGATGTTAAAAAATATTTGAATGAATTTTTGATGGATGAAAAAGTAATTGATATTCCATTTATTATTCGTTCAATTTTAGTAAAAGGAATAATAGTTCCTTTTCGTTCTCCCAAATCGGCACATGCGTATCAAACAATATGGACTAAAGATGGCTCTCCCTTAATTGCAATAACTAAGCAGTTGCAACAAGTTGTTCAGCAAAAATTTGATATACCTGTTGAAATAGCCATGCGATACGGCAATCCCAATCCTACAGCGGCATTCAATAATTTATTACAAATAATTCCGGATATAGAGGAAGTAATTCTATTCCCCCTATATCCACACTATGCAATGAGTAGTTACGAAACCGCTGTTGATTATATGTATGAAGTGCATAAAAAAAATAAATACGGATTTAAATTAACTACTGTTGAACCATATTATAATAATCCGGATTACATTAAAGCATTATCTGAAAGTATTGTTCCTTATTTAAAAAACGATTTCGATAAATTATTATTCAGTTATCATGGAGTTCCTGAAAGGCATATTATGAAGGGAGATACTACCGGATGCCATTGTTTGAAAGTAAATGATTGTTGTAATGTTGCATCAAAAGCACATCAACAGTGTTATAGGCATCAAACATTTGTTACTACAAAGCTAACAGCAGAACTATTGGCATTGCCTGATAATAAGGTGGAACAAACATTTCAATCAAGATTAGGAAGAGATAAATGGCTTACACCATACACAGCAAAGCGATTATCTGAATTGCCAAAGGAAGGAATTAAAAAATTATTAGTGGTTTGTCCGGCATTTGTTAGTGATTGTTTAGAAACTTTAGAGGAAATTGCAGAACAAGGCAAACAAAGTTTTTTAGAAGCCGGTGGCGAAAGTTTTACTATGATTCCCTGTTTAAATACAAATGCTTTGTGGGTAGCAACTATTGAAAAATTAATTAAGAACAAATTATAAAAAGCCAATAAAGAAATTTTAAATTGTAGCAATATATTTTATTTAATAATCTTGTTTTATGTATTTATACCTAAAAGCATTGCATATTATTTTTGTGGTAACATGGTTTGCCGGTTTGTTTTATTTGCCCAGACTATTTATTTATAATACAGAAGCTAACGAACAACCTGCCGAGGCAAAAAAAATACTCCATCAGCAGTTTGTTATAATGATAAAGCGTTTATGGTATGGTATTACATGGCCTTCGGCTATTTTAACATTAATATTTGGATGTGTAGTTTTAATTAACAGCGGCTATTATAGGCTAATTTTATTACCGGAAGGAAGATGGTTGTTTATTAAACTTATTTTTGTTGTAATTCTATATTTGTATCATCTATCATTACAAAAAATTGTAAGTCAGCAGGCGAAAGGAATATTCAAATACACATCTCAACAATTACGATTATGGAATGAAGTGGCTACCATACTTTTAATAGCAATTGTACTATTGGTAACCGTAAAGCAAAGCATTAGTTTTGTTTGGGGATTAATTGGCCTCATAATTTTTATTGTTGTATTGATGAGTGCAATTAAAATTTATAAAAAAATAAGAGAAAAAAATAAGTTATAAGTTGAATTCTTCTTTTAATTGAATGATACATTCATTAAGAGTAGCATGAACTTTTTCAACCAGAGCAAAAATTGCTTCAATATGTATGTTTTGCTTACCCCATGTATCAATATTTCTTATATCAGCCTGAATATCTTTTATAATAAATGTATCAATATTCGATTTAAGGTTATGAGCTATTTTGGCTGCCTGTATCCAATTTTTTTCGAGAGCATTTTGGTATAATTCCTTATTTAATAATGGAACAGTAGTAATAAAAGTTTCTACTACAGATTTTATTAGAATTTCATTGTTACCGGTAAGTTCTTTTACCAAATTAAGTGAATATTTTTTTTCAGTAGAATGTGCAACAGTATTTTTCTTGGCCAAGTTTATTGGTTTCCTATTTGTATTCAATAAAACAGATTCAATTAATTCATACAAATTTTTTTCGGTAAAAGGTTTTGTATGATAGGCATTCATTCCAGCTTCAAAATACTTTTTTTCTTCACCTTTTACCGCATTGGCTGTTAATGCAATAATAGGTACATTCTTTTTTTGTTCATCTTCTAATGCTCTTATTTCTATAGTAGCTTCAATCCCATCTTTTAAGGGCATTTGAATATCCATTAAAACAAGATCAAAATAAAATGCATGCATCAATTCAATTACCTCATATCCATTACTGGCAATTTGGGTTTCAAATCCCCATTGATGCAACATGCTTGTAAGAATTAGTTTGCTTATTTCATTATCTTCTGCAATAAGCACTTTTAGTTTTCCTAATTTATTTATTGAGAGAGTTGTAGTATCCATAGAATGAAGAGTTAACCGAACATCAGGCAAGTTAAAACTATTTAAGCCATTCTTTTAACGCCTGTCAAAAACATTTATAGAATTCTTCTAATTCGGTTATTTTTGTTATTATGGAAGTTAATGATATAATGATTGAAAATTTGGCTCATTTAGCCCGATTACAATTTACTGATTTGGGAAAAAACGAATTTAAAACAGATTTACAACGGATGATCACTTTTGTTGAGCAATTGAAAGAAGTAGATACCACCAATGTAAAGCCTTTATTGCATCTTAGCGATACGGTAAATGTTTTAAGAGAGGATGTGTTAGTAGAAAGTATTAGTCAGGAATTGGCATTAAAAAATGCACCAAAAAAAGATAATAATTTTTTCTTAGTGCCTAAAGTAATTAAAAAGTAGCTTAAACTTGCTTATGGAATCAATCATCCGGTTAGACGATATTCAGAAAAGTTATTTCATGGGTTCTCAAGCCATTCCTGTACTAAAAGGTATTTCGCTTGAAATTTTCAGAAATGAATATGTTGCACTTATGGGGCCATCGGGTAGTGGTAAAAGCACGCTAATGAACATTTTAGGATGTTTAGATTCTCCTACAGGCGGTAAATATATTTTAAATGGAAAAGATGTAAGTAAAATGCCGGATGATGATTTGGCCGATGTTCGCAATAACGAAATAGGATTTGTATTTCAACAATTTAATTTATTACCCAGATTAAGTGCTGCTGAAAATGTGGCACTTCCATTAATTTATTCGGGCATTAGTAAAAAGGAAAGAACAGAACGTGCAATGGAAGCACTTAGAAAAGTAGGTTTATCTGATAGAAGCCATCATAAATCCAACGAATTAAGTGGAGGACAAATTCAGCGTGTGGCCATTGCGAGAGCCATTGTTAATAATCCTTCCTTATTATTGGCCGATGAGCCTACCGGAAACTTAGATTCTAAAACTTCTGTAGAAGTAATGGAAATATTTGGAAAAATTCAAGAAGCCGGTAATACGGTAGTTTTAGTTACTCACGAAGAAGATATTGCCAATTATGCCAAACGTGTTGTGCGACTGCGTGATGGTTTAATTGAAACAGATAACTTAAGAGAAAATGAAATATTTAGCCATCTTCATCGTTAATTTGGCTTTAGTAGAAAATTTGTGGAGAGACATTGTCTCTCTTTTTTTATTAATGAACCAACCCATAGTATTTTTGTTGTTGTATACATCAAAAAAATAAGGATGAAATGGCACTCAAAATTTATACAAAAACCGGAGATAAAGGTAAAACCAGCTTAATAGGTGGTACAAAAGTTGCCAAAAATCATCTTCGTATAGAAAGCTATGGAACTATTGATGAATTGAATAGTTTTATAGGATTAGTATCCGATTATTTAACCGATGCATCTATCAAGCAAGTATTAAATACAATTCAAGATAGATTATTTACCATTGGTTCTTCTCTTGCTTGTGATCCGGAAAAAGAAACAAGCTTAAAAATTCCGGATTTAAATGAAACAGATATTTATTTTATAGAAAATGAAATAGATAGAATGAATGAAGTTTTACCTGAAATGAAGAACTTTATTTTGCCCGGAGGGCATATTGCTGTATCAACCACGCATATTGCCCGATGTGTTTGTAGAAGAGCAGAAAGAGTTTGTGTAAATATGATAGAGCATAAAATGGTTATTGATGATTTAATTATAAAATACCTAAACCGGTTAAGCGATTATCTCTTTGTGTTAGCCCGATATATTGCTCATTTATTGCAAGTAGCAGAAATTGTTTGGAAACCTAAGTTGTAATAATTGAATCTACAATTAATCCATCTTTCATGTGTAATATCCTATCACTTAATTGAGCCAACTCTTCATTATGCGTAACAATTAAAAAAGTTTGGTTAAAATCTTTTCTAAGTTGTACAAATAGTTGATGCAGTTCTTTTGCATTATTACTATCTAAATTTCCTGTAGGCTCATCGGCAAATACAATAGACGGTTTATTTATTAAAGCCCTTGCAACGGCAATTCTTTGTTGTTCCCCACCACTTAATTCTTGAGGTTTGTGATGAGCCCTATCTTTTAATCCTAATATTTTCAATAATTCTATTGCTTCGGCTTCTACCTGCTTTTTTTTGCGTTGAGCAACCCAACCCGGAATACAAATATTTTCAATAGCCGAAAATTCGGGTAATAAGTGATGAAATTGAAACACAAATCCAATATGCTTATTTCTAAATGCGGCCAGTTTTTTTCCTTTTAATAAGTGCAAAGGCGTATTATTTAATAAAATAGTACCGCTATCGGCAGCATCTAAGGTTCCTAAAATATGTAATAAAGTGCTTTTTCCCGCACCTGAAGATCCAAGAATAGATACAATTTCTCCTGCATTAACTGAAATATTCACACCTTTTAATACCTCTAGTTTATCATACTTTTTATGTATGTTCTCGGCTATTAGCATAATAAAATACTCTTTTTTGGGGTGTAAACTTACAACAGCAATGTTGTATTAAGCGTTTTTAATAATTTATTTACGCTTTGTTAGCAAACTTGCATTTGGAAATTTCATTTATACGGTTACATTTGCAAAAAATTTGAAGCTATGTTCTGGACTTTAGAATTAGCGAGTTATTTAGAAGAAGCACCTTGGCCTGCTACCAAAGACGAATTGATTGATTATTCTATTCGTAGTGGTGCTCCTATTGAAGTAGTAGAAAATTTGCAAGAATTAGATGATGAAGGCGAAGTGTATGAAAGTATTGAAGATATTTGGCCTGATTATCCAAGTCAGGAAGATTTTATGTTTAATGAGGATGAATATTAAACTACTTAGGTATAAAAAAAGTTCCGATATTATCGGAACTTTTTTTATTGAATAATATTTTTATTATTTAATATTTCTTTTAAAAGTTAGTTTAAAGTATAGTAATAATAACGATAGAATTAATACAACTATATTAGCCGAAATAACTGGTCCGCTGTTAATAGCAAATCCATAAAGCAACCAAACGGTGGTACTGGTAATTACAATTAAAATCATCCAAATACTTAAATCGCCAACACTTCTTGTTTGCCAAGATTTATATACTTGTGGTATAAAAGTAATGGAGGTTAATAAAGAACCTGTGTATCCTACTATATCAATCCAATTCATATAACATTTCAGTTTATTATCCTTCAATACCTAATTTCTTCAGTAAAACATCGCTTACGCCTGTAGTAGAATAACCACCATCGTGATATAAATTTTGCATGGTAACCATTCTTGTAAGATCCGAAAAAAGTGTAATGCAATAATTGGCACAATCTTCTGCACTGGCATTACCTAATGGTGAAAGGGCATTTGCGTAATCGAAAAAATCGCCAAAGCCTTTAATTCCCGAACCTGCTTTGGTTTTTGTAGGAGATTGAGAAACTGTATTAATTCTAACTTTTTTTTCTATGCCATAATGATATCCAAAACTTCGTGTAATAGATTCCAACATGGCTTTAATATCGGCCATATCGGTATAAAAAGGATATACTCTTTGGGCTGCGGCATAAGTTAAAGCTACTACACTTCCCCATTCATTTATGGCATCTAATTTTTTGGCAACACTAAGCATTTTGTGAAGAGAAAATGCAGAAACATCAATTCCTTTGGTATAATATTCATAGTTCAATTCTGTGTAAGGAATTTTTTTACGAATATTAACACTCATCCCAATTGAATGTAAAACAAAATCTATTTTTCCGCCTAATATTTCTTGGCTTTTTGTAAAAAGTTCGGTTAAATCTTCTACACTCGTAGCATCGGCAGGAATTATTTGTGAGCCGGTTTTTTCTGCCAATTTATTTATTTCCCCCATTCGCATGGCTATTGGGGCATTGGTTAATACAAATGTTCCGCCTTCTTCATTTGCTTTTTCAGCAACTTTCCATGCAATTGAATTTTCGTCTAAAGCACCAGTAATTATACCTCTTTTTCCTTTTAATAAATTATACGACATAGCAATTTTGTTTTGATGTGTTTTAATTGCGGCGGTAAATGTAATTGAATTTCTTTGAAAGCAAAAAAGGCAAAATGCATAATGTTGGGTGTAAAATAATGTTGCTGTATTTAATAATGCAATTTCAATATTATAATTATGCTTGCAACATTTCTTTGGCATTTTCTAATGCAGCGGCAGTAGGTTTTTCTCCGCTTAACATTTTGGCAATGGATAATATTCTTTCGTTTTTATCTAATAATTTAATACTTGTTGTTACGCCGCTATTACTAACTTCTTTGTATACAAAATAATGGGCATCTGCTTTTCCTGCAATTTGCGGCTGATGGGTTATACAAATTATTTGCCTTTGTTTTGATAGTTCTTTCATAATAATACCCACTTGTTTGGCTGCTTCTCCGCTTATTCCTGTATCAATTTCATCAAATATCATAGTAGGCAAATCTATATGCTGTGCTACTAACGATTTAATACAAAGCATTAGCCTACTTAATTCTCCACCACTTGCTACTTTTCTAAGTGATTCATATTTATTGCTTTTATTGGCATCAAATAAAAATTCAATCACATCTTGTCCAAACTCATATAAATTAGTTTCCGTTATTTTTATTTTAATTTTTGCATTTGGCATTCCCACTTTAATCAATAGTGCATGTATTTTTTCTTCTATTAACTGTACCTTATTTTTTCGGTTAGTTGATAAACTGTTTGCTATTGTAATAGCTTGTTGTAATAATGTATTAACCTCTTTTTCTTTTATAATAATAGCATCATCAATGGCTAAAACATTTTTTAATTTTTCAGATAATTCATGCTGAATTTTTAATAATTCAGCGGTGGTAGTTACGCCATGTTTTTTTAAAAGTTTATAGCCTGATGATAATCGTTCATTCACTAATTGAATTCTTTCTTCATCAAAATGAATTGAATTGTTGGTGGAGTCAATTTCATAAGCAATATCACTTAGTTCAATTTGGGCCGAATGTAATCTTTCAATTATTGTTGCAAGTGAAGGATGTAGTGAACTATAATTTGTTATTTGATTGATTATTTGTTTTAAAGATTGAATGAGTGGTTGTTCACTTTCATTTAAACTAATATATGCCTTGGTTAAAGCGATTTTAATATCTTCACTATTGCTTAATAATTTTAATTCCGATTCTAAATTCTCTAACTCATTTTCTTGTAAGTTTAATTCTGTTAATTCATTAAATAAAAATTGATGATAATCGAATTCTTTATTAAACTTATTTTTTTTATTTTGTAATTCTTCTAACTCTCTTTTTGCTTGTAACCATTGCTGATATTGTATTTGATAAGATGGAAGTATAGTTTGATTGTTAGCTAATGCATCAATAATTTCTCTTTGAAAATTGCTATTACCTAATTCAAGCGAATCGAATTGTTGATGTAAATCAACAAGTAGTGAAGCCAACTGTTTTAGTTGTTGTAAACTGGCAGGTGTATCATTAATAAAAGCTCTTGATTTTCCATTTGCACTAATTTCTCTTCTTAGTATTATATCGTTTGTTTCGTCAAAATTATTTTCTTGTAAAAAGTGTTGTATTTCTTTTTTGTTTGTAACTCCAAAAACGCCCTCAATAAAACATTTTTTTTCGTGATGCAGCAAAATTGATGTATCGGCTCTTTCTCCTAAAATTAAACTCATGGCACCAATTAAAATACTTTTACCTGCACCCGTTTCGCCGGTAATAATATTTAAGTTCGATGAGAAGTGAATTGTCAACTCATCAATAATAGCATAGTTTTGAACGTGTAGTTTTTGAAGCATTTTATAATGGTGCTTGCAATTAAATTATAGCTTGCAATATATTAACTCCCTTTCAATTTTGGTTTAAATTTTAATTTAATCTCCTTTGCAACGGGCAATGCCGGTTTTTGCTTTTTGGTCTAATGAATTTTTATAATCATGATCATCCATTTCTAAGCATTTTCTATAAAAATTTATTGCCTGTTGTTTATTGCCTTCATGTTCATAAATAAGTCCTATTTGCCATGCAGCACGAGCTGCAAAATATTCGCTTCTGTGTTCGCCCAGTTGTATTGTTTGTAAATAATTTTGAATAGCATCTTTATAATTCCCCAAATCGTCGTAAACTCTGGCCAAGCGGTAGGTGTATTCTAATTTTTCGGGTAATAATGTATAATCATAAATGTTTTTTTCTAAAAGAAGTTGTAATGCTTCGTTATTATAACCACCATCATTCAGCATTCTTATTTTTAATAATTGTTTATTGGGCCATGGATTTTTTCTGGATTCTTTTAAAGCTTGTTTATCGGCATCGGTAATGGTATTGCCTTTTTGTAAAACATTATTTCTTGCATTTTTTGCTGCTTCCATATTGCCTAATAAATAGTAACACCAACTTAATTTTTGGTAAACATCTTTTACATAAAAATTTCCTTTAAAATGATGGGTAAAATGTTCAAACGATACAATGGCTTCTTTAATTTCCAGATGATGTATTTGGCAATACCCTAATTCATAATTCCATAGTTCTGTTTGAAGATATTCGGGCGATTTATTTCTGTTGATTATAATACTTTTTGCAATACTTGTTTGTTGATTGTTTTTATAAAGGTTAGCCGCCATGTACGCTAAAAGATGATTATTAACTACATCTAATTTTCTTTCTTTTATAAATTGCAGTGTTTCATTCTTTTTATTTTCAAGATGAAAGTTCATAAAGCAATAAATAAAAGTGGATTCGTTGTTCATTAATTTGGCAAAAGGATCGCTACTATACACTGTGTTTTCCAATAGTTTCATACCTTTTTTTACCGAGCCTTTCATGCCTAATAAATCTGTAAGCCATTTATATCCTTTAGGTATGGTGCCAATAGCAGCTTCCATGCTTCCGTAAAGGATATCATTAAGAATAAAAGTTGGATAATCTTTTTTATTTTGTTTGATATATTGATAGGCTTTTTTAATATCCCATCCTGCTGTAAAAGTTTCTCCAAATTTTATGGCAATAACTGCTTTATGAATATAGGCTGCACCTAAACAAAAATTATAAAATGGAGAAGAATCCGGGCCCGATTTTAATAGTGCTATTCTTTCATCTATTTTTTTCTTTTTAAGATGATATTCTTGGGCATCTTCATTAAAAAAAAGTACAAAAAAATCGGCATAACTTTCTAATATTATTGGAATAAGGTTATTAGGATTTTGTTTTTTTTCTTTTTCAATTAAAGCTAATCCAATATTTAATTTTAGTTTAGTTATTTCTTGATAGGCATGTTGGCAAGTTGAGTTAAACTCATATACTTTCTGTGCTTTTGTATAAGAGGTGAGTAGTAGTAAATAATAAATGGCTATTAACTTTTTCATTGTATCGAAAATAAATAAGGACTTTCATTTGAAAGTCCTTATTTATAAAAATATGTGTTAAGTATTTATTTAACTTCAATACTGTCGTTTAAATCGCTATCAACTAAAATTCTTCCACAGTTTTCACAAACAATTACTTTTTTGTGCAAGCGAATTTCGCTTTGGCGTTGAGGAGGTATGGCGTTAAAACAGCCTCCACAAGCATCACGTTCAACAGGAACTACCGATAAGCCATTGTGATAGCTTTTTCTAATACGATCGTAGCTATACAATAAGCGATCATCAATGTTTTCGCGTGCTGCATCGCTTAATTTTTTAAAATGTTTTTCTTCTTTTTCGGTATCTGCAATAATTTTTTCCAGTTCACTTTTTTTATGAGTTAAAACACCTTCTTTACTGGTAATTTGCTTTTTAACCGATTCTAATAGTTTTGCTTTTTCGGCTAATTCTTCATTTGCATCACGAATGTGTTTTTCACAAAGCTTAATTTCTAATTGTTGCATTTCAGTTTCTTTAGAAAGTGCTTCGAATTCGCGACTGTTTTTTACGTTTTCGGTTTGTTTCTCATACTTTTTTACCATTGCTTCACCTTCTTTAATAGCATTTTTTTTGCTTTCAATAAATTCGCTAATGCCATTAATTTCTTCTTCTACACGAGTACGTCGGCTATGCAAGCCTGTAATTTCATCTTCTAAATCACTTACTTCAATAGGTAATTCTCCTTTTAAAATCTCAAATTCATCTAATTTGCTATCAATTTTTTGAAGCTTAATTAAGCCAACTAATTTTTCCTCAACGGAATATTCTTTGTTAATTGTTGCCATAATATCAATTAAAGATTTATGATTTATTGGTTATCGGTTTAGTATTTTATACTGTTTTTTCCTCTGGTAACTTATTATTCTTAGTCTATTTTTTCCGTTCTTATATAAAATACCTCACCGGGTTTGTATGTACATTACTTTTAAGGACGGCAAAAGTAGGGAAATTTACCCGTAAAATTTCAACCAATAAATTGGGTGTAAATTGTTCGCTTTCCCAATGTCCAATATCGGCAATTACCATTTTACTTTCGGCATCAAAAAATTCGTGGTATTTTATATCCGAAGTAATAAAAAAATCGGCTTCAGCGGCTAATGCTTTTTTTATTAAAAAACTGCCAGCTCCTCCACAAATGGCTACTTTTTTAACGTTTTTATATAATAATTCAGTGTGTTTTATAACTTGTAACCCAAATGCAGCTTTAATTTGGTGTAAAAACAGTTGCTCGTCTTTTGCTTCAGGTAACTCGCCAATTAATCCACTTCCCACAGAACTGTTTGTATTACTTAGTTCAATAATATCGTACGCCACTTCTTCGTAGGGATGTACTTTTAATAAAGTAGTTACTATATTTTTTTCGAGGTAAGTTGGAAAAACCACTTCAATTTTTAGTTCTTTTTCTTCTTGTTGTTTTCCAATTTCGCCAATAAAGGGCTTAGCGGTAGTATTTGCATTAAAAGTGCCAATTCCTTCTACACCAAAACTGCATTCCGAATAATTGCCAATATTTCCGGCTCCTGCTTCAAAAAGTGCCGACTTTATTTTATTAGCGTAAGCTATTGGTACAAATGTGAAAAGCTTTTTTAGCGTATTTGTTTTCGGCAATAAAATTCTTTTATTTATTAAATTTAATTTTTGGGCTATTACATCATTAACGCCTGTTATAATATTGTCTAAATTGGTATGAATGGCATAAATGGCAATATCATTTTTTATAGCAAGGATTATGCACTTTTCAATGTAATTATGGTAATTAATTTTTTTTATAGAATTAAAAATAATAGGGTGATGTGTAACAATTAAGTTGCAATTATTTTTTATAGCTTCTTTCACAACATCTTCTGTTACATCAAGTGTGCATAATATTCCCGAACAATCCCATGCTTCGTTGCCAATTAATAATCCACAATTATCATACGTTTCCTGAAAAAAAGGTGATGAAATATTTTCTAACTTTTCAATAATTTGTTTCAACTTCATATAGCATGTTTTTTACTTGTTTATTGATAAATTAAATGCAAACTTTATGGAATCCTTTATTAATTTTAATGGAAAGGTACTCAAGAATGATAAACCAATTATTTATGCCGATAATCATTCTTTTCGATATGGTGATGGATGTTTTGAAACTTTGAAAATCTTGAACGGTAAAATTATTTTAGAAGCCTATCATTGGGAACGCCTATTTATTTCACTTCAAATACTTCAATTTAATAAACCTAACTTTTTTATTTCTCATCAATTTAGGGATGAAATTATTGAACTCTCTAAAAAAAATAAGCATAAAAAAGCAGCCAGAGTGCGTATAACAATTGCACGTGGGAATGGAGGACTTTATGATGTTGAAAATCATTTTCCTAATTACGTAATTCAAACATGGGACTTAAATTCGATGAACAATAATTTTAATGAAAATGGCTTAACAGTTGATTTTTATTGGCAAGCAAAAAAAAGTTATGATACTTTCTCGCATTTGAAAACCAATAATTTTTTATGTTATACAATGGCTGCTTTATGGGCCAAAGAAAATAAACTTAATGATGCAATTATTTTAAACACTTCAAACCGAGTTGCCGATTCAACACTTGCCAATATATTTATTGTTGAAAATAACATTATTAAAACTCCTCCTTTGTCGGAAGGATGTATTTCGGGAGTGTTACGTAAATACTTGTTAAAATCTCTCAAAGAAAATAATATTCCTTTTGAAGAAAAACCATTGACAATAGAAGATGTATTGCAAGCATCAGAAGTTTTTTTTACAAACTCTGTGTATGGTATTCGTTGGGTAAAAGAAATAAGAAATACTAAATATAATTTTACAATTTCTAAGCAACTACACAATAAGTTTATTGTACCATTATATTTCTAAACCTTTTTACTTTCAAATTGTTCTTTACAAAACTCTCAATGAAACCTGTTGTTAATATTATGTGGTTTAGACGCGATTTGCGTTTGCAAGATAACACTGCATTATATTATGCTTTAATTGATAAAAATCCTGTTGTACCCATTTTTATATTTGATAAAAATATTTTAGACAGATTAGAAGATAAAACCGATAAGCGAGTAAACTTTATTTATTCTGTTTTACTAACATTACAACAGCAATTGGTTGCATTGGGCAGTAGTTTCGAAATTATGTATGCAACACCTATTGAAGCATTTGAAAAATTATTACTAAACTATATAATAGAAAAAGTTTTTGCTAATTCTGATTATGAACAATATGCTAAAGATAGAGAAGTAGCAATTGAGCAATTGCTTGTTAAACACCATGCAACACTACAACTATTTAAAGATCAGGTGATTTTTGAAAAAGATGAAATAGTGAAGAATGATGGAATGCCTTATACAGTGTTTACGCCATATAGCAGAAAGTGGAAAGAGAAGTTAAGTTCCTTTTTTTTGCAAACCTATCCTACTGAAAAATATTTTTATAATTTTTATAAGCAACAACCCAAAAAAATTGTAGCCATAAATGATTTTGGGTTTATTCCATCTGATGCAGAAATTCCTGCTGCAATTATTGATGAAAGCAGTATAAAAAAATATTCCGATCTCAGAAATTATCCGGCACTTAATGGAACGTCTAAACTTAGTGTGCATCTGCGTTTTGGAACAATCAGTATTCGGCAATTGGCTGCAAAAGCTTTGCAGTTAAATGAAGTTTTTTTGAACGAATTAATATGGAGAGATTTTTATCAAATGATTCTTTGGCATTTTCCTCACATTAATCAAGGATTGGCTTTTAAAAGGCAGTACGATTTAATTAATTGGCGTAATAATGAAACCGAATTTAAATTGTGGTGCGAAGGAAAAACCGGATATCCAATTGTTGATGCAGGTATAAGAGAGTTGAACGAAACCGGATTTATGCATAATAGAGTTAGAATGATTGTTGCCTCTTTTTTAGTGAAACATTTATTAATTGATTGGCGTTGGGGTGAAGCTTATTTTGCTAAAAAGTTACTCGATTTTGATTTTGCTTCAAATAATGGCGGTTGGCAATGGGCGGCAGGTAGTGGTTGTGATGCAGCACCTTATTTTCGCATATTTAATCCATTATTGCAAACAAAAAAATTCGATAAAGATTTGCAGTATGTTCGAAAATGGGTACCGGAATTAGATTCTTTTCAATATCCTCAGTCCATTGTGATACATGAGAAAGCTCGTGCAAGATGTTTGCAGGCGTATGCAGAAATTTTGCAAAAGATTAGCTGATGAAAATATTGTTCTCACTACGTTTTATTTCAGGATGTAATTGGTGATATACGTTTAGTAATTGATTTATTGCTTTTTTACCTTCATCGCCTAAATTAATAGAATAATTATTTACGTATAAGTTAATGTGTTGACGCATTACATCTTCACTCATTTCTTGTGCATGGCATTGCACATAGTTAGATAGTTCTTTATGATGGTGTTGATAGGCATACAATACACTCTGTTTAATTAAGTTATCTACTTTTATACTTAATGTAGTAGGCTGATTTCTTTTTGCAATAATGCCTCCTAATGGTAATGGTGCATGTACACTTCTTTCCCAATATTCACCTAAATCAACCACTTTGTGTAAACCTTTTAAATGGTAGGTAAATCGGTTCTCATGAATAATTACTCCGGCATCTACTGTTTCGTGCAAAACCGCATCTTCAATTTCATTAAATGTTGTAAATATTTTGTTTTTTGCCTGTGGATAGGCTAATGAAAATAATAGATGAGCAGTGGTGTTTTCTCCGGGTATTGCAATGCTTTTATTAGCTACAGTCCATTCATTGCCAACTGCTGATTTTGTAATTAATAATGGGCCTACGCCTTTTCCCAAAGCTCCGCCGCTGTTTAAAACAAGGTATTTTTCTAATACCAATGGTAATACGCCATAACTAACTTTCGAAAAGTCTAACTTTTCCTCTAATGCCCATTGGTTAAGCGTTTCAACATCTTCTAAAAATATTTCAAAGTCTAATCCTTCTGTATCAATTTTATGATTAGCCAAAGCATCAAAAATAAACGTATCGTTAGGACAAGGTGAAAATCCGAGTGTATATTTCAAGGTTGAATTATTTAGATTATAGCTTAGTGAATAGTAAATCAATTGGTCCTTAAAAACTATGCAAGTTTATATAATTTATCAATAAACTTTAGTACCATTTGATTGAGGTTATCAATTGCTTCTGGTAGTTTCCAATTATTTTTATTTCTTTCTCCAACATAATTACTAATTGCTCTTAGTTGTATAAAAGGAATATTAAATTCTTTGGCAACATAATGTAAGGCAGCTCCTTCCATCGACTCAATTGATGGTTCGTATTTTTTAATTAGTTGATTTATACGATCGGGGTGTGTGGTTATTTCATTCACTGTAACTGCATTTACTTCAGCCAATTTCAGTAAATTAAATTTTTCTAAGAACTGATTGGTTAATTTTCTTTTTTCAAAAGGGTGGTAGCTGCTTTTTTCTAATTTTAAATCAAAAATATCTTTCCATTTATTTTCTTCAATTACTCCCATATCGCCTAACATTTCGTGTTTTACCGCTACTACTTTACCCAAATTAATTTTTTTATCAAAAGCACCGGCAATGCCCATTTGAATAATAAAATCCGGCTTATCGTTAATGGCTAAGCAGGTTAAATTAACGGCTGAGGCTAACATGCCAACACCACTTTGATGAAATAAAACTTTAAACCGATGGCTATTGCTGGTATATAAGTCGGGAATATTTAATAAAGCAGGCATCCATTCTCCTGTAGTTGCTGCAGTTACAACCACTTTCATATAATTAAAATTTATTGGTTTAGGGAAGAGCTGTAAAGGTCGGGTTTGAAAATGAGTTCTGCAAAATTCAAATGCATTTTCATTTTAATTCTCAAACATTACCTTTGCGGCAAAATGAAATGACGCGATGGTATATTTAACAAGGTTAGAGCATTTTAATGCTGCACACAAATTGTATAATCCAAAATGGAGTAAGGAAAAAAATGAAGAAATTTTTGAAGGTTGTGCTAATGAAAATTGGCATGGTCATAATTTCGATTTGTATGTAACGGTAAAAGGAGAAATAGATCCTGAAACGGGTTTTGTGATGAATTTAAAAGATTTAGGAAAATTAATGCGTGAGTATGTAATTGCGAGGTTAGACCATAAAAATTTGAATTTAGATGTTGATTTTATGCAAGGGAAAATGGCCAGTGCAGAAGTTTTAGCAATAGAAATTTGGAAATTATTAGCACCTAAACTTCCGGAAGGAGTGCAAATGCATTGTGTAAAACTATTTGAATCGCACAGATCGTTTGTGGAATATTTTGGATAAGAAAATATGTTTAATAAAAAATGCCACGCTTTTAGAGTGTGGCATTTTTAGTGTATAGAAATATTTTTTTAATGATGATGGTGGTGCAGTTTACTTGCAAAATCTTCTGCACTTATTTCTTCTTCAATAGCAGATACCTTAAGTTCTAAGTTGCTAAACATTTTTTCGGTACTGATACGATGATAACTTTCTTCAACAAATTTCTTATCCTGCATCATTCTGTTGGCATAATCATCTACCCATTGTTGATTGTCGGATAAACTTCCCAATTGCCCACCCATGTATTGAAATAATTGTTGTTTTGCAAAATCACGAATATCATCCGGATTTACTTCAATATTATTATCTGTAGTTAGTTTAGTTGAAATTAATGTCCATTTTAATTGATCTTCAAAATTTGGATATTCATTTTCGGCTTCTTCGGCAGTTTTGGGTTTTTCGCCTCCGGTTTGTAACCATCTTTTTAAGAAATTTTGAGGAAATTCAATTTTCGTATTATCTAATAAGTGATGATATATTTGGTCGTGTATTTGATTTCTACTTTGAGCTGCATAATAATTTTCAATTTCTTCTTTAATAGCTGTACGAAATTCGGCTTCTGTGTTTATTTCTTTATTAGGATAAACTGCTATGAAGAATTCGTTATTTAATTCGGCTTTATTTACTAAACCAAGTTTTGTAATAATCAGTTTAAAATATTTATCGGCATTATCGCTATTGGCTTTATTTAAACCTAAATCAGTTATCATAACATCCAATTCTTTGTCTTCAAAAGCTTTGTTTAATTGTAAAACAATTGAATCATCTTTTTTCTTACCTAATAAATTTTTACGAAAATCTGGGGCAAAATATTTTATTAATAAAGAATTATCTTTTGTAATTCCACCTGCAATTTCGTTACCATCTTTATCGCACTCAATGAACTTTACGTTTAAAACATTTTCTTCATTATCTGCTATTTCGGGTTCGGTTAACTTTCCATGACGAGTTTGTAAACGACTAACTTCTTCATTAATCATTTCTTCGGTTATGGATACTTTATAGCGAGTGGCTTTTAAACTGTTTAAGTCTATTGTAAATTCGGGCTTTAAACCAACCTCAAATGAAAAATCGTAGTGAGTAGGATTGTTCATATCTAATGCTCTGGCATCATTATTTAATGGCAGCGGTTGAGCAAAGATTTCCAATTTTTCGTTGGTTAAATAATCGGTTAGCGATTTTTCCACAGTGCGTAATACTTCATCGGTAAATACACTTTGGCCATACATTTTTTTCACCAAGCTTGATGGTACCATTCCTTTTCTAAATCCGGGAATATTAGCAGTTTTTGCATACTTTTTTAAACTCTGTTCAAAGTTTCCGTAATAATCATCTTTCGATAGTGTAACGGTTATTTTGTCGTTTAATAAACCAATATTTTCTCTGTTAACTGTAGCCATAACTTGCCAAAATTTATTAGTAAAGTGCGGGTGATAGGAATCGAACCTACATGGATTGCTCCGCTAGATCCTAAGTCTAGTGCGTCTGCCAGTTTCGCCACACCCGCATAAAATGGGTTGCAAAAGTAGGGGATTTTTGGCAATAGCCGAACTTGTTTTTGCTCTTTTCATTTCCTTAAAATTTGAAAGCTTATACGAATAGTGTGAGTTTAATCTAGGTAGAATATTTTTTTACTAAAGCGAATTAGCCAATTTATTATTTTATATTATGCTTCCAACGGGTTAACTGTATTTTTTATTCATCTAAATATACCCTTTTCACACGTTGATTAACTCCTGTCATCACTTCATACGGAATAGTTCCTATTAATGAGGCAATGGTGTTAATGTTGATATTTCTTCCAAATATTTCTACTTCATCTCCTTCCTTTACTTCCTCCAAAATGCCGGTGATATCTATCATGGTCATATCCATGCAAACATCACCAATAATTGGCACTTTTGTATTTTTTAAAAACATATAGCCATTACCGTTTCCCATTTTTCTACTAAGCCCATCGGCATATCCAATTCTTATAATTGCAATGGTACTGTCTTTATTTATTTTTCCATTTCTATTATAACCTACCGTTTCACCAGCTTTTAGATTTCTTATTTGTGCAATGGTAGATTTTAGTGTGGCAACTGTGGCCAAATTTAGTTCTGTATTTTTGGTAATATCAATCCCATATAAACCAATACCTAAGCGAACCATATCCATTTGTAATTCTTGATGCCGAAAAATGGCGGCAGAATTGGCTATATGTTTAATAAAAGTATATCCAATACTATTTTGTAATAGTTCACATGCATTGTTTAATAAAGTTGCTTGCTGAAAAGTAAAATCATCGAATAAGCTATTATCGCTTGCGGCTAAATGACTTAATACAGATTTTACCGTCATGGTATTATTTTGTTTTAAAGCTAAGGATAGAGATTGTATTTCATTTAAATCAAATCCCAATCTATTCATTCCCGTATTAATTTTAATATGCACAGGAAAATTGTTTATGGCTTGTTGCTGTAAGTACTTATGAAATGATTGATAAATGGGAAATGAATAAATTTCGGGTTCTAAGTTATATTCAATAATCGCATCAAAACCTGCTTCATCAATATTCATAACCATAATTGGTAAACTGATACCTGCATTTCGCAAATCAATGCCTTCATCGGTATAAGCCACAGCCAGATAATCAACTTTATGAAATTGTAATACCCTTGCTATTTCTGCATTACCACTTCCATAACTAAAGGCTTTTACCATTGCCATTAATTTGGTAGATGATAATAAATGTTTTTGATATTCTTTTAAATTATGTGCTATTGCCGATAAGTTAATTTCTAAAACTGTTTGATGTACTTTTTGTTCTAACCAATTATTAATTCGTTCAAAAGAAAATATTCTGGCTCCTTTTAATAAAATAAATTCATTTTTGAATTGATGTGTAGATTGTTGCGTTAAAAAGTTTTCTGTTGAAATAAAAAATTCTGTTTGCGGAATTGAATTAAACGCATTTTTATATTTAAAGATGGTTTCTCCAATTCCAATAAGGCGTTGAATATTTCTATGCTTGAACTCTGTTGCAATTTGTTGATACAAGGTTTCCTCGTTATATTCCGATTGCAAAATATCGGAAAGAATTACAGTTGTTGTATGATTGCCTGCTTGTTGAGTTAAATAATCTAATGCAATGCTAAGCGATGAAATATCGTTGCTATAACTATCGTTAATAATGGTACAATTATTTATTCCTTTTTTTAATTGTAAACGCATTTCAACTGCTTGAAGCTGTTGTAAACGAGGTGCAAGCGTGGTAAAATTATAGCCTAATTGCAATAAAGTACAACAGCAAGTAATACTATTATCAATAGAAGCGGCATCTGTAAAAGGAATTGAAATAGTATGCGATTGGTTCTTATATACAACTTCGAGTATTGTTTCAGAGTTTTTTTTAATTTCTTCTTTAATAAAAAAATCGGCTGTAGTTTTTCTGCTCCAAGAAAATTTTTCTATTTCTGTTGGTAAAAGACTTTCTTCAATATCTTCTTTACAGTAAATAATAGAGGTGCAATTTTTAAATAATTTAATTTTTTCTTTTAGTTTCTCTTCTTTATTCCTAAACCCTTTGCTGTGTGCTTCGCCTATATTGGTATGAATGCCAATTGTGGGCTGAATAATTGCTTCTAATTGGCTCATTTCTTCAATGGTAGAAATGCCCGCTTCGAAAATAGCGAGTGTATGTTGTGCGTTCATTTGCCATACACTTAGCGGAACACCAATTTGAGAGTTATAACTTCTGGGGCTGCGAATAATATGAAATTCGGGTTGAAGTAATTGATTTAGCCATTCTTTTACAATTGTTTTTCCGTTACTTCCGGTAATGCCAATTACGGGATATTGAAATTGTTTTCTATGATAAGATGCAATTGTTTGTAAAGCTGTTAATGTGTTATCAACTATTAAAAAATTGGCATCAGCAAATGATGTTGTTTTTATGGGTTCACTAATCACAAAATTTCTAACACCTCTTTCGTAGGCTTCTTCTATAAAATCATGCCCATTACGTCTTGCGCCAATTAATGCAAAAAATAGCGATTGGTTTGGAAATACAATTTTCCTACTATCAATTAGTAAGTAGTTAATTTTTTCGGTAGATGATATCTGGTTTTTTGATTGTATGATAGAAGCAATATGACTGATTGTGTAGTTCATTTTAATGAATAGAAGTTTTTTTAGAATGCCAAATTGAATAAACAATTGAACCTCCAATACAAAAAACAATAATTATGAGCGATAAAATAACTTGTATGGTTTTACTAAGAATAGAAGAAATAAAATACTCACCTAACATTTTAATTCCTATAAAAATTAGAACAATTGAAATACCTTGTTGCAAAAATTTAAATTTATGAACAGCACCTTTTAATAAGAAAAATAAACTTCGTAAACCTAATACTGCAAAAATATTAGAGGTATAAATGACTAATTTATCTTGCGAAATGCCCATTACTGCCGGAATAGAATCTAAGGCAAAAACTACATCAACTGTTGATAGCATAACAACTACTACAAATAAAATAGTGTACTGTGGTTTTTTATTTACTCTAATAATATATTTTCCATTTCCATCGGTTGGCGATAAGGGTAAAAATTTTTGTAAAAATTGATATACTTTATTTTGCTGCGGATTAAACTCTTTTTCTTCCTTTTCTTTAAACATTTTAAATCCGGTATACACAAGAAATGCTCCAAATAAATATAATATCCAATGAAAGATTTCAACTAATTCAACACCAATAGTAATAAAAGCTATTCTTAAAATTATAGCCATTAAAATTCCTACAAGTAATACCCTGCCATAAAAATGCTCTTTAACTTTAAATGCATTGAATATAAGTATAAAAACAAAAATATTATCTATACTTAAACTCCATTCCATTAAGTAAGCACTTAAATACTCGAGACCGGTTTTATGGCCTTCTTCTATTAATAAAAAAACGAAAAATGCAATAGCTAAGCTTACCCAAAAGGCTGTTTGCCAAATGGCTTTGGCAATACTTATTTTTTTACTTTTTTTACTAAGTAAACCTAAATCGAACGATAATGCAATAATTAAAGCAAGAATAAAAACTAAGTATATTAATTGATGTGTACTCATATTTATTTATGCATAAAAATAACCAATTATGCAGTATTTCGTTTTTTTCGTATTTGCTGATATACAACACCGCAGATAATAGTTATTGCAATAGGGAAAGCAATATTAAAAAGTTGCCACATGGTTTTATCTTCTTCTACTTGTTGCGTATTTAATAATCGTAGTACAATATCTTTATTTCTTGTTTCAATAATCGCTTCTTTATTGGTTAGATATTCTAAACAATTTAATAAAAAATCTCTATTGGCAAATTGATATTCATATTGAGTTCCTGAAGTAAATAAATTCATTCCCATTGGCAAAGGACCTTGTTTTTGGCTTACATCGTTTAATACCATGTCGCCATCGGCAACCACAATTAGCTTACCATCGTTAATGCTTTTATCTATAAAAGAAATGCCTTGCAACTGTAAAGAATCTATAGTTGTTTGTGATATTCTGTTTTTATATAACGAAGTAAATTTTCCTTCTAATAATACGGCAACAGGTATATTTTGCTGTTTAAATAATACATCTTCCGGTGTATTTCTGTTTTCATTTAAACTTATTAATGCCGGAGTACTTAATATTCTTGAATTGGCAGAGGAACTTAATAGTATTGTTTTTGAAATTCCATTGGCTTTTACTGTGTCTATTGAATTTACAAATCTTCCGGCTACCAGTCCAAGATTTTTATTTATGGGATGATTGTTTTTGCTTTCGAATAATGGATAATAATTCCAATGTAAAAATTCGAATTGAGGATTTTCTGCAGTACCGCCAACTGCAAAGGGCATAAAATCGCATTGTAAATCCAATAGCAAATCTGTATTAATTCTTGCACCATATTTAAATAGCAGGTCAGTAATATTTAAATTTCTGTCATACGCAATTAGTTCTGGTTTTATTTGTAAGCTATCTTGTTCTGCATATAAGTTATCTATAAAACAAATAATTTTTCCTCCATGTAATAGATATTGGTCAATTTTTAATTTTTCATCTTCAGTAAATTTATATTTTGGTTTTACAAGTAGAAGTACTTTAAATGTATCGGGAATAAAAGGTTGTTTATTAATATCGAGTGTAAATAGAGAATAATCGTTTTTTACAGTTTGTAAAAGGTCGTAGGTTCTGGCATCTGTTATTTCTCCATTTCCTGTAGCATAAGCCAGCAAAGGTTTTTGTGGGTTGATTAAAGCATTCAATGTTTTAGCAAAATTATATTCTAACATTGCTTCTGCACTATTCATTTCGGCAGGAGTAATAAATCTATTACCACCTTTGTATAAGGCTATTAATTTATTTTTTCCTTTATATTTTATCCATGCATACGGAAAGATAAGTTTGTTTTGTTGCCCTTGTTTTATTTGTATAGTTAAGTTAATAGGAGTGGCCCCCATTCCAATTAATGTATCTTGATACTGTTTGTTTGAGTCATTCATTTCTTCGTTAGGAGAAATGAATTTGTATTGTATTTTGGAGCTGTTATTTTCTTTAAGCAATTGTAAGAAGTCGTCAGTAGCTGAAGCTAATTTTTTAAATCCGGTGGGAAGATCTCCATTTAAAAAAACAAGTATCTCCACTTTATCCTCTAATTGTTGTATAATATTTTTTGTTGATTTACTAATGGTATAACGTTGCTCTTTGGTTAAATCAAATCTTGTATGTATAAAGGCAGCCAATACATTTACAATTAAAAATAGAATTAGCAATAGTATCCATCCTAATTTATGTTTAATTAATTTTTGCATTTGAAATAGAGTATACTATTTTATTAATAGTTTTCGTTCTGTAAATAAAAGTAACAGCAGTATAATACTTATAAAATAAATAACATCTCTTGAATCAATTACACCTCTGCTTATATTGCTGTAATGAAAGTCTATTCCTGCCATTGCAATGTAATAATCTGCACCACCCATTAAAAATGGTAGTTTGCTTATGGCATTAAATCCATAATAAAGTAATGCACAAGAAATTGCACTTAGTATAAAAGCAATTACCGCATTATTGGTAAAGCTGCTAATAAAAATGCCAATGGCTGTAAATACTGCTTGTAAAAAAATTAAACCAATGTATGAGCTAATTGTTGCACCAATATCTAAACCTATTCCTGAAGAAAGTTGTTGAATAGAAATAATATAAATAAATGAAGGAATTAATGCTACTAATGCTACCAATAAATTCCCTAAAAATTTGCCTATCACTATTTGTTTGGTAGATAATGGTAGTGTTTCTAAAACTTCGTAAGTGCCTGTTTTAAATTCATCCGAAAAGCTTTTCATGGTTATGGCAGGAATGAGGAATAATAAAATCCAAGGAGCTAACTGAAAAAACTTATCTAAACTGGCATAACCAAACGAAAAAATATTATTCTCGAAAACAAATAAAATTAATCCGTTTACCAATAAAAAAACAATAATGGCAATGTAGCCTGTTAAGCTACTAAAAAACTGTTGCCATTCTTTTTTACAAATCATCCACATAATTCAAAACTAAGTGATAGTTGAATTGAAATAAAACCAAATTTTAATTTTAAAGTATTATAAACAAAAAACCTGTTACGAAAAGTAACAGGTTAAAGCTATCATATACTTGCTCACAATTAAACTGCAAAACTTTCTCCGCAACCGCAACTTCTACTTGCATTAGGATTATTGAAATAAAATCCTTTGCCATTTAAACCATCAGAGAAATCTAATTCGGTATTTACGAGATAAAGGAAACTTTTTAAATCGGTAACTACTTTTACGCCATTATCCTCAAATACTTGATCCATGGGTTTTTGTTCGTTATCAAAATCTAATTTATAGCTTAAGCCGCTGCATCCGCCGCCAACAACACTTACTCGTAAAAAGTAAGATGAATCGGTGTCAATCCCAGCATCTTTCATCAATTGCTGTACTTTAGCTTTTGCTTTTTCGCTTACTAATATTGCATTATCTGTTGCAACTGTACTCATAATTAATGAACTCCTTTTTCATCAAATTGTAATTCTTCTAATCCATTTTTTTTTCTATAATCATTAATAGCCGCTTTAATGGCATCTTCTGCTAATACAGAGCAATGAATTTTTACCGGAGGAAGATTTAATTCTTCTACTATATCCATGTTATCAATTTTCACAGCTTCATCCACCGATTTGCCTTTTAGCCATTCTGTTGCTAATGAAGATGAGGCAATAGCAGATCCGCAACCAAAAGTTTTAAATTTGGCATCTTTAATAATTCCGGTAGTATCATCTACTTCAATTTGTAAACGCATTACATCGCCACATTCTGGAGCTCCAACCAATCCGGTTCCAACGTTTTTGTTTGATTTGTCTAAAGTTCCAACGTTTTTAGGGTTGTTATAATGATCTATTACTTTTTCTGAATATGCCATACTATTTTGCCTCTATCCATTCGATAGGATTTTAACCTACGAGGCGGTAGGATTTTATATTTAGTTGACTATTGTTAAAAGAACTGGTTTAAAAAAGAAACTTTTAGCTTAGTGATGTGCCCACGCAATGCTGTTTAAATCAATTCCTTCTTTATACATTTCCCATAATGGGCTCATTTCTCTTAATTTATTTACTGTTTGAGAAACTTGCTCAATAGTATAATCAATTTGTTCTTCTGTTGTAAATCGTCCTAAGCCAAAGCGTAATGAGCTGTGTGCTAAATCATCACCTAAGCCTAATGCTTTTAAAACATAACTTGGTTCTAATGAGGCTGAGGTACATGCAGAGCCCGAGCTTAATGCAATATTTTTATTAAAACCCATCATTAATCCTTCACCTTCAACATATTTAAAAGAAATATTGCTTACATGCGGTAAACGATGTTGGCGACTGCCATTCACATAGGCTTCTTCTAATTGTAATAACGATGTTTCTAATTTATCTCTTAATTGGCTAATACGTTTAGTATCTTCTTCCATTTCTAATCTGCATAATTCACACGCTTTGCCAAAACCTACAATACCTGGAACGTTTAATGTACCGCTACGCATACCACGCTCATGTCCGCCACCATCCATTTGAGCAGTAACTTTTACACGCGGATTTTTACGGCGAACATATAAAGCACCAATTCCTTTTGGTCCGTACATTTTATGACCGCTAAATGTCAATAAATCTATTCCATCTTTAATTACATCTACCGGAATTTTACCTGCTGCTTGTGTAGCATCGGTAAAAAATAAAACGCCATGTTTTTTAGCAATAGCTGCAATTTCTTTTACCGGCTGAATAACGCCTACTTCATTATTGGCATACATAATGGCAATAAGTATAGTGGCAGGTTTTATAGCAGCTTCTAATTCTTTTAGGTCTATTAAACCTTCGGCATTTACTTGTAAATAGGTTACATCTCCACCCAATTTTTCAATATGTTTACAAGTGTCTAATACTGCTTTATGTTCAGTAACCGCAGTAATTATGTGGTTACCTTTACTGGCATACATCTCAAAAACGCCTTTAATGGCAAGGTTATCTCCTTCGGTAGCCCCCGATGTAAAAATAATTTCTTTAGGATCGGCACCTATTAATTGGGCTACTTGCTCACGAGCATAATCTACAGCTTCTTCGGCTTCCCACCCAAATGGATGGTTACGAC
>DAHXOT010000045.1 GCA_027364735.1 Hydrotalea sp. | reverse complement strand
CCCGGTACACCCGCACATAGTTGGCAAGCAACTGCCTGCGGTGGAACAGAAATAGGAACCAAAGGAATGATGGTAGCCGCTAAAACTATGGCTTTAACCGCTATTGATGTTTTTACAACTCCGGCAATAATTGAAAAAGCAAAAGAAGAATTTATTAAAGCTAAAGGTGATTATAAGTACAAAGCATTATTGGGAGATAGAAAACCTGCTTTGAATTACAGAGATTAAAAATATTTTACGTTAAAAAAAGAGTGTTGAAAAATCAGCACTCTTTTTTTAATTCAATCAATCATTTAATTTTTACTGCCTATATAAAAGGCAGCAGCAGCTAATGCAAGATCTTTTAATAAATTGGTCATAGACATCATTTTGGCCATATCATCTTTTCCATTCATCATGCCGGGCAAATGGATAGTTAAAACAAAAATTAGTAATAGAATTCCTAATAAAAAACCTGCTAAACGTACTTGCTTATTAATAATAAAAGCTATTGCTGCCAGTATTAGTCCGGTGCCACTTAAATAAATCCAAATTACTCCACCCGGTAAAAAAGCAGGAACCATACCTTCCATTTTTGAAGCATTAGCAAAATGACCTGCACCAAAAGCAATTAACACAAGTGCAAATACTACTAAAGAAATTTTTGAGATGAGTGTGTTGTTCATAATTATTTATTTAGAGCAATAAAATAGAAAAATGATTTGGTATTTGCAATACTTGTTAAATGTATGTTGATAGAAACATAAAAGCGATGAAAAATTCATCGCTTTTATAGGTAGTTATTTGTGTAGCTTCATTATTCTTCATTCCACCTTTCGGGACGCATTTGTGGGAATAACAATACATCTTGAATACTTGGTTGATTTAGCATCATCATACATAATCTATCTATTCCTATTCCAATTCCACTGGTTGGCGGCATTCCGTATTCTAATGCTCTTAAAAAATCATAATCAATAAACATTGCTTCTTCATCTCCGCGTTCCATTAATTTTACTTGCTCTTCAAAACGTTCTCGTTGATCAATTGGATCGTTAAGTTCGCTATAAGCATTGGCAATTTCTTTTCCATTTACCATTAATTCAAAACGTTCTACCAATCCTTCTTTGCTGCGATGTTTTTTGGTAAGCGGACTCATTTCTACCGGATAATCTATAATAAAAGTTGGTTGTACATATTTAAATTCGCTGGTAGCTCCAAAAATTTCATCAATCAATTTTCCTTTGCCAATATTATTGGGAACGTCAATATTTAATTGTTTGCAAACTTCACGTAATCCAGCTTCATCTTTATCAGAAATATCAATACCCGTATTTTCTTTAATTGCATCAAAAATACTAATGCGTTTAAATGGTGCTTTAAAACTTACAACCGTATTGCCAATGGTAACATCGGTTTTGCCATGTAATGCTATAGCTACTTTTTCAAATAGTTGTTCTGTTGTTTCCATCATCCAGAAATAATCTTTGTAAGCAGTGTACCATTCTAAAATGGTAAACTCAGGATTATGGGTTCTATCCATTCCTTCATTTCTAAAATTTCTGCTGAATTCGTATACCCAATCAAATCCGCCAACAATTAATCTTTTTAAATACAATTCATTGGCAATGCGTAAATAAAATAGCGTATCTAAAGCATTATGATGTGTAATAAAAGGCCTTGCTGCTGCACCACCCGGGATAGATTGCAATACCGGTGTATCTACTTCTAAAGCCCCACGTTCATTTAAAAATGTACGAATAGTATTTACTAATTTGGTTCGTTTAACAAATGTTTCTTTAACATTTGGATTAATAATTAAATCGGCATAGCGTTGACGATATCGAAATTCGGGATCGGTTACTTCATCATATACATTACCTTCTTCATCGCGTTTAACAATGGGCAATGGTTTTAAACTTTTAGTTAATAAAGTAATGGTTTGTGTGTGAATGGATGTTTCGCCGGTTTTAGTAATAAAAACAAAACCTGTAGCACCAATAATATCGCCAAGATCTAACCCATGTTTAATAAAAGTATCCCAAAAAGATTTATCGTCTGTAGGGCATATTTCATCTCTCTTTACATATAATTGAATAATGCCTTTACTATCTTGAATTTTTATAAAAAAAACTTTTCCTTTATCGTTAATACTCATTACGCGTCCGGCTACACAAACAGTATTGAAAGCTTCTTTATTTTCTTCAGAAAAATTGGTTTTAATATCGGAAGAAAAATGCGATACGGGATATAACGGTGCAGGATACGGATTAATGCCTACTTGCTGCAATTTTGCTAATTTATCTCTTCGAATAATTTCTTGTTCACTTAAATGTTGACTCATTGGGTAAATACAATTTTAGATATATGAAATACAAATTGCCGCAAAGATAAGTTTTGAAAAATTATCATTGCTTTTTATAAACATCGGTATTGTGCTTTTGCATAATACGGCGGTATTGTTCTTCTGTAATAGACGACCAACCAAATTGAGTATATAAATTATGTGCATCTTTTGTAACCAACATCCATCTTCGTAAATCTTGCAAATCGGGATGTGTATGAATAGTTTTAATTAACCATTTACCTAATCCTTTATTTCTGTGTTCTGCTATTATAAAAACATCGGCTAAATAGGCAAAGGTTGCTTTATCGGTAACAACTCGGGCAAAACCAATTTGACTATTCTTATAAAATAAACCAAAACACATTGAATTAGAAATAGATTTTTGAACAGTTGAAAAAGAAATATCTTTTGCCCAATATGATTCTGTAGAAAGATATTCGTATACAATTTGTACACTTATTTTTTTTGTATCGGTTGAAATAAGATAATTGTTATTAATTACTTCATACACCTTATTCATGCAATAATTTTTTATAAATAATTTCTTTAGAAAATGATATCATATCGCCGGGCTGTAAATTAGCAATATTTATATTTTCTATTCGGTAGCGAATTAATCGTAAGGTAGGAAATCCAACCGAAGCAGTCATTTTTCTAACTTGTCTATTTTTACCTTCTGCTAAAATTAATTGTATCCATGGTGCAGGAATTTCTTTTCTAAATCGTATTGGCGGATTTCGTAATGGAACTGTAGGCTCATTTAAAAATAAGGAAGCACTACATTTTTTTGTACGATATTTTTTTCCATCTACCATTATATCTACACCATGTTGTAATTCCTGTATTGCTTGATTGGTAATACTTCCATCTACTTGTACCCAATATTCTCTTTCATGCGAAAATGAAGGATGCAATAAACGATAATTTAATGAAGTATCGTTTGTTAAAATTAATAAACCTTCGCTTTCATAATCTAATCTTCCAATGGGATACACATTTGATGGAACTTTAAAAAAATCTTTTAAAGTTTTTTTATTCTCAATAGCAGAGAATTGACTCATTACCTGATATGGTTTATATACAACGTAATATTGAAACATACTGCAAAATAAAAAAGTCTCGCAAATGCGAGACTTTGTATATGGATGGGTTAGTAAGTACTGGGAAATAAATTTCCCTACACAATATTATAAAGAGTTTTATCCATAACAAAAAAAAATGAAAAGAATTTTATTCACATTTTTTTTTAAGATGTGAATTGCTTATCAATTACAAGTGCTTTTATTTTTACTGCCAATGCATTATACAAAGCTTATTACTTAAATAATTGTAACCACATCTTATGTAACATGCACCAACATTGAGTTTTAAAGGAAATAAGAAAAACATTCATTTCTACTTTTTTTATTTACATGCAATAAAATATTTTACATCACATAAAACTCAGTAAACAAAAAACTTAAAATTATTTTTTCAAAATTTGTCATACTACCTTTGAAAACAATAAAACTTTTATAAATGAAATTTCCTTCCCCAGTATCGTTGCAATGGATAGCAACATTAATTAATGCAGAATTGTTAGGTAATACCACTGCATTTGCAACAGGCATTAACGAAATTCATAGAGTTGAAAATGGAGATTTGGTTTTTGTTGATCATCCAAAATACTACGAAACTTGTTTACAAAGTGATGCAAGTTTTATTATTATTAATACAAAAGAAATTAGTATACCTAATGGTAAAGCATTATTAGTTACTCCGGAACCTTTTGAAGCTTATTTAAAAATTGTTGAACACTTTCGACCATTTATTCCTTCTCAAAAAATGATTAGCGATTCTGCTATCATTGGTTCACAAACAATTGTAATGCCTAATGTTTTTATTGGCAATCATGTAAGCATTGGTAACAATTGTATTATTCATCCTAATGTTACCATTCATGATTATACAGTTATTGGTAATAATGTTGTAATTCAATCGGGAACAGTAATTGGCAGCGATGCATTTTATTATAACGGAAAAAAGAATAGAGAAATTTGGTTTAAAAAAATGAAAAGCTGTGGCAATGTAATTATTGAAGATAATGTTGAAATTGGTGCTAATTGTACCATTGATAGAGGTGTTACACATTCTACCATTATTCAAAAAGGAAGTATTATAGATAATTTAGTTCAGTTAGGGCATGAAGTTATTATTGGAAAGAATTGTTTAATTGCATCGCAAGTAGGAATTGCCGGTGCAACCATTGTAGAAGATGGAGTTACATTATGGGGACAAGTGGGTGTAAATAAAACAATAAGAATTGGAGCAGGTGCTGTTGCAATGGGGCAAGCAGGAATTACTAATAGTATTGCTGGCAATAAAGTATATATGGGTACCCCTGCTATTGATGCCGGTGAAAAAAGAAGAGAATTTGTTTGGATAAAACGTATTCCGGAGTTATGGAAAAAAGTAATGTAATTGATTAACTTAAATTATATTTTTCTTTTAGCTCACTACATATTCTTTTAATTGATTCGCTTAAAGGTGTGTACTCGAAATTGAAGGCGTAATATTTAAATCTATTATTATCAAACTTCACTTTGGCTAATGCTGTTTTTGCAATTTCTTTTGTTAAAAAAGGTTCTTGATTGGTTATTAATGTTTTAACAGCTTCAATACGCCAAATAATTGAAGCAAGTAATGGTGTTACTTTTTTATAAGGTGGTTTCTTTCCAAATTCAGCAGCAATTTTATTAAAAACATCTTTATAAGAAAGGTTTTCGGCACTTACAATAAATCGTTCAGATGCAGGAGTGCCTCTCATTAAAATCATCATTACTCTCACTACATCTTGTACATCAACAAAACCACTAATACCTTCGGTGTACCAAGGAAATTCATTATAAATTGTTTTAAAAATTTCTGTAGAACCTTTATTCCAATCGCCTGCTCCTATGATAATTGAAGGATTAATAATAACAGCATTCAATCCTTCGCCAATTCCGCGCCACACTTCCATTTCAGCTAAGTGTTTGCTTTTTCCATAATTGCTGTTACTGGTACTTTCTGTCCAATTAATTCTTTCACTTATTATTTCTTTTTCACGTAATCTTCCTAATGCAGCAACAGAACTTACATGTACTAATTTTTGTACACCTGCATGTATACAAGCATTCACTACATTGGCGGTACCATCTACATTAATGGCAAATAATTCTTTAACATGCTTCTTGCTAAATGATACTGCTGCTGCACAATGATATACTTGTGTTACATTTTTAAATGCTTCTTCTAAAGAAACAACATCTAAAATATCTCCTTTAACCCATTCAATAGAATCGGGGAAACCGGCAGGAATATGATTTCGATATAAAGCTTTAGTTGCAATATTATTTTTGGCTAATTCTTTTACTAAATGAGAGCCTAATAAACCGGTAGCTCCTGTTACTAATACCATAAAAATATTTTATTGAAATGTAGTAATTTTTTTATCAGTTATCATTACAATTTTTACAAATTCCATTTACTAAAATATCGGTGCCACTAATAAAAAATCCTTTAGGAAGTTTTATTTCGGGAATGTTTATATGATCTAAACAATACGTTGTACTGCAATTATCGCAAATGAAATGAATGTGATTATCGTGATGATTTCCTTCGGAGCAATTATCTTTACATAATGCATATAAAATTGCATTATCGGCTGTTGGAATAGTATGAATAATTCCTTTTTCTACAAAAGTTTGTAATGTTCTATAAATAGTAACTCTATCGAATAATGCACCTGTTTTCTTTTCAATATCGGCATGTGTTAATGCTGTACCGGCCTCTTGAAACAAGGCAAGAATAGCAGCTCTGCTTTCGGTAGCACTTAATTGACTGCGTTTTAATATTTCAATAATTTCGGTTTTCATTATGGTACTACTTCTTACGGATTATTGCCAAATATTGAATTAGCAAAATTGCCGTTCATTGCTTTTTCTTTCAGCAAACTTTTAATATCGGATTTTAATTGATTGATTTCGTCTTCTTTTAATCCATCATATACAGCTCCTCGAACCGCTCCATTTTTATCAACCAAAGCAAAAAATTGGGTATGAATAAAATCGTCTTTAATATTTACTACAGCATTTTTAGGATCATCAATTCCATAACTTAATCTTGCCATTTTGTATAAACTATCTTTTCTTCCTGTTAAAAAAATCCATTTCTTAGTATCTACTTTCATTGAATCGGCGTAATGTTTTAAACGCGGAGCCGAATCTGTTTCCGGATCGCAGGAATGTGATATAATTAATACATCTGGATTATCTTTAAATGCCTCATATATCTTTTTCATATTGTTGTTCATTCGCGGACAAATGCCCTTACAGCTCGTGAAAAAGTAATTAACTATACATACTTTCCCTTTCATATCGGCATTGGTAAATGGTATGCCATTTTGATTGGTAAATGAAAAAGCTTGTACAACACTTCTGTTTGCAAGAGTGCTTTTGCTTAATATATCTGTGCCATTAAATAAAAAGTACCAAAACAACAGTACTAATGCTATAAAAAATAAAGTATAGCCAATAAATTTTTTACCGATACGCATATTTCAAAGTTAGTACATGAAAAGTATTTTGGTAAAGTATCTGCTCAATTAAATTATTTGCAACTTAGTTGCAAACTATTATTTTTGCATTATGTTTCATTTAAAAATAAACTGGGATGCTTTAGGTATAACTGCTTCGTTGGCTTGTGCCATTCATTGTGCATTGCTACCATTATTCTTAACCAGCTTACCCTTATTTGGCATTAATATTATTCACAATTCCTTTTTTGAATATGGTATGATTTTGTTGGCATTTTTTGTTGGTGCTTATTCCTTGTATCATGGCTGGAAAAAGCATCACCAAAGCCTAAAGCCAATAGTAATTTTTTCGGCCGGAATGATGTTACTTTTTGCAAAACAATATTGGCATCAATGGGAAATTTGGTTTTTACTACCGGCTGTTACTTTAATTGTAACGGGACATGTTATTAATTATACTTCTTGCAAAATTCAAAATCATTCGCATTAGCCTAATTAATTGTGTGGTATTTTTCTCCACTCTTTATATTGGTCGTAACACTTTTCAATATAGTAGCCTAATTCAAGATCATTGAGCATTAACAGAAAATCATAATTGGGCTTATACCGCTGCATAAATGCCTCTAACTCGGGCGATTGCAGCTTAGTTATTTTTCGAACAAATTGTTTACTGTATCTATGATCAACATATTTATTTTGTTCTTGTTCTACTAATCTTCTTTGTAAAGCTTCTAAATTTCTGTTTCGCCTAAACCGAAACATATTGATAATTTCATCCAAATCTAATCCTACCGTATAGCCGCTTGGCCCAAATCCAGTGCCACCTTTGTTTAATTGGATTGAGGGTTTTTTAAAATTAAAATATTTAGCATAATCGTTTCTGTTTTGAATAGAATCTAATTTATAATTACTATTTCGTACTCGCACTTCGGGTAAATCGGCAGCACGAACATGAATCATGATATTAAACTCGCTGGTATTTTTTATGGTATCTACCGGATATTTTACAGTGGTTTTATTAAGCATGGAAAACCAAATAGAATCGGTTGATTTGATGGTTAAACTGTATCGGCCTAATGAATCGGTAACGGTACCTCGGCCCGAAGTACTAATAACTGCCACGGCTTCTAAGGGTTTTCTGGCAGTAACATCATACACAGTTCCACTAATCGTAACAAAAGGATTACTTGAATTTTGCTGCGAAAAAACAAAACTATAACCACTAAGCAGTAGAAGGAATAAGTATAATTTTCTTATCAAACCAAATTTTTGAAATGTAATATTATAACCTTCGAAGCATTTTACAAATGGTTACAATTGAATTAACGCTTTTTTGGAGATTACAACTAAAATTTATTTCCTAAAATATAAGGCAACATCATTCTCCATGTTTGCCAATCGTGTTTAATATCTTGACCCCAAATTTCCAGATTATGCCAAATACCCTTATTCCACAATATTTCCGAAAATTGCCTATTGGCTTCGGGAGCTTCAAACTCGCCGCTTCCGGTATAAATATGAATATGGTGGCTTGCTTTTATTTTTGATAAAAACCATTCATCGGTTAAATTGGGCATATAGTGTACAGGACTGTTATAATACACTTGCTCATCCCAAAAACCTTTGGTGTATTCGGTTAAATCGTACACACCACTCATGCTTATTACGCCATTAATACTATCGGGGCGTTTTAAAAAAAGATTCATTGCATGTAATGCTCCTAAACTTGCACCACAGGTAAATATCATTGCTTCGCTGCCCGATGTATTGCGTATAAAAGGTATTACCTCGTTGAATATGTATTGATTAAACTGGTTATGCCTAATTGCTTTATGTTCGGGCAACATATCATCATTTAACCAACTTTCTTTATTAATACTATTTACACTATACACTTTTACTTTTCCATCATTAATAAACGATTGAATTGATTCTATTAAATGAAATCTTTCATACTCTAAATAATCGGCTCCTGCTGTGGGAATCATTAATAAAACAATACCATAATGCCCATACGTTGCAATGGACATTTCTTTGTTTAGTGACGTACTAAACCACGAGGTAATTTCTCTATTCATACTATTAAATACAAGTTTTCTTTATTTCTTTCCAAAGCTTACGAAAACATTCTGCAGCATAACTATTGGCAGCATAAGTTTCTAATGGAGCTTGGTGTATTCCCATTTTTTCAATATCGCTTAAATAAGGAATATAATGTTTAAAAAATAGTTTGTCTTTATAAAACTCATGCATGATTTCGTGATGTAAATTTTTTCTATGATCTACCATACTAAAAAAACATTTTAGCTTATCGGTATCAATATTATTTTCTTTATAATAATGCACAATAGTTTCGAACGAACGAATAGATAATGTAGTAGGAATATTGGGCATAATTATCCAATCGGCTCCATAAAAAATAGCATCATGCAATAAAGAAATTCCCGGAGGGCAATCGAGCAATACTATATCGAATTGTTTTTTAATTGATGATAATAAGGATGCAATTTTTTTTCTTGCTTGTTTCATTTCACTTAATAAAACATCGGCATGGCGAGCAGATAAATCGGCCGGTATAATAGATAAGTTATTGTATATAGTAGGTTGAATGGCTTCGGCAATATCCAATTCCTCTATTAATATTTTTTTAGCTTCATTTTTAGCAGTAGACTTTACACCTAAATAAAATGAGGATGAACCTTGCGGATCAACATCCCAAATAAGTGTTCGGTAATTTTCTTTGGCAGCCAAGAAGGCAAGGTTAATAGCCGAAGCAGTTTTGCCAACACCACCTTTTAAGTTATAAATTGCTATTGTTACCATAGAAGATAAATATACAAAACTTGCATTGTATGAAAATGGTAACAGCAAAAAAAATGGCATCTATAGAAATAGATGCCCTTAATCCTGTATCCTTTATCCTATGAAAAACCAAAAGTTTGCAGTGATAATACTGCTTATAAAATGTTGATTGTAATAACTTTCTTCTACAAATCTACGGTGCTACAAACTATTAACGTTCACCCAAATGGGTGATTTTATATATTTTAAGCAAAATTTTATTGCCTATTACTTTAATAAAACAACTGCTTTGCACAAAGCAATATTCGGTAGTTTTTGTAAGCAAAAAACTAACTACCCACTTTACCATCAATAAAAGATTGTTAAGCAATTTTACAACCAAGTGCGTATAAGGGCAATAGCGGCCGTACGTGAGGTTACATTTAATTTTTGGTATAAATTAGCAATATGCGTTTTAACGGTATTGATAGAGATAAAAAGTTCTTTTGCCATTTGCTGATTTGTTTTTCCTTCGTAAATAGCCCGTAATACTTCAAACTCTCGGAAGGTTAAAGGATCTGAAATATGTTTATTAACTATTTCAATGGTTATGTTTGATTTTGACATTATAGCCCGCTGAGAAAAATTATATAAACCTATTTCAATAGCGGCCAATAAATCTCGCTCATCAAATGGTTTAATAATATACCCTGCGGGTTTGGTTGGCTTGGCTCTTTCTATAGTGGCATTATCGCTGTACGAGGTAATATAAATAAAGGGTATTTGATATTTTTCGGCTATTATTTTGGCAATATCAATTCCATCTCTTTCTTCTCCCAAATTAATATCTAATAAAACAATATCGGGTGTATGCGCAGCTAACTCGCTAATAGCTTCGTTTACCGTAAAAGCAGTGGCCACTATATGAAAGTTAATATTGGTTAAACATTGTTCAATATCGGCTGCAATTAACGGATTATCTTCTACCACTAATACTCTAATCGCACTCATAGTTGGATTTTTGATTAAGAATTGTAGTTGTTTTAAGGTGCTATTGCAATTGATACATTAAGTTAATTGAATTATTGCGTAAAAACAATAATATTTTGGAGAAGAAGAAACATTATTTTTTTGAATAGTTATGCTAATTTACTTTGATGAACTATAATTTGAACAGTAGTGCCATTGTTGCTGTTAATGCGAATACTGCCATTTACTTTTCTAATAATGGAATAAATAATATGATACCCAAAGCTTGTTGATTTTTTATCCCAATTTTTTGCTAATCCAATACCATTATCGTTTACTTGCAGCATAATATTTTCTTGGTATTTTTTAAGTACTATTTCTATTCGGCCATTTTTATTGTTACTAAAAGCATGTTTTAACGCATTACTAATTAACTCATTTAAAATTAAACCTAACGATACCAAACTATCTGCATTAATAGAAATAGTATCATCAACTTCAAGATGTAATGTAATATCATTTGCATTCGATTGGTACAACAAAAATAAATGATGTACTAAATGTTCAACATATTCTTTGGTATTAACGTGCGTAATATTTTCTTTAAGGTATAAGTTTTGATGTATTAATGCCATTGTTTTAATTCGGCTTTTGGCATCTTTAATAGCTTCTAAAGCGGCAGCATCTTTTATTTTTTTACTTTGTAAATTAAGCAGGCTGCTAATTACTTGTAAATTGTTTTTTACACGATGATGAATTTCTTGAACTAAAATTTCTCGTTCGTTTAAAGCAGCAGCAATAAAATTATTTTTCTCTATCAATACCTCCGTCATTTTTTTTCTTTTAAAACTAAATACCAACAAAGCAATAAGCAGTATCAATAAAAACACAACAATAATTACATAAATAATACTCTTTTTTTCGGCATCGGCAATGGTAATATTTTTTAACTTATTTTCATTTTCCAATAACGCAATTGATGATTGTTTTTGCTTAAACTCAAATTCAGCCGATAACTCATTCATACTATTGATATTTTTTTCACTCAATAAAGAATCGCTATAGGCTTTGTATTTTTTGTAGAAAAAGAAAGCATTTTTATAGTCTTTTTTTCCTTCGTACGCAAAGGCTAAAACCTTATAAACATCGGTATAAAAAACATAATAATTATTATCGGCAATAGATGTAATGGTGGTTGCTTTAGTTGCCAATTCAATGGCTTTATTATAATTGCCTAAGCCAAGATACGCTTCGCTGCTGCCCGTTAAAATATTGGCATAAGTAAAACTATCGAATTTTGTTTCCGGATCATGTTCAACTTTCTTAAAATACACTAACGCAGTACTAAATTGTTGCATGGCATTGTAACATTGCCCCAATTCGGTATAAGCAAATCTTTCTTGTGTAGGAAAATGATAGATTTGGGCAAAGTGCAGTGCTTTATTGATATGAAATAAAGCACTATCGAACATGCCCATTTCTTTATACGTATCTCCAATATTATTGAGCGTATTAACAGCATTATAATATTCGTTAACAGCAATAGAAACAGTAAATGTTTTTGTAAAATAGTCAATTGCTTTTTGCTTTTGATTGCTTAAAGCATATACTAATCCAATATTGTTATAGTTATTGGCAATTTCTTTTTGGTCATTTAACTTAATGGCCAATTGCAATGCTTTAAAACTCCACAATAAAGAGCTATCGTATTTGCTTTGGTAATAATACGAAACGCCCAAGCAAGATTGAACAGTTTCAATTACATCTAACTTTTTTAATTGCACCGCATAATTCAATGCACTGTAAAAAAGGGTTCTTGCTTTTAAATGATTTCCCTGCAAATCGTACAACAATCCATGCCAATACATAGTACGTGCCAACAAATAAGGGTTTTTTAATTTTTGAGCAATTTTTTCTGCTTCGGCAACATGGTAAGCAGCTTTATTAAAATTTATTTGAAAATACAAATAGTGCCTGTACAGGTTTATATGAGCAATACATTGTACACTATCGGTAGTGGCATGCACTAAAGCACTTTGCAAGCTATCTTCTATTTGCTTGTTACTCGTTTGAGCTGTAGCAGTAGTTGCAAATGCAATAGCTATCAGTATAAAAAATATTAATTTTCTCAAATCTCAGCTTTCATTTGATACGGTGTAACTAAAGGTAGGGTTATAATTTTGTTTTATCAAGTTCCGCTTGAAGTCTAAACATTTCATCGCGTAAAGTAGCTGCTTGCATAAAATCTAAATCACGTGCAGCTTTTTCCATTTGCTTTTTTGTTTTGACTATTGCCTTTTCCAGTTGAGGAATGGTGTTATAAATGGGTTGTTCTTCGGCAGCGAGGGAGGCATACTCATCGGGCAAAGCATACGGATTTTTTGGGTCGAAACCTTTAATATCCAAAACAGATGTTTGAGCAAATACCTGATCTTTACTTTTTATAATTGTTGTTGGTATAATATTATTTTTAGTATTATATGCAATTTGTATATCCCTTCTTCTATTGGTTTCGTCAATCGTTTTTTGCATACTTTGTGTGATAGTATCGGCATAAAAAATAACTACTCCATTTACGTTACGGGCAGCACGACCTGCAGTTTGTGTAAGCGATTTTTCGTTACGTAAAAAACCTTCTTTATCGGCATCTAAAATAGCCACTAAAGAAACTTCGGGTAAATCTAATCCTTCTCTTAATAAATTTACGCCCACCAATACATCAATTTCGCCTAACCTAAGCTGGCGAAGAATTTCAACGCGTTCTAAAGTATCTACATCGCTATGAATATATTTTGATTTGATATTAATACGATGCAAATAATTGTCCATTTCTTCGGCCATACGTTTTGTAAGTGTTGTTACTAAAACCCTATCACCTTTGGTAACACGCTGATCAATTTCATTCAACAAATCATCAATCTGATTAACAGAAGGCCGAACTTGAATAGGCGGATCTAATAAGCCGGTTGGTCGTACCACTTGCTCTACAACAACTCCTTCCGATTTTTCTAATTCATACGCCGAAGGAGTAGCGCTAACAAAAACAGTTTGACCAATAATATTTTCAAATTCATGAAAGTTTAATGGCCTATTATCTAAAGCCGAAGGCAATCTAAAACCATAATCAACCAATACCAATTTTCTGCTTCTATCGCCACCATACATGCCTGCCACTTGCGGAATGGTTTGATGACTTTCATCAATAACACATAAAAAATCTTTCGGAAAATAATCTAACAAACAAAAAGGCCTTGTGCCGGGATTTCTTCTATCAAAAAATCTAGAATAATTTTCAATACCTGTGCAATAACCTAATTCTCGAATCATTTCTACATCGTACTCCACTCTTTCTTTTATGCGTTGTGCTTCTATAGCTTTTCCTACATTTTTAAAATATTCAACTTGTAATTTCATTTCATCCTGAATATCGAATATTACTTGTTGCAACATATCTTTCGGTGCTAAGTATAAATTAGCCGGAAAAATGGCGGCATTATCCATAGTACCAATTCGTTTTCCGCTACTTAATTCTAAGGTTTCAATTAATTCAATTTCATCTCCAAAAAAAGTAATGCGGTAACCATAATCTACATAAGGCAAATTAATATCTATTGTATCGCCTTTTACTCTAAAAGTTCCTCGGGTAAAATCGCCTTGAGAACGATTGTATAAACTATTCACCAAGGCATGTAAAAAAGCCTGCCGAGAAATGATTTGTCCTTTTGCAATTCTAATAATACCATTTTCATATTCCGTAGGGTTGCCCATACCATAAATACAACTTACACTTGCTACTACAATAATATCGCGTCTTCCGCTCAATAATTCACTGGTAGCTTGCAACCTAAGTTTATCCAACTCTTCATTAATACTTAAATCTTTTTCAATATAAACATCACTTACCGGCATATATGCTTCCGGCTGATAATAATCGTAATAAGAAACAAAATAACCCACTGCATTATTCGGAAAAAACTGTTTAAACTCTCCGTATAATTGAGCAACTAAAGTTTTATTGTGTGTTAATACCAATGTTGGCCTTTGCACATTGGCAATAACATTAGCCATAGTAAATGTTTTACCACTGCCGGTTACACCCAATAAGGTTTGATATTTTTCGCCTTGTAAAATACCTTCTGTAAGCTGCCGAATAGCATTGGGCTGGTCGCCACTGGGTTGATATGGTGCATGTAATTGAAAACTCATAAATAACTCTGCACTGCAAATTAACGAATGTGCCCATGAAAAGTATTTTGTATCGGGCATTTGTTTTCTATGGCATCGCCGCTTGCTACGCTCAGTTCACAGTTCCGTTGTTATGGCAGCATAGTTTTTAATACAATAAATTGTTAAACTATGGTTATTCCATTTTATTTTTTATTTACCAATTAATCTGGCATACCGTTTTAAGGTCATAAGCCAACAATAGTGATAGCAAAAATTATTCATTAAAAATAGTAGTATGAAAACCCTTGTTACATTTTGTTTATTATTCGCAACATTGGCAGTATCCGCACAGAATGAATGGCCAAAACTTATTGCGACAAACGATGGTTCAATAATAAAAATATATCAACCGCAACCCGAATCGTTTTCAAACAACATATTAAAATACCGATCTGCTATTTCTTTTCAAAACGATAGTAATACCGATCCGCTATTTGGAACATTTTGGACAGTAGCCACCGTTGAAACAGATAAAGACAATAGAAAAATAACCATTGTATCGGCCAAAATTCCTAACCTTAAAATAGCCGGAGATTCTGATGAAACACAAATCAATGATATAAAATCACTACTTCAATCACAAATACCATCGGTTGCAGGAGAATTACCATTAGATGAAGTTTTAGCATCGCTCGATATGCGAGTAGAAGAAAAAAAATTATCTACCCACCTTAATAATACACCGCCAAAAATTATTTATACCACACGCCCATCAATTTTAGTGCTAATAAATGGCAATCCTATATTACAACATAACAAAGATTGGGGAGTAGATGCAGTAGTAAATACACCATTTACCATGGTAAAAGTTGCCAATAATTTTTACTTATATGGTGGTAAAAGATGGTATGTAGCTGCAGCAGCAACCGGCCCGTATCAATATGCAGAAAATAATATTCCTGCAGCCGTAAAAAAAGTAGAAACAGCATTGAATAACAACAACAATGCCGAACCGGGATACGAATCGGACTCTGCAGCGGCACAGCATAACGTTGTTTCAGATATAATAGTAAGCACCACTAATGCCGAATTGGTTCAATCAAATGGCGAAGCCAACTTTACACCCATCAGCGGAACTAATTTGCTATATGTAAGCAACTCCGATAATGATATTTTTATGGATGCTTCTGCTCAACAATATTATCTATTAATTTCCGGCAGATGGTACAAATCGCCACAACTAAAAAATGGCAATTGGCAATATATTGCATCGAATAACTTACCGGCCGATTTTTCCAGAATTCCCGAAGGTTCGGCAAAAGATAATGTGTTGGCAAATGTTGCAGGAACACCAGCCGCACGTGAAGCAATCATGGATGCACAAATTCCTCAAACAGCCAAAGTAGATAGAAAAAAGGCAAAAGCTACTGTTACTTACGATGGCACACCACAATTCGAGAATATTAAAGGCACCAATATGCAATATGGCGTAAATACGCAAAGCTCGGTAGTAGCCTATAAAGGAAGTTATTATTGCGTTGAAAATGGGGTTTGGTTTGAGGCACCAACTGCAACAGGACCATGGAGTGTTGCTACACAAAGACCCGATGAAGTTGATATTATTCCACCTTCCTATCCGGTATATAATATGAAGTATGTGTACATCTACGATGTATCGCCCGATTGGGTATATATGGGATATACGCCCGGCTACTTAAATGCTTTTATAGATGGACCAACCGTTGTTTACGGAACAGGCTATAACTATAATCCTTGGTGGGGAAATTATTACTATCCTCGCCCATACACATGGGGTTTTGGAATGCATTACAACCCATGGATGGGATGGAGCTTAGGATTTGATTATAGTTTTAATTGGTTTAATATAGGGTTTGGAGCATCTTATTGGAATGGTTGGGGTGGTGGTTGGTGGGGCCCATCTATTTATCATCCGCCATTTGGCTGGAGACCATGGGGGGGCGGTTATGGTTATGGCTTTGGCGGATATTATAGAAATGGTTTTTACGGTAATAGATTTTCAAATAACCGTTTTATAAACGAAAGAAGCTTTAATACTAATATTTATAATTACAGAAACGATGTTGTAATTAATAGAACTGTTATCAACCATAATAATGCAATAACCAATATCAATTCTAACAACAGATTTATTTCCAATAACATTTCCACAAGATCCAATACCAATAGACCGATATTTGATGAAAGCAGAAATAATAATAACAGGGCAAACCCAAGATCTAATACCATTACAACCGATAGAGAGGGAAATGTTTTTCAAAGAGATCAAAGAGGACAATGGTTGCAACAAAGACAACCACGTCAGTGGCAACCGGTGAATGCCATGCAAAGGCCACAGGTAATTCAAAATTTGGAGCGTCAGCAACAAATGCAAAACAGAGGAATGTCGAGATTCCAAAATTTTCAATCGCAAAGAGCTATGGCACCTTTATTTAATAGACCGGCAGGAAACTCTAATGGAGGTGGCAATAGATTTGGAGGATTTAACGGTGGAGGAAACAACAATAATAGAAAAAAAGAGCATTTCTAAAATAAATAAGCCTTACTGTAACAGTAAGGCTTATTTGCATATTGCAAATTTGTTATTTTTTATAATCCACTAATTGTTAATCCAACAGAAACAGTATGCAGATTTGGACCATAAGTTGGTTTAATAACGGTAGATAATTGTAAATCGGCATGTACGCTAACATTACCATAACCAACCCTTAAGCTAGATCTTACATCAAAGCCATTAATGTATGTTTTATTAATTATTTTTTCGGTATAAGAAACGCCATAAACACTATTACCGCCATTATCTACATAATTTTTTCCTTTAGTGTAAGATTTCCATAAAATACCAAACTTTGCACCTGCTGCAAACTTCCAAGATTTATTAGGATGCTCGGGATTAGAATAATACCTTATTTCTACAGGAGCTTCCAAATATATAGTAGTCATTTTAAATTTCTTAAACGAATAAGGACTATAATTTAAAAAAGCAAGTGTACTATTAACTGCTTTAAAGTTTACATAATTGGTATTTCCAAAGTAGATATTATCGGTAGAAAAACCCAAACCATAAGCAATACTAAAATGCGGATCGGTTTTAAAAGGTTTATCAATCATTCCATAAATATTAAAAAATCTACCGGAGCCAATAGTATTAATAGTATCGGGGTTGGGCCTATTAATCCAAGAATCACTTCCAAACTGAATCATTAAATGATCGGCTGGTCTTTTCTTCAAATCAATTTTACTCCAATCTCTTTTTACTTTTTTTTCTGCAGGCATTATAACTTTTGTTTTAGCAGTTTTTATTTTTGGCTTAACAACAGTTGCAATGGCTGTATTGGCTGTATTAACAGTATTTACAGTATCTGTTTGTTTTTTCTTTTTACTAAAAAGCTTACTCAGTTGGGCATTAGCCGACGAGATAGAGATGATGCAAAGTAGTAGTAATAACGTTTTTCTCATTTTTATTATTTAATGGATGAAACCCATTTCATGGCGAGTGGCAAAAATAGTAGAAATGCCCTCACAAAAAGGGTTAAAAATTAGCAAAAAACCAAAGACCATAAGTTTCTTTTTCTAAAACCCTTTTAACTAAGTTCATTAAATTTACCATACAAGCAATAATATGAAAAAAATAATTGATGCCGATAATATACAAATTGATTTAACTTTTATAGGAGAATTTATAGATTTTAATGGTACTACCGCAAGAACTATTATAGCACTTTTTATACAAAATTTGCCGAAAACCATTGAGAAAATAAAAATAAATTACGAGAATAAAGAATGGGACAACCTTTCGAGCAATGCACATATTGCTAAATCTTCTTTATCAGTAATACAAATAAATAACTTACTACAGGTTGCAACCGAAATAGAAAAGTTAGCCAAAAGTGCCGAACAATTACCACTTATTGCCAATTTAATACAGAAATTAGAACAACAAACCAATGCATCAATTCCTTTATTATCGGCATATTTGGCAAAGCTTCAATAGGAATAAATATTGCCTACGGTATAAAATTGCTTAAATTTATTGCTTATAAAATATCCTTTATGTATGAAAATACTTTTGGTAGAAGATGAATCCATTATGCTAAAAACCGTTGAGCTAAAATTACAAAGAGAAGGCTTTGAGGTAATTTGCTGCGATAATGGTAAAGATGCGTTAGAGATATTAGACAAGTTAGAGCCCGACCTTGTTATTACCGATTTAATGCTGCCTTACTCTTCGGGAATAGAAATTATTGTGAAAGTGAAACAAAAAAAATTACAAGCAAAAATTATAGTATTAACCTCATTAGGGCAAGAACATCATGTTGAAGAAGCATTTAACCTTGGTGCCGACGATTATGTAACTAAACCATTTAATTTAAATGAATTAGTTTTTAGAATGAACCGATTACTAAAATTTAAATAATTAAACAAAAGTTTAATTGTTTTCTCCATTTATCCATATTAACCCAATATCCTTTTCACTTCAATTTGGGAGTGTGCAATATGTTTTTCTTAAAATCATTACTCCTGCTACAATTAATACAGCCACTATTATTTTACTTTCCTTATTGCTTATTTTATTACTATTTGCTTTTTTAATTTTAAATAACAGCAAACAAATTTTTATTCGGAAAAAAAAATTATCTACACTAACAGAAAATTTAATTGCAGGTATTGTTATTGGCACTTGGGATAATTGGGAAGAAGATAACAGCTCTATTATAAGATTAAAAAAAATATTACATAAAAAAGATGCTCGCAATTATGTAATTAATCAATTAGAAGCTACTATTAACAATCTTTCCGGAGCAGCAAAACAAAAGGTGCAATTACTATATAATCAATTAAACCTAAAACAAGATTCACTAAAAAAAATACATAGCCGAAAATGGAATATTAAAACCAAAGGAATTATAGAATTATATACGTTTGGGCAAACCGATATGATACATGAATTATACAAAAATGTAGATAGCCATAACGAAATAATTAGAATGGAAGCCCAAATAGGTATCATTAATTTATTAGGATTTAAGGGATTGAATTTTTTAGATTCATTGACTTATCCGCTTACAGAATGGCAACAACTTAAAATATTAGAACAATTGGCTGCACATACTGAGGATGGACAATTATCGGATAATCTTTCTAAATGGCTTTTATCGGCTAATGATTCGGTTGTATTAATAGCCTTGCGATTTGCTGAAATATTTCAAAAACTACATTTTCATAACGAGGTTTTACATTGCTTAACGCATACAAATGCTCGTATCCGCTCTCAAGCCATTGAAACATTATTGCATATTGCCAACGAAACCACCGCAAATGAGTTAGTTAACATATACAACGAAGAAATATTTAGTATTAAAATTCAAATTTTAAAAGCCATATCGGCTATTGGCAATAAAGACCAGTTTGATTTTTTATTAACCCAACTATCGAATGAAAATGATATGATTAAACTTTATGCCGCAAGAGCTTTAACGCATTGCTTTAAAACAGGATTAACTATTTTAGAAGAAAAAGGAAAAGCTTTAAATACTGTATATGAAAAAATATACTTGCATATAAAAAAAGAAATGCTACTAAATTGATATACTACATACAATATATTATTCAGTTGATGGTGCAATATGTAATTTTTATTTACTCCATTCTTTTAATAATTACCTATTTTGCAATTAGCTTTTTTGCTATACTTGAAATTAAAAGTTACTTACAAAAAAATAAATTTACCAACTACACATTACTTGCTGCATCAAAATATACACCATCTATCAGCATATTAGCTCCGGCTTATAATGAAGGTCAAACTATTATCGAAAATGCCCGTTCACTACTATCGCTGTATTACAGCAATTTTGAAGTAATTATTATTAATGATGGAAGTAAAGATGATAGTTTACAAAAATTAATACAAGAGTTTGAATTAGAAAATGCCAACTACTTTATCAATTATCAAATTAATACCAAAGAAGTTAAAGCAGTTTATAAAAGTAAAAATCCTATTTATAAAAAATTAATTGTTATAGATAAAGTAAATGGAGGAAAAGCCGATGCATTAAATACAGGTATCAATATCGCATCGAATAAATATTTAGTTTGTATTGATGTTGATTGCGTATTAGAAAATGATGCGCTATTAAAAATGATAAAACCCTTTTTAGAACAAACAGATAAAAGGGTAATTGCAACCGGTGGTGTAGTACGCGTAGCAAACTCTTGCATTATTGAACATGGAAGATTGGTGAAAGTAAATTTGCCAACTAATTTTTTGGCTCGCATGCAAAGCCTTGAATACATACGAGCTTTTATTTTAGGAAGAATGGCATGGAGCCATTTAAATGGATTATTGCTTATATCGGGTGCATTCGGCGCATTTGATAAAGAAATTGTAATTGCCTGCGGAGGATATAACCCAAATACAGTTGGAGAAGATATGGAACTTGTAGTGAGAATGCGTAGATATATGGAAGAGAAAAAAGAAAAATATGTTGTTAGTTTTATTCCCGATCCGCTATGCTGGACAGAAGTACCTTCATCATCCGAAATATTAAAACGACAAAGAAACAGATGGCTAAGAGGAACTTTTGAAACATTGAAACTGCACAAAAAATTATTCTTTAATCCTGCTTATCATATTACCGGTTTATTAAGTTATCCTTATTGGTTTTTATTTGAACTTTGTGCACCACTTGTTGAATTCTTTGGTTTAGCTTTTTTTCTCTTATCGGCATTAACCGGGTTAATTGAATGGAATACTTTTTTTACCTATTTATTTCTTATTATTTTATTAGGCTATCTGTATTCTATTTTTGCAATTTGCTTAGAAATTATTACATACAATCAATACAGGCGGCAATCGGATATTGTTCAACTTATTATCGCTGCTTTACTTGAACCTTTTTATTTTCATCCATTAGTTGTATGGAGCTCTATAAAAGGATTTGGTAGTCTTATTACAAGAAATAAAGGATGGGGAGAAATGACAAGAGTTGGTTTTACAACACAAAATAAAACACAACCAATTGCACAGACTTTTACAGAATTATTGCCTGTGGAAACGAAAAGAAAAAGACTATCAATAACCACTATTTTTTTTAACCTTACTGCTTCAGCAAAACAATTTATTTCAATTACTATAACATTATTTTTATTACTGCTTGCATCCCGTTTGGTAGAACTAATTCAAAACTCAGTACATAATGGATTTTCAAATTTTACAGTAAAAACATATACCCTATCAGTAATAAAAGACATAAGTTTCTACACACAAATTGCAGGAGCATTTTGCATACTTTTCTTTCTGCTTGCATTCATTCATAAAACTATTGCAAAAATTATTTTACTTATTTGTGCAAGCTCTCTCGTAATACTTCAATTGGCATTATCACAATATTTTTTACGAACTTCTGTTTTATTGGGAAGTGATCTTTGGGGATATTCTTATCAAGAAATTTTGCAAACAATTGGCTCATCCGGAATATTCAACATTAAAATTATTTTGCTTGCAGTATTAATAATTACCGCTACTGTTACTGCTTTAATTTTTATACCCAAACTAATTAAGTGCAACGGTATTACTTCTTACATAATTGTTTCTATTTTTCTATTATCGTTCCTGTTTAATACCTCACAATACACTAACCAAATTCAATTGCAGCAAGAGTTTAGCAACAATTTAACCATTAATAAACCTTATTACTTTATAACTACTTCAATACAACATTTCTTTCCTTCCACACCGTATAACGACATATACGCTGATACTTATATTGGGGATTATGGAAGTGATAATGAAAAGAATGTAACAACTTCTATAAACTATATTGATGAAAAAAAATTTCCTTTTCTACATACAATGGATAGCACCGATGTATTAAGCAATTTTTTTAATTCATCGGCAAAGCCGCCCAATATTGTTATCATTTTAGTGGAAGGTTTAGGCAGAGCTTTCTCGAACAAAGGAGCTTATTTAGGAAGCTTTACTCCTTTTATAGATTCATTATCTGAAAAGAGTTTATACTGGGAGAATTTTTTAAGCGAAGGAGGAAGAACTTTTGCAGTATTGCCTTCAGTAACCGCTTCATTGCCATTTGCAAAAAATGGTTTTTGCGAATTAGGTAATTTAATGCCACAACACTTTTCTTTAATGAGCATTTTAAATAACAATAATTATACAAGCAATTTCTATTATGGAGGAAATGCCGATTTCGATAATATGCATCTTTTCATGCAAAAAAATAAAACAAACGTGCATGATGAACAAAGCTTCTCATCTTCACTATATAAAAAAATGCCTGCAACAAATGGTTTTACATGGGGTTATGGCGATAAAGATCTTTTTAAAAAAATATTATCAGAAACCACTACCGAATTACCTTTTATAGATATTGCCTTAACGGTTTCTACACATGATCCATTTATTATTAATGAAGAAGACAAATACCTGCAAAAATTTGAACAGAGAATGAATGAACTTGGCTTAGATGAAACACAAAAAAAAGAACATAGAAATTATGAAAAAAATTATGCCACTATTTTATATATGGACGATGCAATAAAATACTTTTTTAACCTGTATAGCAAAACCAAAGAATTTAATAATACTATTTTTATAATTACAGGAGATCATAGAATGCCCGAAATACCTATGAGTAGTAAAATAGATCGCTATCATGTGCCATTAATTATTTACTCTCCTCTCTTAAAGCGTACAGCAAAATTTTCTTCAGTTTCAACTCATTTCGATATTACACCCAGCTTGCTAATGCTATTACACAATACATACCATTTAAAAATACCAACCACAGTAAGTTGGATGGGAACAGGATTAGATACTGTAAGATCATTCAGAAATATTCATGCATATCCATTAATGCAAACTAAAACAGAAATAAACGATTTTATAATGGAAGACTATATGCTTTCGGGTAATAATTTATATGCAATAAGCAATAACATGGATATAAGTTTAATACAAAACGATAGTAAAAAGCAACAACTCAATAATGCTTTAAACAAGTTTAAATATAAGAACAACCAATTACTTTCTAATTATAAATTATTGCCCGATAGCTTACTTAAAAATAGTAATTGAAAGAATTATTGCATTCGCGACTGATAATAATCATTTAAAATTTTTGTAACCAACGGGCTGTAAAATTTCCAAAAAAAACTTTTTCTTTCTTCAGGATCTTGCGTGTTATAAAACATCCATTTAAAATATTGCACCCACTTAAAATAAGCAGAAAAAAGATGAATAGGATTATCGCAAAAATCGCCTGAAAAATAAAAAAATCTGTAACCGTTATTAATATGAACAGAAACTGCCGGAAATGTTTTTGGAATACCCCAACGCAGCAGAGAATCGGTACCGGCAACATTAGTTTCAATGCTAAAATTGGCAATAGAATGGTTATAAGTTTGGTTTATTTCATTTACTTCAAACCAATAATTGTATTTTATTTTTTCGGGTAATTGATAATAATTTTTACCTTCTGCTGTAGCATAAATTAATGGCGTTTGAACAGTTAAATTAATAGGGTATGATAAAATTTCAATTCTATCATCGCTTCGTACAAATACAATTCCACTTCCTTTAAAAGACCATTGGTGATTATGCTGTAACAGATAATTTTTAATCATCCATTTGGGCAATTCGGTATTTATCGAAGTATCCAATACTGCAAAATATCTTCCAATCCAATTAAGCCATTTTATTCCAAAAGTTTTTTCAAATTCACTTCTAACAATGGGAGAAGTTGGCGATCCTAATGAATTAAATTCGGCAATTATAAGTTTTTTATTTTGTTGCATTAATTGCAAAAATTGCATATCGGCATCACTGGTTCCTCCATAAATAATTCCCGATCTTTCTTTAGTATCGCTGTGTTTTATCCATTCATTTCTATAAATTCCGTACGCATCGGTTAAATAAACCAAATCGGCATCTGCACTTAATTGTATTAATTGATTTTTAGTAAATCGCTCTAATCCCTTTAAACGAAATTTTTCATTTTCTTCAGGAAAAAAACCAAAATAATCTGTTGAAGGATTGTACAGATGTTCATTATTTTTTACAAATTTTTCGTGATTTAAAATCCAGTTAAAAGAAATATGTTCTTGTGCTTGTGTAGTTAATACTGTTTTATCTATAATAGCTACCGTTAATTTTCTTTTTGGCCAAAAAAACCAAATTAAAAACATCAATACAGGTGTTAATACAAGAACAACAATGGCTATTCTTTTTATTATTTTGAACCAAGATTTTAAAACCGATGTTGCCATAATATACCGGTTTGAAATTGATTACCCCAGGTTTGAGGCAAATACTCCTGATAATACCATCCCATATTGAAATACAAAATATTGAATTTAGAAATTTTGGTTTGATAAATTAGCAATGCTTTATACGTTTTTAATAACTGATTAAACTGAATTGAGTTGACATTATCATCAGGAGAAATTCCATAACCAATGGTTGCCGACCAAAAATTATCGGCATCGGATAAATAATAATTTGCATTAAGTGCATAGGAGGAAGAAACTGCCGAACCATTTTGTCCGGGTGTTATATATACTCTCGATCCAAATAACCAACTTTTATAGTATTTGCCAAGGTACGCAGTATAAATCCAAATAGGAGCAGCAGAAAAATTTAAATACCTAAAACCTAATTCGGCTTCATAACTTTTGGGAAGATTAGCATATAACGAATATCCTGCGCGCCAATGAGGAAACACTCCAATATTATCTGAGTATCCTGCATTCACATAACTATAAAAGGTTTTAGAAATTTTGGGATATGCTTCCATTTCTGCTTGCCAGCCATTTTCGGCAAACCTATTAGCATAATTAATTCTTCCTATAACAGTACCCAATTTTGTATTTCGATAGTAAGAAACACTTGTTAAATGCCAAGGATTGTTAAATTGTTTATCGAAAGATGTGTAATCGTAGCTAATGCCAATTTTATTTTTAGATGATTGATCTTTAATTGCATCGGCAATTTCTCGGGCTTGCGTATTGTTTTTATTAATAGAAAGTAACGATTGAATAATACTATTTGCCTCACTAAAATTTTTTTGAGCCAAAAGTATTTTTGTCTTACGAAGCAAAATTTCTTGCGATTGTGGATGATACTTTAATGCATTATTGCAAATAGTTAATGCCCTATCGTTTTTATCATTCCAGTAATTTAAATCAGTGTATGCAATTGCTGCATCTTCATTATCCGGATTATTCTTTAAAACATAAGAAAAGCAAATTGATGCACTATCATAGTTACTTGTCCACGAAAAAATTCTTCCTAAAAAAATTCGCACATCGGCATAATTGGGCGATTGTGCCAAAGCCGAATATAAATACGCTTTGGCGGTGGTATAATCTTTTTTATCAAAAGCTGCATGACGAGCTAATTGCAATAACTCATCGGATGAAATGGATTTTGTTTGAGAAAATACATATAAGCAACCAAAGGAAAAGAATAATAGGATTGGAATTGATTTAAGCATCACAAAAGTTATTACTATATAAAGATAATTTTAAAAAATTTATGGCATAATTTGTTTTTTAGTTTGAAAATCTACCGATTTAACTATTTTTGCGGCCTCATGAATCAAAATGCTTTGATTCGGGGCCTATAGCTCAGCTGGTTAGAGCACCTGACTCATAATCAGGGGGTCCCTGGTTCAAGCCCAGGTGGGCCCACTTAATAAAAGCCACTTATAGTATTGTAAGTGGTTTTTATTATTCCTATTAAAATTATACTCTTCAGTAAAATATTTTTTCTGTTTATTTATACAAATGCTTTATTCTTACAGGTATTAGTTAAATTATCGTTATGCAAAAAACATCTATTTACCACTATATACTACTGCCTTTAATTGTATTTACTTGTTATAGCAAAGGAATTACACAAAATAAAACTATCAGTAAATTAAAATTTTTAAGCGAACGGGATATTGCATACAACCAATCTTTTAAAAATTCTATTATTGGTGGTTTATCGGGTATTGATTATGATAAAAAAGATAATATATACTACTTAATTAGCGATGACAGAAGTGCAATAAATCCTGCACGATTTTATACTGCCCATATTTTTATCCATAATAATTCAATAGACAGTATTGTTTTTGTTGATGTACAAAATATGCTGCAAAGCAATGATACCGTATATCCTAATTCTAAACAAAATCCTTTTCATACACCCGACCCCGAAGATATACGGCTTAATAGTGCCAATAATACTTTGTATTGGACAAGCGAAGGAGAAAGAATTGTTAATAAAAAAGATACCATTTTAGAGAATCCGGCAATTACCATTATGTCTAAACAAGGGAAATATTTGGATACTTTTCCCTTACCACACAATTTATTAATGCATGCCACCGAAAATGGGCCACGCCAAAATGGTGTATTAGAAGGATTATCATTTAGTAACAATTATAAAACACTTTGGGTAAATGTTGAAGAACCTTTGTACGAAGATGGACCAAGAGCCAATGTGCAACCCAATAAAGCTTTTATCCGCCTATATAAGTTTGATGTAGAAACTAAAAAAAACACAGCACAATATGCGTATTTATTAGATCCAGTGGCACATGCTGCTATTCCCGAAAATGGATTTAAAATAAACGGTATTCCGGATATTCTTTTTATTAACAACCATCAATTATTGGTTATTGAACGTTCATTTTCTACCGGAATATCCGCTTGCACTATTAAAGTTTATATGGCCAATTTAAGTAATGCCACAAATATTATCCATAATAAATCGCTTAAAAAAAATACCCATTTTACCGCTGCCACTAAACAATTATTACTGAACATGGACGATTTAAAAATGTACATTGATAATATTGAAGGCGTAACCTTTGGCCCTACATTACCCAATGGCCATAATACCCTATTGTTTATTGCCGACAACAATTTTAATCCACTCGAAAAAACACAATTATTGTTATTCGAAGTAATTCCTTAAAATAATAAAGGTTTTTAAAAAGGGAATTGGATAAATTACATTTGTAAAAATTTTTGATTTGATAGAGAAACAACAAAAAATAAAAGAACAAGAAAAAGCAATTTTAGTTGGTGTAGTTCAAAAAGAACAAACAGAAGAGCAAGTAACCGAATATTTAGACGAATTATCTTTTTTAGCCGAAACTGCAGGAGCTGTTACTACAAAAAGATTTACGCAAAAATTACAACATCCCGATAGTAAAACTTTTGTAGGGAAAGGAAAATTAGAAGAAATAAAAAACTATATCGCCCAAAAAGGAATTGATGTTGCCATTTTTGATGATGAATTAACCGGCTCGCAAATTAGCAATATCGAAAAAGCAATTGGCATAAAAACTATCGATCGCAGCGATTTAATACTGGATATTTTTGCTCGCCGTGCCCGAACAGCACAAGCTAAAGTACAGGTTGAATTGGCACAATACCAGTACCTATTACCCCGATTAAAAGGAATGTGGCAACATTTAGAAAGGCAAGGAGGTGGTATTGGTACAAGAGGCCCGGGTGAAACAGAAATTGAAACCGATAGGCGAATTGTAAAAGATAAAATATCGTTACTGAAAAAAAAATTATCCGAAATAGATAAACAATCTTTCACCCAACGAAAAGATAGAGGAGAATTTATACGCGTATCCTTAGTAGGTTATACCAATGTGGGCAAAAGCACTACCATGAATTTGCTAAGCAAAAGTGACGTATTTGCCGAAAATAAATTATTTGCCACATTAGACACCACCACCCGAAAAGTAGTTTTTGAAAATACTCCTTTTTTATTAAGCGATACGGTTGGCTTTATTCGTAAACTTCCTCATCACTTAATTGAAAGCTTTAAAAGCACATTAGATGAAGTGAGAGAAGCAGATATTTTATTACATGTAGTAGATACATCTCATCCGCAATTTGAAGAGCAAATGGCTACCGTAAACAAAACTTTACAAGAACTAAATGCCTACAATAAACCGGTACTTACCATTTTTAATAAAATGGATTTATACGAACATGTTTATTTTGATGAATGGCTTGATGATGCAGTTAAAGAAAATATTTTATTAGAAATGAAAGAAAAATGGGAAAGACAAACCAATAAAAATTGTGTATTTATTTCGGCAACAGAACGTAAAAATATAGATGCATTACGCTTATTTATTTTACACAAAGTACGAGATATGTATCAAATACGCTACCCATACAAAACCGTTTATTTTTAAATGAGCTTTTCAAAAATTATATGGCATAAAATAGCAACCACTCCGGAAGAAATTAGTTGGCAAACTAATAATATGTGTGTAATAACAATAGACAATAAAAAAATTACATTAGCCATCTTTCAAAATAAAATTTTTGCTTTTGCTTATAAATGCCCACATGCAAGTGGCATTTTAGCCAATGGAACTATTGATGCTATTGGAAACATAGTTTGCCCATTACACAGATATAAGTTTAACATGCAAAATGGCAGAAATACCAGTGGAGAGGGCTTTTTTTTAAAAAACTATGCGGTACAAACTAATAAAGACGGGATTTTTATTGGTATTGAAACAAAAGGATTATTTAGTTGAATTTTTTTTTGTTAAAGCAATTTATCCCCCTATTTTTGCAACCCTTAAAGGAATTCCTCAGTAGCTCAGTTGGTTAGAGCATCTGACTGTTAATCAGAGGGTCACTGGTTCAAGTCCAGTCTGAGGAGCAAATAAAAAACAGGTCAAACTCGGCCTGTTTTTTATTTGCAATCGAATATAGACTCGGGTTGATTATTTCTAACCCAAATACCCACTGAAGTAGTAGCCTCAAAATTGTAATATAAAAATTATACATAGAAAAAATTGCTATTCAGCTTTAAACATACCAATCCAAACCGATTAAAGCAGGTAACTAAAAATTATCCAATCATTTCTAAAAGGAAAAATAAAGAATGCCCTCACTAAACTAACTACTCCTATTTTTTACCGTTTTTCAAATAACCACCAAATGCGTTTTCTTCTTTTAATTTTATAATTTTCTATTACATATTTTTTTATGTGTAAAATGGCATTGTCAAAATCATCTGTCATCAAAACCAAATCTAAATCTTCTCGAGAAATAGTTCCTTTATTGGCCATTAAGTGCATATAATCCATTAAAGGCTGAAAATATTTAACGCCAAATAAAACAATTGGAAATCTTGTAATACTTTTTGTTTGTACTAAAGTTAATGTTTCGAAAAATTCATCCATAGTACCAAAACCGCCGGGCATAATAATAAAAGCGTACGAATATTTTACCAGCACAACCTTACGTGTAAAAAAATGATTGAAAGTGATTGTTACATTTACATACGGATTGGGTTTTTGCTCAAAGGGCAATTTAATATTGCAGCCTACAGAAATTCCGCCGGCCTCGAAAGCACCTTTATTAGCAGCTTCCATAATGCCCGGGCCACCACCGGTTAATGTTGTAAAACCCAATTGGGCTATGCGTTTGCCAAATTCAACAGCTTCTAAATAGTGCGGATGAAATTCATCGAAACGGGCACTACCAAAAACAGTAATACATGGGCCTACAAAATGTAATGTCCTAAATGCTTTTATAAATTCTCTAAATACATGAAAAGCAAATCCAAATTCGTACACAGGATGTTTGGGCCCTTCTAAATATACCGGAACCTTAGCAGGAATAATTCGTTCAATTTTTTTTTGTTTTTTACTCATACCAACTTTATTTCATTTTATGAAAGATAGACTATAAAGTTCGGTGAAAGATTAAGATGTATATCTTGCAATATATATTCATATTTTATGCGAATCATTTCTTATAATACCAATGGTATTAGAGCTGCCATAAAAAAGGGGCTATTAGATTGGCTTATATCTAATCCTGCCGATATTATTTGCATTCAAGAAACCAAAGCTTCAAAAGAAGATGTAGATTATAAAGCAATTGAAGCACTTGGTTTTGAAACTTATTGGTTTTCGGCACAAAAAAAAGGCTATAGTGGTGTTGCAGTATTTACAAAAATAAAACCAAGTTTGGTGCAATATGGCCATAATAACGAACAGAGTGATTTTGAAGGAAGAGTGATACGGTTAGATTTTGGAAAAATTACTTTAATTAACGCCTATTTTCCATCGGGTACCAGCGGCGATGAACGTCAAACCTACAAATACCAATGGTTAGATGAAATGTTTGATTATTTAAATGAACTCAAAAAAACAAGACCACAAATAATTGTAACAGGCGATTATAATATTGCACATACCGAAATAGATATTCATGACCCAAAGGGAAATAAAAATTCATCCGGATTTTTACCCGAAGAAAGAGCATGGATGACAAAATTTTTATCAAATGGGTTTATTGATACTTTTCGTTTTATTCACCCAACAACTATTGGTGCATATAGTTGGTGGAGCCAGCGTTTTCCAAGTGTTCGATTACAAAATAAAGGCTGGAGAATAGATTATATATGCGTTACAGATACGCTAAAGAATAATCTGCTTGATGCAACAATATTTCCGGATGTAAAGCATAGCGATCATTGCCCTATTTATCTCGAACTTAAAACCGAATTATGATAGTGTATAATATTACAGTAAAAATAAATGCCGCTATTGAAGCAGATTGGTTAAAGTGGCAAAAAGAAGAACATATTCCGGAAATATTGGCTACACAACAATTTTCAGGACACAAACTATTTAAATTATTAGAAATAGAGGAAAGTGATGGAATAACCTATATTATACAATACTTTGCTACAGATATAGAACATTACCACAATTATGTTAATCAGTATGCACCATTATTACAAAAAAAAGCTTTCATAAAATGGGACAATCAATTTATTGCTTTTAGAACAGTAATGCAGGTTGTGCATTAAGTGTGGAAATTTTTTGAAGATAGTTTTGCCAGTCAAAAATCTTTATTATATTTCTCTAAAACCCTTACAGGCATTGTATTTCAATAAAAATATTTCTACAATTCAATACTGATAAGGCTTTTAGAAGATTTTTAACTTTTTTTATTTCACATCGCAATCTCCTTTAATCTTATAAAAGCCTTTACACGAAAGGCTTTTACAGAAAGACAAGATTTTATACACCATGAAAAAATATTTTGTTGATGCATAAAAGCATATACATTTGTTAACGATAAATAACTCATTAAAATTTCATGTATGAACAAAGCTGAATTGATTGCAAAAATTGCCGAAGATGCAGGCGTTACTAAAACACAAGCTAATGCCTCATTAGATTCTTTTATTGAAGCTGTAACTAAAACTTTAAAAGGCGGTGGCAAAGTAACTTTAGTAGGTTTCGGAACTTTTTCAGTTTCTAAACGTGCTGCTCGTACAGGACGTAATCCTCAAACCGGAGCTACTATTAAAATTAAAGCTAAAAAAGTTGCACGCTTTAAAGCCGGCAAAGAATTAAGTGCAAAACTCTAATTCGTAACCAACATTAAATTCTTATCCTGTCTGTATTTTAAGGCAGGATTTTTTTTACCTTTGCCTTTCAAAATAATTTATAAAAATATTATTATGGGTAGAGGTGACAAAAAAACTGCTAAAGGAAAACGTTTTAAAGGTTCTTTTGGTAAAAGCAGACCACACAAAACAACAACTACTGTAAAAAAAACAGAAGTTAAAGCTTCTTAATACAATTAGAAGTACAAATTATTATAAAGTCTTGTTCTATAGCAAGACTTTTTTATTTTGATATCCAGCTTCAAACCCTTATGTAGCAATGGTTGCGTCGCACACTTCAACATTCATCGCTTTATTCAACCATACATGTCAATTTGTAAAGTGCGTAATACAAAAAGTTAAATAGCCTTACTGTTGCTAAGTACAAAATATTAATTCTTTTTTGCAGCCAACTCTTCAATAGCTCTGGCAAACTTGTCCAAATCTTGCAAACGTGTGTACACATGCGGCGTTACACGCACACAACTAATATTTTCCCAAACAATACCTACCGTATGAATTTTATAAGTATTAAATAAAGCTGCATCTAATTCTCCAGGAGTCATTCCTTTAATGCTAACACCACAAATTGCACAAGAATACTGCGATTTTAAAGAGGTATGAATAGCAACGTTAGGAATATCTTTCACTTTCATTGCCCAATAATCTTTTAAATACCGTATTCGTTCTTCCTTTCGCTTGCTGCCAATTGCCGTATGAAAATTAATTGCTTCTCCAATAGCTTGTTCAATTGGAAAGCTTCTTGTACCAAGGGTTTCGAACTTTCTTATATCGGAGCTTTTAGGATGATCATTACAAACTAATGGCCAAATTTTTTCAATTTTTTCTTTTTTAATCCAGAGCATTCCGCTGCCTATAGGAGCACTTAAAAATTTATGCAACGATGTGCCAAAATATTCGCAATGCAAATCGGAAATTGTAAAGTCAAGTAACCCAAAACTATGAGCCCCATCGCAAATCACTTCTATTCCGTGTTGATGGGCCATATCGGCAATTTTTTGAACAGGCATAATTTGCCCCACCCAATTAATAATATGTGTTACATGAATAATTTTGGTGTTTACTGTAATAGCATTTTCATACGCTTTTACAATTTCATCATCATTCTCAATTGGAAAATTGAAATTAATTTGTTTGTAAACAATTCCTTCTCTTTCAGCTCGCTGACGCCAAGCATTTATCATATTCGGATAATCTTGCTTAGTACCAATCACTTCATCACCCGATTTTAAATTTAACCCATAAATGATGGTTGTTAACGCTTCGGTTGCATTTCTGTTGATGGCAATTTCTTCTGCATTTACGCCAGCTAAATCGGCTAATTTTTGACGCAAAGGTTCTCGTCCTTGATCTAAAATGCGCCACATAAAATAAGATGGCCCTTCGTTGGTTAATTTATTATATCTATCTAATGCCTCCTGCACAACACGGGGTGCCGGACTAACTCCACCATTATTTAAATTAATAATAGTAGCACTAACCGTATATGCTTGCTGAATTACACTCCAATAATCCTCATCGGCTGCAATGACTTCATCTGAAAGATGTTTTACCCTTTCATTTGCATTTTTAAAAGAAGCAGCATATAATTGATTAAATAAGCTATTAGCAGAAAAAGCTCCGGCTAATAAACTCATGTGCTGAATAAATTGCCTTCGATGTTGCATATTATTATTCTTGAGCAAGTAAATTAAAAAATATTTTAGCAACTAGTATCTTTGTGCCGAAATATTAAAGTAATGAAGAAAAAAATAGCAGCACTATTGGTAAGTATATTTTTCTGTTTGTACTCGTTTGCCCAATGTTCTATTTGCAGTAAAACTGCTTCGCAATTGGGCGAAGGGCCGGCTAAAGCATTAAACGGCGCTATTGTGTACTTAATGATTATGCCTTTTGCTATTATTGGCTTTATTGCATATAAATGGATAAAAACCGAGCAGAATAACAATTAATAAATTACGGAATAATTAATTTATGGCTTCCATCGCAGAATGGAGCTTTTTTTGTTTGTTTACAATTACATAACCAAACTTCTCCATCCTCATCAGCAGTAAATTTTAAACTTCTAAAGGGCATTACCGTTTCGCCATTTTCTTCGTACCAAGTTTTTTTATGTGAGCCATCGCAAAGAGGATTTTTTTCACTTAACCCACAAGTACACCAAGAATAGGTTTTTCCTTTCTCCACTTTAATTACCGAAGGTTCTGTTTTGGCTATAATAGGTTTATCCATTTTAAATATAGTGTTGTATAAATTGGTAAATATTGAAATTTTGTATGGTTCTAATTTTATTAAGCAAATCTACCTTACTAACATTTTTCATTCGATATTGTTGAATGATATGATATGCTTTTTCGGTAAGTAAATAATATTTTCTATCCGAATTTTCTACATGATCTAAATGCAAACAAATTTTTTCGAACAATTCTTTAATACCTTGTTTTTGCGAAGCAATAGTTTTAACAACAGCAATTTCGCAAACAGTTTCAGTTGAATTGGGCATCAACATTAATCGCAAATTTTTTACAAATTCATCTGCACCGGGTCTATCGGCTTTATTCACTACAAATACATCTGCAATTTCCATTATACCCGCTTTCATAGTTTGTACTTCATCGCCCGATTCGGGTACAACTACCACCACCGTTGTATTGGCAAGACCTGCAATTTCTACTTCACTTTGCCCAACACCCACTGTTTCTATAATAATATAATCGAACAAAGCAGCTTTCATTATATCGGCTATTTCAATTATTTTAGGATGCAATCCGCCTAAACTTCCCCGTGTTGCCAATGAACGAATAAAAACATTAGGATGGTTATACCATTCACTCATTCTAATTCTATCACCCAATAATGCACCGAAATTAAATGGAGAAGATGGGTCAACACAAAGCACACCCACTTTTTTATTTTGCATAACTATTTCTGCAATTAGTGCATCGGTTAGCGTACTTTTTCCTGCACCCGGCGAACCGGTAATACCAATTATTTTTGTATTGGAAGATGGCAATTGCTGCAATAATTGAAAATAATTTTCATATTCATTTTCAACTAAGGAAATGGTTCGAGCTAATGATTTAATATTGCCCTGTTGAATTTCTTGAAGTAACTGATGCCACATTAATTGCTAATGTAATTTGTAAAACCGAATTTAAAACAAGAATGAATGATTTGTTGAAAAATAGTATAAAACACCATTGGCAATTGATATTAATTGCATTGCTCATTATAAGTCTTTTTATTAGCAGAGCCGGTTTATCTATACTTTCAATAATAATTATTTTACCTGTTTTTTTCAATCAAAAAAGAAATGTACCTGAGGCAAAAAAAATAGTTATTGGATTTATATTGATTATTCTTCCGCTACTATTATCCTTTTTTTGGAGCCACAATAAACAGCTTTGGTTAATAGCTTTTACAAATAAAATACCTTTACTTACTATTCCTACTGCCTTAATTAGCTTTAATTTAAAAAATAATACACTTAAAAGAATAATAGAAATTTTAGCGATAACAGTTACCGCAGCCTGCATTTGGAGTTTGTTGTTTTTTTTCAATAATAGCATTGCCATTACCAATTCTTATTTAGTTGCTAAAGTAATGCCCACACCATTAGATGATGACCATATTAGATTTAGTTGGCTAATTGTAATAACAATCATTTTACTGATACAACAGCTACTTCTTCAATCCTTGAAATACGAAAAAATTATTGGAAGCTTTTTAGTTGTTTTCTTAATTATATTTTTACATTTTTTGGCCGCCAAAACCGGATTAGTTTGCTTATATGCTTCAATTGCTATTTTTATTTTTTACAATATTTTTTTATATAAAAACAAAAAATGGGGATTCGGCCTTTTACTAATCATCATCGGTTTTAGCAGCATTGCTTATTATTCTTTTACAACATTAAGAAACAGAATTCAGTATGTTGTTTGGGATTTTAAACAATATACTGCAGGTAAATTTTTAAATGGCTCTGCCGATGGCGATAGAATTCTTTCATTTAAAGCAGCAATTGATATTGCCAATACGCACCCTTTTATTGGTGTAGGCTTTGGAGATTTAAAAAGTGAAATAAATAATTGGCATCAACAACATCATCCTCAATCGGAAGAATATGAAAGATTTAATCCTACAAACGAATGGCTTACTTATGCAGCTGCCAGCGGATGGTTAGGAATGATTGTTTTTTCTATTGGCATATATTTTATTTGCAGCCTCATTTTTTCAAAAAATATTTTTGCCGTTTGCTTATTAACCACCACACTTCTTCCAATAATTACCGACGACTCTTTAGAAGGGCAATTTGGCGTAGCCATATTTTCTTTAGCAATAAGTTTGGGTTATTCTGTATTAAAAAAACTTAATTAGCTTACTGCAACTTTCGGAGCTTGGCATATTTAGTCATTGTTTGATAAGCAACTGATGATGCAATAAAAAAACCATCTACCCCATCTAAAAAACCTAATTTTAAAATATACCCATTAACAAAAGCGATGAATGGGTTAATGAATAGTTTATATAAAGGTGCTCTTTTACCACTCTTAAACATTGCTTCAGCCTGAATGGTAGTAAATTTATTATTCTGCGTAATAACTTCATCTAAACTATAATAGCTGTAATGTAAAATATCTCCTTTTAAAAAATGAGAAGAATACTTTTCACACATTTCAATTTTATCGTGCGGGTTGGTGCCACCCCATTTGCCTTTTTGCTTATTAATTAATCTAATTTTTGTATCAGGATACCAATAACCATGTTTAATCCATCTTCCACAAAAATTAGTGCAGCGATTCATAAAGTAGGCATCATACATAAAATTATTTTGCTTTTGAAGTACAATACTTTTCTGAAGTTCTATACTTAAAGCTTCATCGGCATCTAAACATAAAACATACATGTTACTTGTATTTTCAAGGGCAAAATTCTTTTGTTCAATATAACCTAAAAAAGATTGTTGAATAAATTTTACCTTATACTGCATGCATATTTTTTCTGTAGCATCTGTTGAAAAAGAATCAACAATTATTATTTCATCGGCAACAGATTGAACACTTTTTAAACAGCGTTCAATATTCTTTTCTTCATTATACGTGATTATTACTACCGATAAAAGATTATTCATTTTAAAAGCTTATAATTTTTATATTCTCCTATTTTAAATCCTAAAACATCTTCAATAGGTTGCATAATTCTATCTTTTATTTTCCAAACAGATTTTTCAGGCCGATACACATATTCCCAATTTTGAGCATCTACTTTTGGTTGCATTACTGCCGGATGTGTTCCTGTAAATGGTGCTACTCTATCTATTTTATCCCAATGATATTCTCTTTCATTTAACTCTTGTTGTACTTTTTCTTCCGATTGATAAAAGATACCCATTTGCTCCGCTTTTTTCCTAAAATCTTGTGGCGGCCTTATTCCATTATAATGAAAAATAGGAGCATCAATTTTTTTTACCTGTAACTTTTTCCCCTTTTCTTTTTGATGCATATAATTTTCAATTGAAGTAAATTTTCTAAATCCCTGAGAATCTCTATACGATCTAACACCTAATGCGGTTCTAAAAATTCTTACTTCGTGCAAATGAATGCGTCTCGAATTTCTAATATAATTATATCCGCCCCAAAAATGATAAAAGGGTAAAATAAATCCTTCCACTTTTTGTTCGTAATGGTTTTGTTCAATTGCTTTTTTAATTTTCAAAACAGCATTTTCATGAATAACTTCATCTGCTTGAATATGAAAAGCCCAATCGCCCGAAACAGCATCTAATCCTATATTGGTTTGCTCGGCAAAAATTTTTCCACCTTCTCGCAAGTTCATATTCCAAATAGTATCTATAATTTTTATTTTAGGAGAGTGTAAATTTTGTACTGCTTCTCTGGTACCATCTGCCGAATCTCCAACCACCATTATAAATTCATCGCAAATGGGTAAAATAGATTGAATGGCTTCTAAAAAAGGTACTCCATAATCAAAACCATTTCGTACAAAAGAAAATCCCGATATTTTCATAGCTAAAAATTCAATGCAAAGAACATAAAATTTTCTGCTTCATAAAATTTCATTTTATTTCTGTAAATTAATTGCATAATTATATGATCAATTTCATTCCCATATTTCCATTAAATATTGTAGTATTCCCTGGTGAAAACCTTAACCTACATATTTTTGAGCCAAGGTATCAACAATTAATTATTGACTGTTTTAAAGAAAAAAAACCATTTGGCATTCCAACAGTTTTAGCAAAAGGAATTACCGATATGGGCACACTAATTGAAATTACTGAAATTGTAAAATTATATAACGATGGAAAAATGGATATCACTACCAGAGGACTTGAAGTTTTTACAATATTAGAAATTGTAAAAAATATTCCGAATAAGCTTTATCATGGAGCAATTGTAAATTATCCATTAAATAATAAACTCCTACATCCTGTAATGATAAAACATTTGCTTCAAAAAATAAGTGAACTACATACGCTATTGCATGTTTCAAAAAAATTTACAACCAATAACGAAAATATATGCAGTTATGATATTGCCCATCATATTGGTTTATCGCTCGATGATGAGTTTCGGTTATTAACTTTATTAAACGAAAATCAACGATTAGAATTTATAAAACGGCACTTAAAAAAAACGCTTCCAATGGTTAAGGGAATTGAACTTTTAAAAGAAAAAATTAAATTAAACGGCCATTTTAAAGAATTAAAAGGATTTAACTTTGAACAATAAATAACTGCACATGCAAACCACCTTATGTTTAGACTTTGGCAATACTCGTTTAAAGTGTGCTATTTTTAAAGAAAATGAACTACAAGATTTATTGGTTTTAGAAGGAGATGATATTGCCACTATTGAACAATTACTTAAAATATTTCAACCACAAAAATCTATTCTATCATCAGTTATTAAACATTATGAAGCTATTGAAGAAATATTGGCTGCAAAAACTAAATTTCACTTATTAAACCATCGGAGCAAACTGCCTATTTCTTCGCCCGTTGGAAAGCCCGAAACTATTGGTGCCGATAGGTTGGCAATATGTTCCGCTGCCAGTACAATTCATCCACATCATCATTGTTTGGCAATTGGCTTGGGCACTTGCATAACATACAATTATGTTAATACATTTCATGAATTTTTGGGTGGCAGTATTTCACCGGGAATGACAATGCGATTTAGGGCAATGAGCGAGCAAACTGCACTTTTACCACTGGTAAAAGCAGAACATAATTTTCCGCTAATTGGTTACGATACTAAAACTAATTTGCTAAGTGGCGTTATTATGGGAATGGCAAAAGAAATTGATGGAATTATTGATGCCTACAAAGAAAAATATAATCACCTAAAAGTTTTTTTAACCGGTGGGGATATGGATTTTTTTCTTCCACACTTAAAAAATGCAGTTATTGCCGATCCATATTTATTGTATAAAGGTTTATTTGCCATAAGCGAATTAAACAATTAATATCGAAAAATAATACTTACAAAAATTCAATTACAATAAGCTAAAGCATTTACTTACACCATTACTATAACAACTTTCAATATTTCATAACAACATAATCGTTACTATAACATAAGTTTGCAATAGCATTTATGAATTTTTTGTTCAAACAAATATGTAAAAAAGTTAGTGCAACTATTGTTGTAGCAATAATACTATCGGCTTGCGAAAACGATATTAAAGTAGTACAATCGTTAGGACAAAAAAGATTGGGCGTTGAAGAAGGAAAAAATGTTGAAGCATATCAAAGTCAAAATGGAAAAATAAGAGCCAAACTCACCGCTCCGGTAATGTATAAATATTTATTAGATACTGCCCGTATTGAGTTTCCTAAAACTTTACATGTTGATTTTTACGATAGCCTTAACCGAGTTGAAAGCCAGCTTTTTGCCAAATACGGCAATTATTTAGAAAACGAACAAGTTGTTTTTTTAAAAGATAGTGTGCTTGTATTTAATGTAAAAAAAGATACACTATGGTGTAATGAATTGTATTGGGATCAATCTAAACAACAGTTTTATACCAATAAACCGGTACATTTAAGCCAGCACGAACCACGCCAAATTATTTATGGCAAAGGCCTAACTGCCGATCAAAATTTTAAATGGTTTACAATTGATACTATTGGTAAAATATACAATGGCTATGAAAGTCTTTTACACGTAGCCGACAGTACTTACTAAATAATTTAATTACTTATCAGTTATTATTAAATTCATATCAAATAAATTTTTATGGAATACAGAAGAATGGGTCGCACGGGTTTACAACTAAGTGTTTTAAGTTTTGGAAGTTGGGTAACTTTCCATAAACAAATTAACGATGGCATAGCCGATGAATTAATGGGCATAGCGTATGATAATGGCATTAACTTTTTCGACAATGCAGAAGTGTATGCATTGGGAGAAAGTGAAAAAATGATGGGACGTATTTTACAAAAGAAAAATTGGGATAGAACTTCTTACACAATTTCATCGAAAGCATTTTTTGGTTGGAGAGGAAAACATAATAAACCTAACCAAACAGGGCTTAGCCGCAAACACTTAACCGAAGCCTGTAACGAGGCATTGCAACGTTTACAAACAGATTATCTTGATATATATTTTTGTCATCGCCCAGATAAAAATGTACCTATTGAAGAAGTGGTTTTAACAATGAATCATCTTATTCAACAAGGAAAAATTTTATATTGGGGTACCAGCGAATGGAGTGGTGTTGAAATTATGGAAGCCCATCGTATAGCCCATCACTATAAATTAATTGGGCCACAAGTAGAACAACCTCAATACAATTTATTTGAAAGAAATAAAATAGAAAACGAATTTCTGGAAATATTTAAAAATGTTGAAATGGGCACAACCATCTGGAGCCCTTTGGCTGCGGGTCTTTTAAGTGGCAAATATAACGATGGCATACCCGAAGGAAGCCGCTTAGGAATGGAAGGTTTTGAATGGTTAAGAGATAGATGGATGCTGAATGATAAAGTAGAAAAAGTTAAACAATTATCGGTACTTGCTAAAGCATTAGGTATTTCTGTTGCAGCACTAAGTATTGCATGGACTATCAAAAACCCCAATGTTACCACAGCCATTTTGGGTGCTACAAAAAAAGATCAATTAGAAGATAATTTAAAAGCACTTGACGCCTTACCATTACTAACTAACGAAGTATTGCAAAGCATAGAAGCTATTATGCAAACAAAACCTAAACTACCCGAATATTAAATTTAACAAACAGATAGCAATGCAAAAGGCAGTTACCAATTGGCAATTGCCTTTTTTATTATTACTTAGTTCGCAAAGATTTTGAATTAAATAAAGAAATTATGGCTATTAATACCCATACAATATTTAAGGCCATTGAAGGAAATGCATGATGATAATACGTGTTGACAATAAAGCACATTCCGCCAATTAAATTTCCCCAAATGTATAGAGGAGATGTAGCCAATATTTTATGACGCATATTTAAATAATAAGCACCTAATATTAATAACGAACCCATCCATCCAACTGTTTCAATTAGTACTTCTGCCATATTATCCAATTGCATTTTTTAAGTCATCAATTAAATCATCTGCATCTTCAATTCCTACACTTAACCGAATTAAAGAATCTGTTAAGCCATTCTTTAACCTTTCTTCTTTGGGAATAGAAGCATGCGTCATAGTAGCCGGATGATTAATTAAACTTTCAACACCTCCTAAACTTTCTGCTAATGCAAATAATTTAGTAGCAGTTAACACACGTATTGCATTGTCAATGCTATCATCTTTTAAAGTAAAACTCATCATTCCGCCAAAACCTCGCATTTGTTTTTTGGCAATTTCATAACCGGGATGATTTTCAAAACCACACCAATATACTTTTTCAACCTTTGGATGATGGTATAAAAAATGTGCTATTTTTTCTCCATTCTCGCAATGACGTTGCATACGAACATGCAATGTTTTTATACCGCGTAATACTAAAAAACAATCTTGTGGACCAGGAACAGCACCACTACTTTTTTGAATGAAAAATAATTTTTCTCTTAACGCTTCATCATTCATTACCAAACATCCTTGAATAACATCGCTATGACCTCCCAAATATTTAGTAGCAGAATGCATTACAATATCGGCACCCAACTGTAACGGATTTTGCAAATAGGGCGATGCGAAAGTATTATCAACACACAGTAGAATATTATGTTGCTTAGCAATGAAAGCAGTTGCTTCAATATCAATAATATTCATTAGAGGATTGGTAGGCGTTTCTGTCCAAATAAGTTTGGTATTTTGATTAATAAACGGAATAATGTTATTGGCATCTTTCATATCCACAAAATGAAATACTATACCAAATTTTTGAAAAATTTTAGTAAACAATCTATAGGTACCGCCATACATATCATTAGATGCAATTACTTCATCGCCCGGCTCTAAAAGTTTTATAACTGCATCTGTTGCTGCTACACCACTACTAAATGCCAATCCGAATTTACCATTTTCAATTTTGGCATAAGCAGCTTCGAGTGCAGCTCTTGTTGGATTACCTGCTCTAGAATAATCATATCCTTTATGCACGCCCGGAGCCGATTGAACAAATGTTGATGTTTGATAAATGGGCGTCATAATAGCACCGGTAGATGCATCAGGTTCTGTACCTGCATGAATGAATTTGGTAGCAAGTTTCATGGTGTTTTATTTAGTTACAAATATGCAATTTTAAATTTAACTCTTTTAAATATAGTGGTATTAGTATTGTTGCATTTGCATACAAACATATACAACTATATAACAAATTTTTATTCGGCCAACAATTCGGTCATTTTATTTTTTGCAAACAATTTTAATTCAGGAAAAAATAATTGATAATAGTTTTTAAAACTATCGTATTCTTTTTCAAATACTTTAAACGCATCGGAGCTATCGTTTAAATATTTTGCTCTTTTTACTACACCTATAAAACTTCTTTCAATACCCCAATGAAATTGATAATGGTATAACCAATTATGCAATATCATATTTGGAAACATGGCAGCAAATTTTTCCGGAAACAAATTTTCATACGGTTTCAATAAACAATAGGTTTTTTTAGTAAAATTCATTAACGCATTGTCATTTTCAAATTCAGTATTATCTACTGCCAAAAAGTGATCGTAAATAACATCGAGCAAAGGACCTGCATATAAACCCACAAAAGGTTTCAACAGTTTTTCTGCTTCTCTTGTTGCAGAGTGTGCATCGGTAAAAGCATCAATAGCCCTATGCAGCATAATGCCTTTTTGAATAATAATTGGATAGTCGAATTTTTTCTTCCCCTTTACATAATCGCTAATCATATTGCCCACTAAAATGCCTTCATTGTTAAAGGATAAATATGCGTGAGCGAGATAATTCATTTAAGTAAATTAATTAATAAACGAAGAGGTTGGATAGTTGTTATTGCAAGCCAATGTAATCTTTAATTGTCATAAATTCTCCTTGCTTTTTTAGGTCTGCTATTAAACGAATTAGCCTATCCTGTAAAGGTTGCCCACACAATTTTTTTACATATCCGGGAAGACCATACTGATTAATATTTATAAACTCCCATGGATGAAAATACAAACATAAATAACCATCTTTTTTTAAAGTTTGTATAGCCAATTGTTTAAATAAAAAGTAGGGTAAATTTTTAAATGATAACCAAAATAATGGTATTCTAAAATTTGGCGAAACCGAAGCAGGTAAACGTTGTATGCCTTCCTCTTCATATACAGTTCTTGGTAGATGCAAATTATTATACCGCCCCGGAAGAAGTGTTGGATTAATGGATGAATCGTATGTATAACCAGCTTTTTTTACTTCATTTAAATTTACCTTTCTCATTCTTGGCATTCGTAAACCAACTACTTCGGTATTAGAAATAGTTTCAAGTTTTTGTTTTGATTGAAGTAAATGCTCGTTGCTAAAATTGGAATGATAAAAAGTATGTGATCCAATTTCGTGTTGCATTGCTAATAACTTAATTGTTTCGGGAAAATGAATAGCGAAATTGGCAGTAGTAAAAAGTGTAGATTTAAAAGAACTGCTATGTAGAATTGGCATAATAGCATCTAACCCTAATTTCCCAATTTCTAATTGCTCATCCAACGGAAGGGGATGCTTATATTCCAATGGAAGATCAAACTCTTCTACATCAAATGAAAATAATATGTATCTGTTCTCAACCATACTAATCAATTGCAAATTAACGCTATTATTTTGGCTTTAATGGCTTTGCCATTATATGCTAATGCGGGAAATAAAATATTTTATGTACCCGCAACTGCTTATTTTTATTTTTTAATTTTTAGTGTATGTTAAACAGATTAGTAGTAATTAAAACCTTAATGAGCCAAAAGAAATTGAACAATTATTTAGAAATTGGTGTACATAACGGTCATATTTTATTTAGAATTAAAAGCAATTTTAAAATTGCTATAGATCCAAAATTTGCTTTCGATACAACAAGAAAATTCGGGAAAATCATTTTAAATCCATACAACTTATACAATCAATATTTCGAAAAAAGCAGTGATGCTTTTTTTGCCGAAGATGCTGCTACTATAATTGGCAATAAAAAAATTGAAATTGCTTTGGTAGATGGTATGCACCAATACGATTTTGCATTGCGTGATATAGAAAACACCTTGAAATATTTGAGTGATGATGGAGTAATTGTTGTACACGATTGTAATCCACAAACAAAGGCGGCTTCCGGTACATGGGATGAGTGGCAGGAAAGAAATGAAGCCGGATTTTGGAATGGTGATGTTTGGAAAGCTATTGTACATTTACGCTCTTTGCGAAACGATATAAATGTTTTTGTTTTAAACTGCGATCACGGTTTAGGAATTATTACTAAAGCAAAAAAAGAAAATGGTTTGCAATTTTCTGCAGATGAAATTAATAAATTAAACTATGAAGATTTAGCAGAAAACAGGCAACAGTTTCTTAATTTAAAACCTGCCGAATATTTTTATGATTATTTTAAATTAAGCAATAAATAAGTTTTTTACTCTATCACCCTGGATTGTTAAAAATTGCTTTGAATAAATTTGTTTTAATATAATTAACCACAAAAATAAATCCGGGCAAAGCTTTTAAAGCATATGGCCTAATAATATTTTCTCGCAACCAAGGCGTAAAAAGATCGGAATAAGAAAAGCTTGTTAAAAGTAAAGTGAAAATAAATAGTGCATTTACCTTTTTTGTATGCTCTTGTAATACATACCAAATACACATGGCCGGAAATGCAATGATATACGTAGGAGATTCGGCACTGGTGGTAAAAATTACTGTTGTAATTAGTACAGAACATAACAAGTATAATCTATACCTAACATCGCTAAAATAATTAAACCTTAGATATTGTAATCCAAATAAAATAACTGCCGAAACGGTAACATAATAATTCTTGAAATAGGGTATATTAAAAATTCTTCGTATCATACCCATTACACAAATATCTTGATAATCATTGGTATCATTAGGGTTTACATTTTTAGCGGCTTTAAATTGTAAAGCATGAAGCCAATCGGAATAAGATTGAATAATGAAATGAGGGGAAGAAATAATCATTGGTAAAATAAAAAATATAACCGACCAAACTATTGCCCAACCTATAAATTTCAATTTGTCTTTACTAAAGAAAAAGAAAGCAAAACCTACTATACCATATATTTTAATAAACGTTGCCAGCATAATAAAAAACAAAGCCCATATTTCTTTTCGCTTATTAATAAAATCGAATCCAAGAATAATACAAGCCGCAATTAAGGCATTACTTTGTAACCATGAAGCAGTATTCATCATTTCGTGGGAACATAAAATTAATATAGCATTTTGCCACTTCGATGCAATGGGTAATTTTTTAATTGCTATATATAAAATGGCAGTATTAAAAATTTCCCATAGTACAATAGCAATAGTATTGGGCAATAATGCAAATGGTGCAATAACTAAAGCAAAAAACGGCCCGTATAAATTAACATCGGCATATTGCTGTGGATATTCTAAATAAAGATTAATCTGCTGAATTGAATGAATATAAACATGCTTAAAAATAATGTAGTTATTTATTTTATTGTGCAAAAAGTCGAGGAGTATAGCAATAAAAGATAAACCAAACCAAAGCACATTTGCCAATACTTTATCAAACAAAAACGCTCCAGAACTAAACCATTGCTTTATTTTATTCCAATTCATGTATGATATAATTATTCAATAATATTAGTTTCTTTAACAATAAAATTTGGACGCTGTTTACTTTGCATAAACAATTTACCTAAATAAATTCCTAAGATACCCAGAATCATTAATTGTAATCCTCCAAAAAATGCAATGGTAACAATGGTTGATGTCCAGCCCGAAATAGCAAGATGATAATATAAACTAAAAATAACGTAAGGAATATATAATAACGAAAGAAGAGAAAAAGTTAATCCTAAATAAATAGCAATTAATAAAGGTTTTACACTAAAAGAGGTAATACCTTGCAATGCCAAACGTACCAATGCTTTGGTACTATATTTTGAAGTACCCGAAACTCTTGCATGGGGTATATAAGGAATACCGGTTTGGGTAAACCCTACCCACTTAATTAATCCTCTAAAAAAGGGACGATCTTCATGAAGGTTATTAAAAACATTTACTACTTTTTTATCCAACAATCTATAATCGGCAATGCCATCTTCCAATTCAACATCCGAAAGGTTATTTACAATTTTGTAAAACATTTTGGAAGAAAGCTGATTAAAGTTACTGACATGCTCATTTCTATCAGCCCTATAAGTATACACCACATCATTTCCTTTTTTCCATAATTCAATCATTTCCGGAATCATTTCCGGAGGATGTTGCATATCGGCATCAATGGTTATAAGTGCATCGCCTTTGGCATATTTAAACCCTGCAAGTAGGGCATTATCTTTTCCAAAATTTCTTGAGAACGAGATATATTTTATTTGCTTATTACTTATTATTAATTGCTTAATAGCAGTTAGGCTATTGTCGGTACTGCCATCATTTACAAATAATATTTCATACTCGCTATCAATTTCTTGAAATACCTTATTAATTGCATCGGCAATAATGGTTATATTATTTTCTTCGTTAAAAACAGGTATTAATATGCTTATTTTATGAGCCATGGTACAACTTAATTCATTTTGTGTTGTACAAAATGATGCAACAAATGTCGAATAGGTTGGGTTAACTTATGCAAATAAAATTATAAAATTTTATTTTTAGTAAATGTTACGCTTGATTTTATTGATTTTAAAACCAAACAAAAAAATTACTTTTGCCGCCATAAAATATTTTATATGAATAAAGGACCTATTTCTACATTTATACAACACCATTATCGCCATTTTAACGCAGCGGCATTAATGGATGCCGCCAAAGGTTATGAAACACATTTAACCGAAGGTGGTAAAATGATGGTTACATTGGCTGGAGCAATGAGTACTGCAGAATTAGGTATTTCATTAGCAGAAATGATTAGACAAGGAAAGATTGATATCATATCGTGTACCGGAGCTAATTTAGAAGAAGATGTAATGAATTTAGTAGCTCACTCACATTATAAAAGAGTTCCGAATTATAGAGATTTAACACCTCAGGAAGAATGGGATTTATTAGAACACCATTACAATAGAGTTACCGATACCTGCATACCGGAAGAGGAAGCTTTTAGGCGTTTGCAAAAACATTTGGTAAAACAATGGAAAGAAGCAGAATCAAAAGGCGAACGTTATTTTCCACACGAATTTTTATACAAAACAGTTTTAAGTAAAGAGCTGGAACAGTATTACGAAATTGACCCAAAAGATAGCTGGATAGTGGCTGCGGCAGAAAAAAATATTCCTATTATTGTTCCGGGATGGGAAGATAGCACTACCGGAAATATTTTTGCCAGCTATGTTATTAAAGGCGAATTAAAAGCAAACACTGTTAAATCGGGTATAGAATATATGGTGTATTTAACCGAATGGTATAGGGCTAATAGTGGTGGTAAAGGCGTTGGCTTTTTTCAAATTGGGGGTGGTATTGCCGGAGACTTTCCTATTTGTGTAGTACCAATGATGTATCAAGATTTAGAATGGCACGATGTTCCTTTTTGGAGTTATTTCTGTCAAATCAGCGATAGTACTACTTCTTATGGCTCTTATAGTGGCGCTGTACCAAATGAAAAAATTACCTGGGGAAAATTAGATATTCATACACCAAAATTTATTGTTGAAAGCGATGCTACTATTGTTGCTCCTTTAATTTTTGCATGGATTTTAGGTTGGTAATATAAATTTATCTTACATTTTTTGATAGCTTATTGAATAAAAGAAAGATTCTGATTAACAGAATCTTTCTTTTATTTATTTCTATGTTATACCATTAACAATGTTTTGTACATATATAGCAGAAATAAAATATACTCTTCAAAATTTCCTCAAAATTGCCTTTTAGGTTTGCAGTATTAAATTAATTAATACAAAAATCAAATTATGAAAAAATTAATCAGCCTTTCAGTACTAAGCATTGGATTAGTATGCTTTGCACATGCACAAAAATTAAAAGAAAGCCAAGTACCTGCTGTAGTTAAAGCAAGCTTCGCTAAACAATTTCCCGGAGTAGAAGCAAAATGGGAAATGGAAGATGGAAAATATGAAGCAGGATTTAAAAAAATGGGACATGAAATGAGTGCTATGCTTGAACCAAATGGTACTATTACCGAAACAGAAATGGAAATTAAAACGTCCGAATTACCTAAAGCAGTAACAGATTACGTTAAGAAAAATTTCCCTAATGCTACCATTAAAGAGGCTTCTAAAATTACCAAAAGCTCCGGCGAAATAAATTATGAAGCAGAAGTAAATGGCAAAGATTTGATTTTTACTAATAATGGCGATTTTATCAAATCGGTAAAAGCTTAATTCGTACAAATAAAAATTATCAAAGCTGCCTATTACTTATGTATAGGTGGCTTTTATTTTTTATACCCGCAATAAGCCGTTTACAGAAAAAACAATTTGCAAGCCAACCTTTTAGTACATCTAATCATCTAATAATTAAAATGCCCAATTGAAATGGATTTAATGCTAATCAAAAAATGTATTGCCGGCGATAGGGGTGCCCAATTGGCATTGTATAATTTATTCTCTCCTACAATGCTAATTGTTTGTTTACGCTATGCAAATGACAGACAAGAGGCTGAAGATATTTTACAAGAAGGATTTATAAAAATATTTGTTGCCTTACATCAATATAAAAATATTGGCTCTTTTGAAGGATGGGTAAGAAAAATAATGGTAAATACAGCATTACAAAGAATAAGAAAAAAAGCTACACTTAGGCCAATATATGCATTGGAAACCGTAGAAGAATCATTGTTCCTTAATAATACTGCTATTACCAATTTAAGTGCAAAAGAATTATTATACTTAGTGCAAAAGCTGCCAACAGCCTATAGAATGGTTTTTAACCTATATGTTTTTGAAGGATATAAACACAAAGAAATTGCACAATTGCTATCTATTACTGAAGGAACATCAAAATCTAATCTCTCCGATGCCAGAAATATTTTGCAAAAGTTAATTACATCTCAATTAAAAATAGCTAAATAATTTTTTTTATGAACAACCTAAACGATATTGATAAGCTATTTAAAAATGCAATTGAACCATTGCAAGAACAACCTTCGGAACAAGTTTGGCAAACTGTTGAATCTGCACTAGATCAAAAAAATGCAGAAAATTATAAACGAAAATTTATTCTATTTAAACGTATTTCTTTGGCTCTATCAATATTATTAATTTTAATTGGTGTGTATGAGCTAACTAACCAAAATAAAACCGAAAAAAACAATATTACTTTAGTTCAACCCAATAATATACCACTACATCAAAATAAGTTGAGTGTAGAAAAAAAGCAAAAAAATTACTCTACTCATAAAAATATTTTATCTGCTAACAAGGGTATTGCTACTATGTTACATAATAAAATAATCTCCGTTGGTAGCCACAAAGAAATTATACCCATAAAAAATAATTCTACAGAAATATCATCTACCATAAATTCTATTGAAAAAAACGAATGGAATGCCATTGCAGAAAAGGAGATTTCTTTCAACAATACAAATTCTATTTCTCATCAAAAGTTGGCAACAATTAAACTCAATAATTATAGTTTACCTATTGTACATCAAGCAGAAATTATTAATCAAATTATACAACCAGTAACTTTTCAAATTAATAAAAGCAATTCATCTCTTATACATCGCAAAAAATTTCAACCACAACTTTCAGTAACAGCTTTTGTAGCACCTCAAATTACACAATACAATTTAAAAACTAATCCCGCTATAATAGTACCCTACCAAACGCAAGTATATCAGCAAATAGAAGAAGAAGAAAAACAACTGCCGTCTTCATTTTCTGCAGGTTTATCGCTTACTTATAAGTTTACAAAAAAATGGAGTGTACAAACGGGTATCAATTTTTCATCTACTGTTATAGATATTAACCCTTCTATTATTTATGCCAGTGCCGATGGAAATGGTGCTGTAAAATATAGGTACAATGTTTCATCTGGTTATGTATATGTTTTACCGGCATTTAGTAGTAACCCAAAAATTGGTGATAGTTTATTTACAACATCTGCTAAACACACTTTACAGTATATTAATATTCCTGTAACAATGGGTTATACTTTTCAAAAACAAAAATTTGCTATTACGCCCGGTGTTGGAATAGGTTTTAATTTTTTAACCTCGGGATTAATTGAAACTAATTTCGAGAATAGTTCTCAACGAGAAAGTGAAACACTAAGCAATATAGAAGGATTAAGAAAATCGTATATCAATATGCTTTTGTCGGTAAATGTGCAATACCCAATTAGCAATAAAGTATCGCTGAGTTTTACACCACTATATAATTTTGCAATTAACTCTATTAATAAAAATAATATTGTGCAATCATTCCCTTATAGCTTTGCAATAGCTGCCGGTATTATGTATCAATTTAAATAACTGCTACTTAATTAAATTGTTGATTGATGATTTAATTACTACAATTTTTTTATTTCAATATTTCTAAACCAAACATCATTACCATGATCTTGTAATGCAATTTTTCCCTCATGGTATCTTCCAAATCCGGGCATGGTTTTAAATTTACTTTTAGATACCATTTTATTCCATTCATCGTTCCATAAAGTTGTTTCAACCACTTTTGTTCCGTTTAGAAATAGTTGAAGATTTCCATTATTACAAATTATTTCGGCTTTATTCCATTCTCCCACAGGTTTTACGGTTTCTTTACTACAGGCAATTAAATCGTATAAATCGCCTGCCCGATGTTTATAAATTTTACCATCTTCATGTCCATCATTATCTAAAACCTGCATTTCAGGTCCTGTTCTAAATGTATAATCATACTTAGCAGTATCTTCATGTACTAAAAAAAGAATACCACTATTTCCATTTTTCGATATTTTCCATTCTACTTTTAAATCAAAATTTTTATACTCATCGGTTGTAACCAAATCGCCTGCAACTCTATTGTTACTTGAGGTATTTAAATGTAACGAACCATCTTTCTCAACCATCCAAGAATTGCCAGCTACTTGCTTTCCGTAAGTATGCCATCCGTTTAAATTTTTTCCATTCAACAATTTTATCCAACCTTTATTTGATTGAGCTGAACAAAATAAGTGTATGGATGAAAATAATATGAAAAGAAAGAGTATGCGCATTATGAATTTTTAAGTAATAAAATATATTTTACCATTTGTTCGGCATCGGCTTGAGACAATGTAGGATGGGGTGTCATAGGAATAGCACCCCAATTACCTTGGCCGCCTTTAATTACTTTTTCTGCCAATGTACTAATATCTTTTTCGGTATATTTTTTGGCAACATCTTTATAAGCCGGACCAACTAATTTTTCCGATACTTTATGACAAGTTAAACAATCAGACTTTGCAATTAATGCCAATCCTTTCTGATAATCGGGGTTTGAACTTAAATCGGTAGTTTGCTCTGTTCCCGGTGCTTGTTTAGTTTCATTACTTCCGCAAGCGGCTATTACTGTTGCAGCTACAATAACTATAAAGTATTTTTTCATTAATGCTAATTTTTGTACAAATGTATTTTTAAATAGGCAAATAATAATTAGCTAATTCCTAAAATTTGTTTATTAAAATTTTCATCTGCTTTTGCTCCCGCAAAATCATCGAATGCTTTTTCTGTTACACGAATAATATGATTGTTAATAAATGCTGCTCCTTCTTTTGCACCATCTTCCGGATGTTTAATGCAACACTCCCATTCTAACACTGCCCATCCTGTATAATTATATTGGGCAAGCTTACTGAATATTCTTTTAAAATTAACCTGCCCATCGCCAGGTGAGCGATAACGCCCTGCTCTATTTATCCAACTTTGAAACCCGCCAAAAGTTCCTTGCTTTCCGGTTGAATGAAATTCAGCATCTTTTACATGAAAAGCTTTAATGCGTTCATGATAAAAATCTATGTATTGTATATAATCTAATTGTTGCAAAACAAAATGAGAAGGATCGTATAAAAGGCATGCCCGTGGATGATTGTTTACCTTTTCTAAAAACATTTCGTATGTTATTCCATCAAACAAATCTTCGCCCGGATGTATTTCGTAACAAACATCCACTCCGCATTCATCAAAATAATTTAAAATAGGTGCCCATCGCTTGGCTAATTCTGTAAAACCTTGCTCTACCAAACCTTCGGGCCTTTGTGGCCATGGATGAAAAGTATGCCATAATAATGCACCACTAAAAGTTGCATGTGCTTTTAATCCCAAATTTTGCGATGCTTTTGCAGCATACATAAGTTGCTGAACAGCCCATGCTTGCCTTGCTTTCGGATTTTTTTTAATTGTATCTGGTGCAAATGCATCAAATAAATCATCATACGCCGGATTAACAGCAACTAATTGTCCTTGTAAATGTGTTGATAGTTCCGAAATTTCTAACCCATAACTATTAATTTTTCCTTTCAACTCATCGGCATACATTTTACTTTCGGCCGCCTTTTGTAAATCAATTAATCTTGTATCCCATGTAGGAATTTGAATAGCCTTATAACCCAATGCTGCCGCCCATTTACAAATAGCATCCAAACTGTTAAATGGTGCTGTATCACCCATAAATTGAGCTAAAAAAATTGCAGGGCCTTTTATTGTAGTCATAATTTTATTATTTATTTGGCAATAGAACTACTATCAAGCTTCGTTGCGTCGCACACTTGTACGGCAACAAATTATTCAGCTTTTATATTTCAAATTTTGTCCATTTTTTATCCGATTGCGCAGAAGCCACAGCCACATCTATAAAAGCCATTCCCCTAACACCATCCTGTACCGAAGGGAAATCTAACATTTCTTTTGAGGGCATTGTTCCGTTCATTTTCGCAGTTAGCGTTAAAGCAAAGTTTCTGTAAATATTAGCAAATGCTTCCAAATATCCTTCCGGATGCCCTCCCGGCACTCTGGCATTATGTGTTGCATAAGTACTTAACCAATTGGTATAATTAGTACCTGCACGCAAAATTTGAGCAGGTGCATCCAACCATTTTACTAATAAAGTATTGGGCTCGTGCTGATACCATTCCAAGCCACCCTTTTCTCCATATATCCTAATTTTTAAGGCATTTTCTTCACCGGCTGCAACTTGCGATGCCATTAAAACACCGGCTGCACCATTATTAAAGTGTAATAAAATATTGCCATCATCATCCAATGCTCTGCCCGTAACCATCGTATTTAAATCGGCACAGAGTTCTGTAATTTGTAAACCGGAAATGTATTCGGCTAAGTGAGCAGCATGGGTTCCAATATCGCCCATAGAGCCGCTTTTACCGCTTTTGGTAGGATCTGTTCTCCATGCTGCTTGAGCATTCCCTTCTTTTTCGGTTAATTTACTTAACCATCCTTGAGGATATTCTACCCAAACTTTTCTAATTTTTCCGAACACACCATCGGCTACCATAGCTCTGGCTTGTTTTACCATTGGATAACCCGAATAGGTATGTGTTAAGCAAAGTGTTAATCCGGTTTCGTTTACTTTTTGTTGTAATTGTTTGGCTTCGGTTAGTGTAAATGCAATGGGCTTTTCTATTACCACATTAAAGCCATATTCTAAAGCCATCATTGCCGGTGCAAAATGGGCAAAATTGGGCGTTACAATGGTTATAAAATCAATTCGTTTATTTTCGGGTAACCTACTTTCTTTTAAAATCATTTCTTGATAATTCAAATAAATTCTTTCTTCCTCTAAAAAAAGTGATTTCCCCGAATCTACAGCTATATCAGGATTAATACTAAGTGCTCCGCATTTTAGTTCAATTAATCCATCCATATTTGTGGCAATGCGATGTACGGCTCCTATAAAAGCATCTTTACCGCCGCCAATCATTCCATATCGTAATTTTCTGTTCATAGCAAATCGTTAAATATAAAAGTTGAACAATAAAAATAGACAAAGAATTGGTGATTTAAAATTGAATTGATATTCATCAAAAAATAAATCTTACTGCCAATTGTAGAAATAAAAAATTATTTTTAGATTCATTTCTTCTATTGCCATAGTATTAAAAAAATTGCTTGTTTATGAAATTTGCTACACGAATTCAGCTTTCGGTAATGATGTTTTTAAATTTTTTTGTTTGGGGTATTTGGTTTGTTACCATGGGTACTTATTTATCGAAAAGCTTACATGCTACTGATGTGCAAAATGGTTTAGCTTATGGAACACAATCATTAGGTGCCATTATTGCTCCATTTATTATTGGACTAATTGCCGATAAATTTTTTGCAGCTCAAAAAATATTAGGCCTATTGCATATTGCCGGGGCCGGATTAATGTATTACATATCTACCCTAACAGATTTTAATGCTTTTTATCCGGTAATATTGGTTTATATGATTGTGTATATGCCCACTTTGGCATTGGTTAACGCCATTTCATTTAAACAGATGAATAACCCTGAAAAGGAATTTTCTTTTATTCGTGTTTGGGGAACTATTGGCTGGATTGCTGCCGGATTACTTATTGGATGGTTAGCATTAGAACAAAAACATGCATTAGCCAATACATTTCGTATTAGTGCTGCTGTTTCTGTAGCATTAGGGCTGTTTAGTTTTTCATTACCCAATACACCACCAACCAATACAAATAAAAAAGTTACCATTGGTGAAATAATTGGATTAGATGCTTTAAAATTATTAAAGGATAAGAATTTTTTAATATTCTTTTTATCTTCTCTATTGATATGCATTCCATTGGCATTTTACTATCAAGAAACCAATGTATTTTTAAATGAAATTAAAGTAGAAGGAGCCGCCGCTAAAATGTCGATGGGACAAATGAGCGAAACGATATTCTTATTTTTAATGCCCTTATTTTTTACCAGATTAGGCGTAAAAAAAATGCTATTGGTTGGAATGATTGCATGGCTATTACGTTATCTCTTTTTTGCTTACGGAAATATTAATGAAAGTGCTTGGCTATTATATTTAGGCATTATACTACATGGCGTTTGTTATGATTTCTTTTTTGTTACCGGACAAATTTATACCGATGAAAAAGCCGGCATTGCTATTCGCTCATCTGCTCAAGGAATGATAACCTTAGCCACTTATGGTGTAGGAATGCTAATTGGTTTTTGGTTTGCAGGTTTAATAACCGATCATTTTAAAACAACAGATGGACATGCTTGGAGAAATATATGGCTAATACCTGCCGCTATTTCGGGTATTTTAATACTGGTTTTTGGTATATTATTTAAAGAACCAAAAAAAATTAAGTAATTGCCAATGAAAAAACAGCATTCACCTTCTTCTCGCAGAAATGCTATTAAAAATATGGCATTAAGCACCTTGGGTTTTATTACAGGCAGTAACCTAACTTTTGCCGCTTCATCGTGCAATACAAAAAAATATACTTCATTAAAAGGAAATATTCATCATGCTGTTTGCAGATGGACTTACGATTTTTTATCGATAGAAGAATTATGCTTAACAATAAAACAAATTGGATTTAATGCAATTGATTTAGTTGGGCCAAAAGATTGGCCTGTATTGCAAAAGCATGATGTATTTAGTTCTATGTGCAATGGTGCCGAAATAAATTTAACCGATGGCTGGAACGATACCAATTTTCATGATACACTAATTAAAAATTATTCCGAATTAATTCCTTTAGTTACTAAAAATGGATATAAAAATTTAATCTGTTTCAGTGGAAGTAGAAGAGGAAAAGATAATGAAACAGGATTAAAAAATTGTGTAACCGGTTTAAAAAAAATTTTATCGCTTGCAGAAAAAAATAATGTAATAATTCAAATGGAATTATTAAACAGTAAAATAGATCATAAAGATTATATGTGCGATAATCATCAATGGGGCGTTGAACTATGTAAACAAATTGATTCTCCCAACTTTAAATTATTGTACGATATCTATCACATGCAAATTGATGAAGGCGATGTAATAAGAACCATCGATACCTATCATCCCTATTTTGGGCATTACCACACAGGTGGTGTTCCCGGCCGGCATGAAATAGATGAAACACAAGAATTATATTATCCTGCTATTATGAAAGCGATTGTTGCAACAGGTTTTAAAGATTATGTTGCTCAAGAATTTATTCCAACAGGAAATGATAAAATAGGCTCATTAAAAAAAGCAATTAATATTTGCGATGTTTAACCAATTTAATAAAATATACCTCCTTCTTGTAAAGGTTTACACAGCAAGTATTAGTAACTAAATTCAACATCAACCATCAATAGTTAAAATAATTATACTTATGGCAAATCAAACTTTCGATGCAATTGTAATAGGCTCAGGCATTAGTGGCGGTTGGGCAGCCAAAGAACTAACAGAAAAAGGTTTAAAAGTTTTAATGCTCGAGCGTGGCAGAAATGTAGAGCATATTAAAGACTACACCAATACCTCAAAAGACCCATGGGAACTGGAACATAGAGGAATGACATCGAGACATTTAATTGAAGAACATCCTGTATTAAGTAGAGATTATGTTCTTTACGAACCCAATGTACATTTTTGGGTAAACGAAAAAGATTGTCCTTATACAGAAATAAAAAGATTCGATTGGTTTAGAGGATACCATGTAGGAGGAAGGTCTTTAACATGGGGCCGACAAAGTTACCGTTGGAGTGATTTTGATTTTGAAGCTAATGCAAAAGATGGTATTGCCGTTGATTGGCCTATTCGATATAAAGATGTTGCACAATGGTACGATCATGTAGAAACCTTTGCAGGTGTTAACGGATCAATAGAAAATTTACCCCAATTACCAGATGGCAAATTTTTGCCACCAATGGATATGACTTGCGTAGAAAAAGATGTAGCAGCCAGAATTAAAGCACACTACAAAGGAAACAGAACCATGATAATTGGCAGAAGTGCTAATTTAACCGCACCCATTCCCGGAAGAACTAAATGTCAATTTAGAAATAAATGTTGGATGGGATGCCCTTTTGGTGGCTATTTTAGTACACAATCATCAACTTTACCGGCTGCACAAGCTACAGGAAATTTAACCCTACGTCTCTTCTCAATTGTTACAAAAATTTTATACGATAAAAACACTCAAAAAGCAAAAGGTGTTGAAGTAATTGATGCCGAAACCAATCAAACCTATGAATATTACAGTAAAATTGTTTTTGTAAATGCTTCAACCCTAAACTCTGCATGGATATTGATGAATAGTGCCACAGATATTTGGCCCGATGGATTAGGAAGTAGCAGCGGACAATTAGGTCATAATTTAATGGATCATCATTTAGGTATTGGAGCTTCGGGCATTATGGAAGGTTATGAAGATAAATATTATTATGGCAAAAGACCCAATGGCATTTATATTCCTCGATATAGAAATTTATTTGGAGAAAAAAGAGACTATTTACGCGGATTTGGTTATCAAGGTGGAGGCCATAGAGATGGATGGAATAAAGAGATTGCAGAACTTAATGTGGGCACTGCTTTTAAAGAAGCGCTAACAGAACCCGGCAATTGGAGTATGGGAATTGGTGGATTTGGAGAAATGTTGCCCGATTACTCTAACAAAATATCTCTCGATAAAAATAAAAAAGATAAATGGGGGCTACCTGTTTTGGCAATTGATTGCGAGCTGAAAGAAAATGAATTAAAAATGCGGAAAGATATTTTAACCGATGCTATTGAAATGTTAGAAATAGCAGGTGTTAAAAACGTAAAAGGACATGAAGGCGATGGTACACCGGGAAGAGGTATACATGAAATGGGTACAGCAAGAATGGGACACAGTCCTAAAACATCGGTATTAAACCAATGGAATCAAGTATGGGATGCAAAAAATGTTTTTGTAACCGATGGCGCTTGTATGACCTCGGCATCTTGTGTTAATCCTTCATTAACTTATATGGCATTAACAGCTCGTGCTGCTAACTATGCAGTAGAAGAATTAAAAAAAGGAAATTTATAATTAACCTAACACCAATTACTAAAAAATATTTTATGAACCGTAGAGAACTGATAAAAATAATTACACTGGCAACCGGTAGTGCACTTATTGGCGGCGAATTTTTATTAAGCGGTTGCAAAAATAAAAATGCCGGAAAAGGATTATTATTTTCTGCCGATGAAATTGCTTTTTTAGATGAAGTAGCAGAAACTATCATTCCCAGAACCAATACACCCGGTGCTAAAGATGCAGAAGTTGGAAAATTTATGGACCTGATTGTACACGATTGCTACGAAGAAAAAAATCAAAAAATATTTAAAGAAGGTATCAATCAATTAAACGATGTGTGTAACAAGCAATTTAACACCTCGTTTATGCAATGTACCAAAGAACAACGCGAAAAGGTTTTGATTGAAATAGATAAAGTTGCAAAAGAATATCAACAAAAGAAAAAGAAAGAAGACCCTCCTTATTACTATACCATGATAAAACAACTAACTTTATTTGGATATTTTACTTCAAAACCGGGTGCCACACAAGCATTACGCTACATAGCCGTTCCCGGAAGATGGGATGGTTGTGTTCCATATACAAAAGGCGAAAAAGCTTGGGCATAAAAAATATTTCATCCATTTCTTAAAACAAAAATTATGTCAAACTCAAGAAGAGCATTTTTAAAATTAGGAGGTTTAGGTGTATTAGGTTTAACTACACCTATTAAAAAACTATCCTCCGCTTTTATGCAAGAAAATTTCTTTCATAAAAAAGCCTCTAATTATGGCATTCAATTATGGACCGTAAAAGAAGATATGGCTGCCAACGCCAAAGAAACTTTAAAAAGTATTGCATCGGATGGTTATGGCTTTATAGAAAGTTTTGAAGGCAAACAAGGAATGTTTTGGGGAATGAATTATAAAGAATTTAAAAAATATTTAGACGATTTACATATAAAAATTGTTTCGAGCCATTGCGATATTAATAAAGATTTTGAACGAAAAGCCGAAGAAGCTGCAGCTATTGGTATGAGCTATTTAATTTGCCCTTGGAAAGGCCCCCAAAAAACCATTGACGATTTTAAACGCATTGCAGATGACTTTAATACAAAAGGAGAAATTTGCAAAAAAAACGGTATTCGATTTGCTTATCACAATCACGATTATTCTTGGAAACCTATAGACGGCGAAATACCACAAGAGGTAATGATGAATAATACAGATAAAAATTTAGTTGACTTTGAAATGGATATTTATTGGGTTGTTGCAGCAGATGTAAACCCCGAAACCTATTTAAAAAAATACAAAGATCGGTTTAGATTATGCCATGTAAAAGATTTAACCAAAACGGCAAATGGCAACCACGAATCTTGCATATTAGGTAAAGGAACTATTGATTATACATCCATAATTCATGCTGCCAAAGAAAATGGTGTTCATTATTTTATTGTTGAACAAGAAGCATTTACCGGAACTAACCCATTAGAAAGTGCTAAAGCCGATGCAGAATATATGCGTAAGTATACATTCTAAAATTGAAGAATAGTATTGTTTTTATTTGTAGTTATTAAATATCCCCCAACTGAGGCCGTATTACAATTTCTTCTACGCAAGCGTTAAAAGATAATTGTGATGCGGCTTCTACCATTTTAGCAATATCTTTTACTTCCATTATTCTTTCTTCCGAAACACCGGTTCCACTCCAACTATCTGTATAAACGGCTCCCGGCATTACTGCGGTTACTTTAATACCATACGGCTTTAGTTCTTCTCTTAAATTTTTACTAAATCCTAATAATGCAAATTTGCTAATACTATAACTACCTCCATTTGAATAGGCATGTAAAGATGCAATAGAACAAATATTAAAAATATGCCCTTGTTTATTTTCTTTCATCTTCGGTACAAGCAATTTTGTTAAGTAATAGGCACTGTATACATTGGTTTCCATCATCATTTCTAAAGTAGTATCATCTTCGGTACAAATAGAACCTGCAACAAACTTACCGGCATTATTAATTAAAATATCGGTTGTGCCAAAACTATTACACCAATTAGCAAATTCAATAACTTCTTGCTTATTACGCATATCGGTTTTTTTATAATGAATATTGGCAGATGGATATTGCTGTTGCAATTGAGTAGCGGTTTGCTTTAAAACAACTTCATTTCTTGCACATAATAATAAAGTATTTTGCTCGGCAAATATTTCGGCAAATGATTTTCCCAATCCTTTAGATGCTCCTGTAATAACAATTATCATACAAAAAATTTAGAGATACGAAGTACGATTTTTTTTTGATTCAATATTTTAAATGTTAGCTCGTATTTTCGGCAAATGAAATACAAACATTTATTTTTTGACTTAGATCATACACTATGGGATTTTGAAATGAATGCGAAAGAAACTTTACATGATTTATATACATTGAATAATTTAAATGAAAAGGGAGTTACCGATTTTGAAATATTTTTTAAATGGTACAGTTATCATAACGAAAAACTATGGGACAGATATACAAAGGGTTTTATTAAACAAGATGAATTAAGGTGGAAGCGTATGTGGTTGGCTTTATTAGATTTTAAAATTGCCAATGAAGCATTATCTAAAAAACTGTCGGTAGAATTTTTAGAATTATTGCCTTCTAAAAAAAATCTTTTCCCTTATACCATAGAAATTTTAGAATACTTACTTAACAAAGGATATAAAATGCATTTGGTAACCAATGGCTTTGAAACTGTGCAATACAACAAAATACATAACAGCAATTTGCAAAAATATTTTATTGAAGTAATTACATCAGAAGGTTGTAATAGCTTAAAACCCAATAAAGAAATATTTGAATTTGCTTTACAAAAAGCAGGAGCACTGCAATCTGAAAGTATTATGATTGGCGATAATTTAGATGCAGATATTCGTGGAGGAATGAATGCGGGATTGGATACAATTTTTGTAAATCATTTAAATGTAAAACCCACAATACAGGCCACTTACACAATTTTTCACTTGCAAGAGTTAGAAGTAATTTTATAAGTTTATTATTTAATTCCAGCTTGCTAAAACAGTAACACCGCCTTTAACTTTCTGGTTTAAAGTTACCTTAATTGCAGAGCTTAATGGAATTAGAATATCAACACGGCTACCAAATTTTATAAATCCAAACTCATCGGTTTGTTGAATAATTTGCCCAACCGATGTATAGTTGCAAATTCTTTTTGCTAATGCACCAGCAATTTGCTTATATAAAATAACACCAAAATTATTTTTTACGGCTACACTCCATCGTTCATTTTCGGTAGAACTTTTAGGATGCCATGCTACCAAATATTTTCCTTTATGATATTGGCTATATATTACCTCGCCACTTACAGGGTTTCTATTAACATGAACATTGGCAGGACTCATAAATACACTTATCTGAATTACTTTAGTTTTAAAAAACTCTTCATCAAATGTTTCTTCAATAACTACCACTTTACCATCGGCAGGAGCAATAATTTGATGATTGTTAACTGTTAATACTCTTGAAGGAATACGAAAAAATGAAATAATAAATAATAATAGCAACAATGTAACTATAAAAATTAAAATAGTTAACCAACTAAAAGTGCTACTAATAAAAGTAAAAGAAATAATATTTAATGCACCAAATAGTAAAGCCGAAATTCCGATGGTTCTATATCCTTCTCGATGAATAGTCATACTTATTAATTATTGAGCAACAAATGTACATACAACCAAACAAATGGTGTAGCTAATAATAAAGAATCAAATCTGTCTAAAAAACCACCATGCCCCGGCATAAAATTGCCACTATCTTTTACATTAGCCATTCGTTTTAATTTACTTTCTATTAAATCGCCAATTGTACCAATTACCGCAGCAATAGCTGCAATTACCACCCAAGTACTCATTGAATAATAAGAAGCTACAGGTACAATTTTACTTAGCCATGCAATAGCTATTATACAAAGTATTGCACCGCCAATTGTACCTTCCCAAGTTTTTTTAGGCGATATTGCAGAAAGTGGTGTTTTACCAAAAACAGATCCAACAATATAGGCCATTGTATCATTAATCCAGATTGAAAAAATAAGTCCTGCCGGAATTATCACACCATAATCAATAGAAAATTTCAAAGCAGTAGTTTCAAATCCACCTCGCAAGTTAATCATCATACCCCAGCTTAAGGAGATGTATATTAACCCTATTAAAGAATACGCAATTGGCTTTATTGCAATATCTTTTTTAATAACTATTTCTGTGGCTAATAGTATGATAGAAATAATAATCATAAATAACCAACCAATTCCTCTTAATTCAGATTGTTGCAATTTATATTGGCTATTGCTCATATACATCATAAAGCACCATCCTAATAAAATAATGCCATATTTATGCGATGATTTTATTTGCTTATACGTAGGATCGATTAAGCCAATTAATTTTTGATATTCTATCCAACAGCCAAAATGAATTATAGAAAATAAAATAAAAAAACTCCAATGATTAATAAATAATCCGCTTAACATTACAACAGCAAATACAATTGCAGTAAGAGTTCTGGTTTTAAAAGTTTGTATATTAAATGCCATAAAAAATAATTATCAGAAAGCAAAAAATTGAACTTTTTACTTACATTTTTTATTGTGTATTAATTTAATAATGCTTTATGTAATAGTTCTTTTGCAATATCTTTTAAATGCAAAGGAACATAAATTTCTATCTGGCCAAAGCTTAAATAGCTACTATCAATTTTATTTAAAATTTGTGCAGGAATATTATTTTCTTCTAACATTCCTTGAATAATATTTGCTTCGGCAATATTATTAGTAATTAATAATAAGAACCAATTTTGCATCATTCAAAAGGATTATTACTTGGCGAAATGGTAGTATCTATTTCTGCAGCACCAATATGTATACTTTCTGTTTTAAATAGTTTTATTAACCAAATAACTATTAGCAAAGCTACTGCAGTACTAAGTAAGGTTATTAAAAAAGAACCACCTGTGGGAATAATAGGTACATTACTATTCATTATTTCTTTAGGAATTTTTCCGTTTTTAGTAGCAATATATAATTGTGTTACAGCAATCGCATTATTTAAAAAATGAGCCAGAATATTTAACCAAATATTTTTTCCATAATAAAATAGTAGGCCTAAAATAATACCCAATGAGGCTCTTGCAATAAAACCATAATAACTGATATGAATAGCACTAAAAATAATAGAAGTAACAATAATTCCAACCCATGCATTTTTAAACCATTTTACAAATAATTGTTGCAAAGCACCTCTAAAAAAAGATTCTTCTACAACAGCAGGTATTAAAGCAATTACAATTAAAACAGAAATATACTCTGCAAAATTTTTCATAGTTGCCATTGCTACAACACTATCCGAATAACTATTTTCCATATTCCGAAAAATAAGTTCCCATTTTTTGGGAATAGGAATGATTTGATTTATTTCTCCTAAACCTTCGCTTAAAAATAAACCCGCAACAACAATACCTGTAATTATTAGTAATTGCTTTTTACTAAAAACACTAATAAAACCCAAATGGCGTAAGGGTTTTCGATTAACAATAGCTGCATAAACCAATGCAGGTAAAAAAAACATAAGTATGGTAGATACTGTTTGAACAATTTTAAGTTGATTAGCGTATACAGGATTGCTCATGTTTTTTTGCAAAGAAAAAATATCGGTATGCGTAATGGCTATCCATAAAAAAGCAGCTACAATTGTGCTTACTATCATTCCAAACCCAAATAAACCAATTAATATTCCAAATTGTGCACCATAACCAATATTGGGTTTTGAAGACGATTGTGGTTGATTGGATCTATTTTCAGATATGGGCTGATCCATTTGTTCTAATTGATTTTCTTCATTCATATTTATATCTAAAATTGATAGTGTAAATTTGCAATTCTTTGCAATATACATCAGAGAACTTTGTATCAATGGTAAAAATAGGAAACATAACACTTCCCGATTTTCCTTTATTATTAGCTCCAATGGAGGATGTAAGCGATCCGCCATTTAGAGCCGTTTGCAAAAGCAACGGTGCCGATTTAATGTACACCGAATTTATTTCGAGTGAAGGATTAATTCGGGATGCAATAAAAAGTAGACAAAAGTTAGACATATTTGAAGAAGAGCGGCCAATTGGCATTCAAATTTTTGGTGGCGATGAAGAGGCAATGGCATTAAGCTCTAAAATTGTATCAACCGTTAATCCGGATTTAGTTGATATTAATTTTGGATGCCCGGTTAAAAAAGTAGTAAGTAAAGGAGCCGGTGCAGGTGTTTTAAAAGATATTGATTTAATGGTTAAATTAACCGAAGCCGTTGTAAAATCAACCCATTTACCAGTTACAGTTAAAACAAGATTAGGATGGGATGATGCAACAAAAAATATTGAAGAATTTGCAGAACGCTTGCAAGATGTAGGCATAAAAGCTATCAGTATTCATGGCCGCACCCGTTCTCAAATGTATAAAGGCAATGCCGATTGGCAATTAATTGCAAAAGTAAAAAATAATCAACGAATACATATTCCGGTATTTGGTAATGGTGATATTGACTCTGCTCAAAAAGCATTAGACTATAAAAATAATTATGGTGTAGATGGAATAATGATTGGCCGTGCAGCCATTGGTTACCCATGGATATTTAATGAAATAAAACATTTTATTGCAAGCGGAGAATTATTGCCACCACCTACTATTACACAAAGAATAACTGTTATCAAAAATCATTTACAAAAAAGTGTTGAATGGAAAGGAGCAATAGTAGGTATTTTAGAAATGAGAAGGCATTACACCAATTATTTAAAAGGCTTACCCAACATTAAAGAATTTCGCAACAAATTGGTTACCTTAAAAACAATAGAAGAACTTGAAGTTATTCTTACCGAAATTGAAAAATATTATACCGGATTTATTATTGAACGTACTCCGATAGAACTCATAAATTATCACGAAAAATGTGCGTTATAAATAAATGTTTTTGTTTTAATTTTTTTCTTCTTCAATTGCTTTAATAAAATCGCTTACTAAATAACTTATTAATTTTCCGGTATTCAAATTAGATATTCCGTTTTCTAAAACAACTGCTCCTTCGCAAATATGCAAATAAGCCGCTTTACAGGCCGATGCTGTTAATGCAATATATTGCCTTGCCTGATTGGTTGAAATGCCAGCCGGTGTTAGTGCACTACTGGTTATATTTTCAATACTATCCAAATCTAACTCAATGCCGCAAAGTGTATCTTCAGTAAAAGAAATGGCATGAGCAATAGATTGAACAAAGCTCCTTTTTTCGTGAATAAAAATATCTTCATAAAAAATACAGTCAATAAAAGGATTGTTTACAATGTCCAACCAAACATTTTGAGGAAGATAATTTTCGTGAACACCAATTACACAATATTTCTGTAAAAATCCATCTTCTTCTGTATAACGAAATGCGTTGCCACTATGTCTTCCTTCCAAAGGCCGATAATCGGTATGAGCATCCAAATTAATACAATTTAACTGGGCTAATTCAAGTATGCCAGCTTTATATAAACCTTTTGCAGCACCCTTCATTAAAGGATAGGCGTTGTTATGTCCGCCCCCAATAGCTATCGGAATTTTTTTATTCTCTGTAATAATTTTTACTAAATATTCTATTTCATTATCTATAGTATTTACGGCATGCCTAAAAGCATCTGTTGTTTCATCAAACGTTGCAGCATGTGTTTGAATTAATTTTTCTAATTCATTAAAATCAAAATAGCCAAGCAATAAAATTTCTTCCCCATTAAGAAAGTCATTGCTTTGAATATTTAAAAATGAGTATAAAAATGGTTCCCATGCGGTATTGGCACCACCAATTCCCAAATTGGCTTTTATACCAATATCTTCCGGAATTCCGAAAAGTATAAACGATGCCGAAGTGTTTTTAATATTGTCAGCTAAAGAAACAGCAGAATTGGCACATACAACATGCTCACCAATTTTTGTTTCAAACTTTCTTATTTTGGTAAAAGATAAAATATCTTTCTTACTGTATGTTTTAAAATATTGCATGTATATTTTTTAATAAAGTGTTCCTCAATTTACGACTTATAAATTTCTCCATTAATGAAAACCTTATCAATTAAATTAGTGCCAAATGAATAAGGTAAATAAGCTAATGAAGGAATTTTTTTTGTAACAATTAAATTGGCTCTTTTCCCAACTGCAATACTTCCTAACTCGTTTGCTAATTCCATGGCATGTGCTCCATTAATAGTTGCAGCATTGATGGCTTCTTCCGGTAACATTTTCATTTGAATACAACTCATACTCACTACTGTATTCATATTGCCGCTGGGTGATGATCCGGGATTATAATCGCTTGCCAATGCTATTGCACAATTACTATCAATCATTTTTCTTGCTGGCTGAAAAGGCATGCGTAAAAAATACGCAGCCGTAGGCAACAACGTACCTATAGAATTAGCCGAAGCTAATAATTTAATATCCTCTTCTTCCATAACTTCTAAATGATCTAACGATATGGATTTAAGTTCAATTCCTGCCTTTATTCCGCCAATACTGTTTAGCTGATTAACATGCAACTTAGGCTTTAATCCGTATTGCATTGCAGCAGTACAAATTTGTTTTGTTTCTTCAGGCGAAAAAAAACCGGTTTCACAAAACACATCAACATAATCGGCCAATTTTTCTTTGGCAATTATAGGCAACATTTCATTGATAATAATTTGAATATATGCCTGATGATTTTCTTTAAAATCGAGCGGATAAGTATGCGCACCCAAAAAACTTGCTTTAATAGGAATAGGAGATTTTTTTTTCAATTTTTGTATAACACGCAACATTTTTAGTTCGCCGGCTACGCATAAACCATAGCCGCTTTTTATTTCAACAGCACCTGTTCCTAATGCAATAATTTCTTGTAACCGTTGCCATGCTATATTAAATAAAACTTCTTCCGATGTTTCGTTTAATAGTTTAGCAGAATTTAAAATACCTCCGCCATTTGCTGCAATTTCGGCATAACTTAATCCTTTTAATTTATCTATAAATTCATTTTCTCTCGATGCGGCAAATACTAAATGTGTATGGCTATCACACCAAGTGGGTAATACCAATTGATTTTGAAGATTGAGTGTATTAGAAATTGGTATTTGTAGATGACCAATTTCTTGCATCTTTCCAAATGCTACAATATACCCATCTTTCAATAATAAATAGGCATTTTCAATAGAAGGTAATTGTGCTAATTCTTTTCCACGCAATAAATTATTATTGCCATGTACGCCTACTAATTGCTTGATATTTGTTAATAATAAATTGCTCATTAAAAAAGCAATTTAAGCAAGAATAATTTTAAGAAAGAATAAAAAAAGGAATATTGCTATAAATTGTTGAACAATATTATTTAAACTATAAGCTTGTGCATATACTCCATTTTTAAACAGACTGGTTATTTTTTTGCCATAAAAAACAATTTCAATAATTAATCGCCATCAAGATCACATTCACAACCAATTCCTAAATTTTTTCCGGCAAAAGATGCACTATCGGTATATTGACCTTGTTGCTGATTATTAATTTCTGTTTCATCTTTTACAAAAGTTCCATCTGCTGTAAAAAGAGCTAACATATTTACTCCAAAATTTTTAAAGTAGGCAACATATCCTGCACCTGTTTTACTATACCACTTAATTACTGTTTGCTTAGAATATTTTACTGCAAAAGCATTTTTAACTGCAACAGGTACCGAATCGGCAAGAACAATAGTACATAAATTAGCAGGTTTCATTTCTCGTTCTGCATCTCCTTCTTTTTTACATGCAAAAAATACTATCAGTGCCAATAAAAATAAAATGCTGTTTTTCATTTTATGATAGTTTGTTTAAATAAAAGATGCTGATTAATAAAAAAAGGTTGGCTATTAAAATTTTCTTGTTCAAAAAATATTTTGCTTACTAGTTTCTTTTCTACCTTAGTTAAATGCTTTTACCTAATGACGAATATTTTATGCAACAGGCATTAAAAGAAGCAGAACAAGCTTTTGATAACGATGAAGTACCTGTTGGCGCCATAATAGTTGTAAATAATAAAATAATTGCAAGAGCACATAATCAAGTGGAATTGTTACACGATAGTACGGCACATGCAGAAATATTAGCATTAACATCGGCATTTAATGCACTTGGATCAAAATACTTACCCGAAGCTACTTTATATGTTACTTTAGAGCCTTGCTTAATGTGTTGCGGAGCATTATACTGGAGTAAAATAGGAAGAATTGTATATGGTGCAAGCGATGAAAAAAATGGTTTTAAACGTATCACAAAAGAAGAATGGCCTTTTCATCCTAAAACAATAGTAACAAAGGGTATATTAGAACAAGAATGTTCGTTTATTATTAAATCGTTCTTTAAAAAGAAACGATAGCTTTCGAGTTAAGAAAGAATTTAATAATATACTGTACAATAGTTCATCATTAACTACTTTTGTGCTCTTTAATTTCAAATCTTAAATATAAATAGTTATGGCTTTTACATTACCGGCTTTACCTTATGCATACGATGCATTGGAGCCACACATTGATACACTTACCATGCAAATTCATCATGGAAAACATCATCAAGCTTATGTAGATAATTTAAATAAGGCTATTGCAGGAACAGCAAATGAAGGAAAAACTTTAGAAGAGTTGGTTAAAGTGGCAGGATCAATTTCTCCCGCAGTTCGTAATAATGGTGGTGGCCATTGGAACCATAGTTTTTTCTGGGAAACTTTAGCACCAAATGCCGGAGGAACTCCAACTGGCATTTTTGCCGAAGCTATTAACGGTACATTTGGCTCTTTCGATTCATTTAAAGAAAAATTTGCAGCTGCAGGTATGACAAGATTTGGAAGTGGATGGGCTTGGTTAATTGTAAGCAACGATAAATTAGAAATAAGTTCAACTCCCAATCAAGATAATCCTTTAATGGATGTTGCCGAAATAAAAGGTACGCCTATTTTAGGTGTAGATGTTTGGGAACATGCTTATTATTTAAAATATCAAAACCGCAGAGCCGATTATTTAGCTGCTTTTTGGAATGTAGTTAATTGGCATAAAGTAGCAGAGCGTTTTGCTGCAGCGAAATAAGCAATCGAAAAATAAACTACTTTTAAATCCTCTTTTATAAGAGGATTTTTTATTAAACATTTTTTTATGAAAAATAGTATCCCGTTTTTATTATTAATTACTGTATTTAGTGCCTGCTCATCTCATACCAAAAGAATTATGGTTATTGCTAAAGGTTCTGCCATAATTAATACCGATACTAAAACTATTACATTAAAAGATGGTGGTGGAACAGATGAAAAAACTGCCGATTTTAATCAATCAGGTGCTTTAAATATAGAACTTAAAAAAGAAGATGGCACTACCACAATTAACATTGCCGATAAAGGCTTATATATGTTAAATGGAAAAAATGATACTATTATTGGCAGTTATCAGCAATATGGAGCCGTACCTAAAGAAACAAAAATTATTACTCAAGCCGAATTGGCAAAAGATATTGATTCGCTGATAGCTCTTACAGAAAATAAAAATGTATCATCAGCTAATAAAAATTATTTTATTCTTCCTTATCATGCTGTAAAAATTACCGATAATATTGATGCATTTATTGTTGCTCCTTATCATAGAATGACATCTATTGAAAAGCAAGGAAATGCCGATCCGGAAGTATATAGGTTTTGGAGTATAAAAGAAATAAGAGAAACTATTGATCATTTAAAAACAATGACAAAAAAATCTGCTACGCCCATTAATAATTAAAATGAAGTAGAAAATCCTAATTTTTTTAATCCATTTTGTATGTCAGGAACAGACATAAATAGTTTCCATAATAAACCTGTTCTATAATTTTCTATCATTACAATAATGGGGCCTTCATCTATAGCTAAATGTGTTTTGGCATACCAATTATTTGTTTCGCTAAACCCGTCGGCAAAACCATATTCACCCCAAATTTTATTACCTAAATCGTAATAAAAATGTTTTAAAGCTTGCATAGAATATTCGGGAGTATATGGAAAAGAAGATAAAGCTGCAGTGGGCTGAATTACACCCCTATCATCTTGTGGACAATGTGCAACATACCCTTTGTAACTATCGCCGGCAGTTAATCCCCAACAATTTTCTCCATAACCTTTAAAATGTTTAGGATTATCAATACAGTAAGCCCGATTAATTAGTGTATGATTTTTAGTTTGCATTCCATAATTAATTCCTTTATCATCTATTAGCCCATTAGGATTAATTCCCATGAAAGTATATTGTTCAAAAAACAATGGGCCACCTTTATCAAAATTTCCTAAAGGCAATTCAATATTATAATACTTATTTCCATTCTTCCAGCCGGCACTTTTTACCCAAGAGTTCTCGTATAATTCTTTTGATATAGAATGATAAGGCGATGATGCAGCAACAATGTATGTAATCAATGCTTCATCCCAACCATACACAGGAAAATTCATATCGAAATCATTGTCAGGACTCCAATGCCAGTATAACAATTTATTTGTGCCTTTACTATGCCAATTCCAATTGGCTGCATCCCACATTTGTTGTACCCGATTTCTAAAATATTTTTCTTGTATATTATTATCATTAAAATATTGTTTAGCAGATAATAATCCCATCATTAAATAAGAGGTTTCTACAATATCGGCACCATCATCCAATCGCCCAAAAGCAATTGTTTTGCCCGTAGCTCCATTCATAAAATGCGGATATATTCCATGATAACAATCTGCCTTAATTAAAAAATCAACTATTTTAATTAACCGTTTTATGGCAGTATCTCTATCAATCCATTTTCGTTCTACGGCAACAATAGTAGCCATAATGCCAAAACCTGTACCACCAATAGCACATGCCTCTTCGCCAAAAGTATGTTTACTTAAATTGGGTTCATCTTCGGCTTCATTAATATAATCCCAATAATATTCGGCTTTTACAGTATTATCTCTTTCTCTTGCCAATCTGCTTATAGGATGTGCATAGTGCCAGAAATAACGAAATGTTTGTCGTTGAACAATGTCTAATAATATAGAATCGGGAATATTTTTTATAATACCAACCGGAGCAATAGCATTTTTTGAATGAACTGGTTTATTAGAGGGTTGTTGTGCCAATAAATTTATAGATAGCAATGAAATGCTGATGAGAAAATATTGCTTCATAACTATAATTATTTAGAATATTGAAATCCTAATTTTTTTAAGCCTTTTTGTACTTCGGGGCAACTCATAAATAAGTTCCATAATAATCCTGTTCTGTAATTTTCTATCATACAAATAATAGGTCCTTGATCTATTGCCAAATACGATGTAGCATACCAATTTTTAGTTTCGTTAAATGCATCGGTAAAACCATATTCGCCCCATATTTTATTGCCCAAATCGTAGTAAAAGTGTTTTAATGCTTTCATCGAAAAATTAGGTGTATAAGGAAATGCAGATAATGCAGCTGTAGGAGAAATAGTTCCATGGTCGTTGGTTGGTGAATGAGCATCGTAGCCATTATAGGTATCGCTGGCAGTTAATCCCCAACAATCTTCTCCATAGCCTTTAAATTTTTTTGGATTAGCCACACAATAGGCATGATTTATTAATGTATGATGACAGTTTTGTATCCAGTAATCGGCGTATTGATCTTTTAAGCCTTTAGGCTTTAATCCTAAAAAAGAATAATGCGAAAAAAATAAGGGCCCGCCATAATCGAAACCTAATGGCAATTGGTATCCATAAAAGGTTTTACCATTTTTAAAAAAACTTCCACTTGCCCAACCTTTATGATATACCGAAGGATTGATAGCATATTTTTCGGCCGATGCAGCCAATACATACATTATTAAGCATTCATTAAAGCCATGTACCGGAAAGTTCATTGCCCATCCGTTATTGGGGCTCCAATGCCAATATAGTACATCTTCACCTTTTGTAAACCAATTCCACTCAACATCATTCCACAACCAACCAATTTTATTTCTTACTTCATTTTCTGCTTCGTTATTTGCATTAAAATATTGTTTAGCACATAATAATCCTTCAAATAAAAAAGATGTTTCAACTAAATCGGCTCCATCATCTTTTCTGCTAAAAGGAATTGTTTTGCCGGTTGTGCCATTCATCCAATGTGGGAAAGCCCCATGATACGAATTAGCTTTTAAAAGAAAATTAATTATTTTAAGTATTTGTTTTGCTGCAGTATCTCTTTCTATCCATTTTCGTTCTGTGGCAACAATAATGCTCATTACGCCAAAGCCGGTTCCTCCGGTTGTTACAACTTCGTTACCATATCCAAAAGTTGTATTACTTCTTTCTCTTGCCATTCCACTAACGGGATGAGCAAAATTCCAAAAATATTTAAATGTTTGTTTTTGTACTACATCGAGTAATTCATTATCCGACAAATTTTTTTGGGCAATTACCGCCAAAGAAAAAAATAGCGTTATGAATGAAAGAACCAATTTTTTCATATTGATAGTTTTATAAATTAGGGCTACTAAATCCTAAGTTTTTCATTCCGTTTTTTATTTCGGGGCAACTCATAAATAAGTTCCACAATAATCCTGTTCTGTAATTTTCAATCATGCAAATAATTGGTCCTTGATCTATTGCCAATGTTGAAGTTGCAAACCAAGGATTGGTTAAATTAAAAGCATCATAAAAGCCATAATTGCCCCATAACTTATCGCCCAACTTGTAATAGAAAAATTTTAATGCATTAATAGATTCTACAGGAGTATATGGCATAGAAGCAATAGCGGCAGTAGGTGCAATTACGCCTACATCGTTTGTAGGTGAGCTTGCAGTATATCCTCCTTCAATATCACTTGCTGTTAAGCCCCAAGAAAGATTACTATACCCAAAATATTGTTTAGGGTTATTTACACTATAATTGTAATTAATTTGCGTATGTGCTATTGTTTGTGTTTGATAATTTGCATAGGCATCGGTTAAAGAAGTTGGATTAATACCTATAAAAGAATACTGCTCGAAAAATAATGGACCACCATACGAAGGACCCAAAGGCAACGTAATACCATAATAACTATTGCCATTTTTAATTTTACCCGAAGAAGCCCAACCCACATCGTACACGTTTTTAGCAATGGAATGTGTAGAAGAAGATGCAGCCAATACATAGGTTATTAAAGCCTCATTCCAACCATTTATTGCAATACTCCAAACATCTGCCGAATTAGTGTAAGAAGGATTGTATTGCCAATACAAACTTTGCTGAGTTCCATTTTGTGTAAACCAATTCCATTCAATATTATTCCAAATAGAATTAATACTATCTCGCAATAATATTTCATTAGCATCGGCAGTATTAAAAAATTGTCGGGCAGATAATAATCCTTCCAGCAAATAAGATGTTTCAACCAAATCGGCTCCATTATTATTTCCAAATGCAACTGTAGCACCGGTTGCACCATTCATCCAATGAGAAAAAGCTCCATGCCAACGCTGGCATTTTGTGGTAAGAAAATTGGTGATGGTACTAATTCTATTTAATCCATCTGTTCTTGAAATAAACCCTCTGTTAATTGCTACCAGCATTGCCATAATACCAAAACCTGTTCCGCCGGTTGTTACCACATCACCACTGGTATTTCGCTCTCTTGCCATTCCAGAAGTTGGGTGACCAAAATCCCAAAAATATTTAAACGTTTGTTTTTGAACTAGTGTAAGTAAAGCTGTATCTGCAATTACAGGAAACTTATCGGTTGAATCAATTTGCGTGTAAAAACTAAACGAAATACCCGAACTTAAAGTAGCACCTGTTGAAGAACGTAAAGGAATTGAAACTGAAACTGTATATTTTGAAAGATAATTTAATGGCAATACCGGTTGTAGTATAACAACACTATCGTTATTTGAATAAGCAATAGAATAGCTAATAAGGTTGGAAAAATTATTTTTTAAACTGATACTATTTACAATATCGGCTCTATTAATTGCAGCACCAAACTGAAATTTAATTGTTGGCTTTGTACTAATATTATGTATAATATTTGAAGAAGAAATACCATCAACCGAATACGATTGTATACCAAAACTGTAACTAACCACCGGAGGTGTATTGCTACTGTTATTTTTAGTACAACCTTCAAGTAAAAAAAATAGTACTATCCATTTTGTATGCTTCAAATAATTTTCTCTTGCTAAAAACATTGCTTAATTTTTATTTGGCATTTTATAAAACTCAATTTTATCGTTATTTCTTGCTACCATTAATAGTTTACCATATTTGGCATTGTTAATCCATTTTAAGTCTCTTACTTGCCCTTTAATATCTTCTACTGTTGCATCGCTAACGGTAATAGTATTTTTAGAAGCCTTTAGCGAAAAACTTGATAATGCTGCTGCATCGTAAGATCCTTCGTATGGAGGAACATCAAAAAAATTGCCTCCACTAAAAAACTGGTTGGCTCCTTCCTCTTTTTGAAAAGAAAATATTGGTGATAGTTGAAGGTTAAAAGGTAAATCTTGTTTAATAAAATTTCCTTTGCCATCATTTAAAAAACAGGCATTACCTAAAGTTTCGGCTTTTAATTCAGTATAATCTTTAAATAAATCGTAAAACATATATTGCACGGTTTTACCGGCCACTTCGCTGTAGGTTAAATAGGCTTTTCGTAAAATAGGCAAGGCTTGTTCTAACTCATCTTTAGGTAAAAAAGTATATTCTTTACCATCAATGGTATAACACATTATTTGTTCAATAATTCCATTGTTATCAAAATCTTTTACATACAGTTTTAATGGTCCATTTTTACCGGCCCAAAGTTTAGAATTATGCCCCCAATTACCAGCAAGTATATCGGGAAATCCATCGCCATTTACATCGGTGGTATAAATATTTTGCCATAAACCTGTTGAATTAGGAATATCGGTTTCTACAAACTTCCCTTTGTTATTTATAAAAATTTTTACGGGCATCCATTCGCCGGCAACAATTAAATCGGGCCAACCGTCATTATTTATATCAGTAAATGAAGCAGAAGTAACCATACCCAGTTTAAGTAGGTTAATGGTTTTTGTATCGGCAATACTAAATTTTCCTTTGCCATTATTAATGTAGCAATAAGAATTCATTGCGTAGCCATATTTCTGCTGATCGGTAAAATGCCCAATAAAAACATCCAAATCTCCATCATGATCTATGTCGGCAACTGCAATACAAGATTTATTCCAATATTCTTGTTGAAATGCTTGTGGCGAAAAAGTAAAATGCCCTTTTCCATCGTTAATAAATAACCTATCAGCATTACTAATATCGTTGGAGGGTAATTCATTTCCACCCGCAACAACCCATAAATCAAGAAAACCATCTCCATTGGCATCAAAAAAAATAGCATCTACATCTTCACATATTGCAAATTGATTAAACAATGCAGTATCGGAACTAATGAAATTGCCATCTTTTTGTTGAATCATTAAAGCACCGGGTTGCCCTTTTGCTCCGCATACATAAAAGTCTTCTAACCCATCTTTATTTACATCGCCAACTGCAATTTTTGGTCCGCGTGTACTTTCTTTATGCGGAATTAAATATTGGAAATTAAAATCGTTAAAATTATTTTCAATATGCTTCCAATTACATTGTATTTGGTTAGTAATATTGATTGCCTTTTCTTTTTTAGGTATAAAGAAAAGGTTGTAATTGAAATTATTCATTGCATCTTTCTCGAATACGGTTATTTGCTTATTAGGCTGAATGTTTTTGATAGTTTGATATTTTTGATTTGGCCAAACAATAACAACACTATCAATTGTTTTAATAGTATCTATTCCAAAATGTAAGCGAGGTTCTGTAGATGATTGAAAACCTCTTGTGAGCATTAATTGCTCGTATTGCATTTTATTTTTAGTAAAAAGATATGCTTTGGCTCCAATACCAAATTTATTAGCTCCTTCTCCTTTAAAGTTGATGGTAAGATAATTTTTGTGTTGTGTAATGTTTTTAAAGATTGCTGCTTTTGCATTAAGTGCATTAACTATTAAATCTAAATTTCCATCATTATTTAAATCGGCATAAGTAGCTCCATTATAAAAACCTTTTTTATTCATTAAACCCCAATCTTTTCCTATGCTGTTAAATTGGCCTGTGCCATCGCCTTTAAACATATAACAATACGAGCTTCCTTCGGGCATTTTATCAACTGTAACATCATCAAATTGTGTAGAGGCATTTCGGTTAACTCTTGCAGCCAAATCGGAAACAAAACGTACATAATCTAAATCTACCGGTCGTTTTACAATACCACTTGAAATAAAAATATCTTTATTCCCATCATTGTCAAAATCGGCCATTAAAGGGCTCCAACTCCAATCGGTAGCAGATACGCCTGCAATTAATCCAATATCGCTAAAGCTTTCGCCATTGCCATTATTTCGTTGTAAACAGTTTCTTGAAAATTGGGGTTGATACCCATTGTGTATTATTTTAAAATCATAAATATCGTTATGCTCATCGCTTCCATAAGTTTTGAGGGTTTTTTCATCGGGCGGAAGCATATCTACAGTAAGTACATCTAATTGGCCATCATTATTAAAATCGGCAATATCGTTACCCATACTAAATCGGGAGTAATGATTAAAATGTTTGGCGCCACTTTCTGTAAAAGTTCCATCGTGATTATTAACATAATAATAATCGTTTTCGTGAAAATCGTTTCCTATATAAATATCTTCCCATCCATCATTATTTAAATCGGCTACCGATAACCCTAAGCCATAGCCCAAATTACTTTGATTAATTCCTGCTTGTTTCGATACATCGGTAAATTTTCCGGTTGTGTTTATATCGTTTCTAAATAAATAATCGCCTGCATTGGCATCAAATTCTCTTCTATGACTGGTATCTACAATATTTTGATAAGGTTGTTGCGATTCGTTTAAAATAAAACAATCTAAATCTCCATCATGATCATAATCGAAAAAAACGGTTTGAACTGTAAATCCCGAAAAATCTAATCCATATTTAGCCGCACTTTCTGTAAAAGTTCCATTACCATTATTAATAAAAAATTCGTTATGCCCATGTAACCCATAAGCATTATTTACAGACGATACGTAAATATCCAATAAACCATCTCCGTTAACATCGGCCATAGTGGCTCCGGTACACCAATCCGAAGTGCCTTCTACACCTGCTTTTTCGGTTATATCTTCAAATTCAAAATTGCCTTTATTTAAATATAATTTATTGTGCCCTTTACTATTTGCTGTAAAATAAATATCGGGTAATCCATCATTATTAATATCTCCTACAGCAACCCCTCCTCCATTGTAATAGTATAAGTAATATAAAATTCCAAACCCTTCTTTTTTTTCGAGATTATTCTCAAATTGAATATGTGTTGTTGAAGATGATAAAGCCGTAAAGCCCGTATTAGATGAATGGCAAGCTGTAAAAAAAACACTTATAACAAAAAAAGAAAACCGTATTTTTTTAAACATATACATACGCATTTTTTAATTTTTATTTACACTATTTACTTTTTTGTGCCTGTAAAAAATTTTTTGTTTCAGTAGGATACACTGCAATAAAATGAGAACGCATAGTTGCCGACGTAGGAATATTCTGCCCTTGAAGCAATACCATTATTGATTTTGATGCTTGCTCGGGCATGTGGCAATCAATACAATTGTTGATAATTTTATTGCCTACTTTATTTTTGGCCTTACAAAAGGTATTGTTTGCTTCGGTATGGCAACTCATGCAATGTTGTGAAAATAGAATTTTGTTTCCAGTTTCGTTTTGATGCGAATTATGGCAAGTAACACAAGTCATTTTACTCATCTTAAAACATTTACTGGCAATTAACATTCCGTATTGATTTCCATGAACATCAATATTGGAAATATTTTTTTGTACAGTATCCATTGAAAAATAATCCGATAATTTTTCTCCTGCCTGAAAGCTAAAAGATGGCTTTGATTTGGTTAATCTTCCTCCATGGCATAATTGGCATAATTCTAAACTTTGTGTTCGGGTAAAGTTGGAAGGATTGATAATAAATTGTGCTTTGGTTGCTGAAGGATTTTTTTGGTGAAATGCCACATGATTAGCCGCCGGGCCATGGCATTTTTCACAATCTACACCATACACAATATGTGTTCTATCAAATTCTTCCACCAAGCTATTTGTATCGGTATTAATTTTTTCAAAAAACGTGCTATGGCATTCTAAACACCGAGAAGTAATAGGGCGCCTAAATACTACCCTATTAGAAAATCCCGGACTATTTGTCCATTGCTTTAAAGCGGTAAAATAGGTAAGTGGCAATTGAAATAAACGATGATTATTCCAATACAAAAAAGTTTGACCACGCTTACCCGATCCTACCGTAATATTAATAGGTGCAAAATATTTTTCAACGCCATCAACATATTCGGCCTGATAAAATAAACTATCTCTTTTTTGAACTGAAACATATACATTGGGATTGTAATAAAATGTGTGTTCGCCTTCTGCAATACTTCCTTTTATATTTTTTTCATTAGCCGGTTGAGAGGTTAAATAATGTGCTGTTAGAACATGTGTATCATAAATTTTTTTATGGCATTCGGCACATACTTTAGAACCCGCAAATTCTTGAAATTTATTTTTATTGTTATTAGCGGTAGTACTTTTAGAACTGTCATCAATACACTTTACAAATAAAAAGGTAGAAATAATAATACCGGTAATAACTACAAAAGATTTCCGATTGTGTATAACTGTACCCATGGAAAATATTTTTTATTCTTTATTACCGAAAAAACAAGGGCTGAATACAAATCATTCAGCCCTTTAGAATGTATCATCTTACACTAATCTAAAATTTTTATGATGGTAAATTATTGTTTGTTATTATACAAACTTTGTATTTCGGATGCCGATAACACTTTTCCATACATTCTAAACTGATCTATTGCACCAGGATAAGATTGTATCCAACTTCCTGTTGCACCATTTAAACCGGCATGTGTATTCCATCCGCCAATTACCAAATTTGCAATATCGGTTGTGGTAAAATTTAAAGGACCTTTTACCCCAGTTTGTGAAGAAGCAGCGGCAGATACCACCAACGCTTTACCATCGGCATAAGTGGTTAATAAAGAAGTTGTTTCATCATAAACAAAAGCTAAATGATGCCATTGCTGATCGTATAGTTTAGGTATTCTATCTCCATTATGAAAAACATACCAATTATCTTTCAAGGCAAAACTAATTGCGGCAGAATCAACAGTAGATCCGGCTCCGGTATGGTCGAATAATAAAAATATTACACTATTATGCCATGAATAATTATTTTGTACTAAAGAGAAAACAAATTGAGGTCCATCGGCAGATTTGGGCACACCGGTTGTTTTTACCCAAAAAGCAATAGTAAAACTTGTAGCATATTTAAAATCATTGGCAGAAGGGTAATTAATTGCCATTCCACTTACACCTTGTACTGCTTTACCGCTAATACCTGCCACCGATGTAAAAGGATTAGCAGACGGAAAATTTGCTCGTATACTGTCTACAGCATTCATTAACGGATTAGAGGTTGTTCCATCAAAAGCTGCATAAAATTTTAAAGGCCCACCCGGAGGATTTGCATCTTGAAGGTATTTTCCAAGTGCCGGTCTATCCATTTTCTGGCAACCTATAAATCCTAAGATTAGTATTGTAGCAATAAAAAAGTAATTAGTTGCTATCAAAAATTTTTTATTCATAATAATGATTATTAAGATTGAATAATTAAACTACCAATTGGGGTTTTGCTTTAAAACACCACCCGATAAATCAATTGCTTTTTGAGGAATAGGATAATATTGGCATCTGGGTGTATATCCTAATCCAGATAAAACATTATTAGCATCTCCCCAACGAACCAAATCGTAAAATCTTGCTCCTTCCATAGCAAATTCCCAACGGCGCTCATTTTTAATTGCTTGCCTCATTTGTGCTTGATTTGCAAAAGCTACATGTGGTAAAACAGAAGCATTACTACCTCTTGCCCTAGCTCTTATTTGTTCTAACATGGCTTCTGCAGTTGCACCATCTCCTGTTTCGTTAGCTGCTTCTGCCAGCATTAATATTACATCGGCATAACGTATAATTCTTTTATTTATCCAATCGGCACCACCACTGCCATTAATTTCGCCAGTAAATTGCCGCATGGCAGGATCTGAATATACTTTCTTATTCCAATATTTTTGATCTAATGCAGTACCCGGATTGTATGGTGGTAAAGTTGCACCGTAACCTCCGGTAGCAGGACCTCCATCGAATTGACCTGAATATAATATAGTCATTGATTTTCTTGGATCGGTATTGTCCCAAGCATTATTTAATACATCGGTAGGTGTGTTCCAACCCCAACCTAAATTCCACGATACATCGGCACCACCTTGCCTAACATTTTGAGATGTGCCCCATGGTACGCCATTATAATTGGTACCATTTGCCCCAACCCAAGCTTGCATCTCAAAAATAGATTCGGGACCGTTTTTACCTACAGCATTTAAACCATCTTTCCATATATCGGTAAAATTGGTAGCCAATGCATATTCGCCCGAATTAATAATGGTATTACATAAACTAATTACTTTACTCCATTGCTGACGAAACAAATAGGTTTGTGCCCATAATGCATTTGCAGCACCACTGGTTAATCTGCCCGGATAACGGTTTGTTCCTGCTACTTTCCAATCTAAAGGCAATAATTTAGAAGCAGAATCTAAATCTCTATCTATTAAAGTATAAATAATGGTAGGGTCTCCGGTTGCAGAAGCATTTGGCTGAATACCTAATTTTGGATCGGTATAATAATAATCGAATTTGGGAATATATCCGCCATAAGCTTTTACTAATTCGAAATAAGAGTATGCTCTAAAAAAGTGGGCTTCTCCAACATTTCTAAGCGAAGCTTGATCTGTTAGTTTTAAAGAATCGGCCCAATATAATTCTTTGTTACATAAGTTAATCATGTAATAATGATCGTTCCAATAAGTGTTGGTTGCCCAATCATCTTTTGTGTATTGAAATGTTTCAAATTCGGCATTAATTTCAGCACCATCGGTTAAGCTACTTCCTTTTTGTGCATCATCATCTCTAATACTATTAAAATCTATCCAAGGTAATGTTGAAAAGCCTGCATAGTTTCTTAAAGTACTATATAAGGTTAAACTTTGAGCTTCTAATGCACCTTGATTCAAATCGTTTAATGTTGCCGTAAGGGGTTTACGATCGAGAAATTTGTTGCACCCCGAAATGGCTAAAAATAAAGTAGCTAAGATTAAAAAGCTCTTTATAATTTTTATGATATTTTTCATATACTAATTCGTTTATGAATATTATTAAAATGTTACGTTCAAACCCATTGTTGTAATCATGGGAATTGCACCACCGCCATTATCAAATCCAAAAGCGGTTGCATCTCCACCATATTCTGGTGAGTAACCTAAATTACGCTTCCATGTTTTAAGGTTTTGAACATTAGCATATATTCTTATGCTTGAAATTTTATTTTTAGCTAAGAACTTTGAATCTACTGTGTATCCAAGTTGAAGATTTCTAATTCTGAAATAACTTCCATCTTCAATATTATAAGTAGAACCATTATAATTAAACCTATCTGCCTGACTGATAATTGGTTCCCAATTAGATGTACCCGGTCCACGCCATCTGTTCATTTTAAATGCCGGATAATTAACTCTTTGGAAAGGAGATTCGAGTGAGCCCCATGTTCTGAAAATATCGTTTCCATACACACCACCTACATCAATTCCTAAATTAAATTTCTTATAGTTGATATTGATAGAACCCCCATAAAAAAATTTGGGTGAAGGATTACCAATTACTGTTCTATCGCTCGGAGAAATTACGCCATCTCCATTCACATCTTTAAATTTAAAATCTCCTGGTCTGTACGAACCTATTGCCGATGCAACCGGTGAAGCTAAAATATCGGCATAAGATTGATATAATCCTGCTACTTTATATCCAAAGAATGATCCTATTGGTTGGTCTGGCATTGTTCTGGCTTCTGCACTTCCGTTATTTTGGAATCCTCTAATTAATACACCGGATGGAAGATCGCTCGCTAAACTAAGTACTTTATTTTGTACAAAAGTAATGTTACCACCTACCGATATTGACCAATCTTTATTCAATTTTTGATTCCATGTTGCGGATATTTCTTCACCCCAGTTTTTAAGGCTTCCTCCGTTGATTAATTCATTAGGTAATCCAATGGGAGATCTATCGACGTATGTCATTAAATTATTGGTAACCTTATTGTAATAATTAATTTCAAAATGCAATTGGTTATTAAATGCATTACCTTCTATGCCTATTTCTGAAGCATTTACTGTTTCCCATCTTAAATTAGGATTATCTAACCATTGTGGTTGAGCTGCACCATAAACATATTGGTTAAATACTGCAGTTGAACTACTACCTGTTAATAAATTAGGATAGGCAGGATAGTTAATCGGGGTTCCATCTAAGAAACTGGCAGTTTGATTACCCAATACGCCAATTGAACCTTTTAATTTTAAGAAGTCGAAAATTTTTTGATTCTGCATGAAGTCTTCTTTCGTAATTTCCCAAGCACCACCTAAAGCCCAAAATTGTTGATTTCGATGATTGGGAAGACGAGAAGATGCATCGTTTCTTAATGAAGCATTAAAGAAATATTTTTCTTTATAATTATATAAAATACGAGCTAAACCGGATACTGTAGTATATTCACTTTGATTGGAACTGGCACTTGTGTTTGCTTGTGTAATCCATGGTCCGGAACTCATATACCAAAATCTGGGATCATTGGGAATGGGTAAATCTGCAGGACTGGTACCTTGAGCAGCAGTTGCACTTCTATTAAAGTTACCAAAGTAATAGGATGTAAAACCACCTGTTGCGGTTATACTATGGTCTCCAAATTTTCTTTTAAAAGTAAGTATATAGTCTTGTTGAAATTTTCTCCAATCGCTATTGGTTTCTGATAGGCTGGTTAGTGGCCTATATAGCGTAGGTGTGTTGGTTAAAGGATTGTAATAGTAATATAAAGGAGTATAAATACGTGTAGCAACTTGGCTAATATCGGCATACCAAGTAGCTCTGAAATTGAAATACTTTAAAAAATTAATATCGGTATATACACTTCCTACATATCTGTATTCTGTACTTTTTGTTTTATCCCATTCGTTTTCCAAAATTAATAATGGATTAACTACCCCCGAATTTTGCAATGCAATATCTAAACCAGAATAAATATTGGTATTTATCGTATTGCCACCATAAGGGTTTTGTACCTGAAATTGTTTAGGTTGTGCCGAAACTTGTGGCATTACTTTTCTGGCTGCATCTAATACCCATGAAGCACCATAAGGATTATTGGTGCGAGATGTATTAAAGTTTACTCCTAATTTAATAGAATTATTAACCTTAAATTCATCATTAAAGTTGAGTAATAATTTTTGTAATTGCTCGTGCTTAATTATTCCTTGATCTTGAATATAACTTACACCAAAATTAAATCTATTATTTTGAGAGCTGCCAGAAACGTTTAAATTGCTGTTACTAAAATTGCCTGTTCTGGTTACAGCATCTATCCAATCGGTATTAGAAGTTAATGCCGAATAATTGGGTGTAGGCACATTATTATTGGCATTTTCTTCGGCAAATAATGTATTAAACTGACTGGCATTGGCCATTTGAATTTTATCAACTAATTTTTTATAGCCGTATGCTGTATTAAAATTAATAACTGTTTGTCCGGCTTTGGCTTTTTTGGTTGTAATGGCAATAACACCTGTTGCACCTTTTACCCCAAATATTGCTAAGGAAGAAGGATCTTTTAAAATTTCTATTGATTCAATATCATTAGGATTTAAGTAATCGATATTATCGTTAAATATACCATCTACCACATACAATGGATGTACATTACCAATACTTACTGTACCACGAATACGAATATCCGGAGCCTGACCCGGTGTACCATTATTTACCACGTATAACCCTGCTACTTTACTTTGCAAAGAAGCAATAGGATTAGCATTGGGTTTATCTGCTACTTCTTTTCCCGCAATTTTAACAATAGAACCCGTTAAGTCTCTTTTATTGGCATTACCGTAACCAATAACCACTACTTGATCTAAAACTTTTTCAGATTCTTTCAATTCAATATCTACTTGTTTTCGGCCGTTTATTTGTATTTCGGTTTCTATATATCCAACCGATGAAATAATCAATGTTGCATTATCCGGTGCTACTATAGAAAATCGGCCATTTACATCGGCCGATGTAACAACGGTTGTTCCTTTTACTCGTATGGTAGCAGATGGAACACCATCTCCATTAGCACCTACTACACGTCCCGTAATTTTAATATCTTGAATTATTGTGTTGTCTTTTGAAGACAATACAATAAGATTATTGCTTAAAACTTTATACGTTAAATTTGTTCCTATTAACAGCGTATTTAATACTTCTGTTACAGATTCGTTTTCAACATTTACATTTACTTTAGGATTGGTTGCAGAAACAGCATCATCGTTGTATAAAAAGCGGCATTTGCTTTTTTTCTCAATTTGAAAAAGCACTTTTTTTAGCTCAACATCCGATAATTTAAGGGTAACTTTTGATTGTGAAAATCCTTTAGCTGAAACCTGCACTAGCGAGATTAACAGTATTGCAATCGTTAGTTTCATAAGAAGCAGTACTTTAAGAATGCCTGTTTGTGAAAAAGCACTCACTTGGTTAGTTTTTTTCATACTTTTATTGTCTAAGGTTAAATAATAAGAAAACTATATTCCCTCAGAAAGAATGTTAAGTTTTCTAAATAATCCTTGGCGGGAAGTGTTGGCGCACTTTCCGTTTTTTTTTAAGCAGTATTGTGGTAGTTTTTATTCATGCGTTTTTATTTAGTTATTATAATGCTGTTTTTATTATTTACAAATTTGAAGGGAGTTGTAATCTGAAGTGCTGCTAATGCTTGGTCAATTGTTTCTTTTTCAAAAGAGCCTGTTAAATGGGCTTCTTTTAATTTTTCATTGGAAATGATAATGTTTATTCCATACCATTTTTCCATTTTACGGGCAACTTCTTCAAAGGTTTCTCCTCTAAAAATTAATTTATTTTCTACCCACGATGTTTCTATAACAGTGCTATCCACCGGCTGATAAGTAAGATGACTAATGGCTACAATAGGTTCTTTTGCTGCAATAAATTCTTGTTTGGCTTTATTTAAAGTAATGTTTTTTGATTGAATAACCTGATCGTTAATAAGTGTTAATTTTTCATTGGGTTTAAGGTAAATTTTTTCTTTGTATCTGTCTTTTAATGTTACTTCTATGCTTCCTCTCAATAAACTTGTTTCCATTTTATTTTCATCCGGATAGCACCGTACATTAAAAGCAGTGCCCAATACTTTAATATCCATTTTTGATGTATGAATAATAAATGGTTTTTCGGCATTATGGGTTACATCAAAAAAAGCTTCTCCTAATAAAGCAACTTCTCTCAATTTATTTCCAAAATTATTATCGTACGATAGTTTACTGCCGGCATTTACCCATACTTTGGTACCATCGGGTAATACTACCGTTGTTTTAGAACCATATTTAGTGGTTATCTCACTTTTTTTGGCAACAGCAGTACTTGCAGCGTCAGTTTGTTTAGAGTTATATTTACTATAAAATAAGGCAGAAATTAAAATAATTGTAAAAAACGAAACAGCAGCTATAAGGGTTGTATTAGTTTTTATCCAGCTTTTTTGAGTATATTTTTCATTACTTTCATCCACTTCAATTAAATGCTCGTCTTCTACTTTAAATCCATCAACATTTATTCCTAAATTTTGCATTTTTTGGGTTAATGCTTTAAATTGATGCTCTGTATATTGGCGATTAATAGGTATAGGATGCCTCCATAAATCTTCCATTATTTCTAAAGAATAGGCTTCTTCGGCATGTTGCTGTAAACATCTTTGCAATTCAAGCAATTCTAGTTCAGATGCTTCCCCCGATAATTTGCGGGCAATTAGTTCCCAAATTTTCTCTTTTGCAGTATTAGACATCAGGGTAATGGACACCAAAAAGTAAAAAATCTACTAAGCCAATCTTAACATTTTTTTAAATAGGCGATTTGTTTTCTTTTTTCAAATCAAAATTAATTGCCTTTCCTATTTTTTTTACGGCAATTGCCATTTGGCTATCGATTGTTTTTATAGAAATATTGAGTAGTTGGGCAATTTCATTATACTTTAAATTATCTTCTTTGGCCAATTTAAAAATAAGCTTACACCTTGGAGGAAGCATATTGATAGCAACATTAATTCTATTAATTAGCTCGGAAGTAATTAAAATTTGTTCGGGATTGTAGTTTAAAGCAGAGGTAACAACATTTAAATCATCTAACGATAAAACATTTTTTCTGTAACGCCTCGATAAGTAATTTAATGCGGTATTTTTTATGCTAATATATAAATACAATTTAAAATTTTCAACCGCAATTAACTGCTCTTTATTTTGCCAAATTTTAATAAATACATCGGAAACAATTTCTTCGGAAAGTTCTTTGTTTTTAATAATAGATTGGGCAAATTGAAGTAAATGAGGCATTAATGCCATATATAGCTGACCAAATGCCTGTTCGTTGCATTCTACTGATATTCTTCTATGAAGAGCTTTTATTTCTTCATTACTTAACATATGGCAAACAGTTAGCAATTTTAGTTAAAAAAATCTAAAAATTGTGGCAGAACAAATCTATGAGAGAATTTTTAATTTATTAGCTGCATCGTAAATATTTTTATGGAACCGGATCTGGACCATGGCCTCCCCAAGGATGACAAGAAGAAATTCGTTTGATTGCCAACCAGCCTCCTTTAAATAACCCATATTTTTTTAGTGCTTGAATGGTATATTCGGAACAAGTGGGAATATACCTGCATTTAGGCCCTAACGCAGGAGAAATAATGTATTGATATAATTTTACCAATAATATTATTGGATAACTAAGTATTTGTAATAGAAGTTTCACTTAATTGCTTTATCAATTTATCAATTATAACGGGCATTTTACTTTTTAATAACGCATGCGATGGCATTACCTTATCAATGTATAAAAAAAATACAGAAATGCTTTTTTTATTACCATCAATAAAATCAACCAAAGGCATTTTATTAACCCTATATGTTTCTCGTAATAACCGCTTAATTCTGTTTCGTTCAACTGATTTTTTAAAATTTCTACTACTTACGCCTACCCCTATTTTAATGTTTATAGCTTCGGGTGTTTGATTTTCAACAAAAAATGCCTTTACAGGAAAAACAGTAAAATACTTTCCGGTAGCAAATAATTGGGCTAATTGTTTGCGACTTTTTAATTTTTCTTTTTTATTGAATGAAAATTTTTTTACCATAAAAAATCCCGCCAATGGCGGGACAAATTATACATCTTTTTCTATGTAAAGAGAATTTTCTATTTTAATCCTTTTTCGTCAGAAATAGTTAGTTTCTTACGACCTTTCGCTCTGCGACTTGCCAATACTTTACGGCCATTAGCAGTTTGCATACGTTTACGAAAACCATGTACCGTTTTACGACGACGCTTATGTGGTTGAAATGTACGTTTCATAATGAATTAATTTTTACTAAACCCAACAATTTAATTTCAACTTAACAGTGGCCACCATACCACAGTTTTGTGAAAGGACGGCAAAGGTAAGGGTTAGCAATTAAAATAGCTATTTTCAAATATTATTTTTTTGGAACCGAAAATTACAGCTACTATTTCCTTATTACATAAGCGTTTGGAATATTATTCTTCCGGAATATTTACATGTTTAGATTGGATGGATTTCTCGAAAAATATTCCGGCATGCTTATTAAAATCATCTACAGAGTCGGTTGTAAAAAAATTGGTTTCGCCAGTTTTGGTACAATTAATTTCAATTTCAGGATGCCGATTGAGGTACATTTTTAAACTTTTAGCAACAATATTACCCTGAGAAATAATTTTTATGTTAGCGGGCAAATACTGCATTATTTTACTAATTAGTAAAGGATAATGGGTGCATGCCAATAATACTGTATCGATATTAGAAGATTGACGCAATAAATTATCTAAATGTTTTTTCACAAAATAATCTGCTCCTGCCGATAAATGTTCGTTATTCTCTATTAACGGAACCCACATAGGACAAGCCTCTTGAAATACTTTTACTTCGGGAAAAAAATTTTCTATTTCAATAACATAAGATAAGGATTGTACTGTACCAGTAGTACCTAAAATACCAATATGCTTGCTGCCGGTTAAATTACCTATTATTTCGGTTGTGGGGCGAATTACACCTAATACTCGTTTTGAAATACCGAATTGATGTAAATCGTTTTGTTGAATGGTTCTTAAAGCCTTTGCAGATGCTGTATTACATGCCACTATTACCAATGGGCATTCTTGCTTAAAAAACCATTGCAAACATTGTAATGTATAATGATATACGGTTTCAAAAGTTCTGGAGCCATAAGGAGCCCTTGCATTATCGCCCAAGTACAAATAATTGTATTGAGGTAATTCTTTAATAATTTCTTTTAAAACGGTTAATCCGCCATAACCACTATCAAAAATGCCTATTGGTCCATTTGCTTGCATAGCACAAAAATAAGAACCATCACGCAGAAGCATGATGGTTCTATTTATAATTTAGTGAAACAGATTAATGTTTTACCGGAGTTGTTTTAGCAGGGGTTGGCTTTGAAGCAGAAGTTGTACCTACTAAAGCTTTAATTTGATCTTGAATTTCTTTGGGTAATGGAATTCGTAGTTTGTCTAATACACGAAGTGATAATTCGCTTGATTTAGCCGGATCAACCCAAACAATTGCATCGGGTTTTAAAACATGGGTATATTTTTGTTCTGTAATTACTTCTTGTAAAGCAGCATACACTTTTTCTAAAAAAGGTTTTAATAACTCTTGTTGTTTTTGTTGTACCATTTGTTGTTGGTATTGTTGCCAGTTTACAACTTTATAAGTATGTTGTGTAATTTCTTTTTGCATAATACTTCTCAAGCTGGGGTTCATGGTAGCCGAATCTCTTTTAAAAATACTGTCTTTACGCTTTAATTCACTTAATTCATAATCGTATTCTGTTCTCAAGGAATCATTCACGTATTTATTTAAAAGTGTATCAACTTTTTGAATTCCGGGCATTAATCCAAGAATTTGTTGGTCATCAAAAATTCCAATTTTAACTTGCGATTGAGCTTTATTGGAGAATGAAAGGCTTACTGCAAAAGCCAAACAAACTACTACAACTTTTTTCATTGTGATTGTTTTAATTTTTATATTATTCGTATTTAGTTTTTAATACCTAATGCCATTAATACCTCGTTGCTTTTATCCAATTTTGGGTCGGCAAATATAACAGTAATTCCTTCACTTTTATCCAATATAAAATCATAAGCTTTGGCAACAGCAATTTTTTGAATAGCGTTATACACTTTATCTTGTATTGGTTTTATTAAGGTTTGGCGTTGCTTAAATAAATCGCCATCGTAGCCAAATCTTTTTTTCTGTAATTCTCTAACTTCTTTTTCTTTATTAAACAATTCTGTTTCTCTTTTCTTTTTTAATTCATCGCTTAACATATATTGTTCAGCATCATAATTTTTATACATATTGTTTAACTCGGCTTGCTTAGCATCAATTTCTTTTTGCCATTGCTCGCTTATTAATTGAAGTTTGCTATCAGCATCTTTATATTCGGGCATTTTATTTAAAATATACTTTGTATCTATAACTGCATATCGTTGTGCATTAACAATAGAGCAGGAGATAGTAAAGAAAAATGCAATTAAAAATAACTGTTTCATTGTATAGATTTTTATTGAAATTAGGCTTAAAAGATACTGAAATTATTCTGGTTCGTATCCTAACATAAAGGTAAATCTCGACATATCTTTTAAAGTAGCTCCCGGGAAATATCTATCTAAGCCTAAGCCATAATCAAATCCCAATAATCCAAACATGGGTAAAAAGAAACGCATACCCAAACCAACCGAACGCCTTAACTTAAAAGGATTATATTCTTTAATATCGTACCACCCATTGGCCGCTTCAAAAAATCCTAAAGCATAAATTGTGCTACTGGGGTTTAAACTAAGCGGATACCTTAACTCTAATGTATATTTATTAAAGATGGTAAAATATTGTGTAGCGCCATTTTGATCGGGATTTACTTTTGGATTGGAGGTTTGATATACAGGATACCCTCTTTGCGAAATAATATCGTATCCTATTAATGCATACTGATTACTTAAACCCGCATCGCCCACTTGAAATCTTTCGAAAGGAGAAATTTGCAACAGTGGGTTATACTTGCCTAAAAAACCATATTTTGCTGCTGCTTTTAGTACCAATTGTTTATTATGCTCGGCACCTGCAGGTTTGGTAAGTGGTAAATACCATTCTCCATTAAATCTCCATTTATGATATTCAATCCATTCGTATTGATTAGACTGCATTACTAAATTTCTGTCTATTAATGAGAATGGTGGAGTAATTTGTAAGCTTAGCAAAAAGTTTGATCCTGTTCTTGGAAACATAGGCTGATCGATAGAAGAACGCTGAATGGCAAATTTTACATTTAAGTTATGCGAGAACCCGTTATTAAAGCCGGGTAATGAAATAGGGCTTATATAATAATTAACCAATTGATACCTTGTAAAACTTAATCCAATTGAACCTGAAAAATAATCATCCGGCCATTTTAATTGTTTTCCTAAACTTACAGAAATACCTGTAGTTCTTAAATAAGAGCTATTAGCCGATGCCGATGTATATGTTCCTGTAAGCGGATTATAGGCATTGGCAAATTTGGTGTCATAAACCGAAACGGTAAATGGATCTCTCTTTTTGCCACCAAACCAAGGTTCGGTAAAAGAAAAATTGTAGGATCGAAAAGCCCTTCCATTACTTTGTGCACGAATACTTAATTGCTGCCCATCGCCCATTGGTAAAGGATCCCATGCAGATTTGTGCAAAATATTTTTAATAGAAAAATTATTAAACGTAACTCCCAATGTTCCGGTTAAACCAATAATACCGCCCCAACCTGCACTTAATTCTAACTGATCGCTTGATTTTTCTTCCACATTCCATGTAATATCAACTGTTCCATCATCAGGACTTGGAATAACATTCGGATTTATTTTTTCTGCATTAAAAAATTTAAGCTGTGCTATTTCTCGTTGAGAACGAATAAGCAATTCTCTACTAAATTTATCTCCCGGAATTGTTCTTAATTCTCTTCTAATTACATATTCTTTTGTTTTCTCGTTTCCGGCAATTTTTATGTTTTTAATGGTAGCCTGAGGACCTTCACGTAATCTTATTTCATAATCTATGGTATCGTTATATACCGAAGTTTCAACCGGATCGGCTACAAAAAATAAATATCCGTCATCCATATATAAACTACTAACATCCGCCGATTCGGGAGCACCGCCTTTTCCTAATTTTTTATTTAAAATATCTAAATTATAAGTATCGCCTTTTTTAATACCTAATACTGCAGTAAGAATTGAATCGGGGTATTTGGTATTGCCTCTCCAAGCAATATTTCCAAAATAATATTTATGCCCTTCATTAACTTGTATATCAATATTTAAAGCACCAACATTATTATGTACAATTGTATCTCTTTCTATTAGCGCATCTCGATACCCATTAGCATTATAATAGCCAATTAGTTTTTCTTTATCTTCTGTATATTTTTTATCGTTAAATTTTGCCGAAATAAAAAATTTAAACCGAACATAAGGGTCTAACACTTTTCTGGTATAGGTGTAAGTAAGATATCCCTTATCTTTTAAATAATCATTAAAGGTATAAGGCTTTACTTCAATAAATCCACCTTTATCATCGGGCTTAAATAGTGTTAATCTCGATTGTTCTTTGGTGCCTTTTAATTGCTTTTTTAATATAGCTGTTTCAATATTATTACCGGCAAAATTGATATTATTAATTTTTACTTTATTGCCTTTATCAATGTAAAATATTAAACTAATGGAATTATGTATTGTAGAATCTTTTCTTTCATCAATTCTAATTTTAGCATTTTCAAAACCCTTTTCTGCATAAAACTTTTTGATGGCTTCAATTGCCGAGCGCCGCATGTTTTCTGTAACTACTCTTCCTGCTATTAACCCGGTTTTTGTAGTTAAGTCGTCAATTTCGCCATGCTTAACGCCTTTAAATGAAAATCTAGCTAATCGGGGCCGTTCGGTTACTGCAATTTGAACAGTAATATTTTTCCCTTCAAGCTTTGTAATATATATTTCTACGTTATTAAAATAGTTTTGCGACCATAATTTGTTAATGGCTTTGGCAAAATTATCGCCACCGGGAATAGTTATTTCGTCTCCTACATTTAAGCCTGATATAGAAATTAAAAGATTTTCATCGAAGTACCTGTTACCAATTGTGCCAATTGCAGCAATTTTATATTTTTTAGGTGTTTTTTGATTGAAAATATTAATTAAGTCTGCATCAATAGAGGTTATAGTAGTATCCTTCTCCTGAGAATAAACGAACGTACCTAACGAACTGAGAATAAATAATAACAATAAAAATTTGTACACTTTCTGCATCCGAATCAATTTATAAAATTGACGCTGAAAGTAAAAAAAGTAGCTTTCAGCAGTCGTTTTAGCTTTTAAGTGTGGCAAATTAAAGGGAATATTTAAAAGTGTTTGTTAAATCAGCATCTTTATTTTTCCAAATCGCAAAATTAGGCCGAAACAATCTCGTTTTTTATTTGATTTCCGGTTTTTCCAAAGCGCCTTTCTCGATGCTGAAAATCAATAATAGCTTGATATAAGTTTTCTTTTCTAAAATCGGGCCAACAAGTTTCGGTAAAATAAAGTTCAGAATAAGCCAATTGATATAATAAAAAATTACTGATTCTGTATTCTCCACTTGTTCTTATCATTAATTCCGGATCTGGAAAATCCTTAGTGGCAAGATATTGTTGTAAGGTATTTTGACTAATTGTTTCGGGATTTATTTTTCCGCTTTTTACATCTATGGCTATATTTTTTATTGCATTTGCTAATTCCCAGCGACTGCTATAGCTTAATGCCATTATTAAGTTTAGGCCTGTATTTTGGGCTGTTTTTTCTATAGCTTCCTGTAAAGCTTCTTGGGCAAATGTTGGAAGCATTGACATATCTCCAATCATTCGTAAGCGTATATTATTTTTATTTAAATCGGGTACTTCTTTATGAATTGTATCTACCAATAATGCCATTAAACCATCTACTTCTTGTTGTGGCCTATCCCAATTTTCGGTACTAAAAGCATATAAAGTAAGGTATTGAATGCCTATTGAAGCACATCCTTCTACTATATTTCTAACACTTTCAACGCCTTGAAAATGACCATATAAACGTTCCTGACCTTTTTCTTCTGCCCATCGCCCATTACCATCCATAATTATAGCAATATGTTTTGGCAACCGACTTCTATCAATTTGCTCGAAAACTTGTTTCATGAGTGTGTTGCATCTGATTTATATGGCAAATCTAATAAAAGCTAAAGTTTTATGTAATTTATTTTGAAGTTGGGCAACGATATGATTGAATATTGAAGGATATTCCTATTTGTGCCGTTACAAAAGAATCGTACTGACCATTACCTCTTTGTTTGCCCTGAACACCAATGGGGGCTCCGGTTTCGTAACTTCTATCTTGCAATAAATACCAAGTTGATGGATTACCATTGGCATTAGTTGCCGAAAAAGCATTGGGTGCATAAGTTCCGCTAACATCGTCTAAATACTTGGTTGTGGTAAACCGATAAGATATTTCGGTAAATAAATTTATTTGCTCATTTAATGCATATTTTAAACCAAAACCAATAGGGATACTAATGGCAACATTGCTATAGGGTTTTTTGTTTGGGTATAATGTACTTCCTTGCCCCTCGGTGCCTAATGGCCGTAAATATATTTTTTGGCCACCTAAATAAGCGTAGGGGTCAAAGGTAAAAGCACCAATACCCAAACTTATGTATGGCGTAAAACTATACTCTCTAAATCCCGGATAAAATTTAAAAAAATTAAAAAAACCGCTTATACTTAATTCCCAAACATTGGTATTAAAACTTAAATTTCGCCTTTGCTGAACGGGGTTATTACTATAAATATCGGAATAGCCTAAAAAAGTGTAATAGCCTCCCAATCTTACTCCTATGTAATTATTAAATTGTTTTTGATAAAAAGCCCCTGCCGAAAATTTGGGTTTATTTAATGCAAAATTGGGATTCAAATCGCCAAAATAATGACCGCCACCCAATGATATTCCAAATTCTCCTTCATGCACAAAACTTTCGAGTAATTGGGCTTTTGATGTAATAAAAAAGCAAAAAAATATACTAATTAAAGCTATTCTCTTCATTATAAATTATTATACAGATTGCCTAAAGTTGGCAGTTTTGCTGTTATATAAAAAGTTAATTTCTTTTATCTAATCCCCAAGCTAATTTAGATCGAAGGGTAGATAAAAAGCTATTTTCGTTGAGCCGAATTAAATTAGCATAAAATTTTTCTTTTCGTACGGCTAATTGAATACGATGATCGACAATTTCTCTTCTTGCATCCATTGCACAAATAAATTGATCAGTTCTTCCTTCTATCTCGAAAGATATGATACTGGAATCGGCAATTACTACCGAGCGTACGGTTAAATTGTGAGGTGCTACCGGAGTAATTACAAAGCTGGATGATTCGGGAAATAAAATGGGTCCGTTACAACTCATATTATACCCCGTAGAGCCAGTAGGCGTTGATACAACTAAACCATCGGCCCAATAAGTATTTAAAAATTCTCCATTAATATAGGTATGAATTTTTATCATTGGTGAGGTATCTCGCTTATGAATAGCAAATTCATTTAAACAAATAGGTGCGTTAGTAAAAATAGGTTCACTGGCATCGAGATGAATTAAACTTCGTTTATCAACCACATAGGTTCTATTTATTAAAGCATCAACGGCCATGGTTAGCTCTTCTCTTCCTATGCTTGCTAAAAATCCTAGCCTGCCAAAATTTATTCCTAAAATGGGTATATTTCTGTGTTGCACTAATGTTATTGAATCTAAAATTGTTCCATCGCCTCCTAAGCTTATCATGCAATCTATATTTTTATCTAAATCTTCAGGAGTTTGAAAAACAGATAATGTTTGTAGTAAAGCAGTTGGTAAAGGAAATTGTTGCAACAACGGGCTATAAATCAAAATTTCTATTTGATATTTACCTAATTCTTCCAATAAAATTTGTAAAGGATTTCCTTGATCTATATCTAATCCTCTACTATAAATGGCTACTCGCATTATAACTTAATTAAACCATCCAATAAAAGAAAAGCAATTTACAATGGTTTGCTCATTAAACCTAAGCACAATACCTAAAATTCGGTTCGTGCATGAAAAAACAATCCCCTGTTACCTAATTGATTGAAACTATATTCAAACCTAAACACAAAATCATAAATAGACACTACATCTAACCCCACACCCCATGTACGCATTAATTTATTATTGAAATAATTATTTATTACATTAGGATTATAGCTGTAGCCAAAATCGGAATAGGCTTTCAAGTAAAATTGAAATGGAATTTTATCGTGGGTTTTTGAATGAAAAGGAGTTTTATAGGTATAATTAAAAATTTGATGTGCCAATGTGAATTTGGCTAAAGCACCTGATAAACCATCTACCACATAATATTCCATACCGCGTAAGGTATAATATCCGTATCCGAATAACCCTTGATTATAAAAATAATTATTGGACGGGAATTTAGCTGTTGCTGCAAGTTCAATATTATAATAGGTTTTGGGCAATAAATGTTGGGCAAATATGCTATGCGCACCAATTTGCCATAAATTATTAACATCGTTTATGCCACGTTTATAAATAAAAGCTTCACCAAAAAAACCTTTGGTAGGATAGGCATTATAATCTATATCGTAATATTTAAAATAATATCCAAAATCTATAAACTTCACATTATTTAATTGGTTGGGATAGAATTTGGGATTGAGTTTTATAATAGTATCGGCAACAGTTTCATTGATATAGGAGATGCGAAAATATTGTTGAATTTTTTGATCGGGGCGATAAGAGTATGTTGCATCAAACCGCATAAACTTTCGCATGTAATTATTATACGATCTAAAAAACATTTGTTTATTAGTAATATCTGTTCCATAATTTACTTCGCGTTGGTGCGAGTAGGTAAATCCTACATTAAATCCTTTGGTTAATGCTTTATTTAAAAATGGCAAATCGTACCGCATGGTAATTTGCTGGCTATACCCGTTAATTAACCAAATGTTTAGTTTATCATTTACGCCGGTAAAATTGCTTTGCATAAATTTAATACCATAGTTAATTCGGTTTAAATCGTGATTTTCTTGTACCCACCAAGTATTAAAATTTCTGTCAATTAAAATAAAATAAGGCAAAGGGAAAAAATACCATCGTTCTTTTACATCAACATTAATAAAGAGTACATTTCCTTTTTTTTGTGCAACATAAACAGAATCGTCAACAAATAATGTGGTATTATAAATGAGTTCTTTAGATCTTTTTAATTTACTGTATAATTCATTTTCAAAAATATAATCGCCTTTTTTAAAAAGCATTTCTCTAAGAATAATTTTTTCTTTGGTTTTTTTATTTCCTGTTACTTTAATATCGCCTATTAAATAAATATCGGATTTAGAATTTTGGGTTGAATCGATAAGAGCATGGTTAGACGTATCGATTAATGAAACCGATTGAGCATTTAAAAAAGCGGAATACACCAAAAATACCCAAACAAAAATTGCTTTTCCCTGCATCAAATTATTTTAAAAAAGTAATGGTAAATGTAAGTGTTTGAAATAGTAAGGGAAAATATCGTTACAAATAAATAATAAAAAGAGGCTAAATGCTAAGGTATGCCATTAAATGATGATAGTTTTCTTTAAGCTCGTTACTGTATTGCTCTTCTCCAAAATAATAACGAATAGTATAATCAAATCGCTGAAAAGTAGATACTATATCGCTTACTTCGGTTTTGTTTATTTTTAGGGTTACTACAACAATATCATCTTTTTCTGCCATGGTATTTAACTGGGTAATGTATGCATCATTGGTTTCAACTAAACGGCTTATTTCTCCAAAAGAGTAATTTCTTTTATCAATTTCTAACACAATAATTCCGCCTTGTTCTTGTGTTCCGTTAAAAGATGCCATTATTTTTAAAATTTCATGCACAGTAATAATACCAACTAATTGCTGGTTATTATTGATAACTGGAATTAAAGACAGTTCGTTTTCGGCAATTAATTTTAATGCGGTTAAAAAATAATCGGTACTTTTTACAAATACTTGTATAAAATTTTTTTGCAGTGTGGCTATGGTAGCATTTGTATCGGCATCCATTATTTCATTCTTACTAATTATGCCTGCAAACTTATCTTCACTTAGCACACATAGGTGTTGAAAATCGTAATCATCCATTAATTGTAATGCCAATAATACTTTATCGGATAAATGAATAGAGGGATAATTATTATGAGCTATGGTAGCTGCTATCATGTTGCTAATAGTTGTGTATGATATTCGCAATTACATATTATACTAAAGATACTATAGGTTTATGCAGTTTTGTAAGAAAGCTATTTAATATTTCATTAAACTCTTCCGGAACTTCCATCATGGGTGCATGCCCACATTTATCAATAAAATATAATTCACTATTGGGAATTAATTTATTAAATTCTCGTCCAACAAATGGTGGTGTAATGGTATCGTTATTTCCCCAAATTAAAAGTGTTGGTTTTTGTATTTGATTAAGCTCTTCGCCCAAATTATTTCGTATGGCACTTTTAGCTAAGGAAATAATTTTTATCACTTTTAGTCGATTGTTGGTAATTTCAAAAACTTCATCAACCAATTCTTTGGTTGCAGTAGCTGGATTATAAAAAGTAAGTTCTGTTTTTTTTCTAATATAATCGTAATCGCCACGCTTAGGATAACTATCTCCCATACCACTTTCGAATAAACCGGAACTTCCTGTTAAAATAAGCGATTTAATACGTTCGGGATTTTTAAGAACATGAACTAATGCTACATGGCCACCAAGAGAATTGCCCAATAAATGAATATTAGTATAATCTCTCAGTTCAATAAATTTTTGTACATACTTTTCTAATCCACCAACAGTGGTATGAAAAATGTCTAAGTCGAATAAAGGTAATAGTGGAACTACTACTTTATAGGATGCACGAAAATATTCAACTAAATGCTGAAAATTGCTAAGGGCTCCGAAAAGGCCATGTAAAAGAAGTAATGGCTCTCCGTTACCTTCTTCAATAAATTTAAATTTATCGTGTTGTTTAATTTGATACTCCATATAAAATTTTCTTATGCAAGCAGTACTGCATCTTTACAAAGAAAATGAAAATTAAACTAAAAACATGTTATTGCGTAATTAATCATTTATAAATAACATACTACATTGCAATTTACTAATTTGTTTTATTTATTTAGTTTATGTAGTAGCGGAAATTTGATTTCCAATAGATTCAAAAAATGTTTCTAACTGATTAAACATATTTTTAAACCAAGGAATCCAATCGCCCATGGTATTAATAATTTTGGGACCAAATGGTTGTATGAAATCATAGGTTTTAGAAGTTGCAACTACATCTTGATGAAGTACATGAATATTTATTGCAAAAAAAAGTACAATACTATATACCGTAGTATAAATTAATGCATATAATAAAATTCCACCTACTCTATCTGCCCAACCCATCATTAAAAATGCTACTGTTTTCTGTACCATATTAGCAGCCAATTTCACTACAAAAAATACAATAACCATTACCAATGCAAAAGCCAAAAAAGGTAACCATGCAGTAGTAAAATGTAAGCTATCTTTTAACCAACCGGCAACTACTGTAGATAATTTTATTGCTGCGGCTAAGCCTATAATTATTGCCAAATACGAAAAAATGGCAACCACTATACCACGGCTAAATCCTTTTATTACAGCAAAAATTAAAATAATAACATAAAAAGTATCTATTAGCATTATGTATTTAAAAGTTGTTTTACAACCATTGAAATAGTTTTACCATCTGCTTTACCGGCTAACTGTTTAGTTGCATTTGCCATTACTTTACCTAAATCGGCAATGGATTTTGCTCCTGTTTCAGAAATTATTTTTGATACTATTATTTTTATTTCATCTTCAGAGAGTTGTTTGGGTAAAAATTTTTCTATTATGATAATTTCTTCTTGTTCTTTTTTAGCAAGATCTTCACGGTTTTGTTGGGTAAAAATTTCTAAGGAATCTTTTCGTTGTTTCACTAATTTCTGTAAAAGTTTTATTTCGCCTTCTTCGCTAATTTGTCCATTAGCGCCGGGTTCTGTTTTAGCTTTTATTATTTCGGCTTTAATTGCACGCAATCCGCGTAATGTTGCTTCATCTTTGGCTTTCATTGCTTCTTTCAATTCTGCCATTATATTTACTTCGAGACTCATATAAAAATGTTTTTTATAAAAATATAGTGTAATTATTAACTTAATTTATTTTCTTTCATTTGAATAGCTCGAAACTTTTGATAAAAATCTTGAGCAAAATGTTTCATATCGTGTACCAATTCTTGCTGATGTGTTGCTCTTTCATAAGCATCGGCCATACCCATAAAAGTTTGATAATAAAAATCGGCCATTTCATCAACCATCATATCTTTTGTCCATAAATCTATTCTTAATGCGGCCTTTTCTGCTGCATCCCAAAAAGCAATCATCATAGATTTAGCCGTTTGCATTTCATTGGCAGTACTATCAGTTGCAGTCCAATTTATTTTTTCGGGAACTTTATTTTCATCTAACTGCACTTCAATAATTATAGTTGATTTATTCATTAAATAAATTTTTGCAATTTTAAAACTAAAAAACAACATTTTTCTTTGAAAAAAAATTTAATGTGCTTTTCTTAAGTTAAAACGCTAACAATCTATACGTTGCAAAAAGCATTTTGAATGTACTTTCTTTTTATTGCCATTTAAAGCAACAAGTTATTGCTGTTTACTACAATTTTTAAAATTAAACATGTAGTATTTCAACTACAAAAAAAGGGTTTGAATTACTACATTTTATTTTAATATAATATTTATCTTTAAACTGCCCGAAAAGAAGAATTTTATTTTCAGAATAATAGTTACCTTTGGTTTAATTCCTACGGAAATATTATTTATGTAATGAAATATATTTTTCGAATCGTGCAGTAAAATTTTATCTATCCTTATTCCTTCATTCAAACTGATACCTATGAGAATAGCCATTATTGGAAATTTTCTTCCCCGTCAATGCGGAATAGCCACATTTACACAAAACTTGGTGCAAGCAATTTTATCAGCCAACGATATTTTATCTTCGGGAGATGTAGAAATTTTTGCTATTGCCATGAACGATCCGGAACAAGAATATAATTATCCGGAAACAGTAAAATTTGCGATACGACAAAATGAAAGAGAAGATTACCTTAAAGCTGCCGATTTATTAAATAGTTCTGGAATAGATTTATGCATTTTGCAACACGAATTTGGCATTTATGGTGGCGAAAGTGGCGTATATATTTTGTCGCTATTAGAACAACTGAGCATTCCTTTTGTTGCCACTTTACATACCGTATTAAAAACACCTTCTTTTCATGAAAAAAATATTCTTAGAAAAATTGGTGAGAATGCCAAAAAAGTAATTGTAATGAGCAAATTGGCTGTTAAGTTTTTAACGACTATTTATAAAATACCTTTTACAAAAATTGAAATTATACAACATGGTGTCCCCGATTTTACAAGTTCAAGAAAAAATATAAGTGCCGATTTTAAATTAAAAAATACTATTTCGCTTAGCACTTTTGGTTTATTAGGCCGTAGCAAAGGAATTGAAACTGTAATTAATGCTTTACCTGCGGTGGTTAAAAAGTTTCCGGATATTACTTACACCATTTTGGGCAAAACGCATCCTAACGTAAAAAAACATTGCGGGGAAGAATATCGAGAATATTTACAATCGCTGGTAACAAAAAATAATTTGCAAAACAATGTTTTCTTTATTGATACTTTTTTAAACGAACCCGAATTAGAAAAATATTTATTAACCGTAGATATTTATATAACGCCTTATTTAAATGAGGCTCAAATTACCAGTGGCACACTTTCGTATGCAGCCGGCTCCGGTACCTGTATTGTATCAACCCCCTTTTGGCATGCTTCGGAGTTATTGGCTAATGGACGAGGCGAGCTATTTAATTTTGGCGATAGCAACCATCTTGCTAAAGTACTTTTAAAATTATTGTCTAACCCTTCTAAAATTCAGCAATATAAAGAAAGAGCTTTTAGCTATGGCAAAAAAATGTATTGGCATCAAATTGGCAAACAGTATGTAAGCTTATTTAATAAAGTAATTGAACAACCAATTTATATATCAACCAATAGTATTAATAAAATTCATGTTCAAATTCCACCATTTAGTTTAGAGCATATTAAACGATTAACCGATGAAGTAGGAATTATTGAACACGCTAATTACTCCGTACCCAATTTTAAAGAAGGCTATTGCTTAGATGATAATGCACGTGCTTTGTTGGTAATGCTAATGGCTTATGAAGCCGGGCTTGAAACTACCTTAACACCTTTAGCTGATATTTATTTGCGCTATATTAAATTAATGCAAAAAGATGATGGCTATTTTCATAACGACTTAGGTTTTGATAAAAAGTTTTTAGACGAAACCGGCTCGGATGATGCTTTTGGAAGAACCATTTGGGCTATGGGATATATGATAAAATTAGCACCTAATGATGCTTATTTTCAATTTGCAAAAGATGTTTTCTTCAGCTCATTTAATAATTTCGAAAAAATTGAATCTATCAGGGCTATTGCAAATATTATAATGGGTATTGGTCATTTTTTAAAAAGATACCCCGATAATGAAAAAGTGCTACACACGCTTTCTATTTTAACCAATAAACTTATTCAACAATATAAGGCCGAAAAGGATGCGGAATGGCATTGGTTTGAACCAATTTTATGTTACGATAATGCAATTTTGCCTTTAGCATTATGGACATCCTACTCAATTATTAATAATGCCGAAACGCTAAAAATAGCTACAGAAACTACTTCGTTTTTAGATAAAAAAACTATTATAGGTGGGCATATTTCATTAATTGGAAGTAAAACATGGCAATTAAAAAATGATGATCAACGAAATTTATATGGGCAGCAACCTATTAATGCAATGGCCTTAGTAATGATGTATCAAAAAGCGTATGAAGTAACCAACAATATTAATTTCTTTCAAAAAATGTTACTTGGTTTTTCATGGTTTACAGGCAATAATGATTTATACATTCCGGTGTACGATGAGGAAACTAAAGGTTGTTGCGATGGTATAGAAAAATATTGTGTAAACCGAAATCAGGGTGCAGAAAGTACCATTTCGTATTATATGGCACTTTTAACATTAGCAATTAATGCTAAATACGATAAGAGAAAACAAAATAAACTTAAAATCAATAAAAACGAAATGTTCGAAAAATATTTACACAATAGCCCACAAAACAGTATAACTATTCAGCTTTAAAAATAGCTTATTTACCCCCAAATATTTTTTCTAACCGGAGTAATAGAATATCTGCATCAATCGGCTTACGCAAATATTCTATTGCTCCGGATTTTAGTCCTTTAATTTCATCTTGCTCACTTACATGGCCCGTAAGTAATACAACAGGTACTGAAATATTTTTATTTTGCAAGAATTCTAATAATTGATAACCGGTAAAATTGGGCATCGTAATATCAGATAAAACAAGATCGAATTTTTTTCTTCCTATTTCTACAATAGCCTGTATTCCATCGGATGCTGTTTCTACTTCATATCCGCCGGAGATAAGAATTTCGGCAATTATTTCTTGGCTAATAATATCATCATCTACCAATAATATTTTTTTGGTGGAAGATTGTTTAACACTTTCATTTTCGGCATAATTCAAGGCCATTTTATCGTATAACTCTTTTAAAGAAACAGATGCGAAACCCGAACTATAATCGGACATGGCATACGGAATAATTAATTCTTCATTATGAATAATTGAACCGCAGGAGTATACTACATTGGGCACATATCCTTCTCTTTCTTTTTCGTTGGGCATTAAAAGAGGTGTTGAAAGTTGACCAATAATTTTTTGAGGATCATTTTTATCTAACATAATAGCTCCTAAGCAATAACGCCTCATTGCGCCAACCCCATGTGTAATTACTAACCAACCATGCTCAGTTTCTATAGGAGATCCGGAGTTACCTAACTGCACAAATTCCCAAGGAAATAATGGTTCTTGTAACAAAATAGGCTCTGCATCCCAAATATTAATTTGATCGGAAAACATAATGTAATTATTCTCTCCATCATTTCTGGATAGCATCACATATTGTCCATTTATTTTTCGTGGAAATAACCCCATGCCTTTATTTTGAGCATATTTACCATAAATAGGCATTATTTTAAACCTATAAAAATCGGTTGTTTCAATTAGCTGAGGCATTATTACAAAACCATTATATGCAGTATAAGTAGCATAATATTTTACAGAACCGTCATCATCAATAAAACGAACAAATCTTGCATCTTCAATTCCATTGCTTTCGGTATCGGTAACAGGAAAAATAACTCTATCGGAAATTGCAGTATCGAGAGAAAATCTTATTTCGTATTGCCCATTTGCTATCCATTGTATGGCTTGCATTACTTTTTTTTCGGCAATATTTAATTGATGCGATTCTAAATAACTGTTCATTCTTTGCCTTAACTCTCTAAAAGGAAAACTTTCGCCAAGAGGATCGAAAATATCATTTATTATATGATAGTTTTCCAAGTCCATATCAGCAAGCTTATCAATAAAGTTCTTTTTATTGTAAACATGCAATTTGATAGATTCGGCCTCATCAACCAATTTACCGGCTTGTTGAAACTCTAAGTTGTTATGCTCGTCTATAATACCACCTCTAAATACAATTGAAGAAACATGCCCTTCGCCAGTAGCCCTAAAACTTACAATTACTCTTTTTTGTCCCTTTTGTAAGTGCGATTGATCGGGGTCTTCTACCATAGACGGATTAAAAAATGCTGCAGATTCTATAGAGTATTCATGGGTAAAATAAGCCCCCATTAATAATTGCCTTTCATTAGAAATATTATTTACATCAAATCCAACTTCAGTTATTAAATGTGTTACCTTATTAAAATGTTTACTAAAAATTTTTGTGATATTTCTATGCCTACCCGAAAAATCTCTTAATATTTGATTTAATACCAGCAATGCTTCTTCCTCGGTTAGCTGCATAATTCGCTTAATAATTTTTTTAGCCCTTTGCTCGCCGCCAGGCATAAAAAAACGAACAATTACTCTTTTTGAATCGGGAGAAAAAAATACTGATTTTCTATTAACAGTAATAGCCATAACAAGATGGTTTAAATTTCATAAGATTATTGAAGTTAACAATTCTTTATCTGAAAAAACAAATTAATTGTTCGATAAAAATTATTTTTTAAAGCAGAATTTTATATGAAGAGTTATACTAAAATTATTTTTTAGTTATTGCTATAATACTATCCCACATTAATTGGGCTGTAATATCCCAATTAAACTTTTTACATTGTTCAAATCCTTTTTCAATTAATTCGTTTCTTAGTTTTTCATCTTTATATAATAACATCATTTTTTGGGCAATAGTGTCATAATCCAAAGGATCGGCATATAATGCAGCATCACCGGCTATTTCGGGCATACTGCTTACCGATGATGTAATTACCGGAACCCCACATTGCATGGCTTCAATAATTGGCACGCCAAATCCTTCAAATAAAGATGTAAATACAAGTCCATACGCCGATGCCATAATTTTTGCTAATTCTTCTTCTTCAACATACCCTAATAAAATAACATCTGTTTTATGTTTATAGGTTTTTAGTTTTTCAATAATATCGGTGTATTGCCAAGCTAATCTTCCTGCAACCAGTAATTTCATATTACTTCGTTGCCATTTTTTAAACAACGAGAAAGCCTTTAAAACATTCATTAAATTTTTTCGGGGATGAATGCCTCCTACAAATAAAAAATATTCATTTCCTTCTGCATACTGTGTTTTAATTTGTTGCCGGAAAGAATTATTTAAAGGAATAAAAAAATCTTTTGCAGCACTATACACCAAATCAATTTTATGCGAAACTGCAGGGTATTTTTTTATAATATCATTTTTAGAAAATTCACTTACTGTTGCAATACGTGTTGCCTTTTGTAAAAAGCGTTTGGTAAAAAATTTATAATACAATAAATGATGTGTAGGTATTTGCTGAGGGTAATGTAGAAATGCTACATCGTGCACTACCAACAATTGCGAAATGTTAGTAGTTAAGCTGCAAAAACCAAAAGGCTGAATGATAATATCGGGTTGAATAGAACGCAATGCCAGCGGTAGTTTTACATCGTACCAATATTTGAATGACAATGCATGCCGAGCTTTAGGATGAATAATAACCGGATGAATGTTGGGCGAAAAAATAAATTGATCATCATATTCTCTATCAAAAAGAAAATAGAAATCATGTTCTGTATATTTTTTTGCTATCCTACTAAAAATTTCCTGAACAAAATATCCGTATCCTTCAAGTTTATTTTTTTGTAGAAATATTGTATTTACCGCAATCTTCATAGTTCATTGTCAATTGTAAAGAGCAAGTGTTCGTTATTTCGAATGAAGCAAAGTGAGAAATCTATTGAGCAGATTCCTCACTTTGCTCGGAGTGATTAACGGTTTTTACTTTTTCATTTGCTCGGCCCACTTATCCATTTTTTGTTCTACAATATCTAATGGTAAGCAACCATCTTTTAAAAATTCATCATGAAAAGCAGATAGTTTAAAATTGACACCCAACTGTTGTGTATATTTATTTCGTAATTCGGTTATTTTTAACGCACCAATTTTATAACTCAATGCTTGTGCCGGAATGGCCATATAACGTTCAATTTCTGCAGTAGCTCCTTCTTCATTAATTTGTTCATTATCCATCATATATTTTATAGCCTCTTCACGTGTCATGTTTTTAGTATGCATTCCAACATCAACAACCAATCTAATAGCTCTATGAATTTCATCTCCTAATGCACCCATGTATTGGTAAGGATCGGTATATAATCCTAATTCTTTTCCTAAACTTTCGCAATACAATGCCCATCCTTCTCCATAAGCACCATACCATAAAAATCTTCTAAACTTAGGCAATTGATCGTTCTCCATTTGCAAAGAGTTTTGATAATGATGCCCGGGAATAGCTTCGTGTAAAAACAAACTTTCCATTCCGCTGGTTATATTAAATTTTGTTGCATCAACAATTGGAATATAAAATATTCCGGGCCTAGAACCGTCTGGTGCTCCGGGGTTATACTCTGCACTGGCACTTGCTGCTCTAAAAGCTTCGGTTTGTCTTATTTCAAATTTTGTTTTGGGAACTTTTCCAAACATAGTTTGTAGGTTAGGCTCCATTTTTAATTGAATAGCATGAAAGGCGTTTAAAACATCTTGAGGTGTTTTATAAGGCATAAATTTTTTATCGGTCTTTATGTATTCAAAAAACGCTTTTAGGCTGCCCTTAAAACCTACTTCGGTTTTAATTTTTTCCATTTCGGTACGTATTCTTACCACTTCATTTAAACCGATGGTATAAATTTCTTCAGGTGTTTTATTAGTGGTTGTCCAATATTTAACTAAATACTTATAATACACACTTCCATCGGGCACATCACTTATTCCTGTTGAATTACGGGCAGCGGGTAAATAATCGTTTGTTAAAAAATCGCTTAACTTTTTATAAGAAGTAATAATGTATTGTTGAATGGTTTGCTTATAAGCATTGGTTAATCTTTTTTTATCGGCTTCATCAAAATTTTTCGGAAAACTATTAATAGGTGAATAAAAAAGATTTTTGGTAACATCTGTTGTAATCATTGCATTCATTTCAGGAATCATTTTTAAAACCAAAGCTTTGGGTAAAACATACTTATTGGTTATTCCTTTTCTAAAATATACAATAGCACTATCCGTCCATTCTCCAAATGCTTTCATTCTCAAAAGCCAATTATCATAATCTTTTACTGTTTTAAAAGGCTGATTACCACTTCCGCTGCCCATTTGCCCCATAGTAAGTGTTAAACCTTCGAACTGATTTGTAGGAATGTAATTAGTATGAAATGCTAATTCTTCTATATTCATTTCCATTTCACGCTTAAAAACATCATAGCTTAATCGATCATTTTCGTTTAGCTGATCGCGATCGAATTTTTTAAGATAATCACTATACTTTTTATAGAATTCTAATAATTTTTGCCTATACCCATCTGTAAAATCGGCATATAATTTATCGTTAAACCGGTTGTCGCCAATAGCAGTAGCTTCTAAAGGAAATAAAGACATTCGCTCATCGTAATATTTATCTAATAAAGCTCCAAGTTCTTTATTAGCTTCATTATGCTGATTATTATTACTAAGTTTACAACTATTGGTCATTATCAAAATAATTACAGCAAAAAATATTTTTTTCATGAATCAATATTAAGTTTTAAATATAAAAACTATTCTTTAATTAGTTAGTAGCACAAGATACTTACATCTTTTCCACCTGAAATAATTGTTGATGAATATAGCAAATCTTGTTTATTAATTTTACAAAATGGGATTACAACAATTAGAACTTTTTGATGCTCTACCTTCCACTCCTGAATTGGAGCAAAAAGTTGTTTTTGCCAACGAAAAAATAAAAGTAAAATTAAAAGAAAAAACTACGGTTAGTAATTTACCTGTTAAAAAGGTTGATGAAGTGCCAAATATAGTAAGCCCCGAAAACATTGCTACCAATAGTAATAAACGAGGAAGAAAATCGTATAAAGAAAATTATACCAATATTGATGATATAAATGTTCCCGATGATGAAACTTTACATCAAAAATTATATTACAGCATTAGCGAAGTAGCCGCATGGTTTAATGTTGCTACTTCGCAAATTCGGTTTTGGGAAAATGAATTTGATATTTTACAGCCACGCAAAAACAGAAAGGGAGATAGATTATTTAGAGTAGAAGACATAAAAAATTTACAATTAATTTATTATTTATTACGCAACAGGAAATTTAGTTTAGAAGGAGCCAAAGAATATTTAAAGGGCAATAAACATAAAGCCGAATTGCATCTTCAATTAGTAGAATCTTTAACAAAATTTCGTTCGTTTTTAGTGGAATTGAAAACAAATTTAACTACCTAATTTTCTAAGCTAAATGCCATATAAGTATCGCCCGAATGTTTTTTTAATTTACCACCGCCACAAGCTATAACTATATATTCTTTGCCATTAACTTCATATATGGCAGGTGTTGCAAATCCGCAGGCAGGTAAATTAAATTCCCATAATAATTTTCCCGTTCGTTTATTAAAAGCTCTAAACTTCGAATCGCTGGTAGCCGCAATAAAAATTAAACCCCCGGCTGTTATAGCTGGTCCGCCATAATTTTCTGTTCCGGTATGTATGCCTTTGGCTTTCCATTCCGGATAATCGCCTAACGTATCTTTCCAAACAATTAATCCGGTTTGTAAATCAATGGCATTTAAAGTTCCCCATGGAGGTGCAACAGCAGGATATCCTTCTTTTGTTAAAAACTTATTATACCCTGTAGCTCTATACGGCATTTTATTCCATTCATCTTCTATTTTTAATGGTGCTATAAATTTTTTTAATTGAGTTGCTTTTATACTTAAAACAAAAGAAGCCAATGCTGTTTTTTCCGATTCGGTTAACTGCTTAAAAGCTGGCATCATTCGTCTGCCCGAATTAAGTAATTGTACAAATTGCTCTTCGGAATATTTTTTTTGACTATTGATTAAAGAAGGATTATTGCCACTTCCTTGCCTTTCGGTACCATGACAAGACATACAAGTATTTGTATACAAACGCTTTCCTGCATCAACATTTGTTTCATTTACTTTTATTTTATTGGCAACATTTACCATAGTAAGTACCCATGGCATTTCGCTGGCATTTACATACATAATTCCGGTTTTAGGGTCAACTGCAGGCCCGCCCCATTCTGCACCACCATCAAAGCCGGGAAAAATGATTGTTCCTTTTTTTGAAGGAGGATTAAACATAGATCCTGCATTATAAGCAGATAATCTTTTTTTGATGTACTGATAGGAAGAATCGGCTACTAAATAATTGAGATCTTTTTCGTTTAAAGTTTGCCGTACAAAAGGAAGTGGCAATGATGGAAAAGGCTGTGTTGCATTGGGCTTTTCTCCTACTAAATCCGATAATTGAGGTACTTTTTTTTCAATTATAGGATATATTGGTTTACCCGATTTTCTTTCAAAAAGAAAAATAAAACCACTTTTAGTAGTTTGTGCAACAACATCTATTTTTTTACCATCTTTTATAATGGTAGTTAAAGCGGGCGGGCCAGGTAAATCTCTATCCCACAAATCGTGATGCACAGTTTGGTAATGCCATATTTTTTTTCCGGTTGCCGCATCTAATGCCAATAAACAATTGGCATATAAATTTTCTCCGAGTCTTTTACCGCCATAAAAATCGTATACTGCCGAACCTGTAGGTGCAAATAGAATTCCGTTTTTTTCATCTAAACTAAATCCCGACCATGCGTTTGCGCCGCCAACATGCAAATAAGCTTCTTTATTTTCCCAGGTGTTAAATCCTTCCTCTCCGGGTTGCGGAATGGTATGAAATATCCATTTTAGTTTTCCGGAATGTACATCATAGGCTCTAATATGACCCGGAGCTGCAGGCATTTCTTCGGCTACGCGTGTACCAATAATTATTAGATTTTTATAAATTATTCCCGGCGTTGTTGAAGCTACATATAAATTGTCTGCTGTTGTTCCCAGATTGGTATGTAAATCAATATTGCCTTTATTTCCAAAAGATACAATAGGTTTACCGGATGAGGCATTAACACAAAAAAGTTTTGAACCTGCTGCATAAAAAATTCTTTTATCATTTTCGCCATTGGCATAATAGGTAACACCTCTGCAAACATTTAATAAAAAATAGCCAAATCCTTTTACATCGTTCGAAGCATCGTTTACCGGATTAAAAACCCATAGTTGTTTTCCCGATGCAGCATCTACAGCAAATAACTTTAATTTAGGCGATACCCCATACAACACACCATTTATAATAATTGGATTTACTTGAATTTGTGTCATAGTATCTGCATCGCCGGTATGATATTGCCATGCAACTTTTAATTGAGCAATATTATTGGTATCTACTTGCTGCAATGATGAGTAATGATTATTCTCTTTATTACCGCCATACACCATCCAACTTGTATATTTTATATTGTTGGTATTACAAGAATAAAAAATAAATACGCAAATAATTATACCCCATAAATTAGTATTGCTTTTCATTCTTACTACTATTGACTTGAAATAAAGTAATCAAAAACTTAAATAACTTTCTTGTAGTTTTATTGCATTGAAATTAAATAACATTGTACATGCAACCTATTAAAAATATTATTTTCGATTTAGGAGGAGTATTTATAGATATTCATTATCATCTTACACAAAAAGCATTTGAAAATTTAGGTATTACTAATTTTCATACATTATTTACACAGCACCATGCTTCCGATATTTTTGAACAATTAGAAACAGGTAAAATAACTGAAGCAGAATTTTATACAGCATTTAGAAAAGAAACCCAATCAAACTTATCGGATAACGAAATAAAAACAGCTTGGAATGCTTTGCTGGGAAGATTTTCGGCAGATAAAATAGAATGGTTGAAAAGTATAAAATCTCATTACAAAATTTTTCTTTTCTCTAATACCAACCAAATTCATTTCGATGCTTTTATAAAATTATATGAAGAAGATTTTGGCAATAGCAATTTTAACGACCTATTCACAAAAGCATATTACTCGCATATTATTGGATTAAGAAAACCCTATCCCGAATCGTTTAAATATGTTTTACAAGAGCAAAAATTAAATGCGGCAGAAACATTATTTATTGACGATACACTACAAAATGTTGAAGGTGCAAAAATAGTAGGCTTACAAACCATACACCTTAAACCAAACATAAGTTTATTACACTTGCAACTGTAGCATTATTTCACTTCTTCAAAATCAATATAATCATCTTTTGCTGAAGAAGTTGTTGGCTTAGTTGTAGTAGCAGCAGTGGGTGGTTGTTGCTGTTGTTGTTGGTAGCTATGCTGTTGCTGTTGCATTTGTTGCAATGTATCTTTCATTTGCGATGTAGCTTTACTAACAGGAACAACCAATTCAAATACAAACTTATAAACGAGATATATAACTATTCCCCAAATAATTAATTTAATCATACTGCAAATTTATAAGCAATATTTTTTTTCATTTTACCTTTTATCAAATCTTTATTGAAACAGAATTTGGAACTTTAGCAACCATTGCATTACATTTGCATCGGAAAAAGAATTTAAGAAGGGAACGATGATCGTTCCCTTCTGTTTTATGGTTATGACAACAGATATTCAAATACAACAAATAGAACAGTTGGTAAATACCATGTTAGCAAGCGATCCGGCATTTTTTTGCATTAACATTCGTATTAAACCAACCAATAACATTAAAGTATTTATTGATGGCGATAATGGATTACCCATTGAAAAGTGTGTAGCATTTAATCGTAAGTTATACAAGCTTATTGAGGAAAAAGGTTGGTATCCATCGGGCGAATTTAGTTTAGAAGTATCATCGCCCGGCTTAGATAACCCCTTGCAACAACATAGGCAATATCTTAAAAATAAAGGCCAACTGGTAGAAGTGGTTTTTATTAATGGAGAAAAAAAAGAAGGAAAACTACTTGAAGTAACTGCCGAAGATATTATTATTGAACAAACAATAGGAAAAGGTAAAAAGGCTATTACACAACAATTAGTAATTCCATTTTCAAACATAAAAACAACAACCGTTCAAATTAAATTTTAGAAAATAACGAAGCAACAGCACACCAAACTGAACTTCGTACTTTGTAAATAGTAAATATTATGGCAAGTATCAATTTAATAGATGCATTTCAAGACTTTAAAGATGCTGAAAACTTAGATCGTCCAACGATGATGAAAGTGGTAGAAGATGTATTTAAAACTTTACTTCGTAAAAAATATGGCAGTGATGAAAATTTTGATGTTATTGTAAATGCCGAAAAAGGAGATTTGGAAATTATTAGAAGAAGAATGATTGTAGAAGATGGCGAAGTGGCAAACCCTTTAGCAGAAGTTGCATATAGTGAAGCCGTTAAAATTGAACCCGATTTTGAAGTAGGCGAAGAATTATACGAAGAGGTAGATATGTTAGATTTTGGTCGCCGCGCTATTTTAGCCGCCAAACAAACATTAGCCAGCCGTATTAGCGATTTAAAGAAAAATGTTTTAGTAAAAAAATATGGCGATAGAATTGGAGAAATTATTTCTGCAGAAGTATATCAGGTATGGAAAAAAGAAGTGTTATTATTAGATGAAGAAGGTAACGAATTAATTCTTCCTAAATCGGAACAAATTCCACAAGATTATTTTAAAAAAGGCGAAAATACCCGTGCAGTTGTTGCCCGTGTTGATATGAAAAATAATTCGCCTGTAATTATACTTTCCAGAACAAGTCCATTATTTCTTGCCAAATTATTAGAAATAGAAGTTCCCGAAATTTTTGATGGGTTAATTGCCATTAAAAAAATTGTTCGCGATCCCGGAGAAAGAGCCAAAGTTGCTGTTGAATCGTACGATGATAGAATTGATCCTGTAGGTGCTTGCGTAGGAATGAAAGGCAGCCGTATTCACGGAATTGTACGTGAATTAAAAAACGAAAATATTGATGTAATTAACTTCACCAACAATACTCAATTACTAATTCAACGTTCATTAACTCCGGCTAAAATTAGTTACATGAACTTAGATCAAGATAAAAAACAAGCCGATGTATATTTAAAAGCCGATCAGGTTTCATTGGCAATTGGCCGCCGTGGTGTAAATATTAAGTTGGCTTGCGAATTAACCGGATTTGAAATTGATGTGTTCCGTGAAGATGAAGAACAAAATGATGAATACGATATTGATTTAGATGAATTTAGCGATGAAATTGAAACATGGATTATTGATGAGTTTAAACGCGTTGGTTGCGATACTGCCAGAAGCGTATTAAACTTAACACCTGAAGAATTAGAAAGAAGAACAGATTTAGAAAAAGAAACCATTGCCGATGTAAGAAAAATCTTACAAGAAGAGTTTGATAAAGAATAACGTAAAACCACGTTTAGTAATACATATTAAACAATCAAATGCAACATTGTATTACTGAATATGGTCTCATTAATATAATTTTTTCGTTTAGAATATTTCATAAACGATTGGACAAAAAAAAACTGAATGTCAGAACTCAAATTACCCAGACTGTTAGCAGCAGCCAAAGAATTTAATATAGGGCAAGATACCCTTATTGAATTTCTTTCTAAAAAAGGTTTTAGTAAAGATGATCTTAAGCCCACAGCAAAGCTTACAGAAGATATGTACTATGCTTTACAAGCAGAATTTCAAAGTGATAAAGCAGCCAAAAATAAAGCCGATTTAGTAGAAATTCCAAGAGGCGCAAGTGCTGAAAAAAAGAAAAAAGACGAGGAAGATATTAGCTTTAAAAGAGAAGAAAAAAAAGTTATTACCGTAATTAAAGAAGAACCCAAACCCGAAAAAGAAATTATTGTAGAACCTGTTATCATTCCCCCTCCTCCTATTGTTGTTGAAAAAATTAATCACCCCGAAGAAATAGTAGAAGCAATAAAGGAAGTAATAAAAATTGATGCTCCCGAAATTGAAGGACCCAAAATAGTAGATAAAATAGATTTAAGCAGTATTGACTCTTCTACCAGACCAAAAAAAATAATTAAGAAAAAAGATATTCCTACTTCTGCGGAGGAACCCATCGAAGAAAAAAATATTGAGCCTATACAAATTAATGAAGAACCTAAAAATCAAGAAAAAGAAATAATTATACCTGAAGAAAAATTAGAAGAAAAAAATCAAGTAGAAACTCCAATTTCTACACCCGAATCTGCAATTACACCTCCGGCGATTGAGAATATTGAAGTAGAAAAAATAACCGGCCCAAAAATTTTAGGAAAAATTGCATTACCAATTGACAGCGATACAAGACCCAAACCAACTCCACGAGATATTGATAGAAAACGTAAAAGAATTCCAATAAATAAAGGTGGCGGTAATCCACCACAACAAGGCGGTGGCGGATTTAATAGAACCCAAGGCGGCCAACAACAACATCCCGGCAATAATAGACCTCAACAACCTCATGGAGGAACTAATTTTAACAGAGATAACAGAGGTGGTCAACAACATGGACCTGCAACCGGCGGTGGCGGATTTAACAGAAACCAAGGAAATAATCAGCAACAAGGTGGTGGCAATAGAGATAACAGAAATAAAGGAAACAATAGAAGTGTACAACAACCTCACCATCATCCTCATCGCCACGAGGAAAAGGAAATTGATGCAAAAGAAATACAAGAAAAAATACGCGAAACACAAGCCAAATTAGCCGGTGCAAGTGGAAGAGGTAAAAGCCAAAAAGCTAAATATCGCCGCGAGAAAAGACAAGAAATGGCAGAAGCCATGGGCGAAACACAAGAAGATAATAAATTACAAGTTACAGAGTTTGTTACCGTTAGCGAATTAGCCAATTTAATGAATGCTAATTTTACCGATATCATTAGTAAATGTATGAGCTTGGGTATTATGGTATCTATTAACCAGAGATTAGATGCCGAAGTGATAGAATTGGTAGCAGGCGAATTTGGTTTTGAAGTTGAATTTATTAATTTAGAAGATGCTGAAGCTGAATTTGAAGAAAACGAAATAGATAATTCAGAAAATTTAAATTCGCGATCGCCAATAGTTACAATTATGGGCCACGTAGATCATGGAAAAACATCTTTATTAGATTATATAAGAAGTGCCAATGTTGTAGCAGGAGAAGCAGGCGGTATTACCCAACATATTGGTGCTTATGAAGTAACACTTCCCAATAATAAACACATTACATTTTTAGATACCCCGGGGCATGAAGCATTTACAGCCATGCGTGCACGTGGTGCTAAAGTAACCGATATTGCAGTAATTGTTGTTGCAGCCGATGATGCCGTAATGCCTCAAACAAAAGAAGCTATAAGCCATGCACAAGCTGCCGGTGTTCCAATGATATTTGCCGTAAATAAAATGGATAAAGATGGCGCCAATCCACAAAAAATTTACGAACAACTATCGCAAATGAATTTATTGGTTGAAGAGTGGGGTGGTAAATTTCAATCGCAAGAATTAAGTGCTAAAAAAGGATTAAACGTTGATAAGCTATTAGAAAAAATATTATTAGAAGCAGAAATGCTAGACCTAAAAGCCAATGCCGAAAAAGAAGCAACAGGAACAATTATAGAAGCTTCTTTAGATAAAGGCAGAGGCTATGTTGCAACAATATTAGTTCAAAATGGAACTTTAAGGCAAGGCGATTTATTAGTGAGTGGGCAATATTTTGGTAGAATTAAAGCCATGTTTAATGAACGTAATATGCGTGTTCAAGAAGCTCCACCATCAACACCGGTTGTAATATTGGGTTTAAATGGAGCTCCTCAGGCAGGTGAAAAATTTAAAGTTTATTACGATGAAGCAGAAGCCAAAGAAATAGCTACTAAAAGAGCTCAAATATTACGAGAACAAGGATTGCGTGCCAGAAAGCACATTACATTAGATGAAATAGGACGTAGATTGGCTTTGGGTAATTTTAAAGAATTAAATATCATTATTAAAGGTGATGTTGATGGATCGGTTGAAGCATTAAGCGATTCTTTACAAAAACTATCCAACAACGAAATTGCTGTAAACGTTGTTCACAAAGGAGTTGGACAAATTTCTGAAAGTGATGTATTATTGGCTACAGCTTCCGATGCTATTTTAATAGGATTTAACGTTCGGCCTTCTCTTCAAGCAAATAAATTAGCACAAAATGAAGGCGTAGAAATAAAAATGTATTCTATTATTTACAATGCCATTGAAGAAGTAAAAAGTGCCATGGAAGGTATGCTTGAACCTAAAGTTGAAGAAAAAGAAGTAGCTACTGTTGAAGTAAAAGAGGTATTTAAATTTGATAAAGCAACAGTTGCCGGATGTTATGTGCAAGAAGGAAAAATTAAACGAGATGCAAAAATTCGTTTATTTAGAGATGGTATTCTGCTATATCCACGACAAGAAGGTGCTTTTGCAGAATTGGCAAGTCTTAAACGCTATAAGGATGATGTGAAAGATGTTGCCAGCAATATGGAATGCGGATTAACGATTAAAAACTTTTCGGATATTACAGCAGGCGATACTATTGTAGCATACGAAGAAGAAGAAATAAAAAGAACTTTATAAATAAGCTATTCAATTAACTGCAAAGTCTCAGGCATGAGCTTGAGACTTTTATTTTTTGTTAAAAGCTTAGCAATATAGTAGTTTCAATGGGTTTAATTTTAATTTTGAAGTCATTTTCGTGATATGAAAAAATTGTTGTTAATAGGCATATTAGTTGTTAGCGGATTTTTACTTTCTGTAACAGCGCAAACAAAAAAAGTAATTGCAGATAAAATTATTGGCCAAGTTGGTGATAAAATTATTCTTCGATCAGATATTGTTAATGCCATATCTGACTATAAAAGACAAGGACAAGAATTGCCACCAGACCCAGAATGTTCTTTTTTACAAGGTCAATTAATTCAAAAAGCTTTGGTATTGCAAGCCGAAAAAGATTCACTTCCTCATAATGATGATGATATTGATGCAAAACTCGACAATCAAATTCGTGGATTTATTAGAGAATATGGCTCTAAAGAAGTGTTAGAAGAAATTGCCGGAAGAACTATTTATCAAATAAAAGAAGATTTTAGGCAAGTATTTGTTGAAAGAGATTTAGCCGATAAAATGAGAGCTAAAATAGTAGAGAATATAAAAATTACACCCAGTGAAGTAAAAACATATTACGATAAAATATCGAAAGATAATCTGCCATATTATGAAAGTGAATTGGAAATAAGCCAAATAACTTCCGAACCAAAAGCGAATAAAGATGTGGACGATTATGTAATTCAACAATTATATGAATATAAACGCCAAGCTGAAAATGGAACTAAAAAGTTTGAACAATTAGCAAAACTATATTCTGATGATAAAGGCACAGAGAGCCAAGGTGGCACTTTAACAATTAACAGAAACGATAAAGGTGTAATAGACCCTACATTTTTGGCTACAGCTTTCCGCTTAAAAGAAGGGCAAATTTCTCCGGTTATTAAATCTAAATTCGGGTATCATATCATATTAATGGTTAGTCGTTCCGGCGATAATGCAGTAGTAAGACATATTTTAAAAATACCACCCGTAACAGAAGAGGAAGTAAAATTATCTATTCAAAAATTAGATTCTGTTAGAAAACAAATCATTAATAAAGAAATATCTTTCAACGAAGCTGTAAATAAATACAGTGATGATGAAAATAGTAAATTTAATGGTGGCCAAATTCAAAATAGAGATGGCTCAAGTTACATTACAATTGATATGTTAGATAAAGACATGGTGCCATTACTAAAAGATTTAAAAGCAGGAAATGTTTCACAATCCCAATATTATGTTGATGAAAGAGGGAAAAAAATTGTACGCTTAGTTTATTTAAAAACAAGAACCAATCCGCATAGAGAAAACTTAAAAGAAGATTACAATAAAATAGCTCAACGTGCATTAGAAGAAAAAAAGCAACTAAAACTTGAACAGTGGTTTAATGATCATTTACCAAATTATTACATATATATTGATAAAGAATATAAAGGATGCAAAATATTAGACGATTGGTGGAAATACACAGCAGCCAATCAATAAATTAAAAGCCAGCTATATGCTGGCTTTTTTAATAAAAAAGTTTTTTTGAAAATTAAATGTATGTACATATATTTGCATCGTGAAATTAGAAACCGCCATACAAAGCAGTAAATTTAAAAACGAAGTGCACAAAGCAGGTCTTAATATACTATATACAGCTTGGTGGCTAAAAACAAAAAGCAGTAATCAATTAAAAGATTTTGCTTTAACCCATGAGCAATACAATGTATTAAGAATATTAAAAGGAAAATACCCTGAACAATTGTGTGTAAGAGATATTGCATCGAGGATGATTGAGAAAAACTCAAACGTGCCAAGAATTGTAGACCGTTTAGAAATAAAAAAATTGGTAAAAAGAACACAAGGAGCAACCGATGGAAGACAAACCATGATTACATTAACACAAGCGGGTATAAATATTTTAGAAGCATCCACTGTTCAACTAGATAAAATTTTTGATGAATATATTTCTATCACACAATCTGAAGCTACATCACTAAATCAGTTACTCGAAAAAGTTAGAGAAAAAGAAAAATAATATTTTTTTACCCATATGCATGTATATACACATAAATTAATGCTCATGAACTCTACCTTATATAAAGCCAATACAAGAGGCCATTTAAATTTTGGATGGCTCAATGCTAATTACAGTTTTAGTTTTAGCAACTACTACGATCCTACCAGAATTCACTTTGGTGCATTACGAGTTTTGAATGATGATACTATTCAGGCAGGAATGGGCTTTGGAACACATCCACACGATAATATGGAAATTTGTACAATTCCGCTAAAAGGAGCTTTAGAACATAAAGATAGTACCGGTGGCCATGGTGTAATTAGGAAAAACGATATACAAATTATGAGTGCAGGAACAGGCGTTTATCACTCAGAATTTAACCACAGCAAAACAGATGAAGCTAATATTTTACAAATATGGATTTTCCCGAAAAAGAAAAATATTACACCTCGTTACGATCAAAAAACATTTAACCCAACCGATAGAATCAATCAATTTCAAACCATTGTTGCCCCTGACGATGAAAATGCATTGCAACTAAATCAGGATACTTGGCTTTCATTGGCCAGCTTCACCAAAGACACCGAAATTTCATATACACTACACAATACGCAAAACGGAATTTATGCTTTTTTAATTGAAGGAAATATTACAGTAAATAATATTGATTTACACAAAAGAGATGCTGTAGGTATTACCGAAACAAATAAACTTGATATTCATTCAACCACCAATTCAGAACTTCTATTAATTGAAGTTCCAATGACATTGTAAACAATTTCTCAAAATAAAACTAAATTTTAATTATGGCAACTTACAAAATTGATACAACACACAGCGAAATTGCTTTTAAAGTAAAACATTTAATGATTACGAATGTTACAGGAACTTTTACCAAGTTCGATGCAACGCTACAATCTGAGAATCCCGACTTTACCGATGCGGCTATTACGTTTGAAGCCGATATCAATAGTATTAACACCAATAATGCCGATAGGGATACACATTTAAAAAGTGATGACTTTTTTTCGGCCGAAAAATTTCCTACCCTACATTTTGCTTCTACCCAAATCAATAAACTACATGGCAGCAACTATGCTTTAGCTGGAAATCTTACAATTAAAAACATTACCAAACCGGTAACATTGGATGTAGAATTTTTAGGATTAGCAACCGATCCTTGGGGGCAATCAAAAGCGGGTTTTGAAGTTACAGGAAAAATAAACAGAACCGATTTTGGTTTAACATGGAATGCAGCACTTGAAGCCGGTGGTGTTTTAGTGAGCGAAGAGGTTAAATTACAATTTAATATTCAATTTACTAAACAAGCCTAAATTAATACTAATGAAATTTATTAATCTTATTCCAACTTATTTATTGGCATTAATATTTTTAGTTTTTGGCTCTAATTATTTTTTTCACTTTATTCCAATGCCACCAATGAGCGGAGATGCAGGAACTTTTACAGGAGTTTTATATACAACCGGCTTTTTAACAGTTTTAAAAATTTTTGAACTAACATTTGGCATATTACTGTTAATTAATAAAACAAAAGCATTGGGTATTTTGTTATTAGCTCCTATAGTAGTAAATATCTTTTTATTTGAGGTATTAATTGCACATAAGCCGGGTATTGGCGTTTTATTATTAGCATTAACCGCTTTTGCAATTGCTCAAAACAAAAGAAATTATTTACCCATTATTCAAGCAAGCAAATAGTATCATTTTTTAGAACTTTCTAATTAAACATTCATGAATATTTCAATTATAGCAGGCAGTCCAAGAAAAAATAGTATCAGCATTCGTGTTGCTTTATTTTTAAAAAGTTATTTAGAAGAAACAACTAAGCATCAAATTGATATTATTGATGTAAGAGAATATGAAGTTCCTTCAATGCTGCAAGAAGTAATTACTTCTGTAGATAAAGCTCCTGAACATTTAAAAACATTAGCAACTAAAATATTTGCAACCGATGCATTTATTTTGGTAACTCCCGAATTCAACGGAAGTTACACGCCCGCTTTAAAAAACTTATTCGATCATTTTCCTAAACAAGTACATAAATCATTTGCAATTGTAACAACATCGCCGGGAGCTATGGGTGGCATGCGTGCAACACAACAATTACAATTACTCATCAATGCATTGTTTGGAATTGCTTCTCCTTATATGTTAGTTACTCCATTTGTTGATAGAAAATTTGATGTTTCAGGAAATTTAATAGACGAGTCTTTTAAAAACACAATTGATACTTTCATTCATGAATTTTTATGGCTGGCCGAAAATTTAAAACCCGAATTAGAACCGGTTTATAATTAATAGCTGAAAAAGTGGCGAAGTTGTAACTTCGCCACTTTCTTTTTATAACCATGAGCGATCAAATAAAACACGAATGCGGATTAGCATTTATCCGTTTACGTAAACCACTATCTTATTATCTGCAACAATATGGCTCTACCATGTATGGTTTAAATAAATTATACCTACTCATGGAAAAACAACACAATCGTGGCCAAGATGGTGCAGGAATTGCCACTATTAAACTAAATGTTGAAGCCGGTTATCCTTTTCTTTATCGTTTACGAAGCAATGCCCCTCAACCAATAGCCGATTTGTTTTTTAAAATAGGCCAAGAAGTTGCCGACCTTGAAAAATATCAGCCCGATATTAAACAACATCCTGGACTAATGAAAGGTCATTTACCTTTTATGGGTGAATTACTGATGGGTCATTTGCGTTATGGTACACAAGGAAAAAATAATGTAGAATTTTGTCATCCTTTTATTAAAAGAAATATTGAACCCGGAAAAAATTTAGCATTAGCCGGAAACTTTAACTTAGTAAATACAGACGAGCTATACGACTTATTAAATATTGAACCCGGAGAATTTCAAAAACAAAGTGATTTGGCTGCTATGATGGAAGTAATACATCATTTTTTATCGAAAGAAGATGAACAAAACCCTAATGCAGCAAATATCTCTTCCGTTTTAAAAAAATCTGTTCCCCTATTCGATGGCGGATACACTTTTGGCGGATTAATTGGCAATGGCTATAGTTTTATTATGCGAGATGCCCACGGAATTCGGCCGGCTTACTATTTTATTAATGAAGATTTTATTGTAGCCGCCAGTGAGCGTGCCGCCATAAGAACAACATTTAATGTAGGAGAAAATGAGGTATTTGAACTAATGCCCGGCAATGCCCTAATTATAGATAATAACGGCTTATATTCTATTGAGCAAATTGTTGAACCAAAAGAAAGAAGAGCTTGCTCCTTTGAAAGAATTTATTTTTCACGCGGTAGCGATGAAAAAATTTATCGCGAAAGAATTACTTTAGGTTATCACTTAAGTAAACGCGTATTGGAAGATATTAATCACGATTTAAAAAATACTATTTTCTCTTATATTCCTAATACCGCCGAAGTTGCCTTTTTTGGATTGGTAAAAGGCATGGAAGACTACTTAAATAAGAGAAAAGTAGATAGAATTTTAAGCTGGGAAAACAATATTGATGCAGAAAAATTAAGCGAAGTTATTAACAGAAAAATTCGGCAAGAAAAAATTGCTATCAAAGATGTAAAGCTAAGAACCTTTATTACAGAAGATACAAGCCGAAATGAAATGGTACAACATGTGTACGACATTACTTATGGCACTGTTAAAAAAGGAGAAGATACTTTAGTAGTAATTGACGATAGTATTGTGCGTGGTACAACTTTAAAAGAAAGTATTATACGCATGCTGGCAAGATTACAACCTAAAAAAATTATTGTTGTTTCATCTGCTCCACAAATACGTTATCCCGATTGTTATGGCATTGATATGAGTAAATTGGGAGATTTTATTGCATTTAAAGCCGCAATAGAATTAATTAAAGAGAAAGAATTAAACAACATACTAATAGAAACTTTAGAAAAGTGCAAAGAACTACAACGTACCAACCAATTACATACCGAAAATCTTGTACGCCAAATTTATAAACCATTTAGCACCGAAGAAATTTCAGAAAAAATTGCACAACTTATTACACCTTCAGAAATTAATACCCCCGTTCAGGTAATATACCAAACCATTGAAGATTTACACGAATCTTGCCCCACCAATACCGGCGATTGGTATTTTACCGGTAATTACCCAACACCTGGTGGCAATAGAGTTTGCAATAAAGCTTTTATGAATTATATGGAAGGAAAAAATGTAAGAGGTTATTAACCTCAAAATAATTGTTTAATTATAGAAATAAGATCTGATTTACATTTTATTTTACAAATAATATTCATCAATACTTAAACAATATTTTATAGGTTGTATGAAACAGCTATTTATTATCCGGCATGCTAAAAGCTCTTGGGATTATTCCGAATGGAATGATTTTGAAAGAACACTAAACAATCGTGGGCATCAGGATGCACCTGCAATGGCAACAAGATTGCTTAATAAAAAAATTACTATTGATGCTTTTATTTCAAGTTCTGCAAAACGAGCATTTACAACGGCTGCTTATTTTGCCGCCGCATATAACGTAGCTGAGAAAAATATCATTCAAGTACCCGAACTTTATCACGCAAGTGTTGCTACTTTTTATAAAGTTATTGGCAGCTTAAATAACAGCTATGGCTCTGTTGCTCTATTTTCACATAATCCGGGTATTACAACTTTTGTAAATGAATTAACCAATATTAAGATTGATAATATGCCAACTTGTGGCATTTTTTCTATTAACATACCTATTGATTCGTGGAAGCATTTTGCAACCGCTAAAAAGCAATTTCTATTTTTCGATTATCCTAAAAATATAATTTAAGATTTCTGCATTTGCATTGCTAAAATATGTTGCAATGTTGTGGCTGTAAAAACAGACAAATTAGTTGGAATTTGGTAATTAAACTCTTCTGCAGCAATAACAGCTTCAGATAAATTAAATTTCGATTGTGGTATTGTATAACACCAATTTTTTGTAAACGCTATTTTAGCTAAATATTCTTGCTCTGTTTGCTTAGGTGTTGGAATAAGAATTGCCTTCTTCTGTAAAGTAATAATCTCCATCATCGTAGTATATCCACTTCGGCAAATAATATATTCACTTTCCAAAAAAGCTTGTTCCAGCTCAGCTACTGTTAAATGATTTTTTATTTCTACATTCTTAGCAACTTCAATCAATTCATCGCTTTTGGGCAACCCTCTTACTACTAAAACTTTTTCCTGCAACTGATTAATTTGTTGTAAAATCATTTTTTCTAAAATAGTTCGCTGTGGTTCTGGTCCCGAGAGAGAGATACAATACTTATATTTTATTTTAGTAGAATTACTTTTATTAAACCGAGAAAGTAATCCCATATAAAAAGTTTTAATAGCAGGCATTTTTATAGGATGCCCCATATCGCCGGTAAGGTTATTGGTATCTGCACAATCCGGTACCCAACAATAATTGAACCTTTGTATATGCCAATAATTATTTAATTGCAGTAGTTTTTCTGTAAAAGAAAATTTTGCTTTTATTTTTAATTGATGGGTAATAAAAACACAAGTTGCTTTTGTAGAATATAACCCGTATCTGTTATCGCTAACTACCAAATTAATAGCATGTTTATCAATTATTTTTTGTAGCCAATTATGTTCGTATTTAATTATTGCAAAAATTTTGGGTATTTGAGTAAGAATTTTTAACGAGAATGTTGCAGCACTTTTTGAATATTTAATATTATATCCTTTTAATTCTTCAAATTCAATATCGGTAAACTCTTTTTGCAAAACTATTTTTCCTGTTGCATTGGTGGCAATAATTACACGCCAATTTAGTTGTTTAAATGCCTTTATTAAAGGTATACATCGCGTAACATGGCCCAAACCCCAATCTAATGGAGCTATTAATACTGTTGGTATGTTAAAAACTTCTTTCAAAATTATAGTACCGTATATTATTCAAGGAAAATACTAATTTAGTTGATGTTATGAATATACGTTTAAACCAAATAATTGTTTTATTGTTGTTAATATGCCTAACCGCAACTTCGTGCAAAGTTTTTTCAGCATCAAAGTATAAAAAACATTGCATGTGCCCGGAAAGAAAACCTGTTTAACATGAATTATGGTAATGAAAATTTATTATGGATAACGAAAAATAAGTATGCCTTATTTAAACAAGAGGTTTCATTTATTTGTGCAATACTATACTCGACTAATTTTAGTTTTACATTTTATATGGCAAATGAAATAATTGATATTAATAGGCATAAAATTATTCGTAAGCCATATCTTGTTCAGCAATATGTTGCCGATAAATTGGAAACACTATTTATTTTTATTGCCAATAAAAACTAATGCAGTTTTTGTAATGCTGCTTCTAATTTTTCAAAAACATCGTTTACATCTTCTAATTGGCAGGTTCCTACACTCACTCTATACCACGGACTATCTGCTTTTGCGCCAAATGCCGAAAACGGAACAATTGCTAATTTTGCTTCTGACAAAATATAAGAAGTAACTTCTGCTTGAGTTAATAGTATAACACCATTATCGGGGTTTTTTCCAACTAAATCAATTTTTACGGTTAAATAAATAGCTGCTTGCGGTGTAATAGCATCTACAGAAAATCCTTTTTCTTTTAAAGAGATAAATCCGTTATAAATGGCCTGTAATCTTTGTTCAATTCCTTTTTTAAAATCAACTAAATATTGATTAATAGCTTCGGTTTGTTGTAAAAATTTAGCTACTGCTTTTTGTTCGGCCATAGGAGCCCAAGCACCTAAATGACTTAAAATTGCACGCATTTTAGCAATAACATGTTCGGGCCCAAAGGACCAACCAACTCTAACACCGGTTGATGCAAATGCCTTTGTAATACCATCTACAAAAATGGTATACTGTTTCATTTCCGGATTAAGCAACACCGGATTAAAATGATGTGTTGTGCCATAAGTTAACAACCAATAAATTTGATCGAATAAAACATATAGTTTTTTTTCTTTGTTACTTCTACGATTGTTTTCGGCTATAACCAATTCGCAAATTTGTTCTAATTCAGATTTTATGAGTGTTGTTCCCGTTGGATTTTGAGGTGTGCATAAACATAATAAACTTGCGTCTTGAATATATGGTGAAATATCTTTAGCCCTTGGCATGAAATTATTTTCGGGCTTGCAATCAACTACACAATGTACGGCTTCTGTCATGTGCACGTAATGATTATTATTCCACGATGGAGCTGCATAAATTACTTTATCTCCTTTATCTACAATTGCTCTAAATGCCGTATAAATTAATGGTCTTCCACCACAAGCAATTTGAATTTCTGAGGGCAAATAATCTATTCCTTCAAAAAAATTTAAGAATGAGCTTACCGATTCACGTAATTCTATAACACCATCGGCTGTAGGATAATTGGTGTTTTTTTCTTTATAAGATTCAATTATAAGAGTTTCTAATTGCGAGGGAATAGGAAATAATGCAGGATCAAAATCTCCAATTGTATAGTTATATATTTTTTCTCCTTTACGAATGCGATCACTAATTGCATTACCCAATTTTACAATTTCGCTGCCAATTAATGTTTCTGCAAGATGGCTTAATGGATATTCCTTCATGCTTAATTACACTTTAAGTAGTAAAGGTAATTATTGCAAAGTTGAAAGAAACGTTTTATTAGTTAGGAATTAGACCAATTGCTACAATTTTTTACATTATGGCTGTTGCTTGTATTTTTTTTCTGCTTCTTGTGCTTTTTCAAAATCGAGCACCACACCATTAATACAATAACGCAATCCGGTTGGTGGCGGACCATCATTAAAAACATGTCCTAAATGACCTTTACAACGGCCACATACTACTTCTGTTCTATTCATTCCATGAGAATGATCGGGTAAATAAATAATGGAACTTTTTTTAATAGGCTCATAAAAACTTGGCCAACCACAGCCACTTTCAAACTTAGTATCACTTTTAAATAATGGATTTCCGCAAGCTGCACAATAATAAGTACCTATTTCTTTCGAATTTTCAAAAGGACTTGTCCATGGCCGCTCAGTTCCTTTTTCTCTAAGAATAGAATACAATTCCGGACTTAATATTTTTTGCCATTCTTCCTCTTTTAATACTATTTTATTTGTATCACTTCTAGAATAAATAGGGTTATTCTCTTTATTAGTGGGCATACTACTACTTATTTTTGTTTGATTTTGGGCATTGCAACTACTTAATAAAGTTATTCCCAATATAAACTTGTATATTTTTATCATTACCCAATTATTTATAAAATTACACTTATCTATAGCAAAATGTTCGTAATTATAGAAACAAATTTTTTCAACTTCCCTCTCTTTTTTCTGACAAATGAGTTTAGTTAAATATTTTTCCCTTTAGGCATCTTATATTTGTCCATTACCTAATGTAAGTAATTGGCATGTTTAATATTATTTTATTTGGACCACCCGGTAGTGGCAAAGGAACTCAAAGTGAAAAACTAATTGAAAAATATCAATTAAAACATCTTAGTACCGGCGATTTATTACGATCTGAAATTGCAGCTAAAACACCTTTAGGCCTTGAAGCAAAAGCCATAATGGATAAAGGAGAATTAGTGCCCGATGAAGTAGTAATTGGAATGATTAGTACTGCATTAGAAAATAATATGGAGGCAAGAGGATTTTTATTTGATGGCTTTCCGAGAACTACCGCACAAAGTGAAGCATTAGATAAACTTTTACAATTAAAACATACAGAAATTAATATAGTGTTTTCCTTAGACGTTTCGGAAGAAGAGCTAATAAAAAGAATATTGCACAGAGGGCTAACCAGTGGCAGAAGCGATGATACGAATGAACAAATAATTAAAGCAAGAATTATTGAGTATCATAAAAAAACTTCGGCCGTAGCAGCATACTATAAACAGTTTAATAAAGTGGTGCAAATAAAAGGTGGTGGAACTGTTGAAGAAATTTTTTCGATATTATGCAAAGAAATAGATAATCACTTATCTTAGTATTTCATTTACAACCATCCCTAACTGCTTACAACCCCGCTTAAAAAATTTAAGCGGGGTTTTGTATATACTTTAATAAGCACAATACATGTGTTTTATAGTTTTCATAAAAAAAGTGTTTGCTATTATAAATCATCGTATTCATACAAGGGGTCAATATGTGTTCCGGCTTTCATATCAAAAATGGGTTTTATTATTCCATCCTTCAAACCATACACCCATCCATGAATATCTGGAGAATTATTGTACTTCCATGCTTTTTGAATTACCGAAGTTTTAGCCAAATGCAGTACTTGCTCTTTTACGTTTAATTCAGAAAGTCTATCGGCCCTATTTTCTATATCTTCAATTGCATTTAGTTCATCTCTGTATAATCTATAAACATCTTTAATATTACGGAGCCACATATTTAAAACGTACTTATAATCATGATCCGTCATTGCTGCTTTAATACCACCACAACCATAATGGCCACAAACAATAATATGTTTAACTTTTAAATAGTTTACGGCATAATCTAATACGCTAAATAAGTTTACATCGGTATGTATAACCATATTAGCAATGTTTCTATGAACAAAAATTTCGCCGGGTTGTGTGCCCGTAATTTTATCGGCAGGTACTCTGCTATCGCTACAGCCAATCCATAAAAAATCGGGGGTTTGAATGTCTGATAAACGATGAAAATAATTCGGATCATTTTCAAGCATTTCATTTGCCCATGCTTTATTTTCTAATAATAATTTTTCGTAGGGTGTCATTATATAGTATTTTTTGGATGATGAAATAGCTGATGCATTTCTTTATGGTTGCTTTTTTTAATTTCTACTTTTATATTTTTTAAATGTGCATGACAAAGAAAATTATTTACTTCTTCAATAATATCTTTATCAATAAAATCGGCTCTGGTTGCATCTAATATAAGAAAAGAGTTTTTAGGTATTTCTTCTAATTTCTTTTTAATAATTGGTTTATTTAAAAAAGAAACATCTTTTCTTAATCTTACCAAATATCTGTTTTGATCGTTGACTACTAAAACAGCCGATTTAAAGTTACTTCTTATCATAAAAAATAAACCAACAATTATTCCTATAACAATACCTATAAGCAGGTCGGTTAATAGTATTACTAAAATGGTAACTATAAAAGGAATAAACTGATCCCATCCTTTTTTATAAAACATTTTAAATAATTGAACTTTAGCCAGCTTATATCCGGTAAATATTAAAATAGCAGCTAAAGCACTTAATGGTATTTGATTTAAAATATTAGGAATAAGCACAACAGAAATTAGTAACAATATGCCATGTATAATAGTTGATAATTTAGTTTTGGCACCCGCACTAACATTGGCAGAGCTTCGAACTATTACAGATGTAACTGGTATACCTCCAATTAACCCCGATGCTATATTACCCACTCCTTGAGCAATTAATTCTCTATTAGTAGGGGTAACTCTTTTAAGCGTATCTAATTTATCAATAGCTTCAACACTTAACAGTGTTTCTAAACTTGCAACAATTGCCAAAGTAACTGCTGTTATCCAAACATTAGGATTTTTTAAAAATACAATATCGGGAAAAGTAAAAAACGAAAAGAAGCTTTTTATATCGGGAGCAATTGGCAAGGAAACCAACTGTTTGGCAGATAATGCTTGCTGAGAATATTGAGTTGAAAAATAATTACTTATTAAAACGCCCACAACAACTGCAACCAACGGACCCGGTATTAATTGCAAGAATTGATTGTTTTTTATTTTTTTATTTTCCCAAAAGATTAATATAAATAAACAAACAACACCTATAAGCAATGCGGCGGGTGTTATAAAACTAATTGAATTAATAATTTCAGTAAAAGTATTGCTACTGTCTAATTGTTTAAAAGATTCATCCCCTTCAAAGTTTTTATCATAGCCAACAAAATGTGGTATTTGTTTTAAAATAAGAATAAGTCCAATAGCAGCAAGCATTGCTTTAATAACAGAATTGGGTATATAATCGCCTATTAATCCGGCTTTTAAAATGCCTAAACCAATCTGCAACATACCCGCTATTACTACGGCAAGTAAAAATGCCTCATAATGTTGTAGTTTTATTATAGAAGATGCAACAATAACGGTTAATCCGGCAGCAGGACCACTAACACTTAGTGCCGATTTGCTCAATAAGCCTACCACAATTCCTCCCACCACACCGGCAATAATACCCGAAAACAATGGAGCTCCGGAAGCTAATGCAACGCCTAAACACAAAGGCAATGCAACTAATAATACAACAATTGATGCAGGAATATCTGCACTTATATTTTGAATACGCTTTTTCATGTAAATAATAAGAGTAAAATAATTAATACAATAACTAACTGTCTTTTTTTAATTACACTTATTTATTAGGTGGCGGAACGTGAATGTCGTAGGAATGATTTAATGGAATAGTTTCGGAAAATTGAGTATAAGAATGAAAACTATGATTAGTATAAATAGATGCAAATAAAATTTCGGGTTGAAGAAAATCACTTTTATTATTAATGTTCTTTACAACATCTTTTTCAAAATCAATATCATGTACTACTTCTTCATTGAGTTGATTGTTGAATAATAATTTACCTACTTGCAAAATAGGAATTGCCTGAATAAACAGAATAAATATCAATAATATTACAATTATTTTTTTCAACATCTTCGGCGAAAGTATTGTTACATTTTCTGAAAAGTACCCATGAGTACGTATTTAACAGAAAAATGACAAATAACAGCCTAAAGTAGGTTTGTATTTTTTTCAAAGTTGGAGGCTTCCACAGTACTGGCATTTTATAACTGTTCGACCTAACAAACGAAACCAAATCAAATTCTGCCAAGCCCAATATTGCTAATTGTTATACCGCCCTACGCTATCCTTGCGGCAAGCCTTTTGTTGGCCGCTTTAGATTAATTTTTTTTATATTGTCATTCCTAAGGTCATACTAATTTGCCTTGCTTCGCTGATTATTTCTGGGGGATAATTTGATAATTCCAATAACTTTATAGCATTTCGTGTTTTTAGTTGCCCACATTTAATTTTATGGTCAAAATAAAGTTCTCCATTTTCAATTGTCTCGGTAAAATGATATAAATCGTATTCACTTTTTAGCATATCAGACAACTCAATATCATGAGTTGATATGATTACAATATTATTTTTCAGATTTAAATAGGAAAGTATCGCTTTTGCTGCAGAAATTCTTTCTATTGTATTAGTACCTTTAAAAACTTCATCTAAAACAAATAAATTTTGATTTGGCGAATTAACTTCTGCTATTAAACTTGCCATGGTATTAACCTCTTGAAAATAATAGCTTTTTCCTTCGAATAAGTTATCATCTATTCTAATTGATGAGTATTGTTTTAAAATTGGAGAAACAAATTCTTCGGCAAAACATGTATAAATAGTCTGTGCCAGTATTGAATTAATTGTAAATGTTCGAAGAAATGTTGACTTACCAGACATATTTGAACCTGTAATCAAAATACTTTTCTCACTTATTGAAAGGTCATTTTCAACGCAGTTTTCAATAAGCGGATGATACATTTTTTTGACAGATATTTTTTTCTCATGCAAACTAAAATTAGGCTGACAAGTTTTTAAATTATCTGCCCTCAATGAGGCAATTGAAATCGAAGAATCAATATTACCAATATAATCAAATAGTATTATTATGGAAGATCGTTTAGCTTCTATTTCTTTTATAACTTTAAAAAAGGTAAAGACCTCCACTAAAAAAAATGCTTTTATTAGTTCAAATAAATACGCCCCAATTTGATTTAATTCAGATTGAATCCCATTTCCCTTTTCGAAAGTTATTATGATTGATTTTCGCTGAAATGTTTTTAGATTGGATATGCTTTCCTCAACGAGCTTATCGTAAAAAAATCCATTTCGTAGTAATATAGACTTTGACACTTTAATTAACAAGTTCAATTGTGGAATTGATCTGAAAAATTGAAATGCATTACTTTTATTCCAATAGTGCAAAAACATATTTATCGCAAATGGAATAATAAGAAAAATTACAAAAACAGGATATATAAATGAGAAAATAATTAGGCAAACTGTAATAATAATATCTACGCGTAGAAGCTTAAACCATTTAGGTTTTTGTAATAAATTATCCTTTAGCAATGAAGGGATATGATAAGCATCAGTTTTGTTTAATTTTAAAAGCTCCAATTGTATTTCCTCGCGTAGTTTCTGGTTATCTGAAAATAGTTCTACAAAACTTTGCGAAGAATCAGATGTATGATTTGTTGGTTCTATAACTTTCCTAAATAGAAATTGTTGCCCAACTTTGCTTGTGGTACGGTCAATAAATTTAAAAAGCCCATAAAAATCTATATCATTAATCGTCTGTTCGGATAGAAGATGAAATTTATTGCCTTTTACTTCTTCAGAATAATTTCTAATACCATCAAAATTAAAGAACTCTGTTTTAGGCTTACCCCATGCAGCCCTGATTTGCTCTATTTTTTGTCTATACTGCCGCTTGCTTAAATACTGAATCAAAATAGATATAAATAAGATTAGAATTGCTCCAAATAATAAGTAGTTCATTTTATTTTAGTAGTTCAAGTAATATTTTCAGAAATCGTTTATTATTTGTTATCGTGATATCTATTGACCTTGCAGCCACCTAAATATTCAAACCGCCACAAGCACTTAATACCTGACCGGTTATGTAACTGCTCATATTACTTGCTAAAAATAATGTGGTATTAGCCACTTCTTCGGCATTCCCAAATCTTCCCAAAGGAATCTTTTTTAAAAATTCATCTGCAGTATTTCCTTCTTTTAAATAATGCGTCATATCGGTTTCAATAAAACCGGGAGCAATAGCATTACACCTAATATTCCTACTGCCCAGTTCTAAAGCAATAGATTTTGTAAACCCAATAATTCCTGCTTTACTGGCTGCATAGCTGCTTTGTCCGGCATTACCTCTTACACCAATAATAGAGCTCATATTAATAATACTTCCAGATTTTGCTTTCATCATTGGACGAATTACGTGTTTCGTCATATTAAAAACACTTTTCAAGTTGGTATTCATCACATCATCCCATTGTTCTGTATTCATTCTTAATAATAAATTATCTTTTGATATACCGGCATTATTTACACAAACATCAATAGTGTTAAATTCTTTTAATACTGTATTTACAAAAGATTCGCATTGGGTAAAATCTGCCGCATTGCTTTTAAATGCTTTTGCTTTTACTCCAAGAGATTGTAATTGAGTTTCTAAAGCAGCCGCCTTTTCTGCACTGCTATCGCTTATGTAGGTAAACGCAATATTCGATCCGTGTTCTGCTAACTTTATGGCAATTGCAGCACCAATACCACGTGCGGCTCCGGTTATAATAGATACTTTTCCTTCAAGAAGTTTCATACAAGTTATTTTATTGTTTACAAATGTACTATTATTGAAATAAGCTTTGGTAGCAGTTTAGGGTTATCTGCTATTTTACTCGCTCAGTAATAATAAAATTTCTTCTACATTTTTTCTATCATTACTTAACCGAGGTACTTTATGTTGCCCACCAAGTTTGTTTTTATTACGAAGCCATTTGGTAAATATTCCTTTTTGTAAAGAATGAATTAGTGGCATACGTAATGCTATATTTTTATACCGTTTTGCTTCGTAATCGCTATTTAAAGATTGTAATGCTGCATCTAACTCATAAGTAAATTCGCTAAGGTTTAAAGGTGGTTGTTCAAATTCAATTAGCCATTCATGGGCGCCATTTCCTTCGTTGCTAAAGTATATTGGTGCAGCGGTATAATCATTTACAACAGCATTTGTTTTTTCAGATGCAATAGCTATTGCTTTATCGGTATTATCAATTATTATTTCTTCTCCAAATGCATTTATATAATGTTTTAACCGGCCACTTACTTTAATTTTAAACGGATTTAACGATGTAAATTGAATGGTATCGCCAATTAAATAACGCCATAAACCGCCATTGGTTGATATCACTAATGCATAGTTTTTATTTAATTGAACTTTATTTAAACCAATAGTATGCGGATTTTTTTTCCCATATTCTTCAATGGGCATAAACTCATAAAAAACACCATGATGCAAGAATAACAGCATACCATTTTCATCGGGATTATCTTGTGCTGCAAAAAAACCTTCACTGGCATTGTACATTTCTAAATAATGTATTTCTGTGCCAACAATTTTTTGAAATTGCTCTTTATAAGGAATAAAAGAAACGCCGCCATGTATATATAATTCTAAATTGGGCCATACTTCTTTAATTGTATTTTTTCCGGTAATTTCTAAAATGCGTTTAAACAAAACCAATGTCCAGGTTGGTACGCCGGACACAGATGTTACATTTTCTTGAATGGTGTTTTGTGCTAATTGTTCAATTTTAGTTTCCCATTCATTTAATAATGCAATAGATAATTCCGGTGTTCTAATCCACGAAGCCCAAATAGGTGTATTTTGCAATAATACGGCACTTAAATCGCCATAATGCACTTCTTCATTTACAGTATTAATTTGATGGCTACCGCCAATAACTAATCCTTTTCCGGTAAGCAAATCACTGTCCGGATGATGATTATAATATAAGGATAATACATCTTTAGCTCCCTGATAATGGCAATCTTCTAAACTTTCTTGGGTAATAGGAATAAATTTACTTTTATCGTTGGTGGTTCCGCTGCTTTTGGCAAACCAATTAACCGGTGTATCCCAAAGTAAGTTTTGTTCTCCATTCATTATTCTTTCTATGAACGGTTTTATATCATCATATTCATGAATAGGAACAGCTTTTTTAAATTCACTAATTGAGAATAAACCATTCATGCCATATTTTCTTCCAATTTCGGAATATTGGCCATGTGTAATTAAATCTTGTAAAACTTCTCTTTGAGCTGCAAGCGGATTTTGCATCCATTGTTCAATGCGCCAAAGTCGCAATCGTACCAATCTTGATATTGCAGGGCTAAGCAGTTTCATTTGTAGTTGAATGCAGCAAAATAAGCAATGAAAATGAAATAGGAAAGAATTATTCTTGTATATAATTATTTTGCCGAACAATATCGTTATCTCTTAATAAGGCATTATCTCTTTCCATATCAATAATCCAATCTTTTCTTTTTAATTCAAAGTTGGTTCCTAAATATAATCGCCTTACTTGTTCATTTTCTGCCAGCTCTTCGGCGGTTCCGTGTTTAAATATTTTTCCTTCAATTAATAAGTAAGCACGGTCGCAAATAGATAAGGTTTCGTTTACATTATGATCGGTAATTAAAATACCAATATTTTTATATTTTAATCTTGCAACAACTGCCTGAATATCTTCTACGGCTATTGGATCAACACCGGCAAATGGTTCATCTAATAAAATAAATTTTGGATCAACCGATAATGCACGGGCTATTTCGGTTCTTCTTCTTTCACCACCACTTAAACTATCGCCATTATTTTTACGAACATGATGTAAATTAAATTCCGATAACAATAATTCTAATTTATCTAATCTTTCTTGCTTTGAAAGTTTTGTCATTTCCAATACAGCCATAATATTATCTTCTACACTTAATTTTCTAAAAACACTTGCTTCTTGCGGTAAATATCCAATACCCATTTGAGCCCTTTTATACATGGGCAATTTGGTAATATTTAAATCATCTAAAAAAACATCTCCCTCATCGGGTTTAATAAGACCTACAACCATGTAAAATGTAGTAGTTTTTCCTGCTCCATTAGGACCTAATAAACCTACAATTTCTCCTTGCTTAACATCTACGCTAACATGGTTTACAACGGTGCGGCCTTTATAGCTTTTTACAAGGTTTTTGGTATGTATAGTTAAATTCAATGCAAAATATTTTTGTAAAAATAAAACTTATCTAATTGCCGGCACATATTCAGTTACAGCTTAACAAATGCTTATATTAATCGGGTTGTTATGTATATTGCAACAATTTTTTAAGCAATGAAAGTAACGGAACATATTACACAGGCAAAAAAAACATTAATATCATTTGAAGTTTTACCTCCTTTAAAAGGTAAAACTATTTCTTCGTTATATGATCATTTAAATCCATTAATGGAATTTAAACCCTCGTGGATTAATGTAACGTATCATAGAAGCGAAACTATGTTTAAAAAGAAAACCGATGGCACTTTCGAAAAAGTTGAAGTACGCAAAAGGCCCGGTACTGTTGGCATTTGTGCTGCAATTATGAATCATTATAAAATTGATGCAGTACCTCATTTAATTTGTGGCGGATTTACTAAACGCGAAACAGAAGATGCTTTAATTGATTTAAATTTTTTAGGAATTGATAACGTATTGGTATTACGCGGAGATGCTGCAAAAAATGAAGCTTCTTTTGAACCAGAAATGAATGGTAACTCTTATGCAATTGATCTTTTAAAACAAGTGGGAGATTTAAATAATGGTATTTATTTAGATAAAGATATTCAAAATGGAGGCAAAACAAATTTTTGTATGGGCATTGCAGGATATCCGGAAAAACATTTTGAAGCACCTAATTTAGAAATTGATTTAAAATATTTAAAACAAAAAGTAGATGCCGGTGCCGAATTTATTATGACACAAATGTTTTTTGATAATCAAAAATTTTTCGAGTTTGTTAATGCCTGCCGTGCATTAGATATTACCATTCCCATCATTCCCGGATTAAAGCCTATTACGTCTAAAAAACAATTATCGGTTTTGCCAAGAATATTTCATGTAGATATTCCTACCGAACTTTCTAATGAAGTAATGAAATGTAAAACCGATGTAGAGGTTGAAACCGTTGGAACCAACTGGTTAATTAACCAAAGCAAAGAATTAAAATCGTTTGGCGTTCCTGTTTTACATTATTATACTTTAGGTAAACCAAAAATCATTCACAACGTGGTAAAGAGTGTGGTATAATTTTAATTTTTTTTCAGCATTTGCATTTTCACGGCTATTAACTCATCAAATTGTTCTAAGGTTAACTGCTTGGCAATAATATTTTTTTGTGCATCTAACAAGTAATAGGTTGGCGTTTTAAACACATCGTATAACTGTCTAAAATTAGCTTTACCCGCTGCAATATCTGCTTCTTTTTCTGCTTTTGGTTGATACACGTTTATCCAATCGCTGCTTAAATTTTTTTCTTTAATAAAGTGCTTAAACTCTTCAATTGCATTATCGTTCACATTTACACTATATATTTTTACATGTAAATCTTTCCATTTTGCCTTGTATAAAGAATCTAAGCGAGGAATTTCTTCTTTACAATGCCCACAGGTTGGATCCCAGAAAGCCACAATAATAAAATTACTTTGCACTGCTTGTAATGATTGCTTTTTGCCTGAAGTATCGGTTAAATTTAGTGTTGGAGCAGGATTACCCAATTGATTAGCCATAAGGCTATAAGCTCTATCGAATATAATTTTACGCGATTGTGCATTTAAAAAACTTGTATCGCCTTTGGCATAAAAGTTTTCGAATAAATACAGAAAAACTTTATCCTGTCCCATATACTCAGGATTAATATATTTATTGGTAAACTTCATTAACAAATACGGGTACATTTCTTTTCCTGTTCGGGCCGATAATAAAATATAATTCATCTCAGGAATAATAGAATCGGCATCGGGGGCAACATAATATTTAAAGTAATCATCCAACTTCGGCTCAAAAAAGGGTGTGTGCAAAATTCTATCATCATTAAAAGAAACTTCATCCCAATAATGTTGTTTGATAAATCGATACGGATATGTTGAGTCGGGTTTGCCTTTTATAATAGGAATTGCAGGCATATCGGGCCTTTTCATGGTATTTAATAAAGCCGCCAACAACGAATTGGGATATTTTTTTATTACCGATTCTCGATATACTTGCAGTTCTTTATTTTTTTGTATTAATAATTGCTTAATAGTAGCCGAATCAATTGGCGACTTAGTATTTGCTAATTTTTGATTTAGTAATTCAATGGCTTTTCCTTTATCGCCGGTAATTTTTGTGTATTCTTTAAAAATGGTATTATCGGAAGATCCGATGATTGATACATTGTTTTTTTGAGATGAATCTCCTACAATTGAAAAGTGCTGGTTATTGCCTATTAATAATTCGAATTGAATAGTGTATTGCGGAGAAACTATAAAATAAATTCCGCCGGTTAATTTTTCTTTCCCTTTAAATACCCCTTCACTTTTATCGTTTAGCCAAGCAGAATCGTTTAATGTTTTTCCTCTTCCATAATAACTTCCTAAATAAATCCATGTGTTTTTAAAAGGAGTATATTTTATTGAAATTTGCTTAGAAAATTCTTGCGTAGCAGGTGCTTTTTTTATTTGTGCAATTATTATTGCTTCCGAAAAAATTAGTAAATAAATGGCCAATATACATTTCTTCATTAAATATCCAATTTAGTGCTTTTGTAAAAATAAGTAAAACCCAATAGGCAATGGTTAATCATTTGCAAAATAAAACGTATTGACTTAGCCGTTATTTTTGCCAACGTGAGAAAACAAAAAAAACAAATTATTATAGAAAATGTTTTGGTGCAAGATTATGCAGCCGAAGGAAAATCTTTATCGAAAATAGATGGTAAAGTTATTTTTATTGAAAATTGTGTTCCGGGCGATGTTGTAAACATTCAACTTACTAAAAATAAAAAAGATTGGGCTGAAGCATTTCCAATAAAATTTATTACTTACTCAAAAGAAAGAGTTAATCCATTTTGTACACATTTTGGAGTTTGTGGCGGTTGCCAATGGCAAATGTTGCCATACGAAAAACAACTGTTATACAAACAAAAACAAGTAGCCGATAATTTAAGCAGAATTGCTAAAGTGCCATTGCCACCAATGCTCCCAATAATTGGCGCCAATAAAACAAAATTTTATCGAAATAAAATAGAATATACTTTTTGTAATAAACGCTTTATACCATTGTCCGAATTTAAAAATTTAAAAGAACAAGGTATTAACCCCCATTCTTTTGGCCAATTTGGCGGATTTCATGCCAAAGGCGTTTTTGATAAAATAGTTGCAATAGATACTTGCTATTTACAAGAAGAGCCAACTAATTTACTACGTACTGCCATTGTTGATTTTGCCATAAAAAATAACTATTCGTTTTACGACATTAAATTGCATCAGGGATTTTTGAGAAATGTAATAATTAGAATAGCTTCTACCGGAGAATGGATGGCAAATATTGTTTTTGGATATGAAGATGAAGAAAAACGAATTAGTTTATTAAACTACATTCAACATTCATTTCCTGCCATTACATCACTTTTATATACCATCAATACCAAATGGAATGATAGTATTTCAGATTTAAATCCTATTACTTTTTTTGGAAAAGGCTATATTATTGATTGTTTGGAAGATTTTAAATTTAAAATTAGTCCTAAATCTTTTTTTCAAACCAATACACTTCAGGCAGAGAAACTATATTTAATAGTTAGAAGTTTTGCAGAATTAAATGCATCACAAATCGTCTACGATTTATATTGCGGTACAGGAAGCATTGGAATTTTTGTAAGTAAACAAGCAAAAAAAATAGTGGGGGTAGAAGTTGTTGCAGATGCTATTGCAGATGCCAAAGAAAATGCAGCATTAAATAATATTTTAGACTCTGTATTTGTGGCAGGAGATGTAATTGATGTATGTGATGATACTTTTTTTAACCAAAATGGTAAACCCGATGTAGTAATTACAGACCCTCCGCGTGCAGGTATGCATGAAAAATTAATAAAAAAATTATTAGATATTGCAGCACCTATTATTGTGTATGTTAGTTGCAATCCGGCAACACAAGCAAGAGATATAGCATTATTGGATGAAAAATATGAAGTAACTAAAATTCAACCGGTAGATATGTTTCCGCATACACACCATATAGAAAACGTAATGCAATTAAAATTAAAAAATAAGTAGTAAACTTTAACAGTAATGCTATTTTAATAATAAATCGTTGTTTTAGTTTTATACCTTATTTATTGCTTTAAATTTAAAAATTATTATACAGTATATATGACAGAGTTTAGACCCAGCAGATTTCAGATATTACCGGTTATTATCAAAAACCTTTTGATTCTTAACGGACTTTTCTTTTTAGCCCAAAATACTATTGGAAAAGAATGGATTGATATGGATGCTTTATTTGCATTACATACCTGGCAAAGTCCGCTATTTAAACCTTGGCAATTTATTACACACATGTTTATGCATGGCGGCCTCGATCATATATTTTTTAATATGCTTGCTTTATGGATGTTTGGATCGGTTTTAGAAAATTTATGGGGGCCCAAAAGATTTCTTACTTTTTATTTGGCCTGCGGATTAGGTGCTGCTTTAGCTCACATGATTGTATTATTTTACGAAAATCAAACCTTAATTACACAGTTCAATGCATTAGACCCCGTTATGCAACAATCTGTTAAACTTCAATTTTACGAAAAACTTAATGAAGCAACTATTGGTGCATCTGGTGCTGTATTTGGTTGTTTAGCTGCTTTTGGTTATTTGTTTCCCAATACATACGTATATTTTTATTTTTTAGTACCCATTAAAGCCAAATGGGTTGTTTTAGGCTATACAGCAATTGAACTTTATAGTGCCCTACAAAATTCTGCCGGAGATAGTGTGGCACATGTTGCACATTTGGGCGGTGCATTAGTAGGATTTTTATTGGTTTATTTCTGGAACAAAAAAAATAGAAGGAACTTTTATTAGTATTTCTTTTATTTTGATAATCTTACCTTTATGGCATGAATGTTAAAAATTTTCATGCTAAAAAACAACCATTATTGGGCCAAAATAATAATGCATTAGTAATGCTTATAGTAATTAATGCACTTATTTTTATTATACTTAATTTTTTAAAAATTGTTTATTTTCTCTCTTACGATGATGCAATTACTGCTAACAATTTTTTTCAAAAACAAATATTAAATTGGTTTACCCTACCTCCTTTAGGAGAAAAATTATTGTACAAACCATGGACACTCTTTACCTATATGTTTACCAATATTAGCATATTGGGAATAATAAGTACTTCGCTTTGGCTCTGGGCTTTTGGCTATATTTTACAAGATCTTACCGGATACAAAAAAATATTTCCTATTTATATATACGGTGGCTTTGCAGGTGCTGTTTTATTTTTCTTAAGTGCCAATTTATTTCCTGCTTTTTATCAAAATATTACATCAATGCCTAACTTACTTGGCGGTGGCGCTGCGGTTATGGCCATTGCTGTTGCTACAACTACTTTAGCCCCCGATTATAGATTATTTCCCTTAATTAATGGCGGTATTCCTTTATGGGTATTAACCGTAATTTTTGTGGCAATTGATTATGCAAGTATTGCAGAAAGTAATGGATGTGTTGCTATTGCTCACTTAGCGGGCGGAGTAGTTGGTTTTATTTTTATTCAACAATTAAGAAAGGGAAATGATTGGAGTATTTGGATGAATAATTTGGTAGATTGGTTTAATAATTTATTCAATCCAGATAAAAACCAAGTTTTACATAATAATAAAAATTCCACTTCAACATTACCGCAAAAAAACTATACCATTACTCAACAAAAATTAGATGAAATTTTAGATAAAATTAATACCAGCGGTTATCATACTCTTTCTAAAGATGAAAAAGATTTTTTAAAGAAAGCCAGCAAAGAAGAATTATAAATTATGCCTAAATCAATCATCCATATCCTAAAAAAACTATTTTTCGTTATCAGTTTTTTTTACAGCGCTATTTATGTTATAGCTTGTTTTACACCTTATATTAATCCCATACACTTTTTTCCTCTGGTTTTTTTATCACTTGGCTTCCCATTTTTATTATTTGGTATGCTGTTACTTATTATCATGCATTTTTTTATTTACAGAAAGTATAGCTGGATTTTTGTATGTATTTTACTGCTCGGATTTAAAAACATTACATCAACTTTTGGCTTTCATCCTAAAAAAGAATTCGTTTGGGAAAAGCAACCCAATACTTTGCGACTTCTTTCGTGGAATGTGAATTATTTTTTAGACTGCCAGATAAAAAATGATACACCCAATAATCCTCGAAGAAAAATGTTCGAGTTTATAAAAAAAACCAATGCTGATGTTTTATGTTTTCAAGATTTTTCCAGTTTTTATAACCCAAAATTATTTTATCCTAATTTAGAATATATTAGAGATTCTTTACACTATCCTTATACTTATTTTCCTATTGCTTTTGTATATAATCAAAGTTGGGCTCCTGAAAAATATGGTGTAGTATTTTTTTCTCGATACCCCATAACAGATACTGCAAGAATATGGTTTGTAGGCGATGTGGCTTCTGAAAATTTTGGATATGCCGATATTAATTTTTTAGGTAAATCCATTCGCTTTTACACGGCACATTTGCGTTCTATGCAATTACATGCACAAAAATTTAATGAAAATGAAACCGGTTTTTTAAAAGCCGATACTGCTTTAATACTTCACTCTAACACTTTTAGGAAATTAAAATATTTTGATAAAGTGCATATTGAACAAGCAAAACTTATTCGAAAATCGCTCGATACCTCTCGTCAACCTTTTGTTTTTTGCGGAGATATTAACGCTGTTCCTTCTTCTTATGTTTATGCTACTTTAAGTAAAAATTTAAATGATGCATTTCTTGCTAATGGCAGTGGCTTTGGAAGAACGTATGACAGCCTTTCTCCAACCTTGCGTATTGATGTAGTTTTAATGAATAAACAAATACATGCTACTCAATTTTATACGCCTCGATTACACCTTTCCGATCATCTTCCAAATGTAGTAGATTTAAAATTTCAATAAACTATTTGCTACATTTATACTATGGCAAAAAGCAGCACAAAAAAAGTTTTTACTCTATTTTTTATTTTTTTAAATATTATAGTTGTTGGCTTATTCTTATCTGCCTCTTTATTGCCATGGATTAACCCTTCTGTTTATCCTTCTACTGGGTTTATTGGTTTATTATTTCCGTTTAGCAGTTTTTTATTAATTATATCTTTCATTTTCTGGCTTATTGTAAAACCTAAGCTGGCATTAATTCCGGCCATTGCTTTATTAATTGGATGGAAACAAATTAGTGTATTCTTTGCATTTCATGGAGGAGATAATTTTTCTCTTATACAACAAGATAAATCTATTAGAATTGTTGATTGGAATATAAGAAGCTTTAATGGCCTATCGAATAATAAAGCAATTAAAAAACATACCAGAGAAGATATTGCCTCAACTATTATGCGGCTAGATGCCGATGTTGTTTGTTTACAAGAATTTAATACCATTGCCAATGCGTTAGCTGAAACCAATAACATATCCTTATTCAATAAAAAATATCCTTATTACTATTTTTCAAAAGATTATACAAGTAAAAAAGGACTATATCAATCGGGTTGTATTATTTTTTCAAAAAATCCTATTATCGATACGGGAAAAGTGAAATATAAGCCTGCCGAAAGTTTAATACACGCCACCATAGTAAAAGGAACTGATACTTTTAGCATTTTTACTACGCACCTTCAATCGTTTAAATTTAATAAACAAGATTATACTGAAATTGATAAAATAAAAGACCAAGACGAAGATGCCATTATTAACTCAAAAAACTTATTTCAAAAAATGAGATTGGCATTTAAAAGAAGGGGCCTTCAAGCAAATATTGTTAAGGAAGCATTGCAACAAAACCCTTATCCATCCGTCATTTGCGGCGATTTTAATGATGTTCCAAATAGCTATACTTATTTTCATATTAAACAAGATAGACAAGATGTTTTTCAAGAAAAAGGATTTGGCATTGGCCGAACATTTATTTCGCTTGCATCTACTTTACGAATTGATTATATTTTACCGGATAAAAATTTTGAAACACTTCAATTTGATATGGTTGATGAAGATTTAAGCGATCATATTTTATTAGTTGCAGATTTACGATTAAAAAAATAAATTACCTTAGCGGCAATGAAACACCTTCACCTATATTGTTGTTACTGTTGTTGCTAATGCAACTTTAATATTACTAAACCAATAACCATTTCATTAAATAAGTATAATCAATTATGCCGCTTAAAGTATATAATTCATTAACCAGAAAAAAAGAACCATTTAATTCAATCATTGCCGGCCGTGTGGGTATGTATGTATGCGGCCCAACCGTAAGCGGCGAAAGCCATTTAGGTCATGCTCGACCATTTATTACTTTCGATGTAATTTATCGCTATTTATTATTCCTCGGATATTCCGTTCGCTATGTAAGAAATATTACCGATGCCGGACATTTTGAAGAAGAAGGCCGCGAAGCGGTAGATAAAATAAGCTCTAAAGCTGTATTAGAAAAATTAGAACCCATGGAATTGGTACAAAAATATACCAACCTATTTCATTGGGCCATGCTACAGTTTAATAATATGCCCCCAAGCATTGAACCAACCGCAACAGGGCATATTGTAGAACAAATAAACATGATTGAACAAATTATTGCCGATGGCTATGCCTATGTTACCAATGGCTCTGTTTATTTTGATGTAGAAAAATATCATACTAATTTTTCTACAAAAGGACTACCCTATGGCATATTAAGTGGAAGAAATATTGAAGAACAACTAGAAACAACAAGAGATTTAGATAATCAGGATGAAAAAAGAAATAAAAACGATTTTGCTTTGTGGAAAAATGCACCTCCAGAACATATAATGCGCTGGAAAAGCCCATGGGGAGAAGGTTTCCCGGGTTGGCATATAGAATGCTCTGCCATGAGTACAAAATATTTGGGAGAAGAATTTGATATTCATGGTGGCGGAATGGATTTACAATTTCCACACCACGAATGCGAAATTGCACAAAGTACTGTTTGCAATAATATAACACCCGCACGCTATTGGTTGCATAATAATATGATAACCATCAATGGCAAAAAAATGGGCAAAAGCTATAATAATGTAATTAAACTAAGCGAATTGTTTACAGGTAATCATCCTATTCTTACACAAGCATTTCATCCAATGACCATTCGCTTTTTTATCCTTCAAACGCATTACCGATCTACCTTAGATTTTAGCAACGAAGCATTGCAAGCTGCCGAAAAAGGTTTAAAACGTTTATGGGAAGCGTATGAAAATTTACAAAAATTAGATATAAAAAATGAAGTATCGAATGATATAGAATTAGAAGAAAAAATAGTTAAACTAACTAACGAGTTTGAAGAGTTTATGAACGATGATTTTAATACGGCAAAAGTATTGGCCAACATGTTTGAAGTAGTGCCTATTATTAATGCCATTAAAAATAAACAACTACCCCAAAATTCGCTAAACGAAAAAACCATTCTTCATCTTAAAAACATATTTACAATTTATATTGAAGATATTTTTGGATTGAAAAATGATAATAGTACAAATCAACAATTAGACGGAATTCTTCAATTGCTCATTACAATTCGTAAAGAGGCAAAAACAAAAAAAGATTTTGTAACCAGCGATACCATTAGAAATGAACTGATAAAATTAGGCGTTCAATTAAAAGATGAAAAAGATGGAAGTGTAAGTTATAGTATGATGTAGTGCATTTTGTGCTTGCCCTTCGTTTTCTTTTATCTGTTTATTGTTCTTATAGTAATTTTAGAAAATGATATTCGATTTTCGATTACAAGTATTTTATACCGTTGCCAAGCGACTTAGCTTTACTAAAGCTGCAGAAGAACTGTGCATTACGCAGCCTGCTGTTACCAAACATATTCAAGAAATAGAACTTCATTTTAAAATAAAATTTTTTGAACGGAATGGCACAAAAATTAAACTAACGCCCGCCGGTGAAATTTTTTTACAGTATGCTGAAGATGTTTTTTCGGTATACCGAAAAATGGAATTTGAAATGAATACGCTTGCCGAAAGAAATAGCGGTAAACTTAAAATTGGTGCCAGTACCACTGTAGCACAATATGTTTTACCGCCAATATTGGCGGCTTTTCATAAAAGATTTAAAGAGATAAAAGTTAGTTTAACCATCAGCAATACAGAACAAATAGAGCAATATTTAGAAAACAAACAAATAGATCTGGGCATTATTGAAGGCCAATCGAAAAAATCTTCTATAAAATATACCGAATTTATTAAAGATGAAATTGTGTTGGTTTCGGGTATAGAACATCCATTAGCAAAAAAACAATATATCTACCCGAAAGATTTAAAAAAAATTCCTCTTTTGCTACGAGAACCCGGCTCGGGAACATTAGAAGTGATTGCACACGCATTAAAACCACATGAAATTAAATTATCGCAATTAAAGAATGAAATGCAACTGGGTAGTACAGAAAGTATGAAATTATATTTAGTTCATTCTACCGCTTTGGCATTTCTTTCCATTCATTCTGTGTTAAAAGAATTACAGCATAAAGAGTTTACTATAATTGATATAAAAGGATTAAACATAGAAAGGTATTTCTACTTTATTCAATTGCAAGGCCAAAACGAAAAACTACCCGAATTATTTATGAAATTTGCTTCTCACTATAACTTTAAGTAATCCTTTATTATCAATAACAATTTTGCTTTTCTTCTGCTTCGTGTCAGTTTTGTAAGCTAAAGTTTTTATCTATGAAGAAAAGATTATTGTTGGCTACTAATAATTTATTAAACCTAAAAATAACTACAAGAGAAATTATTTTTATATTATTTGCCATTGCTTGTACCTCGCCACTAATAACACCTCCTTTTGCATTAATTATGGGTTTAATTGTAGCCCAGTTTATTGGGCATCCTTATTTACAGCTTAACCATAAAGCAACGCATATTTTATTACAAGTTTCTGTGGTAGGATTGGGATTTGGAATGAACATTAACCAAGCAATTCATGAAGGAAAAAGCGGATTTTTATTTACAATTGTATCTATTTTTAGCACATTGGTATTAGGATTTTTTTTAGGTAAATTATTACGTGTAAACAAGCAAACCTCTTACCTTGTATCGGTGGGTACTGCTATTTGTGGTGGAAGTGCCATTGCGGCTATTTCTCCTATCATTAAAGCCGAAGAAAAACAAATTTCTGTTGCTTTAGGTACTGTATTTATTTTAAACTCTGTTGCTTTATTTTTATTTCCAATTATTGGTCATTGGCTGCATTTAACCCAAACACAATTTGGCTTATGGGCTGCTATTGCAATACACGATACCAGTTCGGTTGTAGGAGCATCGAGTAAATATGGAGCCAATGCTTTAGCTATTGCAACAACAGTAAAATTAGCAAGAGCATTATGGATTATTCCTGTAGCTTTTCTTAGTACTGTTTTTTTTAAAAATAGCCGGAGTAAAATTAAAATACCTTATTTCATTGGCTTGTTTATTATAGCCATGTTGCTAAATACTTTTTTCCCTTTAGTGCATACTATAGGCAATACCATTGTATCTTTTGCTCAATCCGGCTTAACACTTACTTTATTTTTAATAGGGAGTGGATTATCGAAAAAAATACTTCAATCGGTTGGCGTAAAACCTATGCTTCTTGGTGTAATTATTTGGCTGTTTATTTCATCAACAGCTTTATGGGTAATAATTAAATTAATATAAACGGCATTTGTAAACGCCTATTTACCCGTTTGTATAAATCATTATAAAAACAATGTATAAACATATATATTTGCTACACGTAGCCTATATAACAATTATAGTATTATCTGTACTGCCATAATTGTTTTATTTATTGCCTTTAATATATTTCGATACCGTATAATAAATATGAAATTTTACTTTTCAATTATCATTGCTTTTTGTACTATACATTGCAATGAAGTACTATCGCAAAATAGTACTGATACTGCATTATCTAATGCAACATTATCTAACTGTGTACAATATGCATTTAAACATCAGCCATTAATTCGGCAATCGCTAATTGATGAAGATATTACCAACAAAACCATTCAATCGAAATTGGCAGATTGGTATCCGCAACTAAATTTTAATTACAATTATCAAAATTATTTTAAATTACCCGTTTTTTATTTTGCAGGTGTTTATGTACGAACAGGAACATATAATACATCAACACTTGGTTTATCATTAACACAAAATATTTTTACCAGAGATCTTTTGTTTGCCAAAAAAACATCGACCGATGTAAATAAGCAAATGAAACAATCTGTTATTGCCAATAAAATATCTATTGCTGTTGGCGTAAGTAAAGCCTTTTACGATGTGTTACTTACACAAAAACAAATAAGCGTATTGAATGAAGATATAATTAGATTAGATAAAAGTTTGCAAGATGCCTATCACCAATACCAAAGTGGCATAGTAGATAAAACAGATTATAAACGTGCTACCATTTCTTTAAATAATGCAAAGGCAGAACGCCAACAAATTGAAGAAGCTTTACACGCAAAAAATGTGTATCTGAAGCAATTAATGGGTTACCCGGAAAACAATAATTTACGGCTTAATTTCGATACAACTTTAATGGAGCAAGAAGCTTTATTAGATACCTCTATTGCAATAAATATTCAAAATAGAATTGAATATCAAACTTTACTAACACAACAAAAATTACAGAAAGCAACTATTCAGTATAATAAATGGAGTTATTTTCCTACTGTATCTGCTTTGGGTAATTATAATTACAGCTATTTAAGTAATAATTTCGGAAAGTTATATGCACAATCTTTTGCCAACTCGTTTTTAGGTCTGCAAGTATCACTTCCCATTTTTCAGGGCAATAAAAGAGTATTTCAAATAAAGCAATCTCAATTACAATTGGAAAGAATAGATTGGGATATGATTGCTTTAAAAAATAAAGTAAATACAGAATATGCACAAGCAATGGCTGCCTACAAAGGAAATCTTGCCAATTATGCTGCATTAAAAGATAATGTGGCACTTGCCAATGATGTGTATACTACTATTCGTTTGCAATACAATTCGGGCATTAAAACTTATTTAGACGTAATTATTGCCGAAAGTGATTTACGCACTGCTCAATTAAACTTTTATACTGCTTTATACCAATTATTAGAAAGTAAAATAGATGTTGAAAAAGCATTAGGAAATATTCCATACTAATTAGTAACCCGAAAACTTTATTTCGAAATGAAACATACACTTTTTGTACCCATTAGTTTTATACTTGTTTCTTTACTACCTGCATGCCAAAATAAAACTCCACAACCATTTACCAATTCTGCAACTCCCGTAAATGTGTATCAAATTAAAAAAGAACCCGCTGTATATTTTGATGAATATCCGGCAACCGTTATATCGCTTGATAGAGTTGATTTACGTGCTCAAGTTACCGGATACATTACAGGAATTTATTTTAAAGATGGCCAGCATATTAATAAGGGACAAAAATTATATGATATAGACAGGCAACAATATCAAGCCAATTACGAACAAGCAATTGCTAATTTAAATGTTGCAAAAGCTACTTTAAATAAAGCACAACAAGATGCCGACCGATATAATGACTTGTTAAAACAAGATGCAATTGCCAAACAAATTGTTGATCATGCACTGGCTGATTTACAATCGGCTAAAATGCAGGTTGCCGCAGCAAAAGCCAATGCTGCAAGAATTGAAACCGAAGTAAAATATTCGGTTATTTATGCCCCATTCGATGGAACTATAGGTATTTCGCAAGTTAAAATAGGTGCATTAGTTACAGCTAATCAAACTTTATTAAATACTATTTCATCCGATAATCCAATGGCGGTTGATATTGCCATTAGCCAAAAAGAAATTCCCAGATTTACACAACTTCTCGAACATCCTGCAAAAGAATCCGATTCAGTTTTTACATTACAATTATCCGATAACTCTATTTACACCAATCCGGGTAAAATTAGTTTTATAGATCGAGCTATAGACCCTCAAACATCAACCATTAAAACGCGATTAATTTTTCCAAACAATAAAAAATTTTTAAAAGAAGGAATGAATTGCAATGTGCGTATTAAAAACAATACAACACAACAACTTTTTATACTAGCTCCCTATAAAGCTGTTGTAGAGCAAATGGGAGAATATTTTGTATTTGTAGTAAAAGATAGCAGCAAAGTGGCTCAACAAAAAGTTGAATTAGGAAAAAAATTGAACGATAAAGTAATTATAACTAATGGCTTAACCGAAGGTGAAAAAATAGTAACCGACGGTATTCAAAAATTAAAAGATGGAGCAAGCATTATACAAGCATCGGTAAAAGAAAAATAAGCACAACCTCAAAAAAATATGATTGCAAATACATTTATAAAACGCCCTGTAACAGCAATAGTTATTTCTTTAGTAATTGTATTATTAGGCATATTGGCATTAACAAATTTACCGGTTAGTCAATATCCCGAAATTACCCCTTCCACTGTTCAAATTACCGGAGCTTTTAACGGTGCCGATGCACAAACGGTAGAGCAAACCGTTACTACACCCATAGAAACACAAGTAAACGGCACCCCGGGTATGGCCTATATGCAAAGTAACAGCACCAGTGATGGAAGAACAACTGTAACCGTTACGTATAATGTTGGAGCCGATGTAAATAATGGTGCTTTAGACGTTCAAAACCGTGTAGGCATTGCAACACCGCAACTACCCGACGATGTAAAACGCTTGGGCGTTATTACCCGTAAACGTAATCCAAGTATTTTAATGTTGGTAGCTATTTATTCGCCTACCGGTTCTCATTCAGTTCCATTCTTAGATAATTACGCCAATATTTTTGTACGAGATGTATTATTACGCGTTAAAGGCGTTGGTGATATTTTTTCTCGTGCCGATGATTTTAGTATGCGTATTTGGCTGCAACCCGATAAACTGGCTCAATTAGGCCTAACCACCAACGATGTTATTGCTGCATTGCAAGAACAAAATATTCAAATTGCTGCAGGCTCAGTTGGTGCTCCACCACAAAATAATACGCAAGCTTTTGAATATTCTGTATTAACCAATAGCCGATTAAGTTCGGAAGAGCAATTCAATAATATAATTATTAGAACCAACTCCCAAAACGGTTCTATTGTTTATTTAAAAGATGTTGCCCGTGCTCAATTGGGTAAATTTAGTTATGCCAGCAATTCTTTTGTAGATGGCAAAAGAGCTTCGTATTTATTGGTGTATCAAGCACCGGGCAGTAATGCTTTAGAAACTGCTAAAGGCGTATATCAAGCAATGGATCAATTAAAAAAATCTTTCCCAAAAGATGTAGATTATATTGTTCCTTTTGAGTCTGTTTCTGTTGTAAAAGTTTCTATTGATGAAGTTGTAAAAACTTTATTAGAAGCCTTAAGTTTAGTAATTATTGTAGTGTTTTTATTCTTACAAAGTTGGCGTGCCACATTAATACCGGTTTTAGCTATTCCTGTTTCTATTATTGGCACTTTTGCATTTTTTGTTCCATTGGGTTTTACAATTAATACATTAACCATGTTTGGTTTTGTATTGGCAATTGGTATTGTAGTGGATGATGCAATTGTTGTGGTAGAAGCTGTTCAACACAATATCGATCATGAAAAATTATCGGCTAAAGAAGCAACATTTAAAGCCATGAAAGATATTTCGGGACCGGTAGTAGCTATTGCTTTAATTTTAGCTGCGGTGTTTATTCCCGTTGGATTTATTCCCGGTATTGTAGGCCGACTTTATCAACAATTTGCCATAACTATTGCTATATCGGTACTTATTTCTGCCTTTATTGCATTATCCTTAACGCCAGCTTTATGCTCTTTAATGTTAAAACCCATGAGGTTAAACAAAAAGTCATCGGGCATTAATAAATTCTTTTTTGTATTTAACGAATGGTTTCAACGTACCACCTCATCGTATACAAATGGGGTTACTAAAGCCATTAAATTGGCACCATTAGCATTAATTTTGTTAGGATGTATTTTTTTAGGCACCGGATTATTATTCAACCACAAACCAACGGGATTTATTCCAACGGAAGATGAAGGAAGATTATTTATTACTTATGAATTACCCGAAGCCTCATCTACAACACGAAGTTTAGATGTATTAAACAAAATAATGGCAATTACTAAATCTACTCCAGCTGTTGGCCATTTTGCTGCATTGGGAGGGCTAAACGTAGTAACTTTTGCCACCAAATCTAATAGCGGAACTATCTTCTGCCAATTAAAACCTTGGGCACAGCGTACCGATAAGGCATTACAAATTCAGGCAACTATTGCCGAGCTTCAAAAACGGTTTGCTGCAATTAAAGAAGCAAGTATTCGTGTAATTCAGCCGCCGGCAATTCAGGGTTTAGGGCAAACTGCAGGTTTTACTTTTGAATTAGAACAAAGAGAAAGCAGAGATGATATTAAAACGTTTGAAAAGGTTGTAAATAATTTTGTTGCTGCACTAAATAAAAGACCGGAAATAGGAAGCGCCTTTTCGTATTTTACAGCAAAAACACCAGGTTATCAACTAACTGTTGATAGAGAAAAATGTAAAAAATTAGGCGTATCTCTTTCAGACGTATATAATACACTTCAAACATTATTGGGCAGCAGGTATGTAAACGATTTTACTATTTATGGCCGCAACTTTCATGTGGTTGCCCAAGCAGATACTTTATTTAGGGGTGATATTAAAAATGTTGAACAATACTATGTAAAAAACCAAGCGGGACAATTATTGCCTTTAGGAACTTTAATTAGTTATACCCTAGTTGAAAATGCTCCATTAATTACACATTATAATTTATTTAGAACTGCCGAAATTAATGGTACACCTAAATCGGGCTATAGTAGTGGGCAGGCAATTGATGCACTAAAAGAAACAGCAGCATCGGTTTTACCAAGCGGATATGGCTATGAATTTTCGGGATTAACTCGAGAAGAAGTAAATGCCGGATCAAGTGCCATTTATATTTTTGCATTATCGGTATTATTCGTTTTCTTGTTTTTGGCCGCATTATATGAAAGCTGGTCGGTTCCTTTTTCTGTTCTTCTTGCTGTACCTACCGGTGCTTTTGGTGCCATACTTACTTTAACTTTTATTCCGGCATTAAGTAATAATATTTATGCCCAAATAGGATTGGTTACACTTATAGGATTGGCTGCTAAAAATGCAATTTTAATTGTTGAATTTGCTAAGGAAAGAGTTGACTCGGGAATGGATATTGTTCCAGCAACATTACAAGCCGTTAAATTAAGATTACGACCAATTATAATGACGTCTATGGCATTTATACTGGGAGTATTGCCATTGGCTTTTGCAGAAGGTGCAGGTGCGGTTGCACGTTCAACTATTGGCTTTACAGTTTTTGGAGGAATGTTGGCCGCAACATTATTAGCCATATTTATTGTTCCTGTATTATTTGTAACTATTACAAAACTGGTTTATAGTAAAAAAGAATTGGCTACATTAAAAGCTAATACCATTGATGAAATAAAAGATATGCCTCAGGACGAAGTATAACTTGTTATACCCATTTGCTTACGCATAAAAAAAGTAGGAATAAAATCCTACTTTTTTATTTTGCCAACTTATATATTTTCTATTTTTTTTCTTCTATCATTTTTTCTAAAATTTGTTTGTATTTAATTGCATCGGCATTAGCCGGTTCTAACAATAATACTTTATCGTATAAATCTAAGGCAGCTTTATAATCTTTAAACTTATTAGCTTTATAAGCAGCAATATAACTATAGGCAGTAGCTAACCATGTACGATTGGTTTTGTTAGCTGTATCTTTTGAAGCAATTTCAATCAGTTTTTCGTAGTGAGGAATTGCAATACCACTTTCCATAGTATTATCAATAGCTCCGCACGATTTAGCTGCCCAATAATAGCCATAAGTTTGTGTTGGATATTTGCGTTCGTACATCGAAAATGCAGTATCGGCATTTACAAAATCATGTCCATTAAAACAAGCTACGCCCCAATTAAACAAATCAACATTATTAGCATCTTTTTTATATTTATATATTTCGCCTAACCATTTAGACTCGGGCAAATAATTCTTTTTCTCTTTATAATATGCAGCTAATTTTTGAGCGTATTCCAATTTTTTAGCATCGGCTTTTTCTATAGCAAATGCTTTTTCAAAAAATATCATAGCACTATCTTCTCGCTTCATATCCATATACTTTTTAGCAGTTGCTGCATAATCTGTAGAAATGATTCCTGTATCGGACAGTTGTTTTCCCAACTCAACTCTTTCTATTTTATTTTTTGCCTGTACAAAGAAAGAAAAACATAGCACGCCTCCAAGTGTTAAAGCAATTGATTTCATTTTGTAAATTTTTATTGTGTAAGTAATAGATGTAAGGGATAATTTGAAAATGGATTTATAAAGTCTTGCATTGGTTTATCGAAAAATTCAGAAAAAAAAGTTTTTCTTTCCTGATCCATTATTAATAAATCAATTTTATGCTTATAGGCATAACGCAAAATATATTGTTTGCCAAATGCAAAAGGAATAACTTGATAATGTACATCTAACCCATAAAGCAACATTAGTTTATAGGTTTGATAAAACCTATCTAACACGTTATTGTTTTTTTTATCCCTCTCGAACATGGCTACCAAATGTATTTGAGCTTTATATTGGGCGGCAACCGAAATAAAAAAGTCGAGATTGGCTTTAGTGCAATTAGATTTGTTTACCGGTATTAAAATGGTTTTTATAGTATGTTTAATGCAACTTTTTGTTATAAACAAAATTTTGCATTGCATATTGTTTATATTAATGGAGTGATTTCGAAACCAATTATGCAGAGAAAATATATTATTTGACTTTTTTTTGAGAAGAATAAGTAAGTCAATTTTATTATCAACTATATATTTTTTTAAGTTGGTATTATCATTATCGTCGTAAAAAGCGTTGGCAATTATTTTAATTTTATCAGATAGAATTTCGTTGGCGTATTTTAGTTGTTTCGCCCTTTCTAAACCAATTTGAAGAGAATTTTTCTCATCGTATTTATACGATAAAATGATTAAATGTATAACAGTTTCTCCGCCATTAACCAACTCTACTACTTTTGAAAAAGGTAATTCGAAATTGTTTTCACTAAATAATGGAATTACTATGTTTTTAAAACCCACCATATTATTTACTTCACTAAAATAATTTTAACAAAAAAGCCCGACAATCATTTTAAAAAACTATTTTAAAAGTTGCCGGGCTTTAAACCAAATCTAAAACCTACTGAAAAAACTTATTTTTTTGTTTCTAATAATTTAAAAAATTGATCTAACTGAGGCAAAATAACAATACGTGTTCTTCTGTTTAATGCTCTGCCTTCTGCAGTTGTATTAGGGGCAACAGGCAAATATTCACCTCTTCCGGCTGCTGTAATTCGCTTAGGATCTAATCCATAATTTTTTTGCAAAATTCTTGTTACAGATGTAGCACGTTTTACACTTAAATCCCAGTTATCTACCAAATCGCCATATTTAAACGGTTTCGAATCGGTATTGCCTTCAATCATAAATTCAATTTCGGGATGTGCATTTAATACTTTAGCAACTTTACCTAAAACTGCTTTAGCTTTTGCGGTAACATCATAACTGCCACTGTTGAATAACATTTTGTCTGATATATCTACATAAACAACTCCTTTATCAACTTTTATATTTATATCCTGATCGTTAATATCGGTTAAAGCGCTTTTTAAATTATTTACCAATGCCATTGTTAAAGAATCTTTACGAGCAATGGTAGATTGTAAACTTCTAATATATACGTCGCTTGCACCAATATGATCAAGAGATTCCTTTATACTTTCGGCTTGTGCATTTGAAATAACAGAAAGATCTCTTAATTGATTGAGTGCTGCATTATTATTTTCTTTCAAAAATGCATTCATCTTTTTTAAACTTGCAATTTCGGATAACAATGATTGTTCATTGGCATCAGATTTTTTTTGAACTGCATTTTGTTCTGTATTGCTTTTTTCGCAATCGCGAAGTTTGGCTTGCATTTGTACATAGGCCGAATCTAACTGACGATATTTTTCTTCTGATTGCTGAATTTTTTTATTGGCTGTACACGAAAACATTACCAAGGATACCGGAATAACCCATAAACTTTTTTTCATACTACTTATCTATTCTTTTTAAATTATAATGATGCAATATCTGCCAACAACATTAATACGGTATTAGTAATAGATTAGAATAGCATTAGAATTTACAATTTATGAAATTGTTTGGCTATAGGAAGTGTAATTAAAAAGGAAGAACCCGATGGTTGTAAATTTTTAAATTCAATAGAACCTTTGTGCATATTAATTATTCGTAAAGAGAGTGGTAAACCTAAACCCGAACCATGTTTTCCTAATACGTTTTTGCCCCTAAAAAATGGTTGAAATATATATGGTATATCTTCTTCATTAATACCCGAACCACTGTCTTTTATTTCTATTTGTATTACTTCGTTGGTAAACGATAGACTGACATTAGCCTGATTATTGTTCGAATATTTACAAGCATTTAAAATAATATTTTTAATGGCACTAATTAATAAATCGCTATTGCCAAAAATCATCATTAAATCTTCATTTTCGGGAAAAGAACTAAAGTTTAATTCTACAATATAATTGGCATTTATTTTTTTTATTAATAATGGCATATTAATAAGCAATTCATCAATTCTAATTAAATTAAGTTCTATGCCATAGCTTGTACCACTTGCTTTTGCAATTTCTAATAAACTACGCGTAAGTTGTGCCATATTTTTTACATCTTCATAAACAGAGAGTATTACTGTTTTATATTCTTCATCGTTACGCTCATTTTGCAAAGTAATTTCTAATTGGTTTAAAATAGCAGTTAAGGGTGTAGATAATTCGTGAGAAGCATTAGTAATAAATCGTTTTTGAATTTCAAAAGATTCTTGTAACCTATTCATTAGGTTATTAATGGTATGTATCAGTTCATTCAGTTCGTCTTTCGTAGTTGTTACTTCTATTCGGCGAGATAGTTGTAGGGATGAAATTTCATTTACTTCTTTGGTAACTTTTTTTATTGGATTAACAATTTGAATTGAAAATAATAAACCCGAAAAAAAGGTAATTAAAACACTAACAATAAAACTTAAAAACAATATAAGTTGCAACTCGTATAATTTACTATATCCAATTTGGTCTAATGCTGCCGAAACTATTATGGTGGTATTTTTTGCATCGGATAAACTTATTGCAACGGCATCTTTTTTATCTACCGAAAAATAATATTCTTTTTTACTAATAGCTTTATCAATTATTTTATCGTTAGCTAAAACAGGTTGGGTATGCTCATCGGTATAAGCATAAATTATTTTTCCCGAACCATTATAAATTACAACACTTTTTTGTTCTAATGAAACGAGTGTTTTTTCGTCAATTTGCCGCAATAAATTTTCATTAATACCCGGTACTTTTTTTAATAATCGTATGGTAGTTAGTGCTCTGTTTTTAATTCGGGTTCTAAATTCGTTTTGCCGGCTTAAGCTCGAAAAATAGTATACAGATATACACACTAACAATAAAATGGTAGAAACTAAAACAGTAAATAATATGGTAATTCTATATTTAAGCTTCATTTACTTCTTTTAAAATATATCCCATTCCTATTTGTGTATGAATAAGTTTGGTTGAAAACCCTTTATCAATTTTTCTTCTTAAATAATTAACATACACATCTATTACATTGGTATGAGTATCAAAATCAATTTCCCATACATTAACTGCAATATCGGCTCTAGATAAAACCTTATTTTTATTTTTAACGAAGTACTCTAACAATTGAAATTCTTTAGACGTTAAAATAATTTTTGTATCGGCTCTTTTAACTTCTTTACTTTCTAAATTCATTTCTAAATCAGCAAATCGTAATATATTTCCTATGGTTATTTGTTGAGTGCCGCTTCGTTTTAATAACGCTTTTATACGAACCAATAATTCTTTAAATTCAAAAGGTTTAATAATATAATCATCGGCACCAACATCAAATCCTTCTAACTTATCATCAATAGTATTCATGGCCGTAAGCATTATAATGGGTATATGCTTGTTTCGGCTTCTAATAAATTTGCATAAATCATATCCATTAATAACAGGAATGTTGATGTCTAAAATAATAATATGATAGTTGTGGGTAAGAAATAAGCGTTGACCAATTATACCATCGTAAGCAATTTGTACACTATATCCGTTCTCTTCCAATCCTTTTTTTAAGGTGTTGGCAATTTTAGTTTCATCTTCCACAATAAGAATGTGTATATCATCCATTTTTTATTTTTGTTTAGCTGCGTAAAATGAAATTAAATAAAGCCTTTTATTAAACCTTTAGTATGTTAAAATATAGTACAAACATCATTTTAAAAGTAACATAAATTTTATTTTGCTGCAAAACCGTATGGATTTACCTTTGCCGCGTCTTAAACAGATATATTTTTCATTTAAAACAATTTTCATGGATTCGGGTCCGAGTAGAAACAAAATTATCATCTCTCTTTAATATACCCGATAGCTATTTTAGGCTGTTGGTAATTAAGAGAAATATTGCCAAACGCTAAAATCAGCCAACATGATTCAATTTATTTTACTTCTTAGTTTATTTAATATTGGTTTTCTTTTTTTCATAAAAAACCAATTGAATTACTGTGTTTTTTCTACAACTAATGTATACTTTTTAATACCTCCTTTGCTTAAACCCAAGCATCCTGTCGTCCAACAATAATTAAATTTTTAACCATTTCATTGATATCGAGTAATTGAAAAAAACATTCACAGAAAATTTTTAGGAGGGCATTATACATGACCATAGCAAGCGTAAGAGAAAAAATAAAATCTCATAACCCCTTCCAAAACAACAATACTTCAAACAATTTTGAAAATATTGCTGCAGGCAAATTAAAACAATGTGCAGCAATAGATAAGATATTGGTATATTCTACATTAGAAACTTCTGATGAAGGCTTAAGTATTGAACAGGTAGAAGATAGGCAAACACAATTTGGTTCTAACGAGGTTGTTCATGAAAAAGCACCGGCTTGGTATATTCAATTATTTCAGGCTTTTCTTACCCCATTTAATGCGGTATTAATTTTAATTGCTTTAACCTCTTTTGTTATAGATGTTATTTTAGCCTCGCCCGCCGATAGAGATTATAAAACAGTAATAGTAGTAGGTGTAATGGTTTTATTAAGTTCTATTATTCGCTTTTGGCAAGAGTTTAGAAGTAATGTGGCTGCCGAAAAGCTAAAAAGCATGGTTAAAACCACCGCTACCGTAATTAGAAAAGATGAAGGCAAAAAAGAAATAGATATTAAAGAACTGGTTCCCGGTGATATCATTTTTTTATCTGCCGGCGATATGATTCCTGCCGATTGCAGAATTATTCAATCAAAAGATTTATTCCTAAATCAATCTACCCTAACCGGCGAAGCATTGCCCGTTGAAAAAAAAGAATCCATTATTATCGATGCCAAAAATAAAACTCCACTTGAATTAGAAAATATTTGTTTTATGGGCACTAACGTAGAAAGTGGTCAGGCTCATGCAGTAATTGTTACAACAGGTAATCAAACGTATTTTGGCTCTATCAGTAAATCTATCTCTGGCAAACGAGCCGAAACAAGTTTCGATAAAGGTGTTAATAGCGTTAGCTGGCTACTTATTCGTTTCATGCTTATTATGGTTCCATTAGTTTTTGTAATTAATGGTCTTACCAAAGGCAATTGGCTCGAGGCTTTATTATTTGCAATTGCGGTTGCGGTTGGCTTAACTCCCGAAATGTTGCCCATGATAGTTACCGCTAATCTTGCCAAAGGTGCCGTAACTATGAGCAAAAGAAAAGTAATTGTAAAAAGATTAAATGCCATTCAAAATATTGGTGCAATGGATGTTTTATGTACCGATAAAACAGGCACGCTTACATTAGATAAAATTGTTTTAGAAAGGCACTTAAATGTAGATGGTGTAGAAGATGATGAAGTATTAAAATGGGCATATTTAAACAGTTATCATCAAACAGGATTAAAGAATTTATTGGATGTTGCCATTCTCGATCACGTTGAAATAAAAGATTATTTAAAAGTAGAAGAACAGTTTAAAAAGATAGACGAAATTCCCTTCGATTTTCAACGCCGCAGAATGTCGGTTATTCTTGAACAAACCAATCACAAACACCTATTAATTTGTAAAGGCGCTGTTGAAGAAATATTAGGATTGTGCTCTCACGCCTTTGATCCCGGAGAAGATAGGCAATTGCATATTGAACAAGATCGTATTGTTCCTATCGACGAAACCATTAACAACAACATTCTTCAACTCTCAAAAAAATTAAATAAAGAAGGTTTGCGCGTTTTATTGGTAGCTATAAAAGAATACGATGAACGCCCACTTACTTATTCTGTTGCCGACGAAAGCAATATGGTACTTACCGGTTTTATTGGCTTTTTAGATCCGGCCAAACCATCGGCCAAACCATCTATAGAAGCTTTACAAAAATTAGGCGTTACCTTAAAAGTTTTAACCGGCGATAATGATATTGTTACAAAAAAAATATGCCGCGATGTAGGCATTCCTATAAATAATATTTTATTAGGAAACGATTTAGAAAAAATTAACGACGATGAATTAAAAGAAAGAATTGATGATATTAGCATTTTTGCCAAATTGAGTCCGGTTCAAAAAAGCCGTGTTGTAAAAGTATTACAAGCCAAAGGCCATACCGTTGGTTTTATGGGCGATGGAATTAATGATGCTGCAGCTTTACGAGATGCAGATGTGGGCATTTCGGTTGATACAGCTGTAGATATTGCCAAAGAAAGTGCCGATATAATTTTATTAGAGAAAGATTTAATGGTTTTACGCAAAGGCGTAATTTATGGCAGAAGAACTTTCGGCAATATTATTAAGTATATTAAAATGACAGCCAGCAGCAACTTTGGTAATATGTTCAGCATGTTGGGTGCCAGCGCATTTTTACCTTTTTTACCCATGATGCCCGTTCAATTATTGGTTCAAAATTTACTTTACGATATTTCTCAAATTTCTATTCCTTGGGATAAAATGGATGCCGAATATATTGAACAGCCTCGCAAATGGGAAACCGGTAACCTTGCAAAATTTATGCTATTTATCGGTCCAATTAGCTCTGTTTTCGATTATGCAACATTTGCTGTTTTATTTTTTGTTTTCAAAGCCAATTCGGCAGAACATCAAAGCTTATTTCAAAGTGGATGGTTTATCGAAGGTTTATTATCACAAACATTAATTGTTCACATGATTCGTACACGAAAAATTCCTTTTATTCAAAGCTGGGCAACCGCACCGGTTTTGGCATTAACCACCGCAATTATGGCTATTGGAATTATTATTCCTTTCACCTCATTTGCGGCTGTTTTAAAATTACAATCACTTCCTTTATCTTATTTTCCATGGCTCGCAGCAATATTAATTGGTTATTGTTTATTAACTCAATTAATTAAAACATGGTATTTAAAAAAGTTCGATAGCTGGCTATAAAAATAGTTGATTGTATTTTTCTAATTGCGTAAATACTTTTTCCCAATTGAAAGGAATTGGTTTTTAATTACTTAATTCTTTTGCCCTTGAAAATTATTTTTTTATACCCGAAACAGGCAAGTATGGTTTTACATAAAAAAGCAAATATTTTACTAACATTTTCCATAATTATTTATTCTTCCGTTAATGGGCAGTTTAAAGATTTTAATGTAAATGAAAATAGATCGAGCGATTCTTTAGCCGATTGGACAGTGCACTTTCAAAACACTACCGTTTTTCAAACACATCCGGCATTTAAAGCAAAATATGCCGGATTAAATAGTTTAGATAATTCTCAAGAATCGGCAACATCTAATACAACCACCTTATTTATTGGAAGAAAATTATGGAAGAATGCCGCTTTTTATTTTAACCCCGAATTAACCGGTGGTAATGGGTTAAGTAAAACAAAAGGTTTGGCCGGTTTTTCTAATGGAGAAATATATAGAGTAGGCTCTTCGGCATTAACCCCTTTTATTGCACGTGCTTATTTGCAACAAATTATTCCATTGGGCGAGCATTCTGCCAAACAATCTTCCGACATTAATCAGTTCGATGGTAAAATTCCTTCTCGCAGAATAGTAATTACCGTTGGTAAATTTTGTATTTCAGATTTTTTTGATGATAATACCTATAACCATGATGCTCGTTCTCAATTTTTAAATTGGAGTTTAATGGCACAAGGTGCTTGGGATTTTCCGGCAGATGTAAGAGGTTATACTACAGGTATTGTTATAGAATTAATTCACCCCACATGGGCATTACGATTTTCTTCTGTTCGTGTTCCTCGAATAGCCAATGGTTTACCAATGGATTGGAATTTATCAAAAGCAAATTCCGAAACAATAGAATACGAGCATCATTGGAAAATAAATAACTTAAATGGAACCATAAGAACTACCTTCTTTACAACTTTTTCTAAAGCTCCGCTGTATAAAGATGCTATTACAAAAATGGCTAATGGAGATAGTAGTTTAAATTATATCATTAGCGGCGAAGCCGAAGCTCCTACTTATTATGGAGGTCTAAAATATGGTTTTGGAATAAATGCTGAACAGGCTTTAAATAATAATTTGGGTTGGTTTGCAAGATATAGTTGGAACAATGGAACATCGGCCTCATGGGCATTTACAGAAATTGATAGAAGCTTTCAAACGGGTTTTGAAATAAGGGGACTTTCTAAAAATAAAAGTGATGATGCTTTAGGTATTGCAATAGTGATTAATGGCTTATCGCCCGATCATAAAAAATATTTACAAGCCGGTGGTTATGGATTTATCATTGGTGATGGAAAATTAAATTATGGTAATGAAGCAATTTTCGAAACTTATTACAGATGGCATTTAACTTCATTTGCAAGTGTATCGGTAGATTATCAGCTGGTGGTTAATCCTGCTTATAATACAGATAGAACAGGACCGGTACATATTCCTTCTGTTCGATTACATTTTGAGTGGTAATTAATTACATATTCTTCCCAATGGTATTTCTATACAATGCTAAAAACAAATCGTTAGGATTAAATGGTTTGGTTACAAAGCCATTCATACCCGCAGCAGTAGCTTTATCTTGAATATCGATAGAAAGCGATGCGGTTAAAGCAATAATAGGTGTTTCTATATTAAATTTTCTTATTTCTTCGGTTGCGGTGTAGCCATCCATAATAGGCATTTGAATATCCATTAAAATAACATCATACTCATTCTCTTTAACTTTTTCAACAGCCACTTTACCATTTTCGGCAACATCGGCAATTGCATTCCAATTTTGTAACATTCCCTCTGCCACCATAACATTAAATAAAACATCTTCTACCAATAAAACTTTTAATCCTTTTAAATCTTGGTTATCAAAATTATTTACTGTTTCTTCTTTTACCACAGTGTTGCTTTTTTTAAATTTAAGTTTAAAATAAAATGTAGAACCAACGCCGTGTTTGCTTTGCACATAAATATCGCTGTCTTGCAATTTTAATAACCGTCTAATAATCGTTAATCCCAAACCCGATCCGCCAAATTCTCTGGTAATATTGGCATTTGCTTGTGTAAATCGTTCAAATATCATTTGTTGCTTTTCTTCCGGTATGCCAATGCCGGTATCTTCAACAGCAAAATAAATAAGCACCTCTTTTTCTGTTTTTTCTTCCAAAGCAACACGTATGGTAATTGTGCCGTTTTTAGTAAATTTAATGGCATTAGAAATTAGGTTATTAATAATTTGCCCTAAGCGAATATCATCTCCTTTTACAAATTCAGGAATATCATCATCGTAAATTATTTTTATTTGATTTCCTTTTTCTTCGGCTTTAACCCTGTAGGCTAATTTTACATTTTTAAGTAAATGCAAAAGTTCTATATCTCTTTCGGCAAATATTATTTTGCCTTCTTCTAATTTGGTAAAATCTAATACATCGTTAATTAAGCTTAATAAATTTTCGGATGAAATTTCTAAAACGCGTATTAATTCTTGTTGCGATGGAAGTGGATCTCTAGATTTTAATAATAAAATGGTTCCAATAATAGCATTAAGCGGTGTTCTTATTTCGTGGCTCATTACCGAAAGAAATTCAGTTTTTGCTTCAACGCCTTTTTCGGCTAATTCTGTTGCACTAATTAAGTCAGTTTCTAATTGTTTTGCTTTTTGAATTTGTTCTTTTAAATAGGCAATCGTTTCTATCAAATTATCATCTGTATTATCGGTAAAAGGTGCTGCTGTTTTATCGAGTGTTTTTATTGCATCTTTTAGTTTTAAAATAGATTCTTTTTTAAGTTCAATTTGAGTTTGTAGTTCTTGATTGGCTTTTTGATATTCGCTTTCGCTTATTTGAAATGCATGTTCGGTAAGTTTTCTGTCTCTATCAAAAGTTATATAATAATTATTTACTTCCTCTAAAAATTGTTGTACAGAAAAATTATTTATTGTTTCTTCTGAAAGAAATTTTTCAACTTGCTTTTGTAGTGTAGGATGCAGGAGCATAAATAGAAAAAATAAGGTTAGGAAATTAAAATTCAGTAAAAGTGGTAATTGTCATGGTTTGGTTGTGTAAATCGCAATTTAAATAAGAGTGCATGGGAGATATTTCGCCGTATGAATAAAACCCTGTAATGGTTGCGTTTTTGCCAATAATATTTTTTGCCGCTTCTACTTCTTCAAATGTTTTGCTTTGTAAAACCAATTTTCTTCCTACACAACTAATTAATATGGCTAATTGTGGCGGTTGTGTAACCATGTTTTGTATGGCATAATTAGCTGCAGAAGAAGCTCCTTCTACTAATTTTTGAAAATTAGCTTTCATTAATCGAACGGTGCTTCCTTCGGGCATATTCCCGGCAAACGTCATTGATTGTTCTTTTTCATCAATAGATAAAATAGTTCTTACTAAATTTTTTTCCGAATTTTCTAATTTAAGTGATAAAGGAAATAATAATGCCGATCCGGGTAATTCATCGGCAAAGGGTCCTAAATATTCTTTATATAAACTCAATGCACTTTTTCCATCAATTTCGTATAAAACATTTTTATTGGCTTTGGTAATTTTTCTTTCTTTTCCAAATTCATCCCAGCCTCCAAAAGAACCATGACCAACTTTAATATTATTGCCATAAAAACCAATAGCAATTAAATTGCCTTCGGATGCTACGCTATTAAGTCCGGTACTTGTTTGTAAAAATCTGGCTGCATCGCCTGCTAATCCACCACTTACAGATATGCCTTTAGGCGTGTTGGCATTAATTCCTAAAACAAGCTCACTGCCATTTATTTTGGTTCCATCAGAAATAATAAATACAGATTTTAAACCATCTTCCGGAAATTGATTCATTAAAAATTTACCTGCAGCTTCGCTACTGGCATGTTCTGTTATATTTTTTTTAACGCATCGAATTTGAGTTGAGTTAAATTCTATTGCTGTTACTACCGCTGTATTATCAAAAACATTTTTATCTATTATTTCTCCTGCTGTAGAGGCAGAAACGATATTGGCATTGGGATATTGCGAATAAACATGATTATATATTGTGGGGTCTGAAACAATTTCATTTGCACCAAAAATAAATACTAACTGACATTGATTGCTTTGAAAATTAGGCGTTGTTTGATAAACAGACCACAGGGAGTTTTTGTATGAAAGTTGTTGTGTTTTCATAGTTGTACAGGATTGTTACTCAATGTATACAATTTTAAAATAATTTCCAATTTTTATTTTGGTGCATTGGCTATAAATAGCCAATAGTTTTTACAAAAAATAAACCCTTCTTATACAATTCTATTTTGTTAATAAACCACTATATTATTAACATTAATATACTGCCCTACAATTATGTTTTTTATTTATGCCATTTCATATTAACTTGCTATTACCCATTAATAGTATGCTTTATACATTTACTAACCCATCATTTAAAATTATTAGCAAACATGGTTTTGCCGATGTGGTAGAAAATGTTGTAACCAAGCAAAAATCGTTGCATGCCGCACAAAAATTTTATAAAGGAGAAATTATTTGTTTGTTTAGTGCCGGCTTAACTTTAACGCAAGCAACTTATCTTACCATTCAGGTTAATGAACAGCATCACATTACACTTCAACCCGAGTTTTTGCAATACACTAATCATAGTTGTTCTCCCAGCGTTTTTTTTAATACAACAACTTTCGAAATAATTGCTTTAAAAAATTTAAATATTGGAGATGAAATAACTTTTTTTTATCCATCAACCGAATGGAATATGGCACAACCTTTTATTTGTTATTGTAACTCCAAAAACTGCTTACAAACTATAAAAGGGGCAGCCCATCTTCCAAAAAAAATTTTATCGCATTATTTATTAACCGATTTTATTCAACATCAATTAAAAAAAAGAAGCTCACTATAATTATACAATGAACACATTTTTTAAAAATCAATTCACAGAAGAAACGGTAAAGGTTTGGGTATTAGCTCCTTACCTTATTACTAACGATCCTAATATTGATTATTACTACGATTTTTCTCAAAGTATTTTAGAATATACCAAAGCTTTTACCATATTGGGTTTGCCATGGAAATGGCAAGCAGTTACTTTAAATAATTATCAATCAATCATTGATTCCATCATTACCGAAAAAAACAATGAGCACTATACTGCTATTATTTTAAATTTATGCGATGGAGATGAAGTTAATGGAACTCCCGGCATTTCTGTTCTAAAATATCTGGAAGAAAAAGATTTAATTTATACCGGAGCCGACGAATATTTTTACGATATAACTACCTCTAAAGTATCGATGAAAAAAGCGTTTGATGAATACGGTGTATCGCATGCCAAATGGATTTCAATTCAACAAAAAAATCAGCAATTAAATGGAAGCCTCAGAAAATTGGGTTTCCCAATAATTGTTAAACCGGCCGTTTCGGGTGGAAGCATGGGCGTTGGAATAAAAAATGTAGTTACAAATAATACTGAATTAAATGAACAGGTAAATAAATTATTTGAAGGTTATAGGGGCTGGAAATTAACCGTAGATGGAATAGTTGCAGAAGAGTTTATTGTTGGACCTGAATTTACGACATTAATTGTAGGATCTTATGATAGACCTGAAGAAGCGGTTATTTATCCTCCTGTTGAAAGAGTTTTTCATCCTTCACTTCCAGATAATGAAAAGTTTTTATCATTCGATCGGTTATGGGAAATATATGAAGATGAAACGCCTATGCCCAAAAATGAAAATTTTTATGAATACACAACACCCCATGCCTCCTTACACGAAACAATTAAAAAAATAAGTTGGGATGCTTATTGTGCAGTGAAGGGTCAGGGCTATTCGAGAGTTGATTTAAGAATGAATGCCCGTACAGGCAATATTTATGTATTAGAAGTAAATGCTCAATGCGGCTTAAGCGAAGATGAAAATTATACTTCAATAGGAGCCATTTTACGATTAAGTAATACTACTTTCGCTCAGTTAATAGCAGAAATATTACAAAATGCTTATGCAAGAAAAGTGAATGCCTGATGAAAATTTGTGTTTTGCAACCCGATTATTCAACCTCTGCTGTGGATTATCAATATTACGATCCTCCCAGAAATTTAGCTCCTTTACTTCCGGAAGCAACCGTTGAAAACGTTTTTTTAAATAAGCTTACTACTTATAAACAACTGAAAAATTTAAGTAAAAAAAATTACGATGTTTTTGTAAATCTTTGTGAAGGATATTTAGAATGGGAAGTTCCTTCCATTGACGTTATTTATACTTTAGAATTACTCAATCTTCCTTACACCGGACCTTCATCCACATTATACGATCCACCTAAAGAATTAATGAAGTATGTTGCCTACTGCGAAAATATAAAAACACCGGCCTACGTTTTAATACAATCGCTTACAGATATTCCTAAGGTTATAACACAATTGCAATTTCCTTTATTTGTAAAACCGGCCAAAGCCGGTGATAGTTTAGGAATTGATAAACATTCTTTAGTATTTACCGAACTTGAACTAACACAAAAAGTTGCCGAAATAATTGAAACGTATAACGAACTTTTAATAGAAGAATATATTGATGGAAGAGAGTTTACAATTCTTGTTGCTGCCAATTCTGATGGAAAAACTTCAACAGCATTTCAGCCCATTGAGTTTATTTTTCCCGAAGGAAATAGTTTTAAAACCTATGCCTTAAAAACATCCGAATTACACCCTAACGCCAATATTCCGGTTACCGATAAAAACATCAATCAACAGTTGCGTAATGCGGCTCAACGTATTTTTCGTTCATTTAATGGCGTTGGTTATGCCCGATTAGATTTTAGGATGGACGCATCGGGTAATTTATATTTTTTAGAAATTAATTTTACCTGTTCGGTTTTTTATACCAGCGGCTACGAAGGTTCTGCCGATTATATTTTAAAGTACGATACCATTGGTGCTTCGGGCTTTTTACAACATATTATAGAAGAAGGTATTGCCCGGCATGGCCGATTACAAAAAAAATATGTGGTAAAAGGTAACTCCATTTCGGGTTATGGAATTTATGCTACAAAAAACATAGAAGCCGGAGAAATTATTTTTCAAGGAGAAGAATTGGCTCAACGCATTGTTACCAAAAAATATGTGGATGAAAATTGGAACGAAGAACAGAAAGAAATTTTTAGCAAATACGCCTATCCAATAAGCTACGAAGTGTATATTTTATGGTCGAACAACCCTTCAGACTGGGCACCGCAAAATCACTCATGTAATCCAAATACCGGCTATCAAGGCTTAAATGTTGTGGCTTTGCAAAAAATTAACAAAGACGCTGAACTAACCTTAGATTATGCAACATTTTTAAACGAGCATGCACAATCATTTGATTGTCAATGTGGTTCTGCAAACTGTCGCGGTGTCATTACCGGCAAAAACCTCAATGCTGACAAGACTTCAGGCTAATAATTTCTTTTCGATTCTTACATTTGCCATCCTACTTACTATCTCATCTAAACTTCGGTCTTTTACAAAAGTCTATACTATACTTGTAAACTACCTTTTATTTAAGAGAAAACCACTAATAAACCTAAAGAAAGGATATGCCAAATTTAACCATACTAAAAACCATTTTTCAAAAGCACCGATTACAATTGTTGCTTACCTATATATTATTTTCTTTAGAAATGGTAGGATCATTATTGCGTCCATTTTTTTTAGGAGAAGCCGTAAACGATTTAATGAAAGGTTCTTATAAAGGGCTTATTATTCTCTCCATTGTACATGTTGCTTGGTTAATAGTTGGTACCATTCGCCATAGGTACGATACAAGAACCTACTCATCTATTTATACTTCATTAGTAACAAAATTTTTAGCTCGCAAATATCATTCTAACGATATTTCTAAACTAAGCGCTCACTCCACTTTAGCAAGAGAATTTGTTGATTTCTTAGAATTCGATTTGGTGTATGTAATGGAAGCTTTTTATAATATACTTGGCTCTTTAATTTTATTATATTTTTACGATACTAAGGTTGTATTTATTTGTTTAAGTATTTTAATACCTGTGGCCGCTATCAGCTATTTCTATGGTAAAAAAATGAACCGCTTAAATAAAGCAAAGAATGATGAATTAGAACAACAAGTAGATATTATTTCTACAGGAAATCATTTGGCTATAAGAAGGCATTACCACAAACTAAGAGAATGGCAAATTAAAATATCCGATCAAGAGGCTTGGAGTTTTGGTGCAATGGAAATATTGGTAATGCTTGTTATTGGGTTTTCTTTATTGGTAACCAATAAAATTTCGGGAACCGTAATTGTAGCCGGCGATTTAATTGGCATTTATAATTACATTTTAAAATTCGTAACCGGTTTAGATACCGTTCCCTATACCGTGCAGCGGTTAGCGGCTTTAAACGATATTACTCGCCGCATTGAATTACAAACCGAAGATTTTAATAACGATGAACCCGAATTATTGGTAGTAAATAATTAATTTTTTTGATAAAACGATTTGGCAATTGCTGCACCCAATATTGCATTGTTTTTTATTAATGCAATATTCGCTTCTAAACTTTCTCCTCGAGTATGTTGTGCAATCCAATTTAATAAAAAGGGAGTTACTTCTTTCCCTTTTATATTATTGGCATCAGCGTTTTTAAGGGCAGCATCAATATATGTTTTCATTTCTTCTGCGGCTACTTCTTGTGCCAACGGAATAGGGTTAGCAATTAAAACTGAACCTTGCAAGCCTATTTCCCATTTTATTTTCAACATTTCAGCAATTTCATCGGGCGTATCTACGCGTAAAGGAGAATTTATTCCGCTGTTGCGTGAATAAAAACTTGGAAACTCATTTTGCCCAATAGTAATAACCGGAATTCCTTTGGTTTCTAAATACTCCAACGTAAGTTCAATATCTAAAATAGACTTTACACCTGCAGATATTACAGCAACAGAAGTATTTCCCATTTCGGTTAAGTCGGCAGAAATATCCATTGTTTTTTCTGCACCTCTATGTACGCCGCCAATACCTCCTGTTACAAATATTTTTATTTGGGCCATGGCGGCAATACGCATGGTTGCCGCAACTGTAGTTGCACCATATAATTTTTTAGAAAGAACAAATGGTATGTCGCGTAAACTTGTTTTCCAAACATTCGAAGCCTTTCCAAAAAATTCTATTTGCTTTGCAGATAATCCTACAAAACATTTCCCATCCATAATGGCAATTGTTGCAGGTATTGAACCATTATCTCTCACCAGTTGTTCAACAGCCAATGCCGTTTCTACATTTTTGGGATAAGGCATGCCATGAGAAATAATGGTAGATTCTAACGCTACAACAGGTTTGTTTTCAACTATTGCTTGTTGTACTTCGGGATGAATATAAATAAAGGAATTAAGCATACCTAAAGGTAATTTTTACTGCGTAGATAACTTTTTACAATTTAAAATTGGATGTTTTTTAAACTTCTTTACTCACTCTTTTCAGGATAATAGGTAGAAACCAATTGTAATAATTCTTCTTGATTAAGATGTGTTGCTATTGCACCATCTACCTGCAAAATTTCTGCAGATAAAGTATGTGCAATGCGTAAACTTTCTTCATTTGTTTTATGCAAATATTTAGCTAATATAAAGCCTGCTACCGATCCATCTCCGGCACCGGTACAATCTTTAACTATCGTTTCTGGTGCAGCCAATTGTATTGTTTTTTCTTTACTAAAAAATAAAGACCCTTCCGAACCTCTATGCAACCAAATATATTGTACTCCTCTTTCTAATAATTCATTTACTTGTTGCAAAACGGTAACAGCATTGGTATTACATAATACCGGCAATTCATCTTCATTAGGTGTAATTAAAAACAATCCTTTTAAATTAGCCTTTCTATATTTTTCTGCAGGCGGAACCGAAACGGGTTCAATTATTAATGGAATTTTATTATTATTACAAAAGTTCAATAACCATTCTGTTGATAAAACAGGTATGTTGGCATCTGCTAAAATAACCGATGCTGTTTCTAAAAGCTGCTTATTTTGTTCAAAATGTTCGGGTGTAATTAAATGTAATGGAGGATTTGTTAGAAATGCGGTAAACAAAGATCCATCTTCATTTAAAATTCCTGTATATTTTCCGGTAAGCGATGAGCTGGTAATTGATGCATCTAATTTAATACCCGCATATTGACAAATTGTTTTTAGCCAATCGCCTTCTCCATCGCTTCCAAAAACACTAATTAATTGAATAGGAACACCTAATAAAGCCAATTGGTGTGCAATATTTCTACTAACACCACCGGCACTGCGATGCACTTTTCCTTCGTTGGTGGTAGCTAAAAGTATCGGCCCATTGGCATGGTATAATTCATCTACCAATGCAGCACCAATACATATTACAGGGTTACTCATAAAAGCAAGAATAAAGCGAGTGAATTATCAATTAATAAAAATATCAACCAAATTATAGCGTCGTTTATAAATATTTATCGCCCTTACTTCTTTTTACTTCGGCAACATATTCTTTAATGGCTTGTTCTTTGTCTTTTTTACAAATTAATAAAGCATCTTTCGTATCAACTACAATAAAATCATCCAATCCTTGTAAAACAAGTAATTTATCGTGAGCTGCACTTACCATACATTTGGTGGCATCAATAATAATTACATTATTTCCGGCAACGGCATTGCCTAAATAATCTTTATCTAAATTATCATACGCACTATTCCAAGTTCCTAAATCGCTCCAACCAAAAGATGATGGAATTACAAACACATTATTGGCTTTTTCCATAATGGCATAATCAATAGAAACATTGGTGCATTGCGGATATATTTTATTAATTGCTTCTTTTTCTTTGGCTGTATTAAAATATTCTTTTTCTGTATCAAACAATTCAAACATTTCGGGCTGATACTTTTCAAAAGCATTTATTACTGTTGATACTTTCCATACAAATATTCCTCCATTCCATAAAAACTCTCCGCTGGCAACAAATGTTTTAGCCAATTCTAAATTGGGTTTTTCGGTAAATGTTTTTACTTTATAAATTCCGGATTCATTGTTAGATGTATCGAATTGAATGTAACCATATCCTGTATTGGGGTGTGTTGGTTTTATGCCTAATGTAATAAATGCATCTTTCGATTGAACAAAGTTTAATGCCTTAATAGCAATGGATTGAAACGTTTCTGCATCCAAAATCATGTGATCGCTGGGGGCAACTATTAATGCCGCCTCCGGATCTTGTTGTAATAATTTAAAAGAAATATACGCTACACAGGGAGCTGTATTTTTTCGGCTGGGTTCGGCTAATATATTTTCTGCGGGTATTTGGGGTAATTGTTCTGCAACAATTGAAACATATTCGTCTGAAGTAACTACATAAATATTTTCTGTAGGAATAAATTTTGCATACCGCTCAAATGTCCATTGAATAAGGGTTTTACCCGAATTTAAAATATCGAGAAATTGCTTGGGATATGATGTTCTGCTTTTGGGCCAAAATCTACTTCCAATACCTCCGGCCATGATGGCAACATAATGATGTTTGTTCATACTTTATTTTTATGACTTACGAATAACGTTCTTTCAATTAAATAATTATTTTAAATAACAATTAAATTATTCCTTCTTTTACCAAATCGTGCAAATGTAAAACTCCTAAATATTTTTGCTGGCGCTGAACAATAAGCTGACTAATATCGTATCGCCGCATTATTTCTAAAGCTTCAACAGCCAATGCAGTGGGTTCAATTGTTTTAGGATGGTTAGATAAAATATCTTTTGCAGTAATATTTATTAATGAATTACTTTTTTCGAGCATACGGCGTAAATCGCCATCGGTAATTATTCCGTTTACATAATTATTTTCATCCACTACGGCGGTTACTCCTAATCGTTTTTCTGTAATTTCAACAATTACCTCCTTTAGCGAAGCGGTTGGCAATACTTTAGGCGATTCGTTATGTAGGTATAAATCTTCTACTTTTAAATACAATCGTTTCCCTAAATTTCCTCCGGGATGAAATTTTGCAAAATCATTTCCATTAAATCCATTTAATTCCATTAATGCAACCGCCATTGCATCGCCCATTACCATTTGAGCGGTTGTACTACTGGTGGGTGCTAAATTATTGGGACAAGCTTCTTTTGAAACCGTTGTATTAATAACAATATTTGAGTGGGCGGCTAAATAACTATGCATATTTCCTACCATTCCAATTAAAGTATTACCAAAATTTTTTATTAGGGGTATTAGTACTTTAATCTCGGGGCTTTCTCCGCTTTTGCTTATAATCATTACCACATCTTCTTTTTGAATCATTCCTAAATCTCCGTGTATAGCATCGGCTGCGTGCATAAACAATGCAGGTGTTCCGGTGGAGTTAAGTGTGGCAACAATTTTTTGAGCAACTATGGCACTTTTACCAATGCCGCTAATTACTAAGTGGCCTTTTGTTTGGTGAATTGCTTCAATAGCTTTTTCAAAAGCTTCATTAATAAAAGCCTGTAAATCCTTTACAGATGCTGCTTCCAGCTCAATGGTTTTAGTAGCTGCTTTATGTATAATTAAATTCATCGCTGCAAAGGTAAACTTTAACACCAATCACTTGCCATTCCGGCTTTGCTTTATTAACTTCGCTACCCTTTTTAAAAAAATTTATTAAGGCAAACCGCTCACCGAAAAACTCAATTCGCTTTATTGAATTGAAAATAAATTACTCGGTTTTGGTAAAAAGTAGTAACTTATTTTTTCGTTTTAAGTATTGTTTGAGGAAAAGAAATTAATTATCAATGGCAGCAAGTACAAAAAAAGTTTCTGTTAAGAAAACAGAAGAAACCAAAACGACCGCTAAATCCGTATCGCCTATTTCTAAAAAAAATGAGCCCAAACATGATATTCATGCCGGATTACAAAAATATTTTGGCTTTAAAGATTTTAAAGGTCGACAAGAAGATGCTATTAACAGCCTTTTAAACGGCAATGATACTTTTGTTATTATGCCCACCGGAGGCGGAAAAAGTTTGTGCTATCAATTGCCCGCCATGATTTTACCAGGATGTGCAATTGTTGTTTCTCCGTTAATTGCTTTAATGAAAAATCAGGTAGATCTGGTTCGTGGTTACAGCGAAAAAGACGATGTTGCTCATTTTTTAAATTCATCGCTCAATAAGGGGCAAATAAAAGAAGTGAAGGATGATTTATTAGCCGGTAAAACCAAACTTTTATATGTAGCCCCCGAAACACTTACCAAACAAGAAAATTTAGAATTCTTTGCCGATTTAAATATTTCGTTTTTTGCTGTAGATGAGGCACACTGTATTTCGGAATGGGGGCACGATTTCCGTCCCGAATATCGCCGCTTACGCGAAATGATGAACATTATTAATCCCGATATTGCCGTAATTGCACTTACGGCAACCGCAACACCTAAAGTACAAAGCGATATTGTAAAAAACTTAGGCTTACGCAATCCTACCATTTTTATTTCCTCTTTTAATCGCTCAAATCTTTATTACGAAATTCAACCGAAAATTAAAAAAGAGCAAACCATTAAAAGTATTGTAAAATTTATTACACTTCATAAAGGTAAAAGCGGAATTATTTATACACTTAATAGAAAAACTACCGAAGAGCTTGCCGAAATTTTAATGGCTAATAATATTAAAGCAGTTGCATATCATGCAGGATTGGATCAAAAATTAAGAGCAGATAGGCAAGATCAATTTTTAAATGAAGATGTACAGGTAATTGTTGCCACCATAGCTTTTGGAATGGGTATAGACAAGCCCGATATTCGCTTTGTAATTCATTTCAACATTCCCAAATCAATTGAAAATTATTATCAAGAAACCGGAAGGGCAGGGCGTGATGGTTTAGAAGGAAATTGTATTTTATACTACTCGCACAAAGATGTATCGAAGCTGGAACATTTAATGCGTGATAAACCTTTAAGCGAAAGAGAAGTTGGTGCACAATTAATTAACGAAACCGTTTCTTATGCCGAAAGCAGTGTTTGCCGAAGGAAAATTTTGTTGCACTATTTTGGCGAAGATTGGGAAGTAAAAAATTGTGGCAATTGCGATAACTGTAAACATCCAAAAGAAAAAGTGGAAGCCAAAGACGAAGCGGTTAAGGTTTTAAAAGTTATTAAAGCTATTGATGAACGATTTGTTACAGAATATGTAGTAAATATTATAATGGGTCGCCTAACCCCACAAATTACCATGTTTAGGCACGAAAAATTAGAAGCGTTTGGAATAGGAAAAGAACAAAATCAAACACATTATTGGAACAGCTTAATACGCCAAATGCTTTTAGAAAATTTTATTAGAAAAGATATTGAAGAATATGGCTTATTAAAAATGACCGAGAAAGGAGAAAAATTTTTAAAGAAACCGAGTTCTTTTAAAATTGTATTAAATAATTTGTTTGAAGAGGCTAATGAAGATGATGGAGAATATGAAGGCGAAGCACAAACCGGAGCCGCTGCCGATGACAAGTTATTTGAAATGCTGAAAGATATGCGGCAAAAAGAAGCCAAAAAAAAGTCATTGCCTCCTTTTGTAATTTTTCTTGAAAATTCTTTACAAGATATGGCAACATTATATCCTACCACTTTGGAGGAATTAGAAAAATGTCAGGGCGTTAGTAAAGGAAAAGCTATAAAATACGGTAAACCTTTTGTAGAATTAATTGCAAAATATGTTGAAGAAAATAATATAGAAAAACCCGATGATTTTATTATGAAAAGCGTTGCCAATAAAAGCAACAACAAAATTTATATTATTCAAAATATAGACAAAAAAATACCCTTAGAAACCATTGCAAAAAATAAAGGATTAAAGTTAGATGAACTTTTAGAAGAAATGGAAACCATTGCAGCCAGCGGTACTAAATTGCATTTAGATTATGCAATTGACGAATGGCTGGATGAAATAGATAAAGAGGAGATTATAGAATATTTTAAAGGCTGCCAAACATCTTCCCTGCAAGTAGCACAACAAGAACTAAGCGAATACAATTATACTTGGGAGCAATTAAAAATTATGCGTATAAAGTTTTTAAGTGTTTTTGGTAATTAATAACTGCTTTTTATATAGCAAACGAAACGGGTTTTGTGTATATTTTTGCCAGCAATTTTTTAATTTTTTCAATAACCAATGGAAGGGCTTTTTCTAATTCGGGAGTTAGTTCTATTCCTTGTTGCTGTATGGTTTTAATACTTACTACAAATAGTTCTATTTGTGGCATTTTATTTAATAGTTGTAAAGCACTTACCAAATCTTTTAATCCAATATCGTGCGTGCTCATTGCTGCAGGAAAATCTTTGGCAAATTTTGGTTGAATAAGACGCGTGGTTCCCGGCGGATTTGCATCTAATGTGGCATCTACTAAAATAACAATATCATATTTTTCGAAGTATTCTAATAAATAAAATCCACCGGTACCACCATCTACAACATCAACATTATTGGGTAATTTTTCAAGGCTTATTTTATTGGCAACATGCACGCCAATGCCTTCATCGCCCATTAAATAATTACCAATTCCAAGAATTAAAGTTTTTTTGGGTGTTGCCATCTTTTTATTTTGCTGATTCGGGATTAGGAGTAGTATGTTTATTTTTTTCAAACACATCATCTTCAATAAATTTCCATCCGCCGCCCATACTGCTTATTTCTCCTCTGCCCTCAATATAATCGTGATAAAAAACTAAATACACATGAACAATTGCAAACAAAATAAAAAACCACATTGCCCAATGATGAATAACTCTTGTTAAAATATCGCCACCAAAAACCGCCGGAACCCATGCAAAAAGTTTGGGAAACCACCAACTGGCCATAGGTGCATACAAGCCAAAGCCTGTTAAGCATTGTATTAGAAAAACAATAAAGGTTAAAAAGTAAATAAACCCAGCCATTGCATTATGACCAACACTTAAGTGTTCGCTTTTACCATTTTTTCCTTTCATCATTAAAATATCAATCTTAAATACAATCCACATTTCTTTTAAAAACCTACGTGAGATAGGAATAAATTGTTTCCAGTTGGCATATTTATTACCCGTAAAACCCCAATATAATCTAAATAAAAAATTAAAAAAGAAAAGATATGCTGCCGCAAAATGAATATATCTAAACCAGCCCATTGTATAACTGTTTACTGCTTCTTTTTTACTTAAAATAGCCAATGGGTTCGACATATAAAATCCGGTAACAACTAAAGCAATTAAAACCAAAACGTTTAGCCAATGATACATTCTTACCGGCAACTCCCATACATATACTCTACGCAATTTTTGAATATGCAATTTCTTTGACATAAATAAGATTTAAAAAATTAATCGCCTATTACACTAATTCGGCTAATTGTTTTTCCATCTTCATCATATAAATGTACACTGCAGGCCATACAAGGATCGAAGCTGTGTATGGTTCTTAAAATTTCTAATGGCTGTGTTTCATTAGCCACCGGAGTGTCTATCAATGCAGCTTCATAAGCCGACATTTGTCCTTTATTATCTCTTGGCGATGCATTCCATGTTGTGGGAACTACCAACTGATAATTAGCAATTTTTTGATCTTCTATATTAATCCAATGTGCTAACGCACCACGTGGTGCTTCGGTATGCCCAACGCCCAATGCTGTTTTTGGCCATGTGGCTGGGTCAAACTTACTCATCTCGGCCATTCTTGTATCGCCATTCTTAATATTTGTCATTAGCTGATCATAGAATTCTAACCCCCATTGTGCCGTTAGTATGGTTTCTAATCCTCTGGCTGCAGTTCGTCCTAAAGTAGAGAACAATGCAGTTATTGGAACGTTTAAATCCTTTAATGCTTTATCCACAACAGCTTTAAAATCTTCTCTTCCTCTTGCATAACCCACCAATACTCTTGCCAAAGGACCAACCTCCATTGCGTTTCCTTTCCAGCGTGGTGTTTTTAAATAACTATATTCTTTGGAAGTATCTAAATGATCAAACGGTGGTTTAGGACCGGTATATTTTATTTTACTTTCGCCTTTCCATGGATGCAAGCCCTTGTCATTTCCCTCTTTATATTCGTACCAAGAGTGGGTAACAAATTCTTGTACTTCCTCTTCTTTTTTTAAATCAACATCATATACTTTACTTACATCTTTATTTAAAATTGCACCTGCCGGAAATTTATAGTGCGATAAATCTCTATATCCATTAGTTGGTAAATCTCCATACACTAAATAATTGCCCAATCCGCCACCAATGGATGCCCATTCTTTATAAAAAGAAGCTACTGCCATTAAATCGGGAATATATACTTGCTCTATAAATTCTTTACCGTCTTTTAATAATTGACCCACATAGGCTAATCTTTCTGCATTTATTCCGCTCACATCATCAATACTTATAGCACAAGCCATACCACCAACTAAATAATTGGGATGTGGATTTTTTCCTCCAAATATTGCATGAACTTTTACAATTTCTTTTTGCCATTCTAAGGCTTCTAAATAATGAGCAAGGCCAATTAAGTTTACTTCGGCAGGAAGTTTATATGCGGGATGCCCCCAATATCCATTTGCAAAAATTCCCAATTGCCCGCTTTCAACAAATTTTTTAATTCTTGTTTGAATATCACTAAAATATCCCGGAGAGCTTTTTGGCCATTTAGAAATGCTTTGTGCCAATTCGGAGGTTTTTTTAGGATCGGCTTTTAGTGCATTTACAACATCTACCCAATCCATTGCATGAAGATGATAAAAATGAACTACATGGTCGTGAATATATTGCGTGCAAAACATAATATTTCTAACAAGTTCTGCATTGGGCGGAATAACAATATCTAAAGCATCTTCTACACAGCGAACAGAGGTTAAAGAGTGTATAGATGTACAAACGCCACAAACTCTTCCAACAAAAGCCCACGCATCTCTTGGGTCTCTTCCTTTTAAAATTTCTTCTAAAAGTCGTATCATGGTTCCGCTGCTGTATGCGTCTTTTATTTTGCCATTTTCTATGTCGGCTTCTACGCGTAAATGACCTTCAATTCTGGTTATTGGGTCAACAACAATTCTTTTACTCATATTTTTAATTGATGAATTTTAGTAATTAATTAAACATTTAATTCGTGTTCACTTTCCTTTCCTTCTTCTTCAAGATTATGAATGGTTGTATGTTTACCGATATTTGTTGCAATAGCATGACCTGCAATAGCAACTGCCGTTGCTCCTAAAGCAATTTTACCTAAGGTATCGGCATTGGCTTCTATACCAAATCCCGGAAATGCAGAGGCTCTTTCATACATTCTTCCATTATCCCAATAATTTTCTTCGCTGCAACCAATACATGGGTGACCGGATTGAATAGGATAACTTGTTCCATTGTTCCATTTCATTACGCCGCATGCATTGTATGTTGAAGGCCCTTTGCAACCAACCTTATATAAACAATATCCTTTTTTAGCATTTTCGTCATCGAAGGTTTCCACAAACAATCCTGCATCATAAAATGGCCTACGATAGCAAGAGTCGTGTACACGTTTGCTGTAAAAAGCTTTTGGTCTTCCCAGTCTATCTAATTCAGGAATTTTTCCAAAAGCTAAATAATGAACAATAACGCCGGCCATTACTTCTCCAATAGGAGGGCATCCTGGTACTTTAATAACCGGTTTTCCACTAACTAATTTATGAATAGGCGTTGCTTTAGTTGGATTGGGTTTTGCAGATTGAACACAACCGTTACTGGCACAACTGCCCCATGCAATTATTGCTGCTGCTCCTTCGGCTGCTTCTTCTAATATTTGGATAGATGTTTTTCCGCCTATCATGCAATAAACGCCATCGGCTGCCAACGGAACGCTTCCTTCTACACAAAGAATATATTGACCTTTGTATTTGGTCATGGTATTTTTTAATGCTTCTTCTGCTTGTGTTCCCGAAGCGGCCATTAAGGTTTCTGTGTAATCGAGTGATATTTTATCTAATAAAATATCTGCAACAATAGGATGAGAAGAACGAATAAAACTTTCGCTGCAACAAGTACATTCTTGAAAATGTAACCAAATTACCGGAATACGCGGTTTAGTTTCTAATGCTTTGGCTACTTGTCCAATGGCTGATTTTTCGAGTCCCATGAAGGCTGTAATCATACTTACAAACTTCATAAAATCACGGCGGGAATATCCTTTTCGTTCAACCTCCTCATAATAGGTAGGTTGTTTTAATACGGAGGCATCGTTAATCATGCTGGTTGTTTTAAGGGTTGTGATAATGTAAATTGAAAATATTTTTTTAAATTAAATAAAACCATGATTTTTATCATTTTCAAAAATGATAAAAATCATATTTAACTTTTCCCATTCAGTTTAATATTGGTTATATAAAATGTTTTCATATGAAAAAATTTGCCTTTTTATTTGTACTTTCTTTTTTGTTGGTAGTTCCATTTTTTTCTTGGGCTCATCCCGGACATGGTGAAACCGATGGATACAGTATTATACATTATTTTGTAGAGCCTATGCACGCTGTAGTATCTTATAGTGCATTAATTGTATCTTTTTTATATATAAGAAATATGCGAAAAAAGGCAAAGGCCAATAAAAACTTATAAAATGCACGAATTATCAATTGTAATGAGCATTGTAAATATTGCTGAACAACAAGCTCTTGATGCAAATGCCTCGACTATTGATGAGATTGAGTTAGATATTGGCACTTTATGCGGAATAGAAATGGATGCATTAGAATTTGCCTGGAAACAAGGCATTAAAAAAACCATTCTTGAACACGCTACTAAAAAAATCAATCGCATAGAAGCAAAAGCAAAATGTTTAGATTGTAATGCCGAATTTAATATTCAGCATTATTATGATGCCTGCCCTGTTTGCGGCGAACATTTTATTACAATTTTAAAAGGAAAAGAATTAAGAATTAAATCGTTGATTGTATCGTAATTCGGTAAGTATCAAATAACTTTTTTATAAAAAAATATCGTATGTGTGCAACCTGTGGCTGCGACTCCGGCAATAATGAACATCATCATCACAACGAAAATCATGATCATAACCATGATCATTCGCATGAAAAAAAGTTGATTGATGTTGAGAAAGATGTATTATATCAAAATAATTTATTAGCAGAAAAAAACAGAGGATATTTTGAAGCTAAAAATATTCTTGCACTTAATTTAGTTAGTTCGCCCGGATCGGGAAAAACTTCCTTACTTGAAAAAACTTTGGTTGACTTAAAAAACGAATTGCTTTTTGCCGTAATTGAAGGAGACCAACAAACCACTAACGATGCAGATAGAATTCATGCAACGGGCACAAAAGTTACTCAAATTAATACGGGAAAAGGTTGTCATTTAGATTCGCACATGATATTACACGCTTTACAAGGAATGAAACCAAGCGAAAATTCTGTTTTATTTATTGAGAATGTAGGTAATTTGGTTTGTCCGGCTATGTTCGATTTGGGCGAAAAAGAAAGAGTGGTAATTATTAGTGTTACAGAGGGCGATGATAAACCTTTAAAATATCCGGATATGTTTTATTCGTCTACGCTTTGTATTATTAATAAAATAGACCTTCTTCCTTATGTTCCATTTAGCTTAGATAAAGTAAAAGAAAATGCAAAAAAAATAAATCCTCATTTAGAAATAATGGAGCTTAGTTGCACATCGGGCCAGGGTTTACAAACTTGGTATAATTGGTTAAAATCTAAAGTGTTCATTGAAGAAACCGTTTAAATGAAAAGCTTATTATATTACAAAGAAAATATTCATGCTACACACTTATCACATTCATGTAAGCGGCTTGGTACAAGGGGTAGGATTTCGTCCATTTGTTTGCCGCCTTGCCGAAGAAATGAATATCAATGGTTGGGTGTGTAATAGTAATGATGGTCTTCATATACGATGTAACACCTCTGCAGAAACAGCTACCTTATTTTATACCACAATAACACAACATCCGCCCGAAAATGCAATAATTACGGATCATCTTATTCAAGAAATTTCTACTGAAATATTTTCGTCTTTTTACATTAAAGAAAGTCAATCGGATATAGTACCTAACCTATTGCTTACGCCCGATATTGCTTTATGTAATAATTGTTATCAGGATATTAATAATACAAACAACAAAAGATATCGTTATCCTTTTACTACCTGTTTAAATTGTGGACCCCGATATTCTATAACACAATTATTGCCATACGACAGAATTAATACAACGATGGTAAATTTGCCAATGTGTTCTTCTTGCATATCAGAATACACCGATATACACAATAGAAGACATTTTAGTCAAACCAACTCTTGTAAAACCTGCACCATTCCTCTTCATTTTTATACTTCAAAACAAAAAGAAGAACCCTTTTCGGATATTGAATTAATTGAAAATATAGTAACCCGATTAAATCAAGGAGAAATTGCTTGTGTTAAAGGTGTTGGCGGTTATTTATTGCTTTGCGATGCAACCAATGAATCAGCTATTTTATTATTACGCGAACGCAAACAACGACCGGCAAAACCTTTCGCAATATTATATGCCGATATTGAAATGGCAAGCGCCGATGTTCAATTGCGTTCATTCGAAATAGACGCCTTAAAAAGTAAAATTGCTCCTATTGTTTTATGTAAAGCAAAACCCTTTTTAGGAAATGGCATTTGCAAAAATTATATAGCCCCCGATTTAGATAAAATTGGTGTAATGCTCCCCTACACCGCATTGCTTAGCATCTTGGCCAACGATTTTGGAAAACCCTTAATTGCAACCAGCGCAAATATTAGCGGTTCGCCAATTTTATACAAAGATGAAGATGCTTTAAATTATATGTTTGATGTTGCCGATTTTATTGTTACTTACGATAGAGATATTGTAGCTCCGCAAGACGACAGTGTTATTCAGTTTACTGATAGAGGTCAAAAAATAATTATAAGAAGAAGCAGAGGGTTGGCTCCTAATTATTTTCCCAATCCTTTTTCTAAACTTAACGAGTCTGTTTTAGCAACAGGCGGAGAGTTAAAAAGTGCCTTTGCTTTTTTAACAAACAAAAACTTATATATTAGTCAATACCTGGGCGATCAAGGAACCATAGATGCTCAAACCTGTTTTACACACACGCTCTCACATTTTAATACGCTTTTACAAAAACAACCAACCAAACTCATTTCCGATAAACACCCCGATTATTTTGTTACTCATCTTGCAAAAGAAACAGCAGTAAAAAATAAAATAACACCACCTCTTGAAGTACAACACCATAAAGCACATTTTGGTGCTGTTTTAGCAGAAAACAAATTATTATCACTTCAAGAACCCATTCTCGGTTTTGTTTGGGATGGAACAGGGTATGGAGATGATGGACAAATTTGGGGAAGCGAAGTTTTTATTTTTCAAAATCACGAAATGAACAGAGTGGCTCATTTAAAATATTTTCCTCAATTATTGGGCGACAAAATGAGTAAAGAACCTCGCTTGGCTGCTTTAAGTTTATTAAATAATTTTCCTACCAAATATTTCAGTATTCAAAAGTATTTTTCTAAAACCGAATGGCAATATTATCAAAAACTATTATTACAAAAAACCCCTTTGCAAACCTGTTCAATGGGAAGATTTTTAGACGGTTTAGCTTGTATTCTAGGAATTAGAATTTACAATACTTACGAAGGAGAAGCTGCAATGCAAATGGAGGCTTTGGCAAGAAGCTGCTCTTACAAACCTTACGATTATTATTCATTACCGTTGCACAATGGCGAATTAGATTGGCGTGTTTTTATGCAAGAATTTTTGGAAGATTGGCAACAAAAAGAAGATATTTCTTTAATGGCATGGAAGGTTTTTTATTCGCTTGCAAAATCTATTGCTCAATTAAGCAGCCACTTTTTTATTGATAAGATAACATTTAGTGGCGGCGTTTTTCAAAATGCGCTATTAACCGATTTAATAATTGAACAATTATCTCATAAACGGCATTTATTTTTTCACCAACAATTAAGTCCAAACGACGAAAATATTGGCTTTGGCCAATTAGCCTATTATCAAATTAAACAATCTATTATTAACAATAGTACACCTGAATCTAAAAATTATTTATCCGTTTTATCTTAAAACTCAAACTATGTGTTTAGCAATTCCCGGAAAAATTATTTCAATAACCGCTCAATTAGATGAAACTTTTAGAACAGCTAAAGTTTCTTTTAGTGGTATTACAAAAGACGTAAACTTATGCATGCTGCCCGAGGCAAACATTGGAGATTATATTTTAGTGCATGTTGGCGTTGCTATTAGTAAAGTTGATGAAAAAGAAGCCAAAAAAGTTTTTAACTATTTAAAAGAAATGGGCGAAGTGGAAGAATTAGATACTCCTACCAATTAATACTATTATTATGAAGTATATAACAGAATATAGAAATCCGGCATTGGTGGATGAATTAATTAAACAAATTCATCTTATTAATACTAAACCATGGACATTGATGGAAATTTGTGGCGGACAAACACACAGCTTGGTAAAAAATGGAATTTTAGAGATGCTTCCAAAAACCATAACCATGGTGCATGGCCCGGGTTGCCCCGTTTGCGTTACCAGTGTTAGTGTTATAGACGAAGCTGTTTTTCTATCTGAACAGCCCAATACAATTTTATGTTCGTTTGGCGATATGCTACGCGTTCCGGGAAGTAAAAAAAGTTTGTTAGAAGCCAAAGCCCAAGGTGCCGATATTAGAATTTTATATTCACCTTTAGAGGCGGTGCAATTGGCAAAACAAAACCCCGATAAGCAAATAGTTTTTTTTGCCGTAGGATTCGAAACAACAGCGCCGGCCAATGCATTAAGCGTTATTCATGCTTCTCATCTTCAACTTAATAATTATAGCATCTTAGCCTCGCACGTATTGGTTCCTCCGGCAATGGAAGCTATTTTAAGCGATAGTGATAATAAAATTGACGCATTCTTAGCTGCGGGGCACGTTTGTACAATTATGGGTATGGAAGAATATTATCCCGTTGCAGAAAAATACAAATGTCCCATTGTTATTACGGGTTTCGAGCCGGTTGATTTATTGCAAGGCATATTAATGGCTGTTACACAACTAGAAAACGGAGAATGTAAAGTAGAAAATCAATATACGCGTTATGTACAACGCGAAGGAAATCAAATTGCAATGAAAACAATTTATGATGTTTTTGAAATTAGCGATAGAACTTGGCGAGGCATTGGTAATATTCCACAAAGCGGATATGAAGTAAACGAAAAGTATAAAAATTTTAATGCCAGATTAAAATTTAATATACAAATTCCGCTTGCGGAAGAAAATAAAGATTGTATCAGTGGCGATATTATGAAGGGTTTGAAGAAACCAAAACAGTGCCCAAACTTTGGCAATAATTGTAAACCCGAGCATCCATTGGGTGCGCCAATGGTAAGCAGCGAGGGCGCCTGTTCCGCATATTATCATTATGCTAATAGTGTTATTTCTTAAATTTTTTTATGAGCGAAAAAATAAAAATGCAACTTACTTGCCCCATGCCAAAATTTGATTTTGATATAATAACGCTTGGCCATGGCAGCGGGGGTTTATTAACACACCGATTATTAGAAAGTGGTGTATTTAATATTTTAAAAAACGATTTCTTAAATCAACAACACGATGGTGCCAGTTTTCAATTATCCGGAAACCTGGCTTTTAGTACAGATAGTTATGTTGTTTCTCCCCTTTTCTTTCCGGGAGGTAATATTGGCGATTTGGCAATTAACGGCACTGTAAACGATTTGGCTATGTGTGGCGCCGAAGCAAAATATTTATCGCTTGGTTTTATTATTGAAGAGGGATTTATGATGGATGAGTTTTGGCGTATTTTGGTTAGTATTAAAAATGCCGCTGATGCTGCAAATATTAAAATTGTAACGGGCGATACAAAAGTTGTTGAACGTGGAAAAGGAGATAAGCTTTTTATTAATACTTCGGGTATCGGAATTGTTCATCACTCGGCAAACATTCATCATAAAAATATTAAAGCCGGAGATGTTATTGTGGTAAGTGGAAATGTTGCATCGCATGGAATTGCTATTATGAGCCTACGAAAAGGTTTAGAGTTTGATACAAGTATAGAAAGTGATACGACCAACCTTAATAATACAGTTCTTTCTTTAATTGAACAATTTGGTAACAATATAAAATTTCTTCGAGACCCTACACGAGGTGGCGTTGCCTCTGTATTAAACGAAATTGCAGAATTAACACAATTAGGTTTTTCGCTTGATCAAAAATCAATTCCTATTTCCGATCAGGTAGAAGGGGCTTGTGAAATGTTAGGACTCGATCCGTTGTATGTTGCTAATGAAGGTTTGTTTATAGCCGTTATAGCCAAAGAAATTGCAACAGATTTTTTGTTGTTTTTACAAAAAGATATTAATGGAGCAGATGCCGCAATTATTGGTGAAGTAACTACAGAAAACACGGGTAAGGTTATTTTAAAAAGCAGAATTGGCGGTAGGCGTTTTGTAAACTACTTAACCGGCGAACAGTTGCCAAGAATCTGTTAAGCTTGTTTTGTTTAATAAACAATTTTGTTTTTATCACATCCACTCTTTTGTTATTCTCTTTTTTGGACGCAGCTATTGGCAAAATTTTTTTGTCAATAGTATGCTGTTATTTCCTTTAGAGGTAAAACAAAAGCAATGCAAATTCGTCAATTACAACAATCCAACTACAACAACTCTTTATTATTAGAGGTGGAGTGTGTTAAGAATACTACTTTAAAATTAAAAGTATTTAGCACAGAAGGAAAAATTGCCAAACTTTTTGAAACAATCGTTCATCCCGGCTATCAAAACCTTTCTTTTAACGTGGGCGATTTAAGCTCAGGTAATTATGTATTAAATGCTTTTTTTGAAGAAGGCTTTATTAAATCTATAAAATTTATAAAGCAATAATTTTTCATTGGGGGGATATGTTTACTTTGTGTCCTGCTCATTAGCAGGACTTTTTATTTTAAAAAATATGCTTTTTTTCGTTCTTCTACATTTTCTCTAATATTATAATAATAGAGGTTATAATCGGCTATATGAAAGTTTTTGCTTTTGTAAAAAACATTGCCAACAAAATGCGGTTTTCTTGTCCATAATACCCCTTGTTCAATTTTTGCATCAGCAACTTTGAAATAATATTTATTAAAGTTTAATAAAATACTTCCTTTGTTTTCTGCTCTAAGAATTTGGGGTTTATCTATATCCCAACTTATTGGGTTGGTTACTACCGATATAAATTTCTCTTTTTTAACAAATGGTGGAATATAGTTTTCCTGAAATGTTCTCCATCCGCAAAAACATCCTGTTTGGTTTGGCTTTTCACAAGGTTTTATTTTAGAGAAATAATTCGGTTCTATAACCATACCAACAATATAGGCAACAACCAGCTTTTGTTGTAATGGTTTTCCTTCAAAATATTCTTTTAGTAATCTTTTTGCATGGGTTGTTCCTTGGCTATGAGAGGCAATAATTATTGGCCTTCCGTTGTTCCAATGCTGTAAATAATATTCAAATGCTATTTTAATATCGTTATATGCCGTATCAAACGCTCTTGTTGCGTTCAGTGTATCGTTTTTTGTTTGGGGGTAATAAGCAGATAAGTGTGCTTGCCTATATCTTGGTGCAAAAATTCTTCCTGCCGCATTAAATACGCTGGCTTGAAATAAAATAGTTGTATAATCTGTTTTTGCATTTAACGTGTCATTATCAATTGGGGCATTCCAACCAAATTGTTTTTCTTTATTGGTGTAGGTTGTTGGGTGTATGAAAAATATATCTACTGAAGAATCTTTAACATAATCGTTTCGAAGTGGTTTAGCAACACTATCAGAGGTATTTTTCTTAAATGGGTGTGCTGCCCAATAATTTAAGTTGCTATAATCGGGTTGTACGGAGGTTGATTTGAATGTATAATCTTTTATATGCTTGTAATATCCCGAATTACACGAGCTTAATAAATACCAAAATATAATAAAAAAAGTTATTTTTTTCATAGTATAAAATTGCTCTTTTTTTGCATATACTCATCATAACATTTTCTTAATTCAAAAATTTTTCCTTCCTTTATTGTTTCCTATACATTGTTCCCATGGCGATATATCGTCACATTCCTTTTTTAAAAGCCGTTTTTCTCTACAGCATTTCTGCCTTTGGCGGACCGCAAGGGCATTTTGGTATGATGCTGAAAACATTTGTTCAAAAAAGAAAAGATATTTCAGAGGCTGAGTTATTAGATTTTATGAGCTTTTGTAATATGTTACCGGGCGCCTCTTCTACCCAAACATTAACCTTAATTGGGTATAAGCGAGGTGGAATATATTTGGCTATTTTAACCCTGCTTATTTGGATGACTCCCGCTTGTATTATTATGGGCGGGCTATCTTTTTTATTAGATTATTTTGATGATTTTGGCATAGGCGTTGGTTCTTTTAAATTCATTAAACCAATGGCTATTGGATTTATTACCTTTTCTACCTTTCGTTTATTTAAAATTGCTGTTCATAATACTATTACTCGAGTTATTGTTTTAGTTGCTTCGGTTGTTACTTTTTTTGCATTTAAAACGCCTTGGGTTTTTCCGGTAGTAATGCTTTTATCGGGTATTGTTACCAATTTTAGTAATAAAAGAATTCCGCAAAAAGAAGAAAAACCAAAACAAATAAAATGGGGAAATCTTTTAATTTTTCTTGCTCTGTTTGGTATTGCCGGATATTTATCGGAAACAGCAACAAGAGAAAACTGGACAAATAAAAAAGCATTCAACCTTTTCGAAAACTCTTATCGTTTTGGAAGTTTGGTTTTTGGTGGCGGCGATGTTTTAATTCCTATAATGTATGAACAATATGTTGTTCGTCCGGAAACAAAATATATTTTGAAAAAAAAACGCGATGTTTTAAGAATAAATAGAGATGCTTTTTTAACAGGGTCCGGAATGGTTCGTGCTATTCCCGGTCCGGTTTTTTCTATTGGTTCTTTTACGGGCGGAATGGTAATGCGATCGGAAAATAATGTTGCATTACATTTTTTAGGTTCTGTCTTAGGTTCTGTTGGTATTTTTTTACCAAGTCTTTTATTGGTTTTATTCTTTTTTCCTGTTTGGCAAAATCTTAAAAAATATGCGGCTATTTATCGTTCTTTAGAAGGTATTAATGCTGCTGTGGTTGGTATTTTAGGCGGTGCAAGTTTGTATTTAATAAAAGATATTCTTTTACATGAAAGTTGGCAAACTAAAATACTCGGTTATATAGATATTTCTGTTATTCTATTAACTTTTCTTCTCCTGGTTTTTTCAAAAATTCCGGCTCCTTTTATTGTTTTAATTTGTTTAATTTTAGGATTTATTTTTTAACTATTTACATCACTAATCCTGCAACTCTACTTATTTCCATCATTTTATCAATTGGTTTTTTTGCTGCAATTCTTAATGCTTCATTTATTTTTATCTCCGGTTGTTCATACTTCATACATAAATATATTTTTTCCAATGTATTTAATTTCATGTGCGGACAATCATTACAGGCACAATTATTATTTGGCGGTGCCGGAATAAATAATTTTTGCGGCGTTTTTTGCTGCATTTGGTGTAAAATTCCGGTTTCAGTTGCCACAATATACTCTTTACAATTATCTTGTTGCGAATATTTTAATATTTGTGTTGTGCTACCTATAAAATCTGCAATATTTAAAATAGCTTCTTCACACTCAGGATGTGCTAATACTTTTGCGTTTGGATACCTTATTTTTAGTTTTACAATTTTTTCTACACTAAATATTTCGTGAACCATACAAGCCCCATCCCATAATAACATATTTCTTCCCGTTTTTTTATTTAAATACCTTCCTAAATTTTTATCCGGAGCAAAAAGAATCGCTTGTTTTTCGGGAATGCTTTCAATAATTTTTTCTGCATTGCCAGATGTGCAAATAATATCGCTTAGTGCTTTAATTTCGGCTGAACAATTAATGTATGATACAATTACATGATTAGGATGTTTTGCCTTAAAAGTAGCAAATAAATCGGTAGGAGCACTATCCGCTAAAGAACATCCTGCATTTAAATCTGGAAGAACTACTTTTTTAGCAGGATTTAAAATTTTTGCGGTTTCTGCCATAAAATGAACGCCCGCAAAAACAATCATCTCTGCATCTGTAGTAGCTGCTTTTTGAGCAAGACCTAAACTATCGCCAATATAATCCGCAATATCCTGAATATCCGGCTCTTGATAATAATGCGCCAAAACAACAGCTTTTTTTTCTTTCTTTAATTTTGCTATTTCTTCAAAAATATCAAGCTGCGGATCTATTGGTATATCTAAAAATCCTTTTTTTAAGTCCATGTGTATATCTGTTGTAGTATTATTTAATAATACTTATTTATATAAAATCAATACTATTATTATGCCTGTTAATTTCTTAATAACTAAATTACTAACATAAAGCAAAGTTAATAATGAAAGGGTTATACACAGTAATTCACAAAAGAAATATACGTATGATGTAGCTTATATAAAGAGATGGGTTATTTATAAACACTGTTTATTTATTTTACTTAATTATCACCAAAATATAGTTCACCGGAAACACACAGTTAATTAACGTTAAGTAATTTGTTATTTAATTATAAAAAAAGCGAAGAATAAATAAAACAGTAAAACATATTCGTTTTCTTTTAACACAAAAGGAAACGAAAAGAATAAAAACCAACAGAAAAGAATGCTTATTAACGAAACAGTGTTAATTTATGTTCCACAAAAAAGAAAGATTTTTTATTACTCTCCTTTTTTCTAGCACCAAAAGAAAAGATGTCCACAGAAGATTTATCTATAACAATTGGATTTGAGATATTTTTCCACAATTTTTTCTATTAATAGTTTCCCCTAAATTTGCCATCTTTTAAATATTGTACTATTAAAACTATTGTATGTCTGTTATTCAAAGAATTAGAGATAAAGGAGCGTGGATTGTATTTGGTGTAATTGCGCTTGCCTTAATTGCTTTTATTTTACAAGATGGTGTTCGTAGGGGAGGAGGAATTTTTTCAAACAACACTGTTTTGGGAAAAGTGAATGGTAAAAAAATAGAACGAGTAGATTTTGAGCAAAAAATTTCTATGTATAGCCGAAATGGTGTAGATAGAGAACAATTAATAACTCAATTGTGGAATCAGGAAGTTACTAACGCTGTAATGGATGATGAATATAATAAATTAGGTATTGTAATTGGGCAAAGAGAATTATCGGATATTTTATACGGACAAAACTCGCCATTTAAAAGAGAATTTACAGATCCTCAAACAGGAGTTTTTGATATAGAAAAATTAAGAGCGGCATTAGCACAAATTAAAAAGTCTAAAAATACCGAACAACTACAAATGATAACAGACGGATATATTAATCCGTCTGTTCAACAAGCAAAACAACAAAAATATCAAAGCCTTTTAGAACATGCATTATATGTTCCGAAATGGATGGCAGAAAAACAATTATCCGATAATAATCAAGTATCCAGCGCCTCTTTTGTGTATGTGCCTTACACAACAATTAGCGATACAATGGCGAAAGTAGGCGATGAAGAAATTATGGCGTATGCTGCTAAACACAAAAGTGAATATAAAAGAGACGAAGAAACCAGAACCATTTCATTTGTTTCATTTGATGCTTCAGCAAGTTCTGCAGATTCTGCTGCAACAAAAAATCTACTTATTTCTCAAAGAAATGATTTTGCAACAGCAACAAATATGAAGGAGTTCTTTTCAAAAAACACAACCGAATCGCCTTTTTACAACGGGTATGTTAGTAGAAAAGAAATAAAGCAAAAGAGTATTGATTCAATAACGAAGTTGCCAGTAGGTGGAGTTTATGGACCATATTTAGATGGAAACAGCTATGTATTAGCAAAGCTTATTGGTGTTAAACAAATGCCCGATTCTGCAAAAGTTCGGCATATTTTAGTTGCTACACACCAACCCGATCAACAATCTGGGGCATTGGTTCAAGTTAGAGAAGATAGTGCCGCAAAAAAAATAATGGATACTGTTGAAATGGAATTGAAAAGCGGTAAAAGTTTTGATTCAGTTTGTTTAAAATATTCTGATGATGGAAATAAGGCAAACGGAGGTGTATATAATTATTTTACAACCGCAAGAATGGTTCCTGAATTTAATGAGTTTAGTTTTGAAAAACCGGTTGGTTCAAAAGGTGTAATAAAAACCGATTATGGGTATCATTATGTAGAAGTTTTGGGGCAGAAAGGTTCAAGCCCGGCATATAAAATTGCCTATTTTGCAAAACCAATTAACGTAAGTAACGAAACCGATGCAGCTGCCAACACAGCAGCCTCTCAGTTTGCAGCAACCGGCAGAAACAAACAACAGTTTGATGAAAATCTTTCAAAAATTGGGAAGCAGGCAATCCCTTCCGGAGAAATAAAAGAAAACGATTTTAATATTGTGGGATTAGGATCTAGTAGGCAAATAATTCGTTGGGCATACGAACATAATGTAGGCGATGTGTCCGATCAAACATTCCGAGTGGGAGATAAGTATATTGTGGCAATGGTTACTTCTATTATTAAACCGGGCCTTCCGCCGGCACAAGTTCTTCGCCCACAAATAGAGGCAATTGTTAAAAACGAGAAAAAGGCAAAGCAAATAATTGATTCAAAAATTAAAGGAAACACCTTAGAAGCGATAGCTTCATCCGTAAATACAACGGTTCAAAAAGCAGATACCATTCTTTTTAATAACCCATTTATTCCAGGTGTTGGCACAGATGCTAAATTTACCGGAACTGCGTTTAACAGTTCAATAAAAGGAAAAATATCAGAACCGGTTGCCGGAGCAAATGGTGTTTTTGTTGTTAGAGTTGAAAATCTTGGATCAAAACCATCTAACGAAACAATAGAAACAATAAAAAGTGGAATTATACAATCTGAACGAATGGCTTTTTATAGAGGATCGGAAGCTTTAAGAAAAGCAGCCGTTATAAAAGATTATAGAAGTAAGTTTTATTAAAGAAAAAGATAAAAGTAAAACGCCTCAAATATTGAGGCGTTTCTTTTTACGCTTACCGAAAAGAAAAACGAAAACCGTTTTATAATTTTGATAGTATATGAGCGATATATTAATTAATAAAGTTGCCGAAAGCGGAATTATTAGCTTAAACCTCGAAGACTTTTATCCAAAAGGAGAAATAAAAACATTTGATTTAAAAGATTTTTTATACATGGGTTTAATTCTAAAAGAAAAAGATTATCGGGCAGCACTATTAACAACAGATTGGGAGGTTTACCGAGATAAATATGTTGCTATTATGTGTTCGGCAGATGCCGTAATTCCCATGTGGGCAAATATGCTTGCTGTAAGCTATTTACAACCGGTAGCCAAAGATCTTGCGTTTGGAGATGAAAAGAAACTAATAGAAACAGTATTATTGAAAAATATTGCAACCCTGAATTTGGACGAATATACAGATAAGCGCATTGTAGTAAAGGGTTGTGGCGATGTTTCTATTCCCGAAACCGCATACGTGGAAATAACAAATCGTTTACGGCCTGTTGTAAAAAGTATTATGTATGGAGAACCATGTAGTACGGTTCCTATTTTTAAGAAAAAGTAAGCATCGTTTCAGAAGCAACGGGAAAATTTGTTGATTGTTAATGTGCCTCTAACCAATTTTTACCAAAACCCAGTTCCGCCTCTACAGGAACATTATTGGGTAAAATTAACGCAGTACGCATATTTTCTAAGATTAAAGGTTTTAATATATCTAACTCTCCTTCAACAGCATCAAAAATTAATTCATCGTGCACTTGTAAAATCATTTTACTTTCAAGCCCTTCTTTTTTAATAGCCGAATGTATTTTTATCATTGCCAACTTTATCATATCGGCAGCTGTTCCTTGAATAGGAGAATTAATGGCGTTGCGTTCGGCAAAACTGCGGACTGTAAAATTCGAAGAGTTGATATCTCTAAGCCAGCGCTTTCTTCCCATAAGGGTTTTAACATAGCCATGTTCCTTCGCAAAAGATATAGTGTTTTCCATATATTTTGTAATGCCCGAAAACTCTTTTTTATAGTTGTCTATTATTTCTTTTGCTTCCGTTCTTGAAATTCCAAGGTTATCTGCCAAACCAAAAGCACCTTGTCCATAAATAATACCAAAATTTACACTTTTGGCTTTGTATCGCATTTCTTTAGTAACCTCTGTTTCCGGAATGTTATACACTTTTGCGGCAGTGGCCGTATGAATATCTTTTCCTTGTAAAAAAGCATCACACATATTAATATCGCCACTAATTGCTGCAACAATGCGTAATTCTATTTGCGAATAATCGGCACTAATAAGCAGCCTGTTGGGTTCTCTTGGAATAAAAGCCTTTCTAATTTCTTTACCTCGATCTGTTCTAACCGGAATATTTTGAAGATTCGGATTGTTGCTCGAAAGCCTGCCCGTAACAGCAACCGCTTGTGCATAGGATGTGTGTACCCTTCCTGTTTTTGGATTAATCATTTCCGGTAAAGAATCAACATAGGTTGATTTTAACTTGGTAAGCTCACGAAAGGTTAAAATATTATCGGCAATAGAATGTCCGCGGATAGCAAGTTTTTGTAAAACATCTTCGCCGGTTTGATATTGCCCTGTTTTTGTTTTTTTAGCCGATGGGTCGAGCTGTAGTTTATCAAACAAAACCTCACCCAATTGTTTGGGCGAGGCAAGATTAAATCGAACACCGGCTTCTTTATACACTAAGGCTTCTGCTGTTTTAGCATCTTGGTCTAAAATTTTGCTGTAAGCTTTTAAAAAGGCTTCGTCAATTTTAACACCTTCATATTCCATATCCGTAAGCACTTTGGCCAAAGGATTTTCAATTTCATAAAATACCTTTTCAACCTCTTTTTCTTTTAATAGAGGGTGTAATACGTGTTTAAGTTGTAAAGTTATATCGGCATCTTCTGCAGCATATTCTTTTATTTTTTCAATATCAACATCACGCATGTTGCCCTGTGTTTTACCCTTTTTGCCTATTAGTTCTTCAATTGAAATAGGTTGATATTGCAAGTATTGTGTGCTTAATAAATCCATGCTTCTTTTTCCTTCGGGTTCAATTACATAATGCGCCAACATGGTATCATAAATATTTCCTTTAAGGTCGTAATCGTATGATTTTAAGATCAGAAGATCGAATTTAATATTTTGACCAATCCATGTAATTGTTTCATCGTCAAAAAGAGGTTTAAAAAAGCTGAGTATTTGTAAGGTTTCTGTTTTATTGGGTGGAAGAGGAACATAATATGCTTCGTGAGGAACAACGGCAAAACTTAATCCAACCAAATCTGCTCGATTGGCGTCTAAACCGGTTGTTTCTGTATCGAAACAAATTTCTTTGTGGTTTTTGAGAAGATCATACAAAGCGGTTATTTTTTCTTCTCCTAATGTTAAATAATATTGGTGTTGTACAGTGGATATATTATGTATAGTAGAAGAATCGGCGAAAGGCTCGTTTATGCCTTTATTATCTTCCGGTTTTTTGTTACCCGTATCGGGCAATATAATATTTCCAAAAAGATCGGTTTGTATATTTTTACCAGAAGTAAACCGTAGAGGCATATTAAAAGATTCTCCAAGAATGCGGTTCCCTAATGTTTTAAACTCTAATTCAGAAAAAACTTTTTCGAGCGATTCTTTGTTCCATTCTTTTAATTTAAAACTTTCCTCATGAAAACTTACGGGAACAGCAGTTATAATTGTTGCCAACTTTTTGCTTAAAATAGCATTCTCTTTTCCGGCTCTTATTTTTTCTCCCAAAACTCCTTTTATGGTTGTTGCATTGGCCAAAACATTTTCTAATGAGCCAAACTCTTTCAATAGTTTGGCTGCAGTTTTTTCGCCAACGCCGGCAATTCCCGGAATATTATCTACCACATCGCCCATTAAACCTAAAATATCAATTACCTGATTAACGTTTTCGATATTCCATTTTTCACAAACTTCTTTTGGTCCCATTATTTCAACATCACCACCCTGATAAGCGGGTTTATAAATATAAATACCCTCTCGAACGAGCTGACCATAGTCTTTATCGGGCGTTACCATAAAAACTTCATAACCTGCATCATGGGCTTGCCAAGCTAATGTACCTATTACGTCATCGGCTTCAAAACCTTCGGCACCAATAACAGGAATATTGAAACCCTCGATAATTCTTTTAATATCAGGAATGGCGGCTAATAAATCTTCAGGTGCTTCTTGGCGATTGGCTTTGTAATCTGCAAAATCGGTATGCCGTTCGGTTGGACCAGCAACATCGAAGCAAACGGCTAAATGAGTTGGTTTTTCTTTATTAATTAACTCGAATAAGGTATTGGTAAACCCAAATTGAGCATTGGTATTTTTTCCGGAAGAAGTAATTCTTGGATTTTTAATTAATGCATAATAAGCTCTAAAAATTAGAGCAAAGGCATCTAACAAAAAAAGTTTCTTTTGCATTTAACTAAGATAGAGAGAAAACCGAATAACCGCTTAAAATAATCGGAATGTGCTTATTTGATATGGTATTTATATTGGTATCTATTATAAAGTTGTGTTTGTTTGTTTTCTAAACTTACCTCACGGCCCTGAATAAAAGCAAACTGCACATTACTGGTTTTCATATCTAAAATATCACCATCAGTAATAATTATGTTTGCATCTTTTCCTTTTTCGATACTTCCTGTTTTATCGGCAATTCCTAAAATTTGGGCTGCGTTTAATGTAATTGCTTGTAGAGCTTGTTCTTTTGTAAGACCGTAAGCTGCAGCTGTTCCTGCATTAAAAGAAAGATTTCTATATCGCGGTTCTTCCGAAGCATCGTTTAAGGCAAACAGCACACCAGCTTTTTGTAAAATATAGGGTGTTTTGTAGGGTTGGTCTACATCGTCATCTTCGGTTGTGGAAGTGCGTGCTCCTGATTTAAAATAACAGCAATATTATTTTGTTTAAGTAAATCGGCAATAAGAAAAGATTCGCTGCCGCCAACAAACACAATATCGAAATTAAATTCTTTTTGTAAGCTAATTGCGGCCAACATTTGTTTTACCTCGTTGGCATGAATGAATAGTTTTTGTTGCCTATTGAATAGGCCTTTTATTGCCTCGAATTTGAGGTTAGTATTTGGATGGTTGTTATCAGAAAGATACGCTTTGGCTTGGCGAAAAAAAGTTTTTATACTATCTATTTTGGCGATGGCTTTAGCTTCTGGATTGGTTGTGGTTGTTTTTGTTGAAGCGTTTCCCCATCTTGGTTTTGGGGGAATAAAAGAAGGCATGTTTAAGTGAATGGCATTTTCATATTTATATGCTGCATCATTCCAATTCCAAGCATCTAATTGAACTACTGAAGAAGATCCGCTAATTGTTCCGCCTTCGGGTGTTATGTTTGCCAAGAGAATACCATTTGCACGCAAGGTTCCTATAATTTTCGAATCAGCATTGTATGCCACAATTGAACGAACAGAAGGATTATATTCGCCGATTTCTGAAAAATCATTACTTCCCTTTACACCATTGGCTATTTCTTTTAAACCAAGAGCTGAGGAAGATAAAATTAGTCCGGGATAAACTTGTTTTCCTGTTGCATCAATAATTCTAACATTATTAGAGTCTGTAGGAAGAGGAATATTTGGAGAAACGGCTGATATTTTTTCATCAGTTATTACCACGGTAGTTTTTTCTAATATAGTTCCATTGCCAACGTGTACAGTTCCATTAACGATGAATAAACGACCAGTAAATTTTTTAGCGGGATAAATATTGGGCTGAGCAAAAGTGCAAATTGTAATAAGTGCTGCTATTGCAAAAAAGAATAGTTTTGTTTTCATGCTAAAAGATTAATAGGATGAAGAATTATTTTGGGTGAAATCAATGCTTATTAAGCCATTGCTTTGTTCGTGATCCTCGCAGCTTAAAATTGTTTGCCAACTTGGTTCAGCAGCCTTTATCAAGTTTTTTGGATTGCTTCTTTTTTCTTCTATCATTTTTTGAATTAGTCTGCTTTTTTCTATGGCAATTGATTTTCTTAATTCTATATCTCGCTCTTTATCAAAGTATACAATTCCATCAATAATTGTTTTTTCTGCTTTAGCATAAATACTTAAAGGGTTATCGCTCCAAATTACAATATCAGCATCTTTTCCAATTTTTATGCTACCAACCCTATTGTCTACGTGTAAAGCTATAGCAGGATTGAGTGTAACCATTTTTAAAGCATCTTCTTCACCAATTCCACCATATTTAATTGTTTTAGCAGCTTCTTGGTTTAATCTTCTTGCTTGTTCTGCGTCATCAGAGTTTATGCAAACATTTAAACCAACTTTATGCATAATGGCTGCATTATAGGCAATTGCATCGGCCACTTCTTGTTTATACGCCCACCAATCAGAAAAGGTTGAAACGTTAGATCCATGCGCTTTCAGTAAATCCGCTACCTTGTATCCTTCTAAAACATGCGTAAATGTGTTAAATCTAAAACCATACTTTTCGCCAATTTTAATGGCCGATAATATTTCGCTTTGTAGATAAGAATGACAAGTTATAAATCGTTTTTTATTTAAAATTTCTACTATTGCATCTAATTCCAAATCTTTTCTTGTTTCTCTCGGGTTGGTTTTTAAAGATTTTTCATAATCAATAGCCCTTGTAAAAGCATCGTTTAAAACAGCTTCAACACCCATTCTGGTGTTTGGAAAACGATTGTTGTTTTGGCTGGATGTTTTTTTAACGTTTTCACCCAAAGCGAACTTAATAAACGGATCAGCATCTTTAAACTTTAATTCTTCATCATTAACACCCCAGCGAAGTTTTATTAATTGCGTTTGTCCACCAATAGTATTTGCCGAGCCATGAAGTATGTGTGAACTGGTAACCCCACCACTTAATTGACGGTAAATATTAATATCATCAGGGTTTAAATTGTCTGCTATTCTTACTTCAGAAGTAACAGACTGAGCACCCTCATTGATAGAAACTGCCGCAATGTGGGAGTGTTCGTCAATAATTCCGGCTGTGATATGTTTCCCTGTGGCATCAATAATTTTTGCATTTGGAAAAGATATATTTTTTGCAATCTTTTCAATTTTTCCATTTGTTATTAATAGATCGGTATTTTTAAGAATTCCATCTTTTTTGTTGGTCCAAATAGTTGCATTTTTTATTAATAAGTTTTCAGAAGTTGGCATTTTTTCAAAACCATATCCGCTAAAAGGATAAGTTATTTTAGCTAAGGGTTGGGCTACATTTGTTGTATGTTTATTACTGTCAACCTGTTTCGTTGGAGTTAATAATGATAAGGAACAGGTAAATTTATTTCCTAAAGAATCTTCTCCGGTGCCATTCCATATATTAGCGGTAGTTAAAAAAGCCACCAAACGAAAAGCGGTTTTTTTTGTTTTTTTATTAACTAACTGTAATGTAATTGACGGTGTGTGTATAGATAAGTTTCCGGTGAGTGTATCTTCTTCTTTGGCAACAGCTATTGCATTGTTAGAATTATTGATTTGTACAACATAATTGTTGTTAGGAAAAGCGGAAAGATAATTGATAGATAAAGCATATTTTCCGTTTATGTTATTCCACAGCGATTCGTGTATTTCATATTTTTCACCCTGTATCCAATTTTCTAATATAAAAGAAGATTGTTTAAAGATAGGACCATTGGTTATTAAGAAATTAGCAATTTTACCGGGTTCAATAGAACCAACTTTATCATAAATATTTAAGAGATTGGCTGGTGTGGTGGTAAGTGCAGTCAAGGCTTTTTCTTCCGAAAGGCCTAAAGAAATTGCTTTTAATAAATTGGGAAAGAAGAGAGAATTGTTTTCAAGATCGGAAGAGGTTAATGCAAAAGGAATATTGGCTTTTGAAAAAGCTGCAGGATTGGTAGGAGCTAATTCCCAATGCTTTAAATCGTTCAGAGAAACAAAACGAGCGATATTAGGATCTTCTACATCTTGTGCTTTTGGGAAATTAAGTGGTAGAATATATGCGGCATTTGTGGCGGCAATCTCTTTCATTCTTTGATATTCGTTACCACCGGCTTTAATAATATATTGAATACCAAATTCATCACCAATTCTATCTGCTCTTAAATCATTCCATTTATCATCCGATTCAAAAATTTGAGGCAATGTTTGGTTGTTATTCCATGCTTGTAAAGAAATATTTATTCCTTCGCTGCTTGGGTTATTTTTATACCAGCGAGCATCATAATAAGTTTGACGCAACAGAGCTATTGAACCCATTAAACTGGTAGGATAGCTTTGGGTAGAAGAGCCTTTGTTAAAAGAATAATGTGCAGAAGCTTTTTCTTTTATTATAACAAGATTTTCTTTGGTGTTGGCCAGTGTTACAGCCGTACCTGAACCACGGGCAATACCGTCTTTTTCATGGGTTAATACCGTTCCGAAACCTTGATCACGAAAGGTTTTGGCTGCACCATCATCAATAGAGAATATTTTATATGCATCTATTTCGGGTTTTATTGCCTGATTCCATCCATAAGCTCCTTTTGTATTTGATTGGAACTGAACAGGGGCATTAAAGTTAAAACCGGTAACGGGTTGTTTCGAGCCGTATGTAATACCATAATCGGTATACATATCAATAAAGGATGGGTAAATGTATTTTTCCTTGCAATCTATAATTACCGCATCAGAGGGAACGGGAGTTGATGAGCCAACAGCAATAATTTTTCCATCTTCAATAATCAGAACACCATTAGCAATAGTTGTTTTTGGGTCTTTTACAATAGTTGCATTAATAAAAGCATATTTATTACTTTTTTTATCTGCAACACCGTTTACGGGAAAGGTTTCTTGTGCTTTAATGATAAAAAAATGAAATATCAGCACAACAGCAATCCAAAAAGGCTTTCTCATAATGCATGTTTTATTTAGCGATATTAATAAAGCTACTTAAAAGCAAAAGCAAAGGAGAACCGTTCATCAAAAATTAAAAGAAATAGAAACAGCCTAACGGCCCATATATACCATCAAAATTTGAATATCACTAGGATTAACGCCACTTATTCTGCTGGCCTGACCAATAGTATGAGGTTTAATTTTTTTAAATTTTTGAAGTGCTTCGGCAGAAAGAGCAGAAATTTTATCATAATCAAATAACTCTGGGATAATTAATTCTTCCATTTGTTTCATTTTATTGGCCATTTCTTGTTCTTTTTCAATATATCGCTCATATTTTATTTGAATTTCAGCTTGTTCTAGTTCATACGAAGTATAATTATTAATAATATTATTTACTTGCGAAATGCCCGATTTGGCAAGGCTTTTTAGGGAAACGCTTGGGCGAAGTAATATTTTATTTAATTTCTGTTTTTCAGTAATAATACTTGAATTAATGGTTTGTAAAAACGGATTAATTTCTTCTGGTTCAATCGAAAGTTCTTGTAGGTTTTTTTTAATGTTTTCTACCGCATTTTTCTTCTGATAAACATTTTCTAATCGCTCTTTTGTTGCAAGCCCAATATTAAAAGACATTTCGGTTAACCTTAAATCTGCATTATCTTGACGAAGCAGTGTTCTAAATTCGGCTCGGCTGGTAAACATTCTATATGGCTCCTGAGTGCCTTTGCTAATTAAATCGTCTATTAATACGCCAATATATGCCTCATCTCTTTTAAGAACAAAAGCTTCTTTATTATTTGCTTTTTGATGAGCATTAATACCCGCCATAATACCTTGGCAGGCCGCTTCTTCATAGCCGGTTGTTCCATTAATTTGTCCGGCAAAAAAGAGATTTTTAAGGAGTTTAGTTTCTAAAGAATATAGTAATTGTGTAGGAGGAAAATAATCGTACTCAATTGCATAACCCGGCCTAAATATTCTACAATTTTCAAATCCGGGAACTGTTCTTAATGCGGCTATTTGTACTTCTTCCGGTAACGAAGTGGAAAAGCCGTTTACATAAATTTCCACTGTATTCCAGCCTTCGGGTTCAACAAAAAGCTGGTGGCGGTCTTTGTCAGCAAAACGATTTATTTTATCTTCAATACTTGGGCAATATCTTGGACCAACCCCCTCAATTCTTCCTGAATACATTGGGCTTCTATCAAAACCTGTTTTTAAAATTTCATGGACAGTAGTATTGGTATACGTTATAAAACAGCTTTTTTGTTGCGAAGCAGAAATTTTTGGAATATTAAGAAAAGAAAAACCTACCATTTCATCATCTCCTTTTTGTTCTTCCATTTTAGAGTAATCTAAACTTCTGCCATCCACCCTTGGAGGTGTACCCGTTTTTAGTCTATCACTTTCGAAACCAAAAGAAATTAATTGTTCTGTAATTCCGGTTGCTGCTTTTTCTGCAACCCTTCCACCGCCAAACTTTTTTTCGCCTATATGAATTAGGCCGTTTAAAAATGTGCCACTTGTTATTATTACACAAGTTGCTTTTATTTCGTGGCCAAGTGCTGTTTTCACTCCAACAACATGAAATTTTTCTATGAGGAGCTCCTTTACCATATCTTGATAAAAATCTACGTTGGGTGTTTTTTCAAGCATTTCTCTCCATGTAGCAGAAAACAACATTCTGTCGTTTTGGGCTCTTGGGCTCCACATGGCAGGCCCCTTACTCTTATTGAGCATTCTAAACTGAATCATGCTTTTATCGGTAACAATACCACTATAACCACCTAAAGCATCAATTTCTCTTATTATTTGCCCCTTTGCTATACCACCCATTGCCGGATTACAACTCATTTGGGCAATGGTTTGCATGTTCATTGTAATTAGTAAAACCTTACTACCTAAATTGGCTGCAGCAGCGGCCGCCTCGCAACCGGCATGACCAGCCCCTACCACTATTATATCGTATTTTGGAAACATAGTTTATTTAAAGGATGCAAAGATAGCATTGATTTAATAAGAGAAGGAAAGCCATGAGGAGGAAGGTGTTTCACGTGAAACGTATAAAGGCTATTGGGAGGGTGAGCAAGAAAAATCTTGGACATAAAAAACTTCTCCATCAGAAAGCAGGGCATCACCAAGGCCTATTTCTGTATATATTGGATTTAATAAACTTTTTCTATGTCCCAATGAAGTGTAATTTATATCCAGAAATAGTAAAACCAGTTGTAATAGAGGAGAACCAGAACCAAAACTTAAATTTTCTCCAGCACAGTAATTAATTCCATAAGCTCTAATTCTGTCGGCGAAAGTTTGACCATTACTTGAACTGTGGCCAATATTTGTTTTATGTTTAGTCATGTCGGTTGCGTGTTCTTGAGCCATAATAGTTAATGTGGCATTTAGGTTTAGAAGCGGAAGGCCAGACCTGCTTACAAGATCTTTTTGAAGCGATTCGGCATAAACCCCGTTTAATTGAGGAAATGCTAATAAGTATGGCCGAAGTACTATAGTATTGAAGGATTTTGGATATTTTCTTGCAAAATTTAGCCAGTAATACATTGTTTTTAGATTGTCGCTAATAACAATATTCTGTGTTTTTGTTTCTATAAAACGTAAAAGCGAGGTGTCTTTTTTTTCAATAATCGGTTCTTTTTTAAAGGGCAAACTGATGGAAGCAAATTGCGGAAAAGCGATGGACGGGAATAAAATCAAAAGAAGCAATTGTTTCACGTGAAACGATTTGTTTTTCATTTAAAGTAAAAATTTATTGAAAAGTAGCAAATACTGATCCTCTTTTTTTCGCATCTCAAATATTTCACTCTTCCTTTTATCATTATAACCGCACAAATGCAAAGCGCCATGAAAAATTACTCGTAAAAGCTCTTTTTCCACGGAAACAGAATGTGTAATGGCATTTTCTTTAACCCTATCTATGCTTATATAAATTTCCGCTATAGTAGGATTTTTTTTATCAGCTAATTCAAAAGTTATAATGTCGGTATAATAATTATGATTTAAAAACTGTTTGTTTATCTTTAAAAGATATTCGTCTGAACAAAAAATATAGCGAACTGTCTCTAAAGGTTTTTTTTCTAATAAAAACAGATTACTAATAAAAGCTTTGAGCTTTTTTTTATGGTTAAAATAAAAGGAACGATCGGCGGAATAAAAATATATTTTTTGCATAGTGTTGATATAAAACCTAACTCCAAATTTCGTAACAGAATACGGTAATTGAAAGTTATTTTTGTTGAATAGTTAAAAAATGAAAAAATTAAGCGATTTAAAAATTGGCGAAGCTGCAAAAATTACCTCATTTGAGAATGATGATATTTTTATTAAGCTCATGGAAATGGGTTGTGTTCCCGGGGAAATTGTTAAGGTTGAACAGATTGCACCATTGGGAGATCCAATCTCTATTTTTGTATCCGGATATTGTTTAAGCTTAAGGCTTAATGAAGCAAATAGTATAATGGTTGAAGATATAAATAAATGATAATCAGTATATTAAATGAAAATAGGACTTTATTTTGGTTCTTTTAACCCTATTCATATTGGGCATTTAATTATTGCCAACTATATAGCTCAAAATACCCAAATTGAACAAGTTTGGTTAGTGGTTAGTCCACAAAACCCCTTAAAAATTACAAGCACGTTATTAAACGAATATCAACGATTACATCTTGCCCAGCTTGCTGTAGAACAAAATCCTTATATAAAAGTTTCCGATATTGAATTTAAGCTACCCAGGCCTTCATATACAATAGATACTGTAGCTTATTTAAAAGAAAAATATCCTCAACATTCATATAGCATTATTATGGGTAGCGATAGTTTTCAGAATATACATAAATGGAAAAATGCGGATATTTTAAGAAAAGAGAATGAATTTATTGTTTATCCCCGAGATGGCTTTTCTATAAAACAAGTTAATAACGATATAGAAAAAGTAGAAATTATAAATGCTCCATTGTTAAATATTTCGGCAACCGAAATAAGGAAAACAATAAAACAAGGAAAATCTATTAGATATTTTGTACCCGATAAAGTTTTAGAAGAAATAGAAAAAGGAGGATATTATAAATAAGGGGAATAACAATTATTGTTTTTTTAAAACGTTACTTATTAACCATATAAACAAAATGAACATGAAAAATTTTACTTTATTTTTTTATTTACTGTTAAGCGTTGTTTTATTTTCTTGTGTTAGTCCTAAACAATTAAAGCAATCAGAGGCAAAATATCAGCAATTGAATGGTGCATATTTAGATCAACAAAATAAATTAAGAGAGTTACAGGGTGAATTAAATAACTCAAAAAACGACAATGAAATTCTTTTGAATAAAAAAGCCTCTCTGGAATCGCAAATGGTAGATTTAAATAAGCAAATTGATTTCTTAAAGCAAAATAATAACCAAGTATTAAATCAGTTAAAAGATTTATCTGTAATCTCTAACGCACAAGCAGAAAGTATTAAAAAATCAATGGAAAATATTGGAGCAAAAGATATTTATATAAGAGATCTGCAATCATCTATTGCAAAAAAAGACTCTTTAAATATGGCATTGGTAATGAATTTAAAAGGTGCTATTGGAAATTTAGATGATAAAGATATCAATATTAAAGTAGATAAAGATGTGGTATATGTAGATATATCCGATAGATTATTGTTTAAAAGCGGAAGTTATGATGTTACAGATAAGGCTAAAGAAGTCTTGGGCAAAGTGGCCAAGGTTTTAAATAATCAACCTGATATTGAGTTTATGGTTGAAGGTCATACCGATTCCGTTGCATTTAAAAACCCGGTATTATTAGATAATTGGGATTTAAGTGTAAAACGAGCAACAAGTGTTATTAGAATATTGCAAAATAATTATGGAATAGATCCAAAACGCATGACGGCGGCAGGAAGAAGCCAGTATTTGCCAATTGCAAGCAATAGCTCATCAGAGGGAAGAGCGGCCAATAGAAGAACAAGGATTATAATTTTACCCCAACTCGATCAGTTTTTTAAGCTATTAGAGAAAAAATAGAAATAATATTTTAATAAACATCTATTATCTTGTAGAATAATTTTACTGCTTGCTTAAAAAAATATCTTCAATAATTTTAAATTGTTGGGGTTGGAACACCAATGTTCACTTCCCCAACAATTGTAAAAAAGCCGTTGTAATAGTTGGTCCACACACCAGTGGATGGGATGTGGTTATTGGCGTTTTATACAGAAGTTATTTAAATATTACCGAAATAAAATTTTTAGGGAAAATGGAACTTTTTAAACCTCCATTTGGCTTTTTTTTTAAATGGTTAGGAGGTTTTCCAATAGACAGGTTTAATAAGCATCAATCTGTGTTGCAAATAGTAGAAGTATTTAAAAAAGAAAAAGAATTCATGTTAGCCCTTTCTCCCGAAGGAACAAGAAAAAAAGTAGATAAACTAAGAACAGGATTTTATTATATAGCCAAAGGAGCCGATGTACCAATAATTATGGTAGGGCTTGATTTTAAGAATAAAACCATTCAAATAAGCGAACCATTTTTTTTATCCGATGATGAGCAAGAAGACATGAAAAAAATAATTAATTTTTTTGCGCCAATTCAAGGTAAAATTTCAGAATATGGCATGAGCCACTTAAAGAACTGGTAGTGTATAATAGAAAAGTACAATAAGCATTTTATTTCTTTCTTAATTTTACAAATAAATGCCCGATAGTATAATGGTAGTATCTCAGATTCTGGCTCTGATTGTCTTGGTTCGAATCCAGGTCGGGCAACAAATATAAAAAAAGGTTAAAATAATTTTGGTAAGAAATAACGAAAGGTTAACTTGCATCGTCTTTAAATAAAAAAGACCCTTCCGTAGAAACGGAACGGCCTCTAACGATTGCTTGCCATATGAAAAAAATATAAGTCTTATTTTGGTTCAGCCAAATTTGACTGAATGTTTGAGCCTTTAATGATTGTCTTAAGCCACTAACGATTGCTTCTTTTCAGCTCTTAGCTTTTAATTACAATGTAAAAGTAGAAGCATTTTTACAACTGTTCAAACAATAAAACAGCTCCTTTTTTTACGTCTAAATAGCTAAAGCTTTATTAAAACCCAATACAGGTAAGGGTTTTAGCTAAAACTTATTATTATGTCCAACAGGTTTTCCGATATATTATTTCAACTAATTCAAACCCTCGAAAAATCAGAAAAAAGGCATTTTAAGCTCTATATTAAAAGAAGTTCGGCAAAAGAAGATTTAAAAATTGTTCAGCTTTTTGATGCACTCGACAAAATGAAGGACTACGATGAACATCTTCTATTAAAAAAACTTAAAGATATTACCAAACCACAACTGGCCAATTTAAAAAATCATTTATATAAAGAAGTTTTAGCCAGCTTGCGATTATTGAAAACAACTGAAAATGTAGACTTGCAGTTGAGCGAACAATTAGATAATGCAAGATTATTATATAATAAAGGGCTTAAGCTTCAAAGCTTAAGAATTTTAGAAAGAGCCAAAGAGCTTGCTAAAGCCAATCAGAAATATAATTTTTTGGTTCAGGCATTATCGCTTGAAAAAAAAATAGAAACCTTACATATTACAAGAAGCTCAGTAGAAAAAACAGAAGTAATGACACAGGAGGCTTCTTGGATAAGCGAACACATTAATAGGGTTACGCGGCTTTCAAACTTAGCATTGTTATTATATAGATGGTATGTTATCAATGGTCATGCAAGAAACGAAACCGATGAATTTGCGATTCGAGAATATTTTAAAAAGCAAATACCTAATGATGTACACGAAGTAAAAGTTTTTTATGAAAAATTATATTTATATCAATGCTATTGTTGGTATGCTTTTATACGGCAAGATTTTTTAATGTATTATAGATACAGTAAAAAATGGATTGATTTATTTGATGAAGAACCCCAAATGATTTCGGTTGAAACGGGGCATTATGTAAAAGGAATGCATAATTTATTAAATGCACATTTTGATTTAAGAAATTTTAATCGATTTCAAAAAGATTTAAGCAAATTCGAAAAGTTTGCAAAAACCCCTATTGCATTACAACACGATAACTTTCGCTCACACACATCAATATATATTATTGCAGCAAAAATTAATCAGCACCTAATGCAAGGCACATTTAAAATTGGTGCAAGTTTAATTTCTGAGTTTGAAACTGTATTACAAGATAATGCTTTGTATATCGATCGGCATAGAATTTTAGTATTCAATTACAAATTTGCTTCTCTTCATTTTGGCAACGAAAATTTTAATGAATCGATAGATTATTTACAAAAGATAATTAACGGCTCTTTAGATTTACGGGTTGATTTACAAAGCTATGCTCGATTACTTCATTTAATGGCTCATTATGAATTGGGCAATTATGATATTTTGGAATCTCTTATAAAATCGGTGTATCGATTTATGGCTAAAATGAAAAACCTTACAGTTGTTGAACAAGAAATGTTTAAGTTTATTCGCAACTCTTTTGGTGTTTCTCCTAAACTATTAAAACCCGAATTAGAAAAGTTTTTAACTAAAATAAAACATCTTGAAAAAAACAGGTTTGAAACAAGAGCTTTTGCTTATTTAGATATAATTTCTTGGGTTGAAAGTAAGGTATATAACAAACCAATGAGTGAAATTATTTATAATAAATACCTTCAAAGCAAGAGAAGCCATCAATAAGACAGGTATGAATAAAATAATATTTTTCTTCTTCTTCGTTATTCTTATTACCGTTTTTTCTTGTAAACAACAGTATAAAAATCCGCATATAATAATAGAAACCACTTTTGGTAATATTGAACTTGAATTATATCAAAATAAAGCACCTAAAACTGTTTCTTCTTTTTTGTCCTATATCGATTCCGGCTATTTTGATCATTGTAGTTTTTACAGAGTATTAAATGACGATAATCAACCAAGCAATGCACCAAAAACCGAACTAATTCAAGGTGGTATTTGGAGAACAAAAAATAAACTGGCAACGAGGTTAAAAGGAATTGAACACGAAAGCACCAAGCAAACAGGAATACTGCATAAAAATGGAACCATTTCTTTAGCAAGATTAGCACCGGGCACCGCTTCTACAGAATTTTTTATTTGTGTAGGAGATCAACCAGGCTTAGATTATGGTGGAGAAAATGTAGAAGACCACCAAGGCTATGCTGCATTTGGGCGTGTAGTTAAAGGAATGGAAGTAGTAAAAAAAATTTATACGCAAAATGATGATGGACAATATTTCGATCCGCCAATTGTTATTATTAATATAGAAAGAGAATAATTATTTCTTTCGTAGATATTTGGTTAATATAACAATTGTTTGTCCTTCTATCTTGCCTTCAATTTGTTCTGTATTGTCTTTTACTAATTTAATATTTCTTACAACAGTTCCCAATTTAGCATTAATGGTAGAACCTTTAACATCTAAAGATTTGGTAAGTACAACTGTATCGCCATCTTGCAATAATGCACCGTAAGCATCTTTATGCAAATCAACAGAAGCAGAATTTTCGTGATCTCCGGTTTCTTTTGCCCATGCAATATTTTCTTCATTTAAATACATCATATCTAATTGTTCGGCTGCCCAGCTTTCGTTTCTAAATCGGTTAAGCATTCGCCAACTAACTACTTGCACAGGAACAACTTCGCTCCACATACTTTCGTTTAAACATTGCCAGTGCGTACTATCTAATTCTTCTTTTTTATCTAATTGAGCTTTACATTTTTCGCAGATATAAATACTATCATATACATTTTTGCTGGAATGCAGAGGAACTTCATAAACACTTAAATTTTCTGTTGAAGAACACAACTCACATTTGTTACCACTTCTTTCTACCAATAACTTTTCTACGCTCATGGTTAATTTTTGAGGCGGCGAATGTAAGTAAATTTATTTGAGGAGAAGAAAGGATAAACAAGGTTGGTTATTTATAATAAAAGCACAAGTATACAACTCGGCAATAGATTCGATAAAATATTTTTTATGAGAATAGAAAAATAGTTGTGAATAAAAAGAGATGCCAAAATAAATTAGGTATGACGCTGCAAACTTTAACTTGCACCCATGCAGGAGTATTTAAAAGGATTAAACGAACCTCAGCAAGAAGCGGTAACATATATTAATGGGCCATTAATGATTGTGGCCGGTGCAGGAAGTGGCAAAACCAAAGTGTTAACTACACGCATTGCTCATTTGATGGCAAATGGTGTGGATGCTTTTAATATTTTGGCGCTCACGTTTACCAATAAGGCTGCGGCAGAAATGAAAGAGCGTATTGAAAAAATATTAGGCAATAACGAAGCACGAAATTTATATATTGGCACGTTTCACAGTGTATTTGCAAGAATATTAAGAGCCGAAGCCAACAAAATAGGGTATCCGAATAATTTTACAATTTATGATACCGACGATAGCCGATCTGTTATTAAAACAGTAATTAATGAGCTAAATCTCGATGATAAACATTATAAACCCAATGTAGTGCACAACAGAATTTCATCTGCAAAAAATGCATTAATGGGTCCGGGCGAATATGCAACAGATTATTATATTCAGCAGGAAGATATGCGAGCCAACAGACCTGCTATAGCTCAAATTTATCAGCATTATACGGCAAGGTGTTTTAAAAATGGAGCGATGGATTTTGATGATTTGTTATTGAAGATGTACGAGTTATTAAAAACGAATAACGAAGCATTATCAAAATACCAACGTAAGTTTCAATATATTTTAATTGATGAGTATCAAGATACCAATCCGGTTCAATACGAAATCACCAAACTCTTGGGTGCTATGCACGAAAATGTTTGTGTAGTTGGTGATGATGCTCAAAGTATTTATAGTTTTCGCGGTGCAACTATTGAAAACATTTTACAATTTCAGAAAGATTATGATGATGTGAAAGTGATAAAATTGGAACAAAATTATAGAAGTAGTCAAAGTATTTTGGAAGTAGCGAATCAGGTAATTAAAAACAATAAAGGACAAATTCCTAAAAATCTTTGGACGGAAAATGAAATTGGAGAAAAAATAAAATTAGTGCGAACAATGACCGATAATGAAGAAGGAAAATTTGTTGCCGATACCATTCAGGAACAAAAACTCCGAAATCATTACTATAATAAAGAGTTTGCTATTTTATATCGTACCAATGCACAAAGCCGTTCGTTTGAAGAAGCTTTGCGGCGAATGGGAATTGTTTATAAAATTTATGGAGGCATTAGTTTTTATCAGCGAAAAGAAATAAAAGATTTTTTAGCCTATTTAAGGGTTATTGTAAATACAAATGATGAAGAAGCATTAAAACGTATAATTAATTATCCTGCTCGTGGAATTGGCAAAACAACTATTGAAAAGATGGTCATTTTTGCTAATGAACAAAATATATCTATGTATGAAGTTGCAGAGCGTGCAGCATATTTTGGTTTTAAAGCAGGCACGTTAGAAGCCATTCAGAACTTTGTTACTATGGTTAAATATTTTCAAAGCATGTTGGAAAAAAATAATGCCTATGATGTATCTATACAAGTGGGAAAGCATACCAACATGGTGAAAGAATTGTTCAACGATAAAACAACAGAAGGCCTTGCTAAATATGAAAATATTCAGGAATTATTAAACTCTATTAAAGAATGGACGGAAAGTCCCGATACAGAAGACGGTGAAGTAATTGGTACCAAAAGTTTGGGAAGTTATTTGCAACAAATTACATTATTAACGGATGCAGATAACGATAAAGAAGATGCCGATTCGGTAAAGCTAATGACTATACATGCTGCAAAAGGATTAGAATTTAGTTGTGTATTTGTGGCCGGTGTAGAAGAAACATTGTTTCCCAATGCAATGGCTATCAATACTCGCGAAGAATTAGAAGAAGAAAGAAGGTTGTTTTATGTTGCGGTAACAAGAGCCAAACAAAAATTGTGGCTTACTTACGCTAATGCACGTTATCGCTTTGGTCAGTTGGTGCAAAATGAGCCAAGTAGGTTTTTAAATGAAATGCCTGAAATGTTTTTAGATAAATCGTATGCGGGTGGCGGCGTTAAAAACGCTTTTGAAAGAATGAATCGCGGAGGATACAACGAATATAATGATGTGATGCAGACGGAGAAAAGATATGGGCCAACGCCGAAAAGAGCAACAAACAGCAATGAGCAATCAGCAAGCGAAAAAAAATCTTCTTATTTGCCGGTAGTTAATAAAGTACAACAAACCGTTAATCATATTCCATCAAAAGATTTTGAAGCAAGTGATACAAGTAATTTGCAAGAAGGACAAAAAATAGAACACCAAAAGTTTGGATTTGGTGAAGTAATTAAAATTGAAGGTTCGGCACATAATCCTATTGCAATAATAAAGTTTGATAAAAATGGTGAAAAGAAAATAATGCTGAATTATGCAAAGCTGAGAATTCTATAAAACGCAAAAGGAATGTTCAGGTCTTTCGCTTACTCATTGAGTTTGTCTATCACTAATAGAAAATAAGAATTATTTTCTATTAGTAAAATACCCACCTTTATAACACAGTAACAATTCAGTCAATAGTAAACTTGTACTTTTCTTGCTTGAATAAGCAACTTTGTTTCAACCAATAGTTTAACCTCTTACAACACAAAAAGCGATTTTCTTTTTTCGATAAACGAAAAATAGTTTCGGATTTACTTTCTTCAATCAACTACTGATAATGATTTTTGTAATTTTGGTAGACGAAAAATTAGTGTATGATTAAAACAGGAAATAGTATCATTTCAATATATACAGAAATGACGCCCAATCCGGATACCATGAAATTTGTGGCAAATAAATTATTGTATCCCGGTAAAAGTTTAGATGTACAAGACGAAAGTTTTGCTATTGCATCGCCATTGGCAAAAGAACTATTTAGCTTTCCTTTTATTAAAAGTGTATTCATTGCCAGCAATTTTGTTACACTTACTAAAACAAGCGATTTAGATGATTGGCAAGATGTTATTCCAACCATTAAACAGTTTTTAAAAGAATATTTAGAAAATGGCGGTATTGTTGTAAATGAAGAAGAAGTTATTAAGCTGAAGCAGCAGGCAAGCAATACGGTTTCGGCAGATGACGATGATGTTGTTAAGCGAGTAAAAGAATTATTAGAAAATTATGTAAAACCCGCTGTTGAAATGGATGGTGGAGCTATTCAGTTTAAAAGTTATGACAATGGTGTGGTTAATTTAATGTTGCAAGGTAGTTGTAGCGGATGCCCATCTTCAATGATTACATTAAAAACCGGAATTGAAGGAATGATGAAAAGAATGATTCCGGAAGTAAAAGAAGTAGTTGCAGAAGCAGAATAAGTATTGGTTTTAAAAATAGTAGTTGTAAAAAGCCTTGCAGTAAATACGCTGTGAGGCTTTTGTATTTCATGCAAAATAGTCGGACAAAAACAACGATTAGTTTACTTTAATATAAGTACTTCGAAATATGAATAATATAGTAATAAAAATTATTTTTATTGCCGATACTGTTTCCACTAAAGGAACGGCATATACAATTGGATATTATGTTGGAGCATGGTTGCCCTTTTTAATACTTGCAGTGGTTGTAACAGCTATTATAATAAAAAAGAAAAAAAGTTGAGTAGCGTTTGCGGATTATAAAAATTGCAATACCACTAACTTTAATTCTTAAAAAAATTTTCAAAATACCAGGCGTAGCCGTATAAATTAATTTATAATAAAGTTGCTTCGCTGGAAATAGCTAAGTTTAATATTTGGCTAATAGGACAATTTTTTTCTGCATCAGCAACACAAGCATCAAAAGTTTCTTTACTTACTCCGGGCACCTTTGCTGTAACAATTAAATGAGATTTAGTAAGAGCACCGTTTTCAAAAGTAATATCACATTTGGTTTCTAATGTTTCGGGAGTAAAACCAGCAGCCCCTAAAACAAAGCTCAATTTCATGGTAAAACATCCTGCATGAGCTGCTGCAATTAGCTCTTCCGGATTGCTCCCAATACCATTTTCGAAGCGAGAGCTAAAAGAATATTGCGTTTTATTTAGCACGGTACTTTGGGTGGTAAGATGGCCATTACCTTCTTTACCTGAGCCGTTCCATACGGCAGTTGCATTACGTATCATAATATATTAATTTTAAAGTAAGGCAAGATAAACAAATGAGCCGTTATCTTTGATTCAATTTATAAATTTCGTATTTATTTAGTATGATACATATATGGCAGCAATTTTTAGTTAACATTCAGCAAACAACATGGATGGAGTTTATTGCTGTTTTTGCAGGCATTGGAAGTGTGTGGTTTAGTAAAAAAGAAAATATTTTAGTATACCCCATTGGTTTAATTAATACAATTATATACATATACATAAGCATTTCTGGCAGGTTGTTTGGAGAAGCAAGTGTAAATTTATATTATACAATAATGAGTATTTATGGTTGGTTTTTATGGACGAAAAAAGATGTCGTAAAACACGAAATAATTTTGCATATCACGTATAGTAACAGAAAGGAATGGGTGCAGCAAATTATATTTTTTATTGGTTTTTATGGAATAATTTACTTTTCATTAGTGTGGTTAAAAAGCAATTTTGCTCCGGGAGCTATTCCCTGGGCAGATGCTTTTGCCAGCTCAACGGCCTATACAGGAATGTGGTTAATGGCGAAGAAAAAAATTGAAAGTTGGTATTGGTGGATTGCCACCAACATGGCAAGTATTCCTTTATATTTTATAAAAGGATATGCTTTTACAAGTATTCAATTTTTAATATTATTAATTTTAGCTTTTGCCGGGCTATTTGAATGGATTAAAAAAGCACACAAATTGAATATTGTTTCTAAATAAACAAGCAAAGTGAAATACGTATACGCCTATATAAAAGTTGGCTTATTGTTACACATTGTTACCGCTCTTGAGTTGATAATAATATTTTTTGTTTATGCTTTTTTATACTTGCCTGTTAAAGGCAATGGCATAAGTATAATTTATTTATTGATGTATAGTTGTGTATTATTACCTCTATTTCCTCAATTAGATGCTTATTCTCGATATCAAAATTATAAGCAGTTGCGAGATTTGTTTTATGTTTATGGATTTGAGAAACGGATTGCCAAAAAGTTTACAATATCTCGTTGCCAAAGAGATGCTGTAATGCAGGCTGCAAAAGAGTTAGGATATGTAAAACAATGTAAAGAATATTTTTATGCAAACGGTTATCGCTGGTATCATTTCTTTCCTGATTTTGTTTTTAGTAATCCTAAATTTTTACTATCAAAAAATTTTTTAACCACCACTTTTTTAGTAAAAAGATATCATTCAAAAATTAAATACGCATGTATTCAGCAAATAAAAAATAAAACAACAACTAACTTGCTTGCTGTTTAATATCTATTTATTTTGCAAAAAATTAATACCTGAATCATCTGAAAAAGATAGTTATAATTGGGCCAGAATCTACCGGAAAAAGTACTTTGTGCGAGGAATTGGCACAATATTACAACACGCTTTGGTGCCCCGAGTTTGCAAGAGAATATTTACTTACTAATGGAAAAAATTATGACTTTGAAGATTTGTCTTTAATTGCTAAAGGGCAATTAGCTATGGAAGACGAATATGCTTCGATGGTAAATGGTTTGTGGACGATGATAGAGGATAACATGTATATAAACCAACAATCGCAAGAAGCCATTAGGCATGAGCCTTTATTATTTATTGATACCGATATGTATGTAATAAAAGTATGGAGCGAATATGTTTTTAATAAATGCGATTCGGTTGTGCTAAGTGAAATTGCTAATAGAAAATATGATTTATATTTATTGTGTAATATTGATTTACCATGGGCAAAAGATGATTTAAGAGAATATCCCGATGAAGGTCCTAGGCAAGAATTATATAAAATATATAAAGACATCTTAATTAACCAACATACACCTTGGGCTGAAATTAGCGGAACGGATAATGAACGATTATATAAAGCCATTGAAGCAATTAAACGTATTATTTAATTATTGCCTGAATATCTTCATCATCTTCTATATTATGCATTTGTTGTAGTATTTGCGGATAACGCCAAGCCACTCTTCTGCTCATAGGTACAACCGAAAATATTTTTGGATTGGGTAAACAAGCTATAATTTTTGCCGCTTCTTCTCGGGTTAAATTTTTTGCCGATTTATGAAAATAATGTTGTGCAGCCGCTTCTATTCCAAAAATACCCGGCCCCATTTCTATAACATTTAAATATACTTCTAATATTCTTTTTTTGCGCCAAATGAGTTCTATAAGTGCTGTAAAATAAAATTCAGGAATTTTTCTAATTACCTTACCAATGGTGCCGGCCCCTTGCCATAAAAAAACATTTTTGGCAGTTTGTTGCGAAATGGTACTTGCAGCACCACCTAATGGAATTTTTGTTTTTTTATTTTTCTTTTTAGGATGTAAACTTTTTTCAATGGCATCCCAATCAAAACCATTGTGATCGGGAAATGCTTGATCTTCGCTGGCAATAGCGGCTAATTTAACATTATACGAAATATCATTCCAGCTTACATAATTTCTTTTCAAATTATAGGTAAATAAATTTTCTATTTGTGTAATAGTTGCCGGTGGTATTATCCATAAACAAAGAAGAATATAAAGAAATGAAGTAATTAAGCAGAAAAAGAAAATTTTTTTAAACCAATGTTTTAATGCTGTAAAAAAACTTTTTTTTGAAGCCATAATGTAAAAGTTGCGTAAAAATATTATTGTAATTTTTGTGCAAATTCAAGAGTTCCCCAAATAAGTGCAACGCCAAAGCCAATTAATATAATACCCGAAATTTGATTAATAATATGAATATTTTTTAAGGTTAATTTTTGTCTTATTTTTCCTGCAAGTAATACTTTGGCTATATCACTTATTAAAACAAACGTAAGGCAGGTTGCAAACATAATTAAGCGATAGCTGAATGAATATCCAACAACCGAAGTGGCAATTACTAACCAAAAAGCAATAACGCTTGGATTAAGCGTATTCATAAAATAGCCCGAGAAATATATTTTTAAATAATCGCGTTTTCTCATTTCTTGTTTTAATGTACCATCTTCATTCATTTTTACTTTTTTAAAAAACAGTACAAACAAACCAATCGCAATTAATAAAATACTTCCTCCAATACCTATTTCTTTTTTAAAACCCAATAAACTACGGAAGAGCTCTGTAAAAAGTTGGCTAATAACAACCATTGTAATATCGCTACTGCTTACGCCGGCAACAAAGGTAAACCCGCCTTTATGGCCGCTTGTAATACTTTGTTTAATAATAGAAAAAATAACAGGACCAACCGAAATGGCAAGCATCATTCCTAATAATAATCCTTTAATAAATGCAGTATACATCATAACAATAATGTTACAAAGTAAGCATAAAAAAATATTGACAAATAAATTATTCCATTTCTATTTCTATCTCCTATTCTTCCTTTCCAATTTTTGATGAAAGCAATGTGATGGTATGTTCTATTGGCGACAATATCTTGATTGATCTACAAAAAAAATACCCTGCATTGGGTATTTTTATCGGTACATTTTAAAATTTATTTAATGAGTAAGAGATAATTTGGAGGTTATAAATTTTTGCCAATCTTCCAACATTTTACCTTTTAAAACTCTTGGAAATTTATGTTGCCCACCTACCTTTCCTTTAAGTTTCATAAAATTCATAAACTGTTCTTCGCTTAATACAGTTAAAAAAACCTCTTTTAAAGCACTTTTTCTTTCAACAGCATAATCGTCGTTAAGATTTTTTAATGTTTCATCTATTAAAGAACGAAGTTTTTCTGCGTTAGGGCAATTATTACAGGCAACATACCAATGATGTGCAAAAAAGCTACCGTGTGGAATACCTGCAACCGTAAACTCGGGTATACAAATATTTAATTCTTCGCTGGCTATTTGAATAGCCTTATTCATATTATCTACGCTTAAATGTTCTCCTACTAAACTTAAAAAATGTTTAGTTCTTCCGGTAATAATTATTTCGCATTTTTCTTTATCTATAAATCTAATAGTATCGCCAATTAAATAGCGCCATGCGCCGGCCGAAGTGCTAATTAATAAAGCATAATCTTTATCTTCTTCTACTTCGTGAATCATTAAAGCTTCCGGATTTTTAATCATGTCACCATTGGCGTCAAAGTTGTTTTCATCAAAAGGAACAAATTCCATAAAAATATGTTCCGATGTAACCAATTTCATGCCTGTGGCATTTTGTTTATCTTGATAAGCAATAAAGCCTTCGCTTGCCAAATAGGTTTCTATATAAGTAATGGATTTACCCAATAATTTTTCAAATCCTTTTTTATATGGTTCCATGCTAACGCCACCATGTACAAAAAACCCGAGGTTGGACCACATTTCGTGAATATTATTAAGCTGATACCGTTCAATAATCATTTCCATACACATTTGCATCCATGCAGGAACGCCAACAATAAAACCAATATCCCATTCGGGAGCCTTTTCAACAATATCTTGTAATTTTTTATTCCAATCTTTTTCTTTAGCAATTTTTTTTCCGGGTTTATAAAAAGGCTGAAACCAAAAAGGTGCTTTTTTAGCTGTAATGCCACTTAAATCTCCGGCATAATAACCTTCATTTTTTTGTAAATTAGTACTACCGCCAAGTGTAAGCCAACCTTTTCCAATACTTGTCCATGGAATATTTTCGTAATGACGCAAGCTGAACAATTGCTTAATCATTACTATTTTATTGCCTTTTAATAAATCGTTGGTTATGGGAATATATTTGCTGGAAGATTCTGATGTACCCGAAGAAAGAGCATAATATTTTATTTTTCCGGGCCAACAAACATCGGGAATTCCTTCTAAAGTTTTATGCCACCACAAATTGTAAATAGAGTTGTAACAAAATGTAGGAACCAGTTCTTGAAATTTTTTTCCGGGATGTTTGCTTAATAAAATTTCATCAAAACGGTATTGTTGTCCAAACTCAGTAAATCTTGCTTTGCGTAATAATTTTTTTAATACGCGTATTTGTTGCCTTCGAGGGTTGTTTTCGGGCAAATGCAAGGCTTTACTAATAGTATGTGGTAGTTTAATGTCAAATACTGCCATCTACTTAATTTGGTTTTGTATTAAATACGAAACTATACTTTTTGATGCAAATATCTAATTCTTTTCGTTAATTGTTTCTCCTATGGTTGTTTTAGAAGTGCTTCCAATAATACATTGACCGTTTTTGGGAAAGAAAAAATATTTATAATGATGTGGTAAACTACTTATACGTTGTATGATAGATTCGAAGGAAAGCTCTCCTTCGCAAAAAATAATTTGTTCAATAGTATATTTCTCAAGTAAAATTTCTAAGGAAGAAAAATGGCCAATAGCTTTTTCAGCAGAATCAGTAACAGATATTCTGCCAATTATATGTATAGGTTTTTGAGGTGCTACTATTTTTAGTGCAGCTTCATATTCTGTAGCAGAGCCTATAATAACCATATTATTTATCTTTTCATTTTTTGTAAAAAGTGTAAAAGGTTTACTCATTACTAATAATAAAAAAGCAATACTAATCCTAAGCATAATAATAATAGAAAGCAAATAGGCAACAAAATAATTATAATAATTTTGAACAAAAATGCTCATTGCTCCATAAAACGATTGAATATATTTTATACTGTGTTTTCTGGCACTTTCGCCTTTAAAATGTATAACGGAAATAGTGCCTAAATAATAATTTTTACAACCTGCTTTATGAATTCTGTAACTTAAATCAATATCTTCTCCATACATAAAATAACTTTCATCAAACCCATTTAAAGAATTTAATAAAGATTTTTTTACCATCATAAAAGCTCCGGCAATTACATCAACTTGGTGTATTTGCAGCTCATCTAAATTTCCCAATGCGTACTTATTAAAAAAAGAAGATCGGTTAAATACATTCGCCAGTCCGCTTAACTTAAAAATTGCCGATAACATTGTTGGAAAAGAACGTTTACTCTCGGGTAAAAATCTTCCACTACCATCTATCATTCTAACACCTATTGCACCCGCATTTTTATGAGCCTCGAAAAAACTAATACATTGTTGCAAACTCTCTTCGCCTATAATTGTATCCGGATTTAAAAATAAAATATATTTTCCTTTGGCTTGCGTTAATGCCCTGTTATTGGCTTTGGCAAAACCTTCGTTAGTACTATTTTTTATAAAAATTACAGAACTAAAAATTGGTTGTAAGTAGGAAACACTTTCATCAATCGAGCCATTATCTATTACCAAAATTTCACTTTCAATATTTTTAAGTGCTTTAGTAACAGCATACAAACACTGTTCTAAAAAAAACTTAACGTTATAGTTAACTATAATTACAGAAACTTGCAAGCTTAAAATTTATGATACAAAACAAAGAAATAATAAACAGTTGGCAATATTCATTTGTAATTTTATAGTATAAATAAAAATATATGCAAGCAAAAAAACTGGGCAATTCAAATTTAATGGCATCGCAAATAGGATTGGGTTGTATGGGAATGAGCGAATTTTATGGAAAAATAAATGATGCAGAGAGTTTAAAAGTATTAGACAGGGCTATTGAATTGGGCATAACTTTTTGGGATACAGCCGACATGTACGGGCCATATATTAATGAAGAATTGATAGGAAAAGCTTTAAAAGGGCGAAGAAATATAATTACCCTTGCAACCAAATTTGGTATTGTACGCAATACAGAAAATCTAACCATTCGGGGAATTAACGGAAAACCAGACTATGTACAAGCTTCTTGCGAAGGAAGTTTAAAACGATTAAATATTGAAACCATTGATGTGTATTATTTGCACAGAAAAGACCCTAATACACCTATTGAAGAAACGGTTGGTGCTATGAGTAAATTGGTACAACAAGGAAAAATTAGAGCAATAGGTTTAAGCGAAGTATCGGCCTCAACATTAAAAAAAGCACATGCCGTGCATCCTATTACTGCTGTTCAAACAGAATATTCTTTATGGTCAAGAGAACCGGAAGATGAAATGCTTGATACTTGCAAAAAATTGGGTGTTGCATTTGTTGCTTATAGTCCATTAGGAAGAGGATTTTTAACCGGACAAATAAAAACAATTGATGATTTTGCAACAGATGATTATCGCCGATTTTCGCCCCGTTTTCAAGGAGAAAATTTTCAAAAAAATTTAGAAATAGTTGCAAAAATTGAAGCATTGGCTACACGAAAAAATTGTACGCCATCACAACTGGCATTGGCATGGGTTTTAGCACAAGGAGAATATATTTTTCCTATTCCAGGCACTAAAAAAATAAAATATTTAGAAGAAAATGCCCAAGCGGCAAATGTTTATTTAACCGCACAAGAAATGCAAGAAATAAACGAAATTTTGCCCAAAGGTATTGCTGCCGGATTGCGTTACCCCGAAACTGCAATGAATTCGGTAAACCAATAAACAATTTAAAATGATGTATAATTAATAGCGGTTTTGATTCGGCACAACGCACAAACTATATTTGCAACATGCTTAAACAAACTTTACTTAAAGCCACCGAACAAGCTGCGGTGGTTTTAAAAGAATATTTTCAAAAACCATTTTCTATTTCAAACAAAGAAGGGATAAATAATTTGGTTACAGAGGTAGATCATAAAAGTGAAGAAATAATTTTTTCAGTAATAAAAAATCAATTCCCCAATCACAATATTTTAAGTGAAGAGTCGGGAGAATTTATTCAAGAATCAGAATATAAATGGATCATTGATCCAATTGATGGAACGGTTAATTATGCTAATGGAATTCCCATTTGTTGTGTTAGTATTGGAATTGAAAAAAATGGTAAAATAATTTTTGGCGCCGTGTACAATCCTTTTATTGAAGAATTCTTTTTTTCTGAAAAAGGAAGCGGAGCAACATTAAACAATCAGCCAATTCACGTAAGTAATAAAAGCAATGTAAGTACAAGTTGTTTGGTTACCGGATTTCCGTATACCTATTTAGATAAACCCAATGGTCCTCTTCAAGTATTTGATAAATTAATAAGAGCCGGAATTCCGGTAAGAAGATTAGGAAGTGCCGCAATAGATTTATGTTGGGTGGCTTGCGGAAGATTTGATGGTTTTTACGAACATAAATTACAAGCATGGGATAGTGCCGCAGGATTTTTAATTGTAGAAGAGGCGGGAGGAAAAGTTACCGATCTTACCGGAAAATATTATGACCCGTATCAGCCCGGATTGGTTGCCACTAATGGTAAAATTCATGACCATCTTGTACAAATAATAAACGGAGGAAATTTATAATGGACAACTCAGCATTACGTACCGAAATAGCAACGCTTGGAGAATTTGGATTGATTGATCATCTTACCAAAAATTTCGAAATTCAAAACGCTTCAACCATTTTAGGTGTTGGCGACGATGCAGCTATAATTGATCATTTTGGAAAACAAACTGTAATAACAACCGATTTATTAATTGAAGGAATTCATTTCGACTTAATGTATACACCACTTAAACATTTAGGCTATAAAAGTGTGGTTGTAAATGTGAGTGATATTTATGCAATGAATGCAACACCCACTCAAATTACTATCAGCATTGCATTCAGTAATCGGTTTAGCGTAGAAGCTTTAAACGAATTTTACGAAGGTGTTTATATTGCTTGCGAAAAATATGGTGTTGATTTAATTGGCGGCGATACATCTTCTTCTCAAAAAGGATTTATTATTTCTGTTACTGCCTTGGGTGAGGTTGCTCCCGATAAATTTGTTAAAAGAAGTACCGCCAATAAAGGAGATTTGATTTGTGTAAGCGGCTATTTAGGTGCATCGTTTTTGGGATTAACAATAATGGAACGAGAGAAGAAAATATTTTTAGAAAATCCAAAAGTGCAGCCCGATCTTGAAGGTGAAGATTATATTGTTGGAAGATTATTAAAGCCGGAAGCAAGAAAAGATATTATTGAATTTTTTGAAAAAAATGATATTGTTCCCACCTCGATGATGGATATAAGCGATGGATTGAGTAGCGAAGTGTTGCACCTCTGCAAACAAAGTAATCTGGGTTGCAGGATATATGAAGAAAAAATTCCTGTGCATGATCTGGCAAGAAAAGCTGCATTTAAGTTTGGATTAGATCCTACAGTTTGTGCATTGAATGGCGGCGAAGATTATGAATTGATTTTTACTTTGAAACAAGCGGATTATGATAAGATTACTTTGAATGAAGAAATCTCTGTTGTTGGTTACATGACTGAAATAGAAGAAGGAACAAAACTTTTAACCAAAGGCGGAAATACTTTTGATATTACAGCACAGGGATGGAATGCGTTTGACAAATAAAACAGCATAATGCAACCAACAAAGAACTTATTTATTGTTTGTATTGTTTCTTGGTTTTTTATTGCATGCAAGTCGGGGTATGTTTTTAACCAAAAATATGGCCCCAACAATTTAAAAGAAGATGTTATTGTTTTACAAAAAGTAGTAGAAGCTAATCATCCAAGTTTATATTGGTATACGCCAAAAGACAGCATTGATTGGGCTTTTAAAAATACCATCAATAGTATTACCGATTCGCTTACCGAAAGTCAATTTAAAAATAAATTAGCAACACTTGTAAGTAACATACGTTGTGGGCACACAATGGTTCTTTTCTCAAAAAATTTTCGTAAAGCAGTTTCTAAACATATTTATCCTTTATTTCCCTTGCAAATTAAAACATGGGACGATAGTTTAGTAGTAATAGAAAATTTATATCCTAACGATTCGATTCTTAAACCTGGAACAATTATTACGGGAATAAATTATAGAAGTAATCGGCAAATTTTAGATTCCTTGTTTAAGAATATTAGTACCGATGGGTATTCTACTAACTTTAAAAGTCAGTCTATTAGTTTTAATTTTCCGGGTTGGTATAAAACGGTTTTTGGAACAGATAGTTTATATAAGATTGACTATATTGATTCAGTAGGAAAAAAAGCAACAACTTTTGTAAAAGCGTATTATCCTCCCCAAAAAACTGAATCAACCGATTCGAGCAAAACAACAACTATTCGAAAACATACAATAAGAAAAACGAATCAGTTAGGAGAGTCATCGGTAAAAATAGATACAGCTTTAAATACAGCATGGATGAATTTGAATAGTTTTTCTGCCAAAAAATTAAGAAGGTTTTTTAGAAGAAGTTTTAAAGATATTCAAAAAAAGAATGTTCAAAATCTTGTAATAGAACTTAGATTAAATGGTGGAGGTAAATTAGATAATTATATTTTATTAACGAAGTATTTATCGGATACAGCATTTAAAATTACCGATACCGTTGCTGCCAAAAGCAGAAGTTTAAAAAACGGAAAATATATTGGTATAGGCAATGCGTTATTCTATAAATTATTATTGCGATTTTCTACCAAAAAAACTGCAGATAATCGCTACCACGATGTTGGAAGTGAAGCACATTATTATTGGCCAAAAAGCAAGTATCATTTTAATGGAAATATATATATCATACAAGGTGGGTATACATTTTCGGCGGCTACAATGTTTGTTTCTTCCTTAAAAGGACAAAAAAATGTTACCGTTATTGGAGAAGAAACGGGTGGCGGTAATTATGGAAACTCTGCTATGCAAATTGTAAAAATAAAATTGCCCAATTCTAAACTTAGGGTTACACTTCCATTATTTCGAGTAGTGATAAATCATCATAGAAACAAAGATGGCAGAGGTATTATGCCCGATATAAATGTACCAACAACATCTTATGCAATTAAGCATAAGATTGATTTAAAAGAGCAGAAAGTAAAACAGTTAATTAAAGAAAAAACTAAGCAATAACTTCCAATTGCTCATTTAGTGCAATAAAACTTGCCTGATAACCTTTTTCAATTTTTCCTAAATTATTTAAGCCTAATACCTGCGCAGGATAGAGGCTGCACATACGCAATGCTTCTTCTAATTCAACATCGCAATATTGTATTAAATTTTTAACAGCTTTTATCATTGTTAAAGCAGAACCGCTAAGTGTTCCATTACTTTCATATTTATCGCTAACGAGATGATGCGGATAAAAACCTTCGCTTGTTTCGGTAACTGCATCGGTAATTACAAATAACCGATCTTTCATTATTTGTTTGGCTATTTTTATAGCAGCATAATCTACATGGTAACCATCAGGAATTATACTTGCTTGTACTTTTATATGGTTAAACAATGCACCAACTATTCCGGGTTCTCGATGTTGCAAAGCACTCATTGCATTGTATAAATGTGTAGCAGTTTTTATTCCTTTATTAAAAGCGTTTGTTGCTTGTTGGTAAGTTGCGTTACTATGCCCCAGAGAAATTAAAATATTTTTCGATTGAATGAATTCAATAATTTCATCGCTACAGACTTCAGGTGCTAGGGTTATAATTTTAATTACATCTTTTCCATACGCTAATAGTTCCTTTACTTCGTTAATTGTTGGAGAATGTATTAGCGATGGAATGTGCGCACCTCGTTTTGTACTATTAATCCAAGGCCCTTCTAAATGCAAGCCCAAACAGCCTTTGCCGCCTTGTTGCCAATAATCTTTTACTGCATCAATACATGTATAAAAAACTTCTTTGGTATTTGTAGCAACGGTTGGGCAAAAATGCAATGCTCCACCCTTGCTACAATACTCATACAATTTAAACAAAGAATCTGCTTCGGGATAAACAGCAAATAATTTTTTATGTGCTCCATAAATTTGGATATCAATAAACGATGGAACAAGTAGGTTGTAATTATATGATTGTTTTGAGCTTGCAGCAATAGTTGAAGTGGCAATTACATCAATAATAGTTTCGTTTTCAACAATAATTGAATGGTTCATTAGCCATTCTGTTCCTGTAAAAATTTTTTCGGCACTAAATATTTTTATGTCGCTCATAAATCATCATTCATAATTTTAAAATTATCTGCATCTTTCCAAAAAGGAAATTTATTTCTCACTTCATCTACATTATGCTTATCCAATGTTATAGTAAAAACATCTTCCTCTTGTGCTTTGTGGTATAATATTTCGCCTAAAGGATTTATAACCATACTATCGCCGCTATGATACATTTCATTACCATCATTTCCTACTCGGTTTACGCCAATAACATAACACTGATTTTCTATTGCTCTTGCTACCAATAAACTTTTCCATGCATAATTCCGTTTTTCTGGCCAATTAGCAACATAAAGTAATACATCATATTCGGGAACATCTGTTACTTGTTGGCGAGCCCAAACAGGGAAACGCAAATCGTAACAAATTTGTACATTAATTTTCCATCCTTTAACAGAGGTTATTAACCGTTTATTTCCTGCTGTATATTTTTCATGTTCTCCGGCAAAAGCAAAGCAGTGGCGTTTATCGTAATAGCCCAAATTACCATTGGGCAACATCCAAACAAGGCGGTTATAAAAACAATTATTTTCTTTAATAATTAAGCTTCCGGTTAGAATAATTTTTTTTTGAGTAGCTATTTTCTTCATCCATTCAATTGTACGGCCATTCATTGTTTCGGCAAGATGGTCTGCATTCATGCTAAAGGCTGTACTAAACATTTCGGGCAACACTACTATTTCGGTTTTTTGATCAATAGCATTTATTTTTTCTTCCAATAACCGAAGATTGGCTTCTTTATTTTCCCAGAAAATATTGGTTTGTATAAGCGTAAAAGTAAGCGACATATTTTTTTGTTGAAATGAAATTACTTTATTTATTCTCAATTCTAATATCGCTAATTATTTTATTAATGAGTGCGGGCTCAAATCCCTTTTGCAATAAATAGTTATTGGTTTTTGCCATGCGGTTTAAGTATTGTTCTTTTTTCAACAAATTCCATTTTATTGTTGCCAATTTTTTAAGCGTTTTTAAGTAAGTATCTTCATCAATACTTTTTAAAGCTTTATTAATATTATAAGCACTTACTTTTTTTTGTTGCAGCTCGAATTTTATTTTTATTTTGCCCCATTGTTTTAATCTAAATTTTCCGCCGGCAAATTGCATAGCAAATCGTTCTTCATTTAAATAATCTTCTTCTATTAGCTGCGATAATATTTTTTCTACTTCTGTTTTAAGTAATCCAAAAGCATATAATTTTTCTTTTACCTCGTAATGGCTTCGTTCTTGATAAGCACAATAATGTTTTAATTTTTGAAATGCTTGTTGTGGCGTAAGTTTTTGTTGATACATTGTAATAATGTGTTGAAGCTCAAAACTACTTCATAATTAAAATGTATGTATTAGGGTTATTAACAAGAAACATGAATAAATTGTGTATGGAATATTAACATTTTACAGTAGGTTTGCTACTGCCGTTTATAGCGGTAATGTTATTAATTAAAAGGAAAGAATTATGAAGTTCATTGTTTCATCATCATCATTATTAAAGCATTTACAGCAAATTAGCGGTGTAATAAATGCCAATACCGTATTACCCATTTTAGAAGATTTTTTATTTGAAATTGAAGATAAAAAATTAAGTATTGTAGCTACCGATTTAGAAACAGTAATGCGAGTTCAAACCGATGTTGAAAGTAAAGCCAATGGAAAAGTGTGTATTCCTGCTAAAATTTTATTAGATTCTTTAAAAAATATTGCTGATCAACCGCTCACTTTTACAATTGACAAAAATTTTACTGTAGAAATTACCAGTGATAATGGTAAATACAAAGTGATGGGAGAAAATCCGGACAATTTTCCAAAAGAACCTGCAGCAGATGATACAACAGCATTTACTATGAGCAGTAGCGGATTGGTTACCGCCATTAATAAAACCCTATTTGCTGTGAGTAACGATGATTTGCGTCCGGCCATGACGGGTGTTTTCTTTGAATTACAAAAAGAAGGTGTTCAATTTGTAGCAACCGATGCACACAGATTGGTACGCTATAAAAGAACCGATGCAAAAGCAACCAAAACCGATTCGTTTATTGTACCAAAAAAGCCATTAAACCTTTTAAAAAATGCTTTGCCCGATAATGAAGATGAAATTAATATTGCCTATAATAGCAATCATTTATTTGTAAGTCATGGTGAAGTACAAATGATTTGTCGTTTAATTGATGCTCGTTTCCCTGATTATAAAGTAGTGATTCCGCAGGATAATCCTTATAAATTAATTGTCAATAAAAACGATTTTCAAAATGCATTACGCCGTGTAAGTGTGTTTTCTAACAAAAGCACCAATCAGGTTGCATTAACTATCAACGGAAGCGAATTACAATTGGCAGCACAAGATGTAGATTTTAGTTTTGAAGGAAATGAAAGAATGAATTGTCAATACGATGGAACCGATTTACAAATTGCATTTAATGCAAAATTTTTAATTGAAATGCTAAATGCAGCAGATACACCCGATATTAAAATTGAATTATCAACACCTACCAAAGCCGGAATAATTAAACCAACCGAACAAGCCGAAGGAGAAGAGTTATTAATGTTGGTAATGCCGTTAATGCTTAATAACTAGAAAAGACTGTATAAAAAAAGTTCTGCAAAAATGGTGGAGGCTTTTTTAACAAAAAAATGAATGAACGTTCATTCATTTTTTATACTTTTGTATTATGAATACAAAAGAAGCTATTTTAAAAGCCACACTAAGATTGGTAAACGAGTATGGTTTTTATCATCTGAACATGAAGCAGCTTGCTGCCGAAGCCGGTATTTCTGTCGGAACAATTTATTTGTATTTCAACAGTAAAGAAAAACTTATTAATGAGTTGTATAAAAACATAATCAGAGATTTTAATGCGATTGTTTTGAAAGGTTACGAAGAAGGCCGAGCTTTTAAACAAAACTTTTTTGAGATGATGCGTAATGCTATAGATCATTATATACAAAATCCAGATAGGTTTAGTTTCATTGAACAGTATACATATTCTCCTTTTTTGTTTAAAGAAACAAAAGAAGAAAACTTGGCCATTTTAGAACCCATTGAAAAAATAATTAAAGAAGCGAAAAAAGAAAATCAGGTAAAAGATTTACCTGAAACATTATTGATTGCTTTATCATACGGTCCTATTGTTGGTATGATGAAATTGTTTATTGTTGGCAAAACAGATCTCAAAAAAAAAATGCAAAAAGAACTGTTATTGGAAGCCTGTTGGCAATCAGTATCTATTCAATAAATTAAAAGAATTACTATGAAGGTTGAAAAAAGTTTGATTCTGCTTTTGATTACATCTTTGTTTTTTAGTGGATATCAATCGATGGCCCAATCTGCACCGCCAGATATAAAACTCAGTTTTGATCAAGCCACAGAAATTGCATTGAAAAATAATCACAGCTTAAAACAGGTAGAATTTCTTAAAAAAGAGCATGCAGAAGAAGCCAAGGTAGCGAAAGCATTAAAAATGCCGAGTGTGTCTTTAAATGCAGGCTATTTTTTATTGTCTGATGATATTCATCTTGATTTATCTCCTGTAAGAGATGCTATTACTCCGTTGTACAGTGCATTGAGTAATTATGGAAATTTTTCCGGAGTAGGAAATCTTTCCGATATTGCTTCAACACAAGTAGTAAGAGGTCAATTAAAACAAGGATTGCAAACAGTTAAAAGTGCAGAATGGGATCAAACCATTCAAAATAAATCTTTTGGAATTGTTTCCGCCTCTGCATTGTGGCCCATTTATACCGGTGGAAAAATTAAAGCAGCTGATGCTGCTGCAATGATTAAAGAGAAAGAAAGCGACCAGCTAATGCGTCAAAAAAATGGGGAGTTAGTTAGTGAATTAGCTGAAAGATATTTTGGTCTTTGTTTGGCACAACAAGTCGTTATAGTTAGGCAAGAGGTTTTAAGTGGAATGGGAAACCATTTGAATGATGCAATTAAAATTGAAAAGCAAGGATTGATTGCTCATGCAGATGTTTTGAATGCACAAGTATATCATGCACAAGCTGAGAGAGATTTAAGTAAAGCGAAACAAACTGCCGATATTTTAAATCAGGCATTGATGAATACACTTGCTGTTAATGAAGATGTGAGTATTAAACCAACTACAGAATTATTTTTTCTCGATACGATAGAACCTATTGAATATTTTAAATCACTCGCTGTAAAAAATAATCCGCTGCTGCAACAAATTCAAACTAAAAAAGAATTATCTATTCAAGGATATAAAGCAGAATTGGCAGATCGTTATCCAACAGTTGGAATGCAGGGTTTCTACAATATTATTGATAAAAATTACTCTCCTTATTTACCAAAATGGATGATGGGGGTTGGTGCTAAATGGACTTTATTTGATGGGGCATCACGTGATAAAAAAATAAGGGCAGCTTCATATAAAACAGATCAGGTAATAGAAGCAGAACAAAAAGCAAAAGCAGATGTTGCAACCGTTATTGAAAAATTGTACAAAGAATTACAAATGAATCGTGAGCAATTGTTTGAGTTAACTACTGCAAAAAAATATGCTGAAGAATATTTGAGAGTAAGAGAAAAAGCGTTTCATGAAGATATGACCAATGCTACAGAGGTGGTGGATGCGCGACTTGGTTTATCTAAAGTAAGAATTGAAAGATTAGAAGCTATGTATAGTTTTGATAAAATATTAGCACAAATTCTTCAATACGCAGGTATTCCAGAAGAATTTGTATCTTATCAAAAACGACGTGGCGTTATTACCGAATCTTATCGATCAAAAAATTAATTAATAACTGAATAATTATACAATCATGAATAAAAAAGGAATTGTATTTGCCGCAATAGGAATCATTACTTTTGTGGTTTTCATTATCATTTCTATAAGAATTATTTCTAAACCAAAAATTTTGGAAGTTCAGGGAGAAGTTGATGCAACACAAATTAAAGTAGCATCAAAATTGGTTGGAAGAATTGAACTATTACTCATTCATAAAGGTGATTCTGTAAAGAAAGGCCAATTGTTGTACACGTTTGGAAGCCCGGAAATTGACGCGAAAATGGCACAGGCAGATGCAGCATTAAAAGGGGCAGAAGCACAAAATCAAAAAGCAATTGCAGGTGCACAGATAGAAGATATTCAAGCTGCATACAACACATATATGAAAGCACATGCCGCGACAGATTTGGCTAAAAAAACGTTTGAACGTGTAAATAATTTATACAAAGACGGTGTTGTACCTGCTCAGAAAAAAGATGAAGCAGAAACAAATTACAAAGCTGCAGTTGAAACAGAAAAAGTGGCAGAAGCAATTTGGATAAAAGCCAAAAAAGGAACTCGTATTGAAGATAAAGCAGCTGCACAATCGATGGTTTTAAGAGCAGAAGGCGCAATTCGGGAAGTAAATTCTTACAGAAAAGAAACAGCCATTTTTGCTCCTATTGATGGAGAAATTGCAAACATTATTGCAGAATCGGGCGAGTTGGTTTCTGCGGGTTATCCTGTTGTTACTATTGTTAACTTAAAAGATTGTTGGGTAACTTTTAATTTGAGAGAAGATTTATTAGCTGATATTAAAATGGGTTCTGTTTTTGCTGCAAAATTTCCTGCATTAAATAAAACTATTAAACTAAAAGTGAGTTACATACATAGTTTGGGAGATTTTGCAACATGGAATGCAACAAAAACTTCAGGCGATTTTGATATGAAGACTTTTGAAGTACATGCCGTTCCTATTGAAGTGGTTGAGGGCTTACGTCCAGGTATGAGTGCAATTGTAAATTGGGATGAAATAAGAGCAAAAAAATAAATTATGGCGGTTAAATATCCTTTGTTTAGTGTTATTGCAAGAGAATATAAACGTATTTCAAGAGAAGGCACATCTTTCTTTGTTGTATTAATTGGACCTTTGTTTTCATTCTTTTTAATTACATCGATATTTTATTCAAGTGTACCAAGAAAATTACCTGTAGCTGTTGTAGATTTGGATCACACCTCTATTTCACGCAAAGCAGCAGAGTTTACTAATGCAACACCAATTGCAGCAATTAATAGCGATTATATCAACTTAACGGAAGCTCGCAATGCAATGAACGAAGGAATGATTGACGCTATTTTATATATTCCCGAAGGAACAGAAAAAAACATATTAAAGGGTAGCCATTCTTCTGTTGAATTGTATTTGAATAATGCAAATATTATTAAAGGAAGTTTGTTGAACAGTGGAATTCAAAAAGCTATTAAAACACTTTCTGCAGGCATAAAATTGCAAACACATTTACGAAATGGCGAAACAGAAAAACAAGCTATTGCACAAATCATTCCCATACAATTACATTCAGAAATATTATTCAATCCGTTTGCTAGTTATGCTTATTTCATCACATTAATTCTTTTGCCTGTAATGCTTACTGTGTTTACATTGTTTGGAACATTGTATGCCATCGGTTCAGAATTGCAATATGGTACTGCACTAGAATGGTTACAATCTTCCAACAATAGTATAGTAATTGCATTGATAGGGAAATTATTGCCTTACACTATTTTCTTTTTTATCGTAGCAGCATGTATGAATATTGATTTGTTCAGCATTTTAGGTTTGCCTTTACGAGGGAGTGTTGGTGTAATTCTTTTATCAGAATTGTTATTGATATTAAGTTATCAATCTATAGCAATTTTATTTATCACACTTACCAAAAATATGAGATTGGCTATTTCTTTGGGAAGTGCCTATACTATGCTGGCATTGACTTACGCAGGATTTACATTTCCAACATTTGGTATGCCCGAAGTTGCACAAGTAATAAACAGAATTTTTCCCATTAGTTATTGGATGAATATTTTTTCAGGTCAGTCTTTAAGGTCAGAAGCTATTTCCAATAGCTTTACGCATATGTTATACTTGACAGGATTTATTTTATTGGGATGTTTTTTTATTCCAAGATTGAAATATGTTTTATTGAATCAAAAATATTGGTGGAAAATTTAAGTGGATATTATGTTTAAATCATTATTTAAAGGATTGCATCAAATATCAAATTATTTTATTGGAGAACTCAAAGAGTGTTTTCGAGATAGTGGTGTAATTGTGATGTTTGTATTGGGGATGATTGCCTATCCTGTTGCATATTCAATTGGGTACATGAAGGAAGTGGTGAAAGATGTTCCTATTGCCATGGTTGATTTAGATCACACATCTTTAAGCAGGCAGCTAAGTAGAATGATTGATGCAACTGAACAGGTTTCCGTTGCTATAAAACCAAGCAGTTTAAAAGAAGCACAAAATTTATTTTACAAAGGAGATGTGGTTGGCGTTTTTTTAATTCCCAATGGGTTCGAAAAAAATATTTACAGCGGAAAACAAGGCGGTGTAACTGTTTACAGCGATGCCGGACATTTTTTATTGTACAAACAAGTTTTAGCCGGTGGTTTATATGGCTCGCAAGTTTTGGGTGCAAGAATTGAAATTAAAAATATGTTGCAAAAAGGAAAAACATTGCAACAGGCAATGGATACAAGAGAACCATTAAATATAAATGTGTACAGTTTATACAATCCAAATGGCGGCTATGCTTCGTTTGTTGTACCAGGTATTTTAATTATTGTTATTCAACAAACGTTATTAATTGGTATTGGCGTGTTATGGGCAAAACATAGAGAACGGAAAAGTTATCATTATTTAAAAGTTGCAGTTAATCAAAGATGGGCAAATTTAAAATTAGTCATCGGACAATCATCTGCTTATGTTGCACTTTATCTTTTCACATCATTTATAATTTTAGGATTATTCTACAACATCATGAACTTCCCAGATAAAAGTGGATTTTGGCCTGTGTTTTATCTACTCATTCCATACTTATTCAGCATATCATTTTTAGGAATGTCAATTGGTGTGATGTTTAAAAAACGTGTACACGCATTATTATTTCTGGTATTTATTTCCCCTTCTATATTTTTTATGAGTGGTGCATTGTGGCCCGCACAAGCATTGCCTCCTTTATTAAAAGGCTTATCGTATATTTTACCAAGTACACCAATGATCAATGCGTTTTTAAGATTAAGAGTATATGGAGCAGGCTTGCAAGCTATCAATACAGAATACAGAATCATTCTAATTCAAATGATGGTGTTTTTCTTTTTTGCACTACTTATGTATACTATCAAATTAAATAGTTTACGAAAGAATTACGAAAGAAAGTAAAGGCAGGAAATCTTCTTATACCTGATTAGGGAAATAAATTTTTTAATTAACTTGTTTGCACTATTTGTATTTTCAAACAAAGATTGTAGCCATGTTCAACAATATCATCAGCCATTTTCAAACATTAGAACACAGGCCATTAGAACGAATGGCTTTTTTAGTTGGCGGAATGTTATTTTTCTGGGTTATAGAAGGGGCCATTCCATTATTACCCATGGCATACAAAAAAAATAAGTATCGCCATGCTATGGTAAATTTCATTTTTACTATTATTCATTTAATCATTCATACCCTACTGGCTATTTTTATTGTTCAACTTTCCGATTGGTGTGCACAAAAAAGTTTTGGGTTAATTTATTGGACAAAAGCCGGAGTAATTGCAACAATAGCTATTGGTGTTTTATCGCTCGATTTCAGTAGTTGGCTTGTGCATTTGGTGATGCATAAAAATAAATTCTTGTGGCGTTTTCATCTCATTCATCACAGCGATAGCAATGTAGATGTAACAACCGGTTTACGGCATCATCCCGGCGATAGTTTATTGCGTGGCATATTTTTTATGTTATTAATTTTTATTTCGGGTGCACCCATGTATAGTGTAATGATGTATCAAACATTGGTGGTGGTTGCAACCGCATTTACACATGCTAATATTAAATTGCCGATATGGATTGATACAATAATTAGTTATATTTTAATTTCTCCCAACATGCACAAAGTGCATCATCATTGGAAACAACCGTATACCGATAGTAATTATGGTGCGGTATTTTCTATTTGGGATAGATTGTTGGGAACATTTGTCCGTTTGGATGTGAAGCAATTAAAATATGGATTAGATAATTATTATGATGAAAAAAAAGATGAAAATTTTATTGAATTAATTTCACATCCGTTCAAGAAACTTTAAAATAATTTCATCAAAAAAAATTCATCTTTACACAAATATTTTTGGATGAAAAAAGTTGCAATGATTCCGGCACGTTATGGAGCCACTCGTTTTCCCGCTAAATTGATGCAGTTGCTCGGTAATAAAACTGTTATTCTGAATACCTACCACAATACTGTTGCAACGGGTTTATTTGATGATGTTTTTGTAGTTACCGACAGCGAAATTATTTTTAATGAAATTACGGAACATGGCGGCAAAGCCTTAATGAGTAAGCAACCGCACGAAAGCGGCAGCGATAGAATTGCAGAAGCAGCAGCCAATATGGATGTTCATATTATTGTAAATGTACAAGGAGATGAACCTTTTGTACAACGCGAACCGCTTGAAAAGTTATTAGAAGTTTTTGAAGATGATACAGTACAAGTGGCATCTTTAATGCAAATATTAAAAGATCAAAAATTAATTGACGATCCTAATTATGTAAAAGTTGCAGTTGATAAAAACATGAATTCGCTTATGTTCAGTAGAAGTGTTATTCCTTATCAAAGAGATAAAAATACCACTCCTATTTATTACGAACATATTGGTGTTTATGCATTTACAAAACAAGCCTTACTTAATTTTACACAATGGGAAATAACTCCGTTAGAAGCTGCCGAAAAAATTGAATGCTTGCGATATCTTGAAAATGGAATTCCCTTAAAAATGGTAGTTACCAATTACATGGGTATTGAAATAGATACTCCGGAAGATTTGGCAAGAGCCAATAGCTTATTATAGTTTTCTGCAATTAAAATACATTGTAATAAGGATGAAAAAAATAGCAATGATACTTTTGATGATGATAGCTAATCATCTTTTTTCACAAAAAGTGTATCACGAAAAATATCGTCCGCAATTTCATTTTACACCATTTAATAATTGGTGCAACGATCCTAATGGATTGGTATATTACAATGGTCAATATCATTTATTCTATCAGTACAATCCTTTTGGCAATCAATGGGGACACATGAGTTGGGGCCATGCCGTTAGTAAAGATTTATTATATTGGACACACTTAGTGCCCGCCATTAAAGAAGAAAATGGGGTAATGATTTTCTCGGGTTCGGCAATAATAGATAGCAACAATTCGGCAGGTTTTGGAAAAAATGCAATGATTGCTATTTATACCGGCCATACCGATACTTTGCAAACACAAAATATAGCGTACAGCATCAATGAGGGCAAAACCTTCCAAAAATATATACACAATCCGGTGTTAAACTTGCATCAAAAAGATTTTAGAGATCCCAATGTTTTTTGGTACGAAAAAAATAAACGTTGGATAATGAGCGTATCTCATCCTAACGAGCATCAAATAGAATTTTATCAGTCAAGCAATTTAAAAAATTGGGTATCATTAAGCAAGTTTGGCCCTACAGGCGATATAAGTGGTGTGTGGGAATGCCCCGATTTAATGCAAGTTCCGGTAGAAGGTACCCATCAAAAAAAGTGGGTTTTATTTATTTCTCAAAATAGTACCATGCAATATTTTGTGGGCGAGTTTAATGGACAATATTTTATCAACGAAAATAATACGCCCACCATTTTAAAGCAAGATGATGGATTAGATTATTATGCGGCAATAAGCTATCATCAATCGCCATATAAAAACCCTATTACTATTGGCTGGTTAAATAATTGGAATTATGCCAACAATATTCCAACAACTCCATGGAAAGGCATTATGTCGTTGCCAAGATCTTTATCATTAAAAAAAAGCAAGGATAACTATATTTTAATACAGCAGCCCATTCAACAACTTGCAACTTTAAGAACACAAAGATTTGATTATAAAGAGGGAGAAAAAATAGATTTTAAAGGAAATGTTTTCGAGGCTGAATTAATTTTTTATCCGGCTGCAAAAGGGAAAAGCGGAATAAAATTGGCTGTAAAAAATAATCACGCATTAGATATTTATTACGATGCAGATAAAAAAATAATGTGCATTAACAGATCAAAAACCAATGCCTCGTTTAGTAAAACCTTTGCATTAATGAATACAGCATCTGCTCCAATTGAATTACAAAACGGCCAATTAAAATGGCATATATATTTTGACAATTCGGTTGTTGAAGTTTTTGTAAATGATGGAGAAAAAGTATTTACTGTTCAAGTTTTCCCCGATGAAAATGAAACAGGAATTGAAACATACGCCACAACCGGAAAAATAAAAATAGAAAAATTAACTATCTGGAAAATGAAATCGGTTTGGTAAAATATGGCTGTGCATTTATATATCTTTGTTACTTCAAAAATTTAGTTATGCAGTTTAGAAATTTTAAGATGGTAAGTTATGTGGTATATGGCAGGGGAAGTTTTAATCAATTAGATGAAATTCTTGCACCACAAAGAAAAGGCGATGCGCCAATGATTTTTTTGGTAGATCATTTTTTTGAAGGCAAACCATTAATTAATAGAATACCAACAAGAGAAAAGGATACAATTATTTATGCCGATGTAACCAATGAGCCAAAAACAAAACAAGTTGATGCTTTAGCACAACAATTAAAAAGCGAATTTGGAACAGTAAGTGGTATTATTGGCATTGGCGGCGGCAGTACTATGGATTTAGCCAAAGCAGTAGCATTAATGATGACCAATCCGGGTTCTTCAGCAGAATATCAAGGATGGGATTTGGTAAAATATCCTGGCGTATATAAAGCAGGTATTCCAACTTTAAGTGGTACAGGAGCAGAAGTTTCCAGAACAACAGTTTTAACCGGCCCTATTAGAAAGTTGGGAATGAATTCAGATTTTACCCCCTTCGATCAAATTGTTCTTGATCCAGAATTAACCAAAAATGCTCCCGTAAATCAACGATTTTATACCGGAATGGATTGTTATATTCATTGTATAGAAAGTTTACAGGGAACCTATTTAAACGAGTTTAGTAAAAGTTATGGCGAAAAAGCCTTGCAATTATGCCAAGATATATTTTTAGAAAAAAATGAATGGGATGATAGTTGCGATGATAAATTAATGATGGCTTCTTATGCCGGAGGAATGAGCATTGCTTATAGTCAGGTAGGTGTAGCACATGCGGTAAGTTATGGATTAAGTTATTTATTAGGAACTAAACACGGAATAGGAAATTGCATTGTAATGAACCATTTACACGAATTTTATCCGGAAGGTGTTGATGTGTTTAAAAGAATGGTTGATAAAAACAAAGTAGATATTCCAACAGGAATTTGCAAGGGTTTATCCGATGATCAGTTTGAAACAATGATGAATGTTTCGTTGGGTATGAAACCCTTATGGGAAAATGCCTTAGGGAAAGATTGGCAAAAAATTATGACAAGAGACAAGTTGCGAGCATTATACGAAAAACTATAAACTGTGATAATTTATATCAAGGCTGCTATAAAAGCAGCCTTTTTTATTAAAAATTTCCACCGCAATCGTTTTTATTTATTCGTAACATGTAAAAAAAACAAAAAACAAACTATAAAGATTATTTTTAAAAGTGCTTGCAAATGATAACTGCTATGCGGAAATAAAACATTTCATCTTCTAACGAAAAAATATGAATAAAAATTTAATCTTTTGGTCTATTACGGTTGCTTTAGGCGGATTGTTATTTGGAATGGATGTGGCAAACATTTCCGGTGCCGAACAGCATATTCAGCGTTTATGGCAATTAAGCGATTTATTACATGGTACTGCCATTGCTATGGCGTTGTATGGAACTATTGTTGGAGCAGGAACAGGCAGTATTCCGGCTAATAAATTTGGTCGCAAAAAAACCTTAATTGCAATTGGAGGTATATTTTTTGTTTCGGCAATTGGCAGTGCTATGGCACAAAATGTTTATGTATTTATGGCGTTTCGTTTTTTAGGCGGATTAAGTATTGGTGCTTCTTCGGTTGTGGCACCCGTATATATTTCAGAAATAGCACCACCACAGCATAGGGGTAAAATGGGCATTGCTTTTCAATTGAATGTGGTATGCGGAATTTTATTGGCTTATTTTTTTAATTATTTATTACAAGGTTTTGGTGGCGAGAATGATTGGCGATACATGTTGGGATTAATTGCCCTTCCGGCTTTACTGTTTTCGGGGATGATGTTTTTTACACCCGAAAGTCCACGATGGTTATTACTTTATAAAAACGATGAAACCGAAGCCCGAAAAATTTTTGAAAAAAGTGGAGCGAATGCAAATGAGTTAATTAACGAAATTCAACACTCGCATCAAACTCAAAAAGAATTTTTATTTAAGCGTAAATTTTTTAAACCATTACTACTTGCTTTTCTGTTAGCATTTTTTAATCAGTTATCGGGTATTAATGCCATCATTTATTTTGCACCCCGTGTTTTTGAAATGGCCGGAATGGCTAAAAGTGCAGCGTTTTTATCCAGTGCCGGAATTGGAATTATCAATTTTTTATTTACTATTTTAGGTTGGTATTTAATAGATCGAAGTGGCAGAAGAACATTACTTTTTATTGGTTCTGTAGGATACATCATTTCACTTTCGTTAATGTCGTTAGCATTTGCAGGATATATTAATGGCGGAATTACTTGGTTTGTATTTTTATTTATTGCGGCTCATGCTATTGGTCAAGGATCGGTTATTTGGGTATTTATTTCCGAAATATTTCCAAATTCTGTAAGAGCCGCAGGAATGTCTTTTGGAGCTTTAACCCATTGGTTTTTTGCCGCATTAATTTCTCAAACATTTACTTTTTTTGCCAATAGTTTTGGCGGAACTTATATTTTTGGTTTTTTTACAATAATGATGGTTTTACAATTACTATATGTTTGGAAGCTGATGCCCGAAACCAAAGGCATTGCATTGGAAAATATGGAAAATAATATGATTGTACATTAATGTTTTGCAGTAAACAGCCACTTAAAGCAATCATTTTTTCGTTAACTATCGCCCAATCAAGCAATGCAATATTTAGATGTAATTTTTTAATTTAACGGGGATTTCTCAAATAAAAATTCAGAAAAGTACTCGATTTCGCAGATATTTTTCGACTTTTGCAGCTCTGTATTAAATTTCAATCAAAAAAGTTATTTAAAAATCTAATTAATAATAATGAGCTATATACCAACAACCTTATTCGATAAAGTGTGGGATGCACATGTGGTACGTAAAATTGAAGATGGCCCCGATGTTTTATTCATCGACCGCCATTTTATACATGAAGTAACCAGTCCGGTTGCATTTCTTGGATTACAAACAAGAGGAATTTCTGTAATGTTTCCGGAAAGAACTTTTGCAACAGCCGATCACAACACACCCACTCTTAATCAACACTTACCGGTAGAAGATCCGCTTTCTGCCAATCAATTAAAAGCTTTAGAAGAAAATACAGCCAAATATGGTATTTCTCATTGGGGGCTAAATAATCCTAAAAATGGTATAGTGCACGTGGTAGGCCCCGAAAATGGAATTACACTTCCGGGCATGACTATTGTTTGCGGAGATTCTCATACCTCTACACACGGTGCATTTGGTGCTATTGCATTTGGTATTGGTACTTCAGAGGTAGAAATGGTTTTATCTTCTCAATGTATTATGCAGCCAAAACCTAAAAAAATGCGTATTACCATCAACGGAAAATTAGGGAAAGGTGTGGCGCCAAAAGATGTTCCGTTATTTATTCTTTCTCAAATTTCTGCCAGCGGAGCCACCGGTTATTTTATTGAATTTGCAGGCGAAGTTTTTGAAAATATGAGTATGGAAGGAAGAATGACCGTTTGCAATTTATCTATTGAAATGGGTGCTCGTGGCGGAATGATTGCTCCCGATGAAACAACCTATAATTATTTAAAAGGAAGAGAAAAATCTCCAAAAGGGGAAGCTTGGAATCAATCATTAGCGTATTGGCAAACACTAAAAACTGATGCCGGTGCTGTATTTGATGCAGAATTAAGTTTTCATGCCAATGAAATTGAACCACAAATCACTTACGGCACTAATCCCGGATTAGGTACCGGTATTTCTAAAAATATTCCTTTAGCCAATGCGGTAAAAGATGGCGAAGCTTCTTATAAAAAATCATTGGCTTATATGGGCTTTGCCGAAAATGAAAAATTAATTGGCAAACAAGTAGATTATGTTTTTTTAGGAAGTTGTACCAACGGAAGAATCGAAGATTTTAGAGCATTTGCTTCTATTGTAAAAGGCCGTAAAAAGGCCGATAATATTACAGCTTGGTTAGTTCCGGGCTCTCATATTGTTGAAGCACAAATTAAAGAAGAAGGTATTTTAGATATATTAATTGAAGCGGGTTTTTCATTACGCCAGCCGGGATGTTCTGCTTGTTTGGCAATGAACGATGATAAAATTCCTGCAGGTAAATATGCAGTAAGTACTAGTAACAGAAATTTTGAAGGACGTCAGGGACCCGGTGCAAGAACATTATTGGCAAGCCCGTTGGTTGCAGCAGCAGCAGCAGTTACAGGCGTTATAACCGATCCGAGAGATTTGTTGTAACCTCTATCCACTGAAGGGGGAAAGAAATTTTATGAAATAAAAAATCAGAAATCAAAATGGCTTACGATACATTCACCATATTAAAAAGTACAGCAGTTCCTTTACCAATAGAAAATGTTGATACCGATCAAATTATTCCTGCACGATTTTTAAAGGCAACAAAACGAGAAGGGTTTGGCAATAATTTATTTAGAGATTGGAGATATAATGCCGATAATACCCCTAAAGCAGATTTTGTTCTTAATAACCCAATTTATTCTGGAAAAATATTAGTAGGCGGAAAAAATTTTGGTAGCGGAAGCAGTCGCGAGCATGCGGCATGGGCAATTTACGATTATGGTTTTAGATGTGTAATATCGAGTTTTTTTGCCGATATATTTAAAAATAATGCTTTAAACATTGGTATACTTCCTGTAACTGTAAGTGCCGAATTTTTGGATAAAATATTTAAATCAATTGAAGCCAATGCCGCAGCCGAATTTGAAGTGAATTTATTAGAACAAACAGTTTCTATAATGGCAACCGGCGAAAAAGAATCTTTTGTAATTAATGGTTACAAGAAGCATAATATGATAAATGGATTTGATGATATTGACTATTTGCAATCTATGAAAGAAGAGATAAAAAGTTTTGTTGCTACCACAGCATATTAAGCGTAATGAAAATTTCGATTAAATATTAATAATGACTTACCAAAAACGCCATATAGAAATAATGGATACAACGCTTCGTGATGGCGAACAAACCAGCGGCGTATCTTTTTCTTCTTCCGAAAAATTAACCATTGCTCAATTATTATTAACCGAAGTAAAAGTTGATAGAATTGAAATTGCATCGGCTCGCGTATCGGAAGGCGAATTTAAAGCGGTGAAAAAAATTACCGAATGGGCTTCAAAAAATGGATTTATTGATAAGATTGAAGTATTAACTTTTGTAGATGGAACTACCTCTGTAGATTGGATGATGCAAGCCGGCGCTACAGTAATGAATTTATTAACAAAAGGCTCTATTAATCATTTAACACATCAATTAAAAAAAACGCCTGAACAACATTTTGAAGAAGTTGGTAATGTAATTGCATTAGCACAAAAAAATAATATTCAGTGTAATGTATATTTGGAAGATTGGAGTAACGGAATGCGAAACTCTACACAATATGTGTATCAATATTTAGATTTTTTAGCTACACAACCAGTAAAAAGAATTTTGTTACCAGATACTTTAGGTGTTTTAATTCCATCCGAAACAAAAGAATATATTACATCAATTGTACAACGTTACCCTGCTTTACATTTCGATTTTCATGCTCATAACGATTACGATTTAAGTATTGCTAATGTGTTAGAAGCGGTAAAAGCAGGAGTAAAAGGAATTCATTTAACCGTTAATGGAATGGGCGAACGAGCCGGAAATGCACCTTTGGCAAGTGCTATAGCGGTTTTAAACGATTATGTAAAAGATGTAAAAACTTCTGTTGTTGAAAAATCTTTATACTCAGTAAGTAAGTTGGTTGAAACTTTTTCGGGTTTCAGAATTTCGGTAAATAAACCCGTTGTTGGCGAAAATGTTTTTACACAAACTGCCGGCATACATGCCGATGGTGACAAAAAAAATAATTTATATTTTAATGATTTAATGCCCGAACGTTTTGGCCGGCAAAGAAAATATGCATTAGGTAAAACAAGTGGCAAAGCCAATATAGAAAATAATTTACAGCAGTTAGGTATTCAATTGGCCGATGCAGACTTAAAAAAAGTAACACAGCGAATTATTGAATTGGGCGATAGAAAAGAAGTAGTTACTCAATCCGATTTGCCTTATATTATTTCTGATGTATTAGATAGTAATGCCATTGATGAAAAAGTACAGATAGAAAATTATGTACTTACTCATTCAAAAAACTTACGACCATCGGTTACATTAAAAATTAATATTAATGGAGAAATTTTTGAAGAACACTCACAAGGCGATGGGCAGTATGATGCATTTATGAATGCACTAAAATCTATTTATAAAAAGAAAAAACTCACTTTACCCATATTAACCGATTATGCAGTACGCATTCCGCCGGGCGGAAAATCGGATGCATTATGCGAAACCATTATTACTTGGGATTTTAATGGAAGAGAATTTAAAACACGCGGATTAGATAGCGATCAAACAGTTGCCGCCATTAAAGCAACGCAGAAAATGTTGAATTTGATGTAAAGTTTAAAGAGTTCAAAGAGGTTAAAAAGTTCAAAGTAAAATTTATAATGAAAAAAAATATTTTAATTGTTCCCGGTGATGGAATTGGACAAGAAGTTACTGCTGTAGGTAAAAAAGTATTAGACAAAATTGCTGCTAAGTTTGGTCATGAATTTATTTATGACGAAGCATTGATTGGTCATGTTGCTATTGAAGCAACCGGCAATCCATTACCGGAAGAGTCTTTAGAAAAAATGAAACGCTCCGATGCAATATTATTTGGCGCAGTTGGGCATCCTAAATACGATAATGATCCATCAGCAAAAGTTCGCCCCGAACAAGGTTTATTGAAAATGCGTAAAGAATTAGGATTGTATGCCAATCTTCGTCCTATTAAATTATTCGATGAATTATTAGGTGCATCCAGCATTAAACCCGAAATATTAAAAGGAGCCGATATTCTGTTTTTTCGTGAATTAACCGGCGATATTTATTTTGGTGAAAAAGGAAGAAAAAATAATGGAGATACAGCATACGACGTAGCCGAGTATAGCCGTTACGAAGTTGAACGTATTGCACGCAAAGCTTTTGATGCTGCCAGAACCAGAAGAAAAAAATTATGTTCTGTTGATAAAGCAAATGTTATTGAAACATCGAGATTATGGCGTGAAGTAATTCAAACAATTGCCATAGAATATCCTGATGTAACAGTAGAACACCAATTTGTAGATGCAACAGCCATGCTTTTAATTAAAGATCCACGGAGATTTGATGTAATTGTTACAGCCAATTTATTTGGAGATATTTTAACCGATGAAGCATCGCAAATAGCAGGTTCTATGGGAATGTTGGCTTCTGCTTCTATTGGCGATGGAACAGGTGTTTACGAACCCATACATGGCTCTGCTCACGATATTACAGGAAAAGGAATTGCCAATCCTTTAGCTTCTATTCTTTCAGCAGCATTATTGCTTGATATATCTTTTGGTTTAAAAGAAGAATCGGAGGTAATAATTAATGCAGTAGATGCTGTTTTAAAAGCAGGATTTAGAACAAAAGATATTGCAGATGCAACTACTCCGGCAGCAAAAATATTAGGCACCCATGCTATGGGTGAAGAAGTTTTGCAACGTATTTAATTATTTCTTTCCGATTAATGCTAATAAGTGATTAGGTTTTTTATCATGGTTAGCCCGCAAAGCTGTAAATATTCAATTAAACACCGGTGGTTGTTAGTTGCTTATTTCTAAAGCAAATGGCTGCGTTAATAATTATGTCCAAAAAAGATATTGCTAATCCATATTTTGGAAAAAAATAGCAAACAGCAAATCTCTATTTGGTTGATTTTCAGTGGAATAGTGTTTTGGCATTATTTTCCATCTTATTATATCAAATAAGCGAATAACAACTACTAAAAATAAAATCCATGAAAAACGCCATCAACCTCGATCAAAAAATAGTTAATACACTTTCTATATTTTTTGTAACCATCATGTTAATATCGGCTATTATATAAAACTTATTACAATAATTTTTTCATAGTGTTTTTAGGGTTAAAGCCTTTGTTATGCAAAGGCTTTTTTATTTTTGATAAATAACCAATAAATTATGAGTTCATTTGAAGTTAGAGGTGGCAAAAAATTAAGCGGTGAAATTGTACCTCAAGGCGCTAAAAACGAAGCATTACAAGTATTATCTGCCGTTTTATTATCAGCAGATAAAATTGTTATCAATAATATTCCGGATATATTGGATGTAAATCTGCTAATAGAATTACTGCACGATATGGGCGTAAAAATTGAAAAGCACAATAATCATTCCTATACTTTTAAGGCAGATGATGTAAATGTAGATTTTTTAGCTTCGGATTTATTTAGAAAAAAAAGTGGAAAATTAAGAGGATCTGTAATGCTTGCCGGGCCAATGTTGGCACGGTTTAAAAAAGCATATATACCCAAACCCGGCGGCGATAAAATTGGAAGAAGGAGATTGGATACACATATTATTGGATTTGAAAAATTAGGTGCAAAATTTGAGTACGATGAAGAGCATAAATATTTTCAACTTACAGCACCTCATTTACAAGGAACCTACATGTTGTTAGATGAACCTTCGGTAACCGGTACCGCCAATATAATAATGGCTGCTGTTTTAGCCGAAGGAACAACTACTATTTATAACGCAGCATGCGAGCCATACATTCAGCAGCTTTGTATTATGCTTAATAAAATGGGAGCTAAAATTAATGGAATAGGCAGTAATTTATTAATGATTGATGGCGTACAAAAACTACATGGTACCGAACATACTTTATTACCCGATATGATTGAAGTGGGCAGTTTTATTGGATTGGCCGCTATGACACAAAGTAGTATTACAATTAAAAACGCAGGAATAAAGCATTTAGGATTAATTCCCGAAAAGTTTCAGCAATTAGGCATTCAATTCGAAATAAAAGAAAATGATATTTATATCCCTGAACAGGAAGTGTATGAAATACAAAATTATTTAGATGGCGGAATACTTACCATTTCCGATCATCCATGGCCGGGTTTTACCCCCGATTTATTGAGTATTGTTTTGGTGGTAGCTACACAAGCAAAAGGCAGCGTTTTAATTCATCAAAAAATGTTTGAAAGCAGATTGTTTTTTACAGATAAATTAATTGATATGGGTGCTCAAATAATTTTATGCGATCCGCACCGTGCCACTGTAATTGGATTAGGAAGAAAAAATAATTTGAAGGGAATAACCATGAGCAGTCCTGATATACGAGCCGGGCAAGCCTTATTAATTGCTGCTTTAAGTGCCGATGGTAAAAGTATTATTCAGAACATAGAACAAATAGATAGAGGCTATCAATACATTGATGAACGATTAAGAAATATAGGAGCAGATATACGCAGAATATAAGCAAATGAAGTGAAGATGATTTTTAAAAAATACAACCATACAAAAAGGGAAATATATGAAGGCATTAAGTTTGTTGTTATGCTGTGTTGTATGTTTTCAGTGGGCTATGCTCAGCAAATTCCACAAGTTGTTTCGGGAACAATACAACGGTTTCCAAATTTTTCTTCCAAGTATGTTGATGCAAGAAATATTGATGTTTGGCTTCCTAAAAATTATCAATCTTCAAAAAAGTATTGTGTACTTTATATGCAAGACGGGCAAATGCTTTTCGACAGTGCTATTACATGGAATCATCAATCGTGGCATGTTGATGAAATTGTTTCAAAACTGCTCGATGAAGGGAAAATAAAAGACCTTATTGTAGTTGGTATTTGGAATGGAGAGAAATCGCGGCATGCCGATTATTTTCCACAAAAACCATTCGATGCACTACGTGGAAATAAAAAAGAAGTGATATATACTGCTGCAAGAAATAATGGTGTATCGGTTTTTGGCAATTATAAAATTCAGTCGGATAATTTTTTAAAATTTGTAGTAAACGAACTAAAACCTTTTATAGATGCTCACTTCTCAACATATACCAATGCCGAAAATACGTTTATTATGGGCAGCAGTATGGGTGGATTAATTTCTGTATATGCTATTTGTGAATATCCGCAGGTGTTTGGTGGTGCTGCATGTTTATCAACACATTGGCCCGGTATCTTTCAAACAGAAAATAATCCTTTTCCTCAAGCAATGTTTCAATATCTCATCCATAATTTACCCAATCCTGCAAAGCATAAAATATATTTCGATCATGGTACAGCTACATTAGATGCTTTGTATCCTTCGCTTCAGGTCAAAGTAGATGAAATAATGAAGCAGAAAGGATATACCAATGCTCAATGGAACACAAAAATTTTTCTGGGTGAAGAGCATAGCGAAAAAGCATGGAGTAAAAGATTAGATATTCCTTTATTGTTTTTATTGAAGAAATAAATCTCTTGCAAGATGTACAAACGATAATTAAATACTAATTTTTAAAAAAGAAGAGTGCAGAAAAACTACACTCTTTGTAAAATTGGTGTCCCCGCAGAGACTCGAACTCTGGACCCATTGATTAAGAGTCAATTGCTCTACCAACTGAGCTACGGAGACAATTTTGGAGGAGCAAAAATAAGTTAACTTGGCTAACAATCATCAATTACAGTTTAATTCCTATTTTTTTATAATCATCAATTTTTTATTAATTATAAGCATAAGTTCATTTGTATCTTTATATATATGTGTTATAGAAACAAAATATTTTTTCTTTTCTTTTTTCTTTTTTTATTCAGTAATAAAATTTTTGCCGTTACCGATACTATTCCTTTTGGAATTAATTTAGCAGGTGCAGAATTTGGCGTACCAAACTTACCCGGGGTTTATGGATTAGATTATACCTATCCAACCATCAAGGATATTCAATATTTTTCTAAAAAAGGATTTTCATTAGTTCGTTTACCAATTCGGTGGGAACGCTTGCAACATACGCTTGGTGCCGGTTTAGATAGCACAGAACTTAATAGATTAAATACTTTTATTGATAGTTGTGCTGTATATAAATTGAATGTAATTATTGATTTACACAATTATGGCTTGTATTATATTAATGGTAAGCCATTTGAATTGGGTTCTGTAACCGTAACTCGAGATATGTTTGCAGATGTTTGGCAAAAAATAGCACTTGCTTTTAACAGTAAAACAAATATTTATGGATTTGATTTAATGAATCAGCCACAAGGTTTGGGTAATTATACTTGGCCTATTGCTGCACAACAAGCTATTGATGCTATTAGACAAGTAAATAAAAAAGTAAATATAATTGTTGAAGGAGAAAATAGTGGGTTAACCGAATGTTGGCCAACTTGTAACGACCCAATGAAAAACCTATACGATACTTATAATAAAATTATTTACTCGGCACATATTTTTTTTGATACCGATGGCACAGGGGTTTATACTTCTACTAATTACGATACGTTAGGCATAAGTACTGCAGAAGCTATTAAACGAGTGAAGCCTTTTATAGATTGGTTAGAGCAAAATAATAAACAAGGTATGATAGGCTCTTTTGGTGTGCCTAATAACGATAAACGCTGGAATATTTTGTTAGATACATTTATGAATTATATAAGTAGCCGATGTTTGGGTGGTTGTTATTGGGCGGCCGGTCCGTGGTGGCATAATTATTTTTTATCTGTTGAACCCGATAGTATTACCGGTGCCGATAAGCCTCAAATGCAAGTAGTAGAAAAACACCTGTATCCAACTTGCTCTGCGATAAATACTAAACCTCAAAATATACAAGCAGTTAATTTTTATCCCAATCCGTTTTCTTCTTCTTTAATTATTGATCAGGGAATTTGCGGAACCTATCAAATACTTAGTTTATATGATATTTCAGGGAAAATAATTTTTGCTACACCTATACAAATTAATACCAATATCATTCATTTGCCAAATATTCCTTCGGGAGTGTACATAGCTTTATTAAGAGCAAAAGATGGTAAAAAACTTGTTCAAAAATTAATTAAACTTCATTAAAAGAATAACATAACCATATAATGAAAAATAGTAGTAAAAAATACACTAATTTTTCGGAATGAATTTTTTAAATGAGTATACTATTTATTCGGTAGGCGATCATGCCGTTACTATAGAGTTATCTACAACAATTGATGAGGAAACGAATGAAAAAGTTTTATGCTTATTCAAGCATTTCATGCAACAAAAACCCGAAGAAATTAAAGATATTATACCTGCATATAGCTCACTTACGCTGGTTTATGATATTATTGCGGTTCGAAAAAAATACGATATATCGGCCTATAGTGCTATCCTTCAGTATATAGAAAAAAAACTTAGCAGTTTTACTTTTTGTGCAGCATCAACAAAAAATTGTATTGTTATTCCTGTTTGCTACGATATTTCTTTAGGAATTGATTTGCAAGAAATGGCTATTGCAAAAAATACCGGTATACCTACACTTATTAATCTACATCTTTCAAAAATATATCGTGTATATATGATAGGTTTTTTACCGGGTTTTGCCTATTTGGGTAAAGTAGATGCTTTATTGGCAACCCCCAGAAGATCCGAACCTCGAAAAAAAATTGAAGCCGGAAGTGTAGGTATTGCAGGCGATCAAACAGGTATTTATCCGGTAACTTCTCCCGGTGGATGGAACATTATTGGTCAAATCCCCATTCAATTATTCAATCAGCAAAAACCCGGTAATACATTATTAAAACAAGGCGATTTGGTTAGGTTTGAGGCAATTGATATCGCTACATTTCATCAGCTTAAAAATAAAGTATGAGTATAGTAGTAGTAAAAGCCGGAATAGCCGATAGTATTCAGGATTTGGGAAGATACGGGTATCAACACCAAGGTATTAATCCAACCGGCGTTATGGATGCTGTTGCAGCAAGGTTAGCCAATATATTGGTAGGCAATAATTTTTCCGAAGCAGTAATTGAATTGCATTTTCCTTGCTCCTCTTTTTTATTTACACAAGATGCTTTATGTGCAATTACCGGTGCCAACTTTACTGCTTTAATAAATGAGCAAGAAATTGAAAATAATAAACCCTTTATTGCAAGAAAAGGCGATGTTTTAAAATTTATAAAATTAATTTCCGGAGCAAGATGTTATTTGGCTATTAGAAATGGATTGGCTATTGCTAAATGGTTAAATAGTAATAGTACAAATACTATGGCAGGTTTTGGCGGAAATAATTATGGAAAATTTTTTCAGAAAAATGATGAAATACAATTTAATACTACCGCTGCGTATAGTAAGGCTTTAAAAACAGATAACGATAGAATGTTGAGTTGGAAAATTTATGAAAAAAAACTATATACAACCAATAATAATATTAGAATAATTGCAGGTAATGAGTATAACGAATTAATTAGCGAATCGAAAAAAATATTCGAAAAAACGTCTTTTATTATTACCCCACAAAGTAACAGAATGGCCTATAGAATGAATGGAACGGAATTGCACTTGCATAAAAACCGCTCTCTTATTTCTTCGGCAGTTACTAAAGGCACTATTCAATTATTACCCAATGGACAAATTATTGTTTTAATGGCCGATCATCAAACAACAGGTGGCTACCCACGAATTGGTCATGTAATTTCTGCCGATATTGCTACATTGGCTCAGTGCAAGCCCAACGAAAAAATACAGTTTAATATAATAACTCAAGAAGCAGCAGAAAGAGAACTATTATATCAGAATCAATTGTTAACCGAAATGAAAGAAGCAAACAATTTGCAATTAAACAATTGGTTAATTACTTTTAACATTCAATGAAGACTATTGATGTAAACTGCGATATGGGAGAAGGTATGGATAACGATATCTTTCTTATGCCATTTATTTCTAGTACCAATATTGCTTGTGGGTATCATGCCGGAAACACCGATACTATGAAACGGATGGTAGAACTGGCTTTACAGCATAACGTAGCTATTGGAGCACATCCGGGATTTGACGATAAAGAAAATTTTGGCAGAAACGAAATAGAATTGCCACCTCTTCAACTATTCGATATTGTGGCACAACAAATTTTTACTTTACAAAAAATTTGTAACGAGTTTGCTACAACTATTCATCACATTAAGCCTCACGGGGCTTTGTATAATATGGCAGCTAAATATGCAACAATGAGTTCTATTATTGTAAAAGCTATACACGAAATAAATAATGATTTTATTGTGTATGGATTGAGTGGAAGTTATTTAATTTCTGAAGCGGCAAAAATTGGATTAAAAACTGCTAATGAAGTATTTGCAGATAGAACTTATCAAAATGATGGAACACTTACATCTAGAAAGCATCCCAATGCATTGATAACCGATGTAGAACTTTCTATTAAGCAAGTATTGCAAATGGTACAGAAGCATTGTGTAATAAGTGTTTCGGGCAATATTATTGGTATTAAAGCCGATACAATTTGTATTCATGGAGATGGAAAGCATGCTGTAACTTTTGCAAAAAAAATAGCCGAATCATTAAAAGAAAATAATATTGAGCTTAAAGCAATTTAAAAGAAGCGGTGTTGGTATTGGCGGCTCTGTTTTAGGGGCTGCATTTTTAATGGCCAATTCGTCAATTGGTCCGGGTTTTCTTACTCAAACAACTGTGTTTACGCAACAATTACTTACCAGCTTTGGTTTTGTAATTTTTATTTCGGTTATTTTAGATATTGGAGCTCAACTAAATACATGGCGAATATTAACTGTTAGTGAAATGCGAGCTCAGGATTTGGCAAATAAATTATTACCCGGCTTTGGTTTTTTTCTTACTCTATTGGTTGTAATTGGCGGCTTTGCTTTTAATATAGGAAATATTGCAGGTTGTGGTTTAGGTTTAAATGTTTTGTTTGGTTGGAGTTTTGAAAAAGGAGCTATTATAAGTTGCATAGTTGCATTAATTTTATTTTGGAGTAAAGAAATTGGTAAAATGCTCGATGGCTTTACTAAAATTTTAGGCACGTTAAAAATTGCATTAACCTTATTTATTGCCTATGCTGCAAAACCACCCATAATGCAAGTAATACATCATACCATTATTCCCGAAAAAATTTCAATGGCTGCAATTATTACTATTGTAGGTGGAACTGTCGGTGGATATATTACTTTTTCGGGTGCACATAGATTATTAGATGCAGGTATTAAAGGAAGAGAAAATATACATAACGTAAATAAAAGTGCTTTAAGCGGAATTGTTATTTCTACCATTATGCGGTTTGTTTTGTTTTTGGCAGTAGTTGGTGTTGTTACAAAAAATATAGTACTCGATGCTAATAACCCGGCTGCTACTGTTTTTCAATTTGCTGCCGGAAATTTTGGATATAAAATATTTGGTATTATACTATGGAGTGCTGCTATTTCATCGGTTGTTGGGGCTGCATATACTTCGGTTTCTTTTTTTAAAACCTTTCATCCTATTTTTCAAAATAACGAACGTTGGTGTATTTCTATCTTCATTATTATATCCACCATCATTTTTGTTTTTATTGGTAAACCAAAAGAATTATTATTATTTGCAGGGGCATTAAACGGATTAATTTTACCTATTGCATTGGCCATAATTTTATTGGCAGCCACAAAAAAATCGTTAATGAAAAATTATCAGCATCCAATTTGGATGCAAGTTGCAGGCTGGATGGTTGTATTAATTATGGGCTGGATGAGTATGTATACATTTATTGATTGGGTATCGAAATAATATATTGTACACCTTATTTTAAACAAAGAAAATTAGTTGTTATGAAAAAAATGATACTAATTTATTTCACCATTATTTCTTTTAACACATCGGCACAGCTTACCGTTGAGAAAATAATGCGAGATCCAAAATGGATAGGCACTTCACCCACTAATATTGTATGGAGCTACAACAGTAAATACATTTATTTTAATTGGAATCCGGATAAAAATATTTCCGATTCGGTATTTGCTTTTTCAATTGCAACAAAAAAAATAATTAAGCCAACTTATACCGATGCACAATTTGCTTTAGCAGAAGCAAATGGCGTATATAATTCTACTAAAACAAAACTCGTTTTTATATATCAAGGAGATGTTTTTTTATTAGAGCCGAAAACTAATAATTTAAAACAGCTTACACAAACCGAAGCTATAGAAACAAATGCCCGTTTTATACTGAATGATGAGTGCATTGTATATGAAACGAATAATAATTTATTTAGCTGGAATTGTACAACAGGCGTTACACAACAATTAACCGATTTTAAAAATGTAGAACCTGATGCAAAAAATAAAAATGCAGCAAATAGCACTTTGCAAGAAAAATGGTTACAACAAAATCAGTTGCTTACTTCCTCTATCATACAAGAAAGAAAATCTAAAAAAGAATTACACGATGCATTTTTAAAAGCACACCAAGACAAAAATAAAATAAAAACAATTTATATTGGAAATAAAGAGGTGCAAAACATAGAAATTAGTCCTGATGGAAGATTTATAACGTATTGTTTGGTTCAAATTCCTTTCAATAAAAAAACATCTATTGTTCCTGAATATGTTACCGAATCGGGGTTTACAGAAACAATTAAAGGAAGGTCAAAAGTGGGAGTTCCTCAAAATAAAAATGAATTATATATTATTGACAGAAAAAAAGATACAGTTATTGAAGTTACGGTAGATGCCTTATCGGGCATTACCAATCAGCCCGATTATTATAAAGAATATCCCAACAAATTTTTAAATGTAAAAAATGTAATTCGCGGTGTAAGTTTTGGCAATATAGTTTGGAATGAAAATGGAACAGCAGCTTTTTTAGATATTTACTCGCAGGATAATAAAGATAAATGGATTGCCTTATTGAATGCAGAAACCGGTAAGTTAATTACCGCCAATCATCAACACGATGATGCATGGATAGATGGTCAGGGCATAAAATATGATGTGCAAGAAGGATGGATTGATACTGCCAACTTTTATTTTAAAAGCGAGGCAACAGGCTATGCTCATTTATATAAATATAACATAACCAATTTCTCTGTAACGCCCATTACTAAAGGCAACTACGAAATACAGGAAGTGGTTTTAAGTAAAAGCAAACAATATTTTTACGTTCTTACCAACGAAGAACATCCCGGTAAACAAAACTATTATCGCATATCAATTGATGGTTTAAAAAAAGAAAAATTAACCAATATGGTGGGAGGATATAATGTTTTGGTTTCTCCCGATGAAAAATATATTGCGTATCGGTATTCCTATATTACAAAACCATGGGAACTCTATTATCAAGAAACTAATTTTACTAAAACGCCCAATCAAATAACCAATAAAGCTGCCGGTGAAGAGTTTAAAAGCTATGCGTGGAGAGAAACAAAAATATTTTCATTTATGGCAAGAGATAATGAATCCGTTTATGCCAGATTATACGAGCCAAAACAGGGTATAAAAAATAATGCAGCAATTATTTTTGTACATGGTGCAGGGTATTTGCAAAATGTACATTATTGGTTTTCGGAATATTACTTTAGAGAACAAATGTTTAATAATTTATTGGCAGATAAAGGATATACCATTTTAGATATTGATTACAGAGGAAGCAGTGGTTATGGAAGAAATTGGCGTACCGGAATTTATAGGCATATGGGTGGAAAAGATTTAGACGATGAAGTAGATGCTGCAAAATATTTAGTACATGAATTAGGAATTGATAGCACTCGAATTGGAATGTACGGTGGCAGTTATGGTGGATTTATGACCCTTATGGCCATGTTTACCACACCTAATGTATTTAAAGCAGGCGCTGCATTACGGCCGGTTACAGATTGGGCTCATTATAATCATGGATATACTTCTAATATATTAAATGAGCCTTTTACCGATAGTATTGCTTATCGTCAATCATCGCCTATTTATTTTGCCGATGGCCTAAAAAATCATTTACTCATTTGTCATGGAATGGTAGATATCAATGTTCACTTTCAGGATGTAGTACGGCTAACACAACGATTAATTGAATTAGGAAAAGATAATTGGGATTTAGCTGTTTATCCTGTAGAAAGTCATGGTTTTGTTGAACCAAGTAGTTGGATAGATGAATATAAAAGAATTGAAAAACTATTTGATAATTGGTTGCTAAAGTAGTTGTATTTATTTGCTAAGTAGCTTACGTTGCTTCAAAAAAAATCCCGCTATGTTGCGGGATTTTTATATTACAAAAGGTTCGTTTTATCTATTCATACTTGCCAAAAATTCTTCATTATCCTTCGTGCCACGCATACGTTTTAATAGTTCATTCATTGCTTCTTCAGTATTCATATCATTAATATATAATCGTAAAATATTCATGCGTTGCAACACGTCTTTATCTAGCAATAAATCATCGCGGCGAGTAGAGGATGCTACTAAATCAATTGCAGGGAAAATGCGTTTGTTTGCCAAACGGCGGTCCAACTGCAATTCCATATTGCCGGTTCCTTTAAACTCTTCAAAAATTACTTCATCCATTTTGCTGCCTGTTTCTATTAATGCAGTGGCCAAAATAGTGAGTGATCCACCATTTTCAATTTTACGGGCAGCACCAAAAAATTGTTTGGGTTTTTGCATGGCATTTGCTTCTACACCACCACTTAATACTTTACCACTTGCGGGTGCAACTGTATTATGTGCACGGGCTAAACGCGTAATAGAATCTAATAAAATCACTACATCGTGCCCACATTCAACTAAGCGTTTGGCTTTTTGCAAAGCAATGGTAGATACTTTCACGTGTTTTTCGGCGGGTTCATCAAAGGTTGATGCAATTACTTCTGCCCTAACACTGCGTTCCATATCTGTAACTTCTTCTGGTCTTTCATCTACCAAAACCACAATTAAATAACATTCTGGATGATTTGCAGCAATAGCATTTGCCACTTCTTTTAGCAGCATGGTTTTACCTACTTTGGGTTGTGCAACAATTAAACCGCGTTGCCCTTTACCAATTGGTGTAAATAAATCCATAATACGGGTACTGTAACTGCTTGCCGTTGTATATAAATTTAATTTTTCATAAGGAAATAATGGCGTTAAATATTCAAACGGAACACGGTCGCGTACTTCATCGGGCCGTTTGCCATTTATAGCATCTACTTTTAATAGAGCAAAATATTTTTCACCTTCTTTTGGCGGACGAACAGAGCCCGAAACAGTATCGCCTGTTTTTAATCCAAATAATTTTATTTGCGAAGGAGAAACATATACATCATCGGGTGAGGATAAATAATTATAATCGGACGAGCGTAAAAATCCATATCCGTCGGGCATCATTTCTAAAACACCTTCGCCACTAATTAAGCCATCGAATTCAATATTAAAAACCGGTTGACGAAAATTTCGTTGAAAATTTTGTTGTGTTTCCTGCGTTGTTGTTTCTGCTTCGGTAGGTTTTTCGGTCGAAACTGTTTCAGTAGACTTTTCGGTAGCATCTGCTTCATTTAGCGATTCGGTAGCTTGTAAAATTTGATGACCCAAGTTTAATTGCGCTTCATCAAACTGCATCTCTTCATTTTCTTTTTTCTTTATTTTTCGGTTGCGTTTTATGGCAGGCTCCTCTTGTTTAGGAGCCTCTTGCATTACTACAGCTTCTTCGGTAATATTGGAGGTAGAAGCCTTAACTGTAATAGGTTTGCGAGTTCTTGTTTTTTTAACTTCTTTCACCTCACTTGCTTTAACTGCCTGGCTGTCAAGAATTTTATAAATTAATTCTTGTTTATCTAATTTTTTTACATGAGGAATATTTAACTGCTCTGCAATGTCCAGCAATTCCGGAACAAGCATATCATTTAGTTGCAAAATGTCGTACATAAAATGGTTTATGAGGGAATAATAGGTTCGATGTTTGTTTTAAAATATTTATTTAGTATAAATACACTTGAAATATTAAATTGGCTATTTGGAAAAGATGAAAACTGATGTTGCTGAGAGATGACTTTTAGCGTACCGAATCAGCCTGTTTCCGATGCAATGTTACAGTAAATACTTTAAAAGAAATAATTTTTTTCGCTTTTTCTATTCCAACTTTTTTAAAAGCTGCATTTATAACTGCTTATAAAAGCATATTGAACTTATCTTTGCAACCTTAATTTTGTAAAGTGTTTGCCTCGAAACAAAAATAAATACCATGTTTAATAAAAGAATTAAAATTAAAGAACTATTACAAACTGAAGTTATAGGCCAAGAAGTAACTGTTATGGGATGGGTAAGAACATTTCGTAATAATCAGTTTATTGCACTAAACGATGGCAGCACCAATAATAATTTACAAATAGTGGTTGAGCTGGGATTGTTAGATGATGATACACTAAAACGTATTAGCACCGGTGCATCTTTAAAAGTAATTGGCCATGCAGTGGCATCTTTAGGCAAAGGACAAAAAATAGAAGTAAAGGCAAAATTGATAGAAATATTAGGCGATAGTGATGCCGAAAAATATCCATTACAACCTAAAAAACACAGCCTTGAATTTTTAAGAGAAATTGCTCATTTGCGTTTTAGAACCAATACTTTTGGAGCAGTATTTCGCGTAAGGCACGCATTGGCATTTGCCATTCACCAATTTTTCAATCAAAAAGGATTTGTGTATTTGCACACGCCAATTATTACCGCAAGCGATGCAGAAGGTGCCGGCGAAATGTTTAAAGTAACCACATTGCCTATTGATGGAACGGCTGATAAAAACGAGGATGGCTCTATTAATTATAAAGAAGATTTTTTTGGAAAAAGTACCAACCTTACAGTGAGTGGTCAATTAGAAGGCGAGTTAGGTGCAATGGCATTTAGCGAAATTTATACTTTTGGTCCTACTTTCAGAGCCGAAAACTCTAATACAGCAAGGCATTTGGCAGAATTTTGGATGATTGAACCCGAAATGGCTTTTTGCGATATTGAAGATAATATGAATTTGGCCGAAGAATTTATTAAATATTTGATTCAATATGCAATGGATAATAACCGAGAAGATTTAGAATTTTTAGCCCAACGTTTAGCCGAAGAAGAAAAACAATTACCACAAGATAAACGCAGCGAATGGGGACTTATTGAAAAATTAGAATTTGTTTTAAATAACGCTTTTGAAAGAATTACCTACACGCAAGCCATTACCATTTTATTAGAAAGCAATCATTATAAAAAGAAAAAATTTCAATACGATGTTCAGTGGGGAATTGATTTACAAAGTGAACATGAAAGATATTTAGTAGAAAAGCATTTTAAAAAACCCGTAATTGTTACCGGATATCCGGCAGCCATAAAAGCATTTTACATGCGAATGAACGATGATGGTAAAACAGTTGCAGCTATGGATATTTTAGCACCGGGTATAGGCGAAATAGTAGGAGGCTCTCAACGTGAAGAAAGATTAGAAAAGTTAGAGCAAAGAATGAAAGACATGCATATTCCTACAGAAGAAATGAGTTGGTATTTAGATACACGCCGCTTTGGAACCGTTCCTCATGCAGGATTTGGACTGGGTTTTGAGCGAATGGTACAATTTGTTAGCGGTATGACCAATATTAGAGATGTAATTGCTTTTGCCCGAACTCCTAAAAATTGCGAGTTTTAAGTATCAACTTTTGTAAAATATTACTGTAACAAGCAGATATTTAGAATTAGTTTTTTGAGATTTGCAATTAGCTATTATATTTGCAGCCCTTTATGGAAGGTGCGGTAGCTCAGTCGGTAGAGCAAAGGACTGAAAAT